>JAAYAG010000040.1 GCA_012719495.1 Bacteroidales bacterium
CGTCAAAGACGGCAAAAAATTAAGCTAATTTTCAATCAATTAGCTCACGCAAATATAGGTTTTTTTATCCTAAAAATCGTCGATCAATCAAAATGCTTTTTTATGCAGGATTCGACAACACTTGTTAAAACGCTTATTTTCAGTTGTGAAACTTAAAACATGTATTTAATTGTTAATTAAAAACGCACCATTAAACTCAATTTTTTGCTTCATCGACAACTTTGTGCTATAGAAAGTTATCGAGATTTTGCCGCTCCTTACCCACAATTTCCTTCTCCAACCACTTCTCTTGCCGGGTTTTAAATACAATCAAACTGTCGGTCTCCTCGTCCATAATGTTTTGCGCCGATAACTTTAATTCTAATAACTTCACCTCGCTTATTTCGCCTTCAAAAACCGAATTCTGGATCCAGTTCAGGTATTTGCGGCATAATTTCAACATTTTGCCTACCCGTTTTTCGCCTACATCGTATACCAAAATTACATACATCACCACCACATTTTAAAGGGTTTGTATTCTTCGATGCCCAACAGGTGCTTCTGCAACTTGTAGCATTCCAGTTTCATCAAATGCTTATAGCTTACACTTCGACCCAGTGCCCGGTGTTGAATGGTTTCTTTTAACCGCTCTTCAAACGCCTGAACAAAGGTTTTTTTGCCTGCTGTTTTAAGCAATACCCGATTCAACGTGGCTTCAAAATCGGAGGCTTGCACCATTCGTTTGTTCAATACTTTGAAAATCACCCTGTCGACCAGCAACGGTTTAAAAACCTCGGCTAGGTCGAGCGATAAGGAGTAACGCCGTTCGCCGGGCTCGTGCAAAAAGCTGATGGTGGGGTTAAGTTGCGTTTGGTGTATGGCGCGCAAACATTGACTGTAGCACATCATGTTTCCAAACGATATCAGCGCGTTCACCTCGTTCAACGGCGGGCGATAACTGCGTTCGCCCATGCTGAAGTCGTTCAGGATTAGCTCGAATGCTTCGTAGTAATTTTTGCGGATGTTCCCTTCGAGTCCCATCAGTTCGTCGATAGCACGGGTTTCTGGAATGCGGCTGGCATACCCCTCAATTAGGCCAATAATTGGTTCAAGGTCTTTCCCCCGACTGTTATAATATTTCAGGTTCTTGACCATGTTATACGATGCGCCCTCGAGAATGCGCTGTGCCACCACCATACGCCTGGCTTTGTTTTGCTGTGCCGTTACTTGCGCTGTTAGCATTTTGCCCGACAATAACGAATCGCGTGGCATAAACGAGCCGGTATAGTTTTCGTAATAATCGAAAAAATGAACGGCAATTTGCTGTTGTCCCAAGAAATTATAGAGCGACGAGTTGGCATCGAGAGAACCGAATACATACAGCTCACCCACATTTTCGACCGGCAGATAGCGTGGGGGCATTTCGTTGCCGCCATCGTCGTATGGCACAAACTGAAGGGTGTTGTCCTTTCGGTTGATGTGCCCGGGGTTGAAGAGATAGTAGGTTTGTTTCATAATGACAGAATAATGGTATTGGTGAATGAGTAAGTTCTGAGGTTATCTTGATTCAGACCAACGCTGAAACAGTACGTCGTACATCGAATAATAAATCACACCCTCGTCAGTAAAAGATGAATAAATCATCTCCCTGTCCAGTAATGCTTTTAACGAACGCAAAACGGTAGAGGGACTTCCCAAACTATGCTTCGCAATAAAATCCTTTGAGGTAGGTGAATAAACGACCCTTTCAATAGCAATTGCTCTTAACAAGTTCCATTGAGGCCCGGTAAGCATATTCCTGTAATTATAAAATACTACTTCGAGCTCTTTTAAAAGTTTATAGGCTTCTTCTCTCCATACTTCTCCGGTTATCTCCTGCACCCCGCAGGAATATACCCTGTTACAAATAAGTTGCACATAAAACGTATGCATATTAGCCCAGGTAAGCATCTCATCAATAATTGAGTCTGATATTTTTTTTCCCCCAAAAATAAACCACTTCAAAATAAACTGAAAATAATTACCCTGATCAATCTTACCAATGCTTTGCATTACTGTGCTACGGTAAAAAGGACGCGAAGGAGAATTAAAAAGGTCGTTAATTACATGTTGTTGGCTTCCGGAAAAAATAAATTTCACGTTGTTCATCTGCTGAATTACCGATCTTAACCATGCATCGGCATTTTTTTCAGGGTATTTGGTAATTTGCTGGAATTCATCAATTGCCACTACAACTTTGAAATCCTGCTTTTCAAGAAATTGCAAAATTGAATTAATATGATTTTCTGCTTCTTTAGCTCTCAGTTCAAAGGAAGCCTGAGGCAAATAAGTAAGGGAATCGAAACTGATAACCGGTCGCATCGATTTAATAAAATTCCAAAGTTTCTGTCCCAAAGTCTCTTTTTCTGGCATCGACTGAATAACTGCCGTGGCAAAGGCATCGAGAAATTGCGACATCGTTTCTGTTGAAAGGATGTCGACATAAATTCCTTTCCAATTAGCAGGCAACTGGTAAAAAAGATGTTTGATCAACCCGGTTTTACCCATTCGCCTTACAGAAGTAAGCGTTACATTTTGTCCATTTACCAAATAATTAAGTAACTGGCGGGTTTCACTTTCACGATCGCAAAAATATTCGGGAGAATAGTATCCTGTTGTAAGAAAAGGGTTTTCGGGTTTCATTTACTTTCTAATTTAAGTTACATTTTGCAATTTACAATTTGTAATTTACAATTTGTAAATTAGTTCAATAGAATTTCATTCTCCGCTCCAGCAAAAGTCGAAGTAGCTACAACTGGAGCATTTGCTTCGTGTTAGGGCAGGCGGACAACCCTCCGCGGAAATCAACTGTTCAATTTCGGTTTCCATACGGGCAATATCGTTCCGGTCGGCATCGGTTAACTCAACCGTGTGGGTCTTATGAAGCCTGGGATATTCCAATAATCCTGTTGTTCCCATAACTCCATGCTTTTCGAGCACGTACAAGTAATATTTTACTTGCCATTCGTGGGCTTGTTCTTTCTTGTCCGATTTTTTTATTTCGTGTACTACATTGTTTTTCCGGTCGAAGTAGTCGATTTTTATACCTCCGATTTCAACTTCCTCGAATTTTTCGCTTCGCCTTTCGTACGAGTTCTCGTGAATTAGCTTTCCCTCGTACACCAAATCGGAGTTGTTTTCCATGTTGATACCGTTGGCAAACAACCATAATTTACGGTGGCAAATGAGGTAGTAGTTAAAGTGGGTTCCGGTAGTCGTCATGATGAGTGAGTTTTGAATGGATGAATGATTACGCGATTTGGTGATTGTTAGTCAACGCATTATAGCTTAACCCGTTCGCGAGGTTAATCATAGAACTCGTAGAAATAATCGCCCAAGGTATCGTGAAATCCCCATCCAATGTCCCGGGTATTGTTAAGTATCGATTCGGCGCGTGTGCGATAAAGTTCAAGCATTCGTTCTTTGTGCATAAATTTCAGGGCTTTAAGATACATGCTTTCCATGCTGTTATAAAATGCTTCGTCAATGTCGCCATAATCGTTGGTAAACCTCACCCCGGTTTCTACATAGAAAAGCATCAGGTCGGCCAGCGATAGGGCATCGAGGCCCAGTTTTTTTGCTTCGCCAATTGCATTGCGTGCTACCGACAGACGCATTTTGGGTTCTCCGCGCTTGGGGTAGTATTCGTTTTCGATTACCTCTTTATACTTTTTCACCGTGCTTTTGGAATCGCTCGACAGTAGAAAATGATGGAATTCTTCAACAGTCTTGTATTTTTTATCGAGTTCGATAATGTGTTTCACCAGCTCATCTTTCGACAGGGTAGTCAGATGTTTTTTTAAATTAGCTGTTGCCATAAGTTGATGATTTTATATAGTTTGCGTGTAAAATGTATAGCAAATATAATCAAATCTGCTTATTAAACCCGACAGGTTTTCGAAACCCATCGGGTTTAAATGAGCAGTTTGTATTCAGATGAGTACGTATTGTGTTAAAGTGTTTATTTTCAGTATGTCAAAGAACGGTTTTTTCCCCAACCTGACAGCGTCGATTGTGTTGTAATGGCGAACAATAATTATTTTTCGTTTATGCGGCCTCAAAGCGTATAAGCAGCAAGTGTTGATTACTGTCCTTCGTTTATGCGACCTCAACGCCGACAGATCCTTTGGGACGCTGTTGGGTTTGGCCGCCCCCACAACCGTGTAGATACAAAACCTGACAGCGTCGTTAGACCTCGTCAGCGTTTGTATATTGGTGTGTTGATATTGCTTCCAATCCTGACAGGTTTTTGAAACCTGTCAGGATTGGGGGGTTAAAAGATCATCGCATCAAAATTCCTTTCTTCAACATCCAACTGCAAGCCCAACTCGCTGTCGTATTTGCGGTCGATGATGAAATAAGGTTGTTCTTTGATTTCCTCTTTTTTGAGCAGTTGAAATGCCAAAACATCACGGTGGATCCCTTCTTCATAGTTAAGTTAGGTTTAAATGAATATACTTGTTTCAACCTTTCTCGAATCGAATCCGTATTCAGGTGAATAGCATAAATCCCAATTCAATAAATATTGAAAGCCATATTTGCTTTTATCTGGATGCAGCATGTCTCCAATAGCTTCAAGTTGCTTTCTATATACTGAAATGCAGAATTGCGACATGATACTCCCCAGTTTTTTAAATTCGATTCTTTTCATTGTAAAGTCGTCAAATTCCATCTTTATTAGCTTTTCGTAGTATTCAAAAACTTTAACCCCATCTACATATTCCATTTCCCCTGTTAAAGCTTCCATTTTCTCTATATCTGAAATGTTTTCAAAGAAAGAAACAGGAATTGGAATCGGAATAAATAGTTGCTGGCTGTCATTATCCTCAATCAATTTGAATTCAGCATGGAGTTTCGAGAAATTGAAGTTTTTAAAATGTTGATAGTAACTATTGTCAGCATGAAAAACGTTCCTCATATTCTTTGATTTTTGCTCAAATACCTTTTCGTACAAAGCATGAAATTGCTTCTTTACAAGAATCTCTTTGTAGTCGTCGAAAATATCTTTATCCGTTTGCTGTACTTTGTAGCGAGAATCTGAACCATAAATGGTACTCGTCTTGTCGCAATCAAACAAATAGACAATGCAATTATCTTTTGATGCATTCCGATTGATACGCCCAGCCAATTGTTCATCGCTATCTATTAGCGAACGATCCTTAAATCCTAAATCCATATCAATATCAACACCCGCTTCAACAACCTGTGTTGATACAACTATCACTTTGGGGAATTCTTGTTCCTTTATTGAATTGATGATTTGCTTTCTCCTAAATTCAAGAATATCGCCAGAAAGCAAAAGGATTTTGTATTCTTCAAAACGGCAGTCCTGATTAATGATACTGAAAAACAGTGCTGCGGTTTTCTTTGTAATGAATTCAATCAAGACTTTTACTTTTTCATCTTTTGAACTTGCATACTGTTCTGCTTTTTCAATCATGAATTCAGACAATTCGATTAGGTAGTTTTCCTTCTCCTCATTATCTGGTCTTTTTTTGTCAGCCAAAGTAAAGTCAAATGAAACCCGGCCTGCAAAATTCTGATTCGAGAAGTATTGATCCCGGTTCGAAATCAAAGAAATAAATGATCCTTTCAAGTTTTCATGCAACGCATCTATTTTAGGAAGAGTTGCCGACATGATTAAAACCCGGATGTTGAATAACTGGGCATAATTGGCAAGAAAATAGACAATCTTATCCCAATGTTCGGGATTATAGGTTTGAATTTCGTCAATGATTACAACCGAATTGCACAACCGATGCAACAAGTAGTTGCTCTCCTTTTCATTCCCTTTCAGTATGTCGAAGAACCGAACATGCGATAGAAGCGCAATTGGGTAATTTACAAATAAATTGTCCAGATATAAACGTTTCTCATTTCCATACGTGCCATCTCCTTTTTCATGAAATCCTGCTTTTGAATGGAGTTGAATAATGGAATTGTTGTCAATCTCTAAAGTCTCCTTTATCGACTTAAACGTTTGAGTAATTAAGGTGGTAAAAGGAAAAACATAGAACACTTTATTTAACGAGAAATCGACATTCATTAGCTCGGTAGCAAACGCCAGCGATAAGTTTGTCTTTCCCGCACCAGTAGGAGCTTCCAGATAAAAGCATCTGTTTGTGGAGTGCTCTCTTAAATTCGAAATCATTTCGGCAGTAAGTTTTTGCCTTAGGATATTCAAGTTTTGATTGTTCCGTTCAGTCAACTCTTCGAAAGGAATAGAGTGGTAGTGTTCCAATTTCTCATACAAGTCTTTGTTATAAGGCTTCACGGTTTTGAACCGTTCGATAAGTTTTTCCTTTTCGGGTTTGCTTAATGTGCCAAATTCATCGATTTCGATTTTCGTCATGAACTCGTTGGTCGCATAAAAATCGGAAGCGGTTAATAATGAATAGAGTATTTTGGTTGTTGCGAATAAAGAAAAATAAACTTCCCGTTTGTCCTCAACAAGCTTGTTGACCTCCTCTAGAATCTTTACTGCACTTAAAAAGAAATTTTTGCCAAAGCCGTTGTCGAATTGAATACTGTATGTCTTTAAAAATGAAAAACAATCATCAACTTGTTGCTCATCGAGTTCAAATGATAAATCAATAATCGAATTGTGATGCTTGATGATTGCACTGGAAAAAAGAAGAACTATAAAGTACAAAAGCAATTTTTCTTCAATGCTAAACTTTTCATTCTCAAATATCCTTTTTAGAAAGACATTCGCATAGAGGTAAGATCCCAAAAACGAATGGTACGATTGAATTGAAAGATTCTTGTCTTGGAGAAACAATTCGTTTTCCATTCTTAAAACCTGGAAATTAGGGTTTACCTTACCCAAATCATGATAAATAATAGCTGCCAGAAAAGATTCTTTTAAGAGGCTTTCAAATTCTTTGTGATTCTTAATTGGCATGTTCTGATTGAGTTTCTCAATTAAGGAATCAATTATTATCTCAATTCCATGAGCATCAATCAGCATCAGACAATAATCTGAGACCAACTTTGAGTGTTCAAAAAGAGTTTCCTTTTCCTTTCTGTCGTGCGACAAATGGGCATAGTAAGTCTTTTGAAGCTCATCAAAAAGCATTAAAAGATTCTCCGAATGAACTTTAAAACAGTTGGATGATTTCATCACTTGACAATTTATACAATGTGTATTCGCTTGGCAGTTTGTAATTTTGTTTCAATTGCCAGTTCGTGAATGCAAAATTTTCATACTCGTATTGAAATAATTTAGTCTCTTCATAGCGTACTGGCAAACGTTCGAAATACAAATAATTTGCTCCTTCAGTAGAAGATATATCAAGCTGAAAAAGGGTCTCATATTTTCCGTCTTTGACTGGTATTTCTTTAATAAAAAGGCTATCAATTCTAAAAATGCCTTCCGGTCTGAATAATTCATAATCATATTCCTCAAAATTATCCCACCACAACGAAAATTCATTTTTACCCAGGTAGGGCAGATATTCAGCTTTGTTTTCTTTTAAATAGCAGTAGAGTTTTGCTTCTGTTTCGTTTCCCAGGTTTAACAGAATCCAACATTTATATGCCGGAGCGACCAATGCTTGCTCTGTAACCATTAGGTTGCCACCTTCTTCTTCGCTTGCCAATCCAGTTGTATTGTTGTATTTGATAATAGTCTTGGAGAAATTTCCATTCTCGTGATAGACTTTACCATTTTCTTCTAATGGCGCAATTGATACTTTTACGCCTTTAAGCTTTCTGTAGTATTCGGGCATCTCGCCATGTTTTTGAAACCCTTTTTCGCCTATAATAGCTCCGAGAATTCCTAAAAGGGATGGTTTATGAAGCATATTGAAGGTCAGATAAATCGGATCGTTGGTGTCGGGTTTCTTCAAAAAACCAAAATCCGATTTAATGTTAATTGAAACTAATTTTTCCATATTTCGGTTGTTGATCCCTGACAGGGTTTCAAACTCTGTCAGGGATAATTAATTTCTACAAACTTTTAACTGTTGCGTTTTGTGGCGCATTCTTTACCACAATCGATGCTTGATTCAAACTGATTTCGATTGATTCAATCTCAGAAGTATTTGCTTCAACAACAGCTTTCAACTCAGCCAAATCAAGTTGGACTTTGCCGTCCACTTTTTCTTTGTCCATTTTCATCAACTGCGTGAAATTGGGAAGCACGAGTTTGGATTCTGGTTTTAAAGTAACCCAAACCAATAATTCATTTTCACAACCTGCTTTGGCGGCCGAATCGTAATAAGTGACTCCCTTTTGCAAAGCTTCTTTCAGCTTGGCAAAGTCGTCGACAGAAAGCACTTTCGTGTCTTTTCCTGCCAATTCGGTAATATCTTCCAAATTTTTCGGATTCACAGAAAAATGATGCAAATAATGCCCTTCGTGCAAACGGCTTTGACGGCCAAGAGTAGTGGCTGAATTGTCTTCACTTGCTTCATTCGGATTTCTGAACGGCGACATAATCTGTTCCGAATAGAAATTGTTTTCGTGCCAAATATTTACACCATGTGTAATTTGTACTGGACCGTGTACAGAGATTGCGACATTGTTAGTTTTCGATTTTTTGGCAAAAGTTGCCCCAAACAATCGTATATCAATGCAACTAAGAAGATCTTTTGCAATAATTTTTTTGTCTTTTTCATCTTTATGCTCAGGGAAAGCAGTTGCAAATGCATCATCCAAACTATACGGAATGAATTCTTCATTGAAACGTTTGAAGTAGAAAACCTTTTCGGAAGAATAGTTTTCTTTCAAAAAATTCTTTACTGCATATTTCAATGCTTTATCGGTTGCATAAACCACTCCATTCGGGAGTGTTCTTGGTTGACCAGAAAAATCAGCGTTATAGTTTGCATTTATTGCTTTTATTATCGCTGCACCGAAAATTCTTTTTGAATAAGTCATATTGATTTGTTTTAATGATTATTGTTTCTTGAAAATTGATTCGGAAAAATAACCCGCCAAAATCATTGGCAAGTGTTCCTTCATATTTAAAATGTCAGGATCATATCCCATCACTTCACTAAGCAGTTTATCGAACTCATACTTAGTAGGATAGAGTGCAAACTTGTATTTGTACATATTGAACGTGCTCGCAATGGCTTGTTTAAACAGAACAGGTTCTGTTTTTTGCAAGAACGGTTCAAGTAGTGCGTGCGATCGGTTAGCCGATTCACTTTGGATCAATAATTTCCAAATAAGCTGCCCTGCTGCAAAAGCGAATTCATCATCGGTTGTGATGTGAAATGATTCGGTTTGGGCAATCTCCCGAATCTTCGTCTGTAATTCAACGGTTTTATTTGCCATACTATTAGTTTTAAAATTGTTATCGAATAAAGGTTGTAAGCCAAACCAGAGGCTTAGCTTCTTTCGCATTTGTGCTGTTTTCTTTAATTCTTCATCATGCCTCAAATCATCAATAATGGAATCCTTGAACATTTCATCTATCATGGTCATGGTAATTGTCTGCTGTTTCGATTTGTAAATGAAGTCGTACCATGCTTTACGATATTTGTAAAGGAGATTATAGATTGCATCGGTTAAACCATAATCGGGCTTTATTTCTAAATCGTCGAAGTATTTAATCCACAAGGCACCCGCTTTGGTTTCCTGTACCAGTTGCTTGTTGAAAATAGGATTCACAACCATAAATTGAAAATCAAATACGTTGTGATCTTTACTGTTGAAATACATGACTGGCTCTGTCCCAAACATCTCCTTTAACGTGAAATCATTTTCTTCTTTATCTTTCAACGTGTATTTAAAAACAGGCACAAAATCCAGATCAATGATTTGACCTTTCTGAACAAACATAAGATAGAAATTCTGAAGGTTCGTTTTTCGAAGATCTAGTAGTGACCGAATGATCTCAGAATACCCAGAAACTCTTTCATTGTTGAAAAGTTTGACTACATCTGCATTTAAGTTTGCTTCTTCTTTATCAACAAAGATCGGAAGAGGGTTAGGAAGTTGCTTGTTTTTGCTTAGTTGATAGAATTTTAGAACCAACTGCGCATCTTCACCATGTACTCGATAGTTAAATCTAAAACTGGCAGATTGATGTTTAAGAAAGCGTTTTTTGTCATTAAATGTATTAAGACTGTCGCTTACTCCATAGATAATATCCTGATATGAGGTATTAAACTCAGCTTTATTAAAAACATTTTCACCAACATATTTTAAATAAGGCTTTTTGTATTGCACTATCGGTACTTCTTTATGAAAGAAAACAATTACATACCCGTCTTTTAAATCATTGAATCCAATTTTATCAACAAGTTCCCAAAAGTATACTGTTAGCCATGACTTTAAAGCATTGAACCAAGCACTAGATTGCCCTTCTTCAACATACTCTTCGGCTTTTTTTAGGTATTGCTTAGTAAGCTCATTTAGAATACCGCTTTTACCAACAGTAGTTCCATCTTTACGTATTTTTTCAATGTTGTTGATTATCCCTTTCTTGGTGAATCCAACAGCATAAGGAGAACAAGTAACGTTGAAAATCTTAAGATTAGGATTAAATATTTTATTTTTATCAACAGGATTTGACAATTGCAATACTTTCCTGCATTTTTCGAAAAAAGGAGTTAGTTCCTCTTTCTTCGTAAAGAGGCCAATATCTTCGTTTAAGATATTTCCGTTTTCATCAACATTCTTGAGTACATATTTACCATCCTCCAGAGCGATGTCCAAAGCAACGTAAATACCTTCCTTGAGCTTGGCTCCTTCTTCAAATAGATCGGGAGCTTGCTCTTCTAGTGTTTCCACAAATTGGCAAATTTCTTTAATCATATTGATACATTATAGGTTTTCTTATTTTTCATTCAACCTTCTTCCACCAACGCTGTCAGGAGCTTCGCACGCTGACAGGTTTTGTTGGAAGTTGCGCAAACCCGACATCGCCGTTAGACCAGTCGGCGTTGTATAGTTCACTGTTCGTTCAACATCCAAACGCTGTCAGGAGCTTCGCACGCTGACAGGTTTATAGTTCCAATAACTTGTCCATTTCGTTCATGTCAATTTTCTTGCGGTGTTCTTTTTCGTATTCTTGCTTTCCGCCAAACCAGGCTATTACTTCGTTTCGTTTTAGTTTCGTTGCCTTGTCGGAGGTGCACGTTAGGTAGCTGCTCCAAGGATACTCCAACGGGTGCTTACAGAACCTGTGATGAACGGGGTTGTTGTGTATGTAAACCACAACCTGTCGCAGGTATTCGTTGGTGTCGATTAGTTTACGTTTAAACGGGCGTTCGAATAGCGCGCCGCGGGTTTGGTGGTATTTGTTGAGGGCCTTTGTGTATGCGTTGAACAAATTTGAAAAATGTTGATGTAGCGGTTTTAAACCTGACAGGTTTTCGAAACCTGTCAGGTTTAAACATTCTTCAACGTCCTTTATCCGCACCAACACATGAAAGTGGTTAGGCATCAAACACCACGCATACGTATCGGCTACTGGCGTTACATATTTGTCATACAGCTCCAAAAAGTATTCGTAGTTATTGGCATCGCGAAATAAATTCCTTTCGCCAACCCCGTGGTTGTAGATGTGGTAAAATTGTCCGTGTTCAAGCTTTTCAATTGTTTGCATTTCGTCCTGTTTATTTTACTCCTTCAACCCATCCAAAGCCAGTTGAATTTTTTTCGCCAATGCCGCTTGAAACGATCAAACGGTGTATTTCCAAGGGGGCCTTAAGTTCAAAATCGAACACATAACCCCGCACTTTACTTTGTTGCGCGGTGCCGGGTTTCATGGTTGCCAATTTCGATTTAGAGCTGCCTTTTAATTCAAAATCAAATTCGAAGTTGATAGGCAGGACGGGAGTATTGGGTATTGTTTTCAGTTTTTGCACTAGGTTGTTTTTTAGTAACATGGTATAGTCTTCGTCGGTGGGGGCAAGGTAACGGGCATATTTTTCTCCTTCGGGCATAATGCTTACCACCACGGGTGAAAGTGCCCGGTATTGTTGTGTTTCGGTAATAGTAGGGTCGGGGAGGCGTTCTACCTGCGATACAGTCAGGTCGATGCCATTGAAACGGTCGCCCACGAAAACTTCTTGTTGGGTGAAAAGCCCCACAATAAAGCGCTCGGCAGCATCGGGTATGTAAAACCCAACTTCAATGGTTAGAGTATTTGCATTTATTTCGAACAGCGATTTTTCTTTCCAAAGTATTGGTTTTCCAAAATTCAGCGGAGAATACCCGAATAGTTTGAAATTTTTATTGCCGTCGGAATACCCTTGTTCGTGCAAGAATGTTGCAAAACCGGGGTCGGCTTTTCCAATTACCTTGTAAATCCATGCACCAAGGTAATACTGGTAATCCATTGGCAGCATGCGTTGCTTGCCGGTACGATTAAAACTGATTTTGAATCTCATTATACGACTGTTTATTAATTTAAAGAATATCCTTGTTTCTGCTCGAAATTTTATTTCTCGCTGATATCACTGATTGCGCAGATAAAATCATTCCATTCTGGAATGTATTCTGTGAGATTAGCGTAATCTGCGAGAACCAATTTTGTCTTAGTCAAGAAGAAGGGTTTTCATTTTTATTTTTCTCGTTTATCCTTACAATTACACCAATTTGTTTCTCGGGATGCGATTCTGGCGAAATTCGGTTCACGCGGATCTCAAACAACTCTTTGTGTCCTAGTTCCATAAACTTGAACAGTAATTCGTTGTTTTCGCGCGGTACAAAGCCTAGTTTTTTGTCGTTGTAATAAATTGCCACGGCACTGGGATCGTACTTGTTGTTGGGCTCGGCTACCATCGTGAGTAGTGTTCCAATTTTTAATTCGCTAAACACTTCAATGCCATCATAGTAGGTGAAGCCTGCAATGTTGAAATTTGAAAAATGCCTGTCGTTCATAATTGTATCCTCCATTTGTTAATTGTTGTTTATATTGAACAAATGTATGGTAGGGTTTTGACAGCTTGTGTCAAAGTGTAAAATTGTTACTGTAAATTGTTTAAATTTTGTTTCAATCTCGTGTATATAAATTCCTTTAGTTCTTGGGGCGAAACAATAGCAATCTCGTTCATCAGTCCCATAATAAATCGTCCAATCCCTTCGAAACTTGATACCTGAGTGTTAAATCTCCATTTATTGTCGGCCAGTTTTTCGAGGTGCCTTTCGGCTAAAGGATACTCTTCTACCAATAGGTTTGCTGCCCGTAGGCTAAGTTCAATACTCACGTCAACCTGATTTTCACTGCTTATGCGGAAAACATCGATGAACCCGGTTTTATGTTCGTTTTCAAATTCCCAATCATTGGGCAGTAAGTTAACTTCTGCAATCCTCGATATTTTGAATAGCTTGTTTTTTCGTGTTGATGCTTCGTAAGCCCAAATCTGTATGTAGTTGGTTGTGAATTTAAAAGGTTCAACAATTCGGTTGCTTACCTCGTTGCTGTTTGCCGAACTGTAATTCCTTAGAAGTACTTTCTTTTTTTGCTCAATGGCTTCAACCAGCTTGTTCACGTTAAAAGCATTTTTGCCTTTTACAACAGTCTCGGCCAATATATTATAATCGTAAACCGTGTAAAGTTTCTTTTTCAGGTTCTGTTTTATCAGGTTGTTCTCGTCAATGCTCTCGATGGCGCTTTTCAGTATGTAAGCTTCTTCTTCGGTGAAATGCACCAATTGGCTGATATCCTTGAAGTATGGCGAGGATTTATCAATTCGGAACACGTTGCCATTCTTCTTGATTACAAATCCGGCTTCCTTAAAGGTGTCGATATATCGGTAGATGCTTCTTTCAGATGTGTTCAACTTATCGGCAAGTTGAGCCAACGTATTTGTGGAGTTTGACGTTAGAAGCATCATCAAACGCAACAAACGCTCTAGTTTTGGTTGGAACATGGTTGTTTATGTTTTAGATGTCAGATAATTGGGTTTATACTTGACTATAAAGTAAACTAATTTTGTTCACAATTCAAACAAATAATTAGTTTTCATTTTATTGGCTTACGAAGACTGACCATGAGAGATGAATATTGTGTTTTTGATAAGAAGATTTTAAAATCATTTTTATTTTCGGACAGGTTGCTAGAATGCATTAAAAAAGGGTTAGCAACTAGTTGCTAACCCTTTGATTTTTTGTCGGGGTGACAAGATTTGAACTTGCGACCCCACGCCCCCCAGACGCGTGCGCTACCAGGCTGCGCCACACCCCGAACTTTATTTGAGCTGCAAAAGTAACATACAAACCGTTATTCACAAAATAAAAATTCACAAAATCCTTTCATTTCTTTGCAGTCGTTTTCCTTAATCATATTTTTTTTCCTTACTTCTTAGTTTTTATACGCGCAGTGAATTTGTTACACTTGTTTTTCAGATTATTGCAAATAAATAGTATCACAAGGTATGAGATATTAATTATTGAGTGTTTTTCACAATTCCCTTTTTGTGCCGAAAAGGGAATTGAAATGGATATAACCCGAAATAACGGGTTTATTATGAATTAAACACGTAAATATTACTCACCTTAACGAACTTTTTATATTTTAGCACTATAAAAAAGTGTGGTAGGGAAATTCGATCTTGAGAATTATAGTTGAACTCTCTTTTCCATTACAGGTGAGGCTTTGGGGCGGTTGCGGAATGTCCTGGAGTCATGAAGTTAGAAATGAATGAGACAGTGCGGAAGTGTAAGCTGGTATAAGTTTGGGCAGTGGGTTGTGTTTTTCAGCCTGCTTTTTGCTGTTTTGGCAACTCATGCGCAAAATCTTCCCCCGGTACCCGATTTAGGAATTCCTAATCAGCATGCCCGGGCGGGAGAGGTTTTTTCATGTGCAATTCCGTCAAATGCCTTTCGAGACGAAAATAATGATCCCCTCCAGCTTACCATTACTGGACTTCCGACAGGACTTACGGCATCGGGAAATATAATTAGTGGTGTGGTAGCAGCGCCCCAAGTGGCCAATGTTACCGTTCTTGCAAGTGATGGTCAGTATTCTTCATCCTTAAATTTTAAAATCATTGTTCATGATACCAGTAGTCCGTATGCAGCTTTTTCTATGAGTGTACAGCGAGGTTGTGGTACTCAATACGTTAAATTTTCGAATAAGTCAGAAGTAAATGCCGGGGTTACTTATAACTGGGATTTCGGGAATGGCAATTCCTCTAAATATGCCGATAATACTGCAGCAGTTTATGCCTCTCCTGGAACTTATACCGTTACCCTTTCTTTTGTATATAATTCAACAACTTACACATATTCCGATCAAATAACTGTTTACCCTTTACCTGCTGCTGCAATTAGCCGCTCACCCTTAGTTGATGCATGTGAACCTTTTCAAGTTACATTAACCGCGAGTCCCTCCGGGGCAAAATATTATCAATGGTTTTCCAATCAATTCACTGATCAGCAACAATATGCATCGGTTTCAAATTCTACCGTGATTGAGGGCTTGAAAGATGGCGTTTATACTATCGACCTTACAGTGACCGACGCGAACGGGTGCAAGGGGCAAGTGAAAGCTGAGAACCTTTTTACGGTGTATGATAAACCCGAAAATTCATTTACGTTCTTGAAAGGTAACGCTTGCGAACCTTCGCCAACTTCTTTTACCCGCGAAACCGCACTCGTTGGAAGTACTGTTAAGTCGGCTACATGGACTGTGGATGGGCAACAAATCAATACGCTTGATATACCTTACGTTCACAACTTTACGTCTACGGGTAATCATATAGTCTCTTTGGTAACTGTTTCAGAACAAGGTTGCCAGTCTGATGCCTTTGTCGATACCGTGTTGTTCAATAGCAACAATAGCGCCTTTTTTAGCGTTACTCCCAGTCAGGCATGTCTGGGTACAACCTTTTCGTTCGACGATAATGTTTCTTCAACCATTGTTTCGCGAACCTGGGATTTTGACGGTGATGGGACTATCGATGCATCGGGGCAAGACCCAACGTGGACTTACACCGAGGCAGGTAATTTCCCGGCTACGTTATATGCCAAATTCACTGATAGCTGCGAACGTGTTATTACCCGTAATATTTTGGTCGAAAATATTGAGGCTGATTTTGTTGCCCAATATCAAGGTGATTGCGCGGGGACGATGTCTCTTGCGTTGACAGATAAAAGTAAATCGACTTTCAACTTAACTTCATGGAAATGGTATTATCGTCGTAATGCTTCGCCGTGGATCATGGTTACAGGTCAACAACCGGCAGAAATTACTGATCTTGCTCCCGGAAATTACAGCATTAGTTTGGTTGTTGCTAATGGAATTTGTTCCGATTCAATCAATAAATCGATTCTTATTTCAGAGTCAAGTATTAGCGATATTATTCTGAGCGGTGCGGTTAATGGTTGTTCTCCGGCAGGGGAAACCCGCTTTTCGGCAGTGTTCAGCTCGGCATACGATGAACCTGTTGAATTCTCCTGGGATTTCGACAATAACGGTACCTATGATGCATTTACTGCAACTTCTGAGGCTGCTCATACATATACCTTACCCGGCGTTTATTCTGTTAAGGTAAGGGTTCGTACGGCTTCCGGGTGTTTTTACGAACGTGTGCTTTTTAATGCAGTTCGTTTTTCCAATCCTCTGGTTATTAATAATGTTACTCTTAATCAACCCGATCGTTGTTATCCTACAGGGATTAGCTTGCAGGTCGAAGTTCCTGCCGGAACCGACTCTCTGCGTTTTATAGTTTATCCCGATACGGTCATTACGGTGAGTGCTCTTACCTTTCCAATACACACGTTTAATTATCGTTTCAAAAATATTGGTGTCTTTTATATCGATGTAGTTGCCATTGACAATGGCTGCGAATCAGCACCATATCGAGTCTCCGACATTCATATTGACGGGCCTAAAGCTACATTCTCTACGGTAAGTTCATCGTTCTGTAACATTTTCGATGTGGCTTTTTCAAACCAAACTACCAATAATGTTGGTGCTACAACTAATTATTCGTGGAATTTTGGAGATGGAACCAGCAGCACTGAGAAAAATCCGTTGCACAAATACAGCGCGCCCGGTACGTATGTGGTTACGTTGGAGGCAACTGATCCCGATACTTATTGTTCTGATATCTATCAACAAGAAATTATCCTCTATGAATTTAATGATGATGTTGAGATAATTCAGCCCAAGGTTTTAAGCGGATGTGCGCCCTTGCAGGTTGAATTTACACTCGACGATTCTCAATTTTCATCAAATTTTGCGGTCGATTCGGTGGTTTGGGATTTCAGGGATGGCACAATAATTAGGCAATCTTCCTTAGCAGCAGTGATCCATACCTTTCAAACGCCTGGGAATTATGCTGTTGCTGTTCAGATTTATGGGGCAGCAGGTGCTTGTTCTTTTTCATCCGAAATGGATAATGCTATAGAGGTTAAAGGCCCAATTATTGACGGAATATCGTATTTACCACAACCAGTCTGTGACCGTGATGTAACCTTCACTGCCCAAGTGAGCAAAACACCTGGAGACGATGGAGTTCCGGTAAGTTTTTATTGGGAGTTTGGCGACGGAACAAACGCAACGATGGCTTCAAACTCGGTGTCTCACCCATATAGCCGGGATTCTATCTTTTCAGTAATGGTAAGAGTTTCAGATAGCAACGGATGTTCTTCGGAATTGACTGTGAATAACCTCATTTCTATTCAATCATTTGATGCCAAATTTGCCTACGATCAGAATTTATGTAATTCAACCGCGGTAAGTTTCCATAATCGTTCGCAAGGTCAGGGGCTTACGTATTATTGGGATTTTGGAGATGGGAAAGGGGAGCAGGTTAAAGCTGAAACTGAATTCGCATATTCGTTCGATGTTGCGGGAAGTTATACCGTTAATTTGCGTGTTGTTGCTCCCGGTGGGTGCGAAAGAACATATTCTGAAACCATAAATGTGATAAACATTTCTGCAGGTTTTTCTGCTACAGAAACAAATATTGGGTGTGCCCCGGCAATCGCAACTTTCATTCCAGATGCTACTGGGACAAATGCCGTTGCTTATATTTGGAATTATGGCGATGACACCCAGCCAGCATCCGAGCCTGTTCACAAATATTATACGCCTGGAGATTATACTGTTTCTCTTCAGGTATATTTTGATAACGGATGCGTTGTAACATCAAGTCCTAAAGTAGATTATATTCATGTTGAAGGGGCGTATGCCAAACTGCAATACAACCCGATTCCCAGATGTTCTCCCAACGAAATCGTATTTTCACTCACCGAGATGGATGATGTAGACTCGATAACCTGGGACTTTGGAGACGGAAACCCAAATTATGCCTATCCATTCAATGACGCAATTGCTGCACACGATACCAGCTACCGGTACAATAATGCAGGTTTTGCACGCCCAAGTGTTGTGCTAACCAGCAATGTTTGTGGGAGCTATACCTTTGAGAAGTTTGGTGAAAGCAACGATCAGAAAAAGAAAATTTACACCAGTGTGCCACCTGTTGGTGCAATGGAAATCAGTGATTTAGAGATTTGCCAGGGAGTGCCGGTTACTTTCATCGATCGTAGTGTTCCGGCGCCTAAGGACACGGTTGAAATTACCCGCTGGCAGTGGACATTTATGCCGGGAAGCACTTCAGATAAAGATAGTGTGGAATTTGCTTACCCTAATTGGGGACAATATCAACCTGAACTTATTGTGTCGAACCGGTTGGGCTGTACCGATACTGTTACTTCTCCGGTTTGGATGACAATATACGATATCGAAAATATCAGTGCCGCCATAAACGCACCCCTTGTTGGTGAACTCGTTTGCGCGGGTACCGAAACAGATTTTCAAGGGCAAGCAAGCTCCAGCAATGGAGCAATAACTTCTTATGAGTGGGAATTTGGTGATGGTATAGGCTCGTTAAGTCAGAATACTACACATACATATAGTAAAGATACACGTGGGCAGCAAATGAATGTGTTATTTGTTGCCACCGACGACAAACAATGTTCCGATTCGGTATTCCGCATTGTTACTATCAATAATCTACAGGCCGCCTTCGGTTACGAACCGCAACCCGTATACCGAGGCGACGCTGTTGATTTTACCGATTTGTCGGTTTCAACGGCATCAATAAATGCTTTGCAGTGGTCGTTCATAGGAGGACAACCCTCAACTTCCACCGAGCGGGATCCTCAAAATGTTGTTTATGAATTGATCGATCCAAACTATTCGGTTACGTTGGAAGTTACCGACGCTACAGGTTGTACCGATCAGATCACTCAGCCTTTACAGGTACTTAACAACCCCCCGGTTGTTAGTGATTTTATGGTTCAATTCTTTGAGGGAATAAATTATTCTTTCCGACCCGATTCGTTTTTGCGCCATTACACCGATAAAGATTTGCAAGCGATTAGTTCGATCCGGATTACTTCTTTGCCTGACACGGGAGCTCTCTTTTTTAACGGGGCTAAAGTAACCCAGCCTTTCGAATTTCCGTTCAGTCAGGCAGGAATGCTTGAATACCACCCTCCAATGGGTTGGTTTGGAACTACTTCTTTTGGTTGGAATGCTTCCGATGGTTCAGAATTTGGATTGCAAGGTGCCGCTATAAATATTGTGGTTCTCGATAAACCTGAACCTCCAATTCCACTCGATTTTATTATAGAAGTGGCCGAGAATGAGGTAGCTGTTATGCGGTTGGATACATTTATAAAATACATAAAGAATCCAACATTTCCAGGCTTTACACTCGATTCAATTCAGATTGTTTCAATTCCTGCTTCCTCCCGTTCGGTGTTAAATTTCAATGGGGCACCTGTTCAGCCTAATACAAAATATGCCAGTGCCGAAATAGGAAGTAAACTATTTAGCGTTGAGCTACCTCTGGGGTATAACCAAAATTCTGTTTCGTTTTTATGGAATGGTTTCGACGGGATTAACTGGGGTACAGCAGCGGGCAGGATCACTGTTGTATACAAAAATAAACCGCCACAAATTAATGACATTATACGTTCAGGGCTGGCTGAAGATTCGGAACAAACTATAGCTAAAAATGAGTTCTTTTCAAATTATTTCGACCTAGACCTTCACGATTCTTTTACAACGTTTTTGCTAAATGTTCCTTCAGGCACAAAAGGCACATTTAAAATCAATGGAAGTGCTTCGGTTAGAACTATTCCATTTAATCAGATCACTTCGGTAACGTATACACCTTCAGTTGCTTATAATGGGGTTGTTGAAGTGTCGTGGGGTGCATCTGACGGGCAGGATACCACTTGGGCTACAATTCGGTTTGAATATGTTAATGCCCCGCCGGTAGCAAACGATATTTATGTTTCTGGCAAGGAAGATGAAAAACTCTCATTCCTTACAACTACTTTTTCAACAAAACCCAATCCTTTTGAGGATGTGGATAAAAATGACAATCTGGGAAGTATTCGCGTTGAAACATTTCCGCAGCATGGTGTGTTACTGTTTGGCCCATCAGGCAATGCTGATACATTGAGAATTGGCGATTTACCTTTCGAAATTGCTGCTTCCCAAATCAATTACAAGTTAGTTTATATCCCAGAATCTAACTGGTATGGTTCTGATTCATTTACCTATAGTTCCAATGATGGCTCAGACTGGTCGGCAAGCAGTGCTACGATATATATAACTATTACTGCTGTCAATGATCCGCCTGTAGCCCTTAACGATACGGTATCATTCATTGAAGACCAACGGTTCTCTGACTATAATGTAATCTCTAACGATTTCGATGTTGACAACCTAAATAGTGAACTTTCGGTAACAATTGATCATCCAGGAACAGCGGGCGCTAACGGGCAGATTGTGCTTACCCCTGGTGGAATGTTGTCGTACTTCCCAAATCAAAACTTTTATGGGAACGTGTATTTTACCTATTCGTTGTGCGATCCTGCCGGTTTGTGTTCATCGGCAACAGTATTTATAGAGATTTTGCCAGTAAACGATCCTCCGTTGGCTGTAAACGATACTATCACTATTATGGAGAGCGATCCTGGGTTCGACTCTGATGAAACGACCAACTTGCTTGTCAATGATATCGATCCTGAAAACAACCCCAAAATGGTGATCTTGGCAGGCGGACAACTTCCGGGGACGATCCTTCAGGGAAGTTATGGTACTATCACTATTCGTAGCGATGGAAGTTTTTCGTATGTGCTTGATCCAACCAAGGTGGAGTCGCTCGATGATAACGATCAGGTTTTTGATTCGTTTACTTATCAGGCTTCTGATGATGACCCTGAAAGTATTCCTACACAGGCTTCGTTGATCATAATCATCGATGGGCTTAACAGCCCACCATCACCTGTAAACGATACTGTTTATGTATCTGAAGATCTACTTATCGACTTTTATACAGAAGAATCGGTGCTAAGCAATGATACAGACCCTGAAAATAATCCTTTATCGCTAGTCGCGGTAAATAGTAATAGTGTAAGTCCGATAAGTGGTTCATTTGGTGAGTTCTCGTGGACGAATGAAGGCTTGTATAAATACGATCAAAAAGGGCAGTTCAATCATCTTTCGGAAGGGGCTACTGCACAAGTACAATTCGATTATACTGTTTCTGACGGAGGCCTTAGCAGTATTGGAATCTTGTTAGTTAACATTAACGGGCTTAATGATGCTCCAATTGCTCGGAACGATTTTTTTGAATTCAATATCGATTTTGATTCTATGACTGTTGATGGAGGCTCGAATAATCGCCTGTTATTCAATGATTTTGATTTTGATGATGATGGCGATCAGCTCGAAATTGTTTCCATTAATGGGGTTTCCGGAACGGGTGTTTCCGTTGGAAGTGCTGGTCTTCTTCGATGGACTGAAAATTATTCAGGAACCTACACTTACATACCTGATGCTGATTCCATTATTAAGCTAAAGGACGGGGATGAGATTTATGATGTTTTTACCTATGTCATTAAAGATATCCATGGGGCTACTGATACTGCAAGCTTGACAATTACTATTAGG
Source organism: Bacteroidales bacterium (assembly GCA_012719495.1). Taxonomy (GTDB): domain Bacteria; phylum Bacteroidota; class Bacteroidia; order Bacteroidales; family Prolixibacteraceae; genus CAYMTR01. The sequence goes on from JAAYAG010000040.1 coordinate 21,908, forward strand.
GGGAAAAACGACAATCCACTTAGTAACGACGATATTTTCGAGATTTGGGAAGATACTTTACAAAATTCAATGCCTGCTCCCGGCTTGCTCGAGAACGATAGCGACCCCGAAAATGATCCTGTGGTGGTTGCAATAAACGACGAAACCAGCGGTATTATTCCTGGTCGGTATGGGCGTCTTGAGTGGGATTACTCAGGGGCATATACGTATTTCTCCGATTCGGCAACCGTTAACCATTTTGCCAAAGATTCGCTTTATACCGATACGTTCAGGTACAGGATGAAAGATAGCAACAATGCCGATTCATATTCATTCTTATATGTCCGGATTAAAGGGCAGAACGATGCGCCATATGCTATCAACGATTACGATTATGTGAACGAACTCGATACAATCCAGAAAATCAATGTTGATAGCGGTTTGTTGAAAAACGATTTCGATATTGATTATCATGATTCTGTTTCGGTATTGATGTTGAATAATCAGATGGAAGTTCCGGCTATCGGAATTTACGGGCAGCTATTCTGGGCGTCTGATGGTACATATACTTATGTGCCGAATGAAGAGACGGATACACTTAGTTTTGGCGAAATCGTTATTGAAACATTTGACTACACCATTACCGACCTTCATGATTCGTTGACAAGTGCACAACTGATAATAAACATTACTGGCACGAACGATTCTCCGGTGGCGGTTAACGATACCATACAGGTTTCTGAGGATTCTCTGCAGGTTGCATTTGCCGAACCCGAAGAACGTCTTCTGTTTAACGATTTCGATGTAGACAGGGATTCTTTCTGGGTTTATAGTGTCGATGCAAAGAAAAGCCCATCAATTTTATTGCCACATAGCCATATTGAATGGGATTCGACCGGGGCGTTTACGTATTTCCGTAATCCGGAACTCGATACGCTCGCTATTGCTACCCAAGTAATTGATTCGGTTAGGTATAGAGTTGTAGATGAAAACAATGCCTCGGGGTATGCTTGGCTCTACATTTACATTCTGGGCGAAAACGATGCCCCGGTTGCCGTACGTGACCACAATCAGTTGCTTGAAACAACCGACAGTATAGTAAGTGATGCTTCTACTCTTTTGTTGGCCAATGATTATGATGTTGATAAGGGAGATACTATTGTGGTGAGCAGTGTTGGTAATAGTTCAGAAAGCATCATAGTTGGCCGATATGGAGAGCTGTTGTGGCAAGCTGATGGTTCTTACGTGTATTTCAATAATAACGAGGCAACCGATTCGCTTAAAGATGGAAATCAAGTTTCTGATTGTTTCCCATATACCATTGTTGACAAGGAAGGAGCTACGGCACAAGATACCTTGCAAATAACCATCACTGGTGTTAACGATGAGCCGGTGGCCATAAGTGACACTCTTTCATTGTTCGAAGACGAGTTGGTTAAGGCGCTGGTTGCCGGAACTGACGGATTACTCGATAATGATATTGACGTAGATAATGAGCCATTGAGGGTCGTAAACTTTGATAGCAGAAACCAATATTCATTTTCAACAGTTTATGGGGCAATAACCTGGGATCAGTTTGGCTCAATAACCTTTGAACCCAATCAGTTGGCTGTTGATTCATTAAAGCATAACGAAGAGGTGTCTGAACGGTTTACGTATGTCGTTAGCGATGCTCAGGTAAGCGATACCGCTCAATTAGTGATAATCATCAAGGGGTTGAATGATGCGCCAACGGCTCTAAATGACTCTGTTTTCATCGACGAAGATACCCTTTCTGTAAAGATTTCTACAAATGATATTCAACATCTTCGTGCAAACGATTCTGATGTTGATGGCGATTCAACTTTTATTCTGTCGATTAATGATTTACCCGAAGGAAATCAGGTAACAGGCTATTTTGGTACGCTGCTATGGGGAAGCGACGGAAGCTATACATATTATACCAATCAAGAAATTACCGATACGTTGGCCTATGGCGAAACCGTGTTCGAAACCTTTGTATATGTTTTGTCCGATGTGTTGGGAAGTGTCGACACAGCCATGTTGGTTATTCAAATTGATGGGGTGAACGATCCACCGGTAGCCGTCAGAAACAATTATCGTACATACGACCGTATCCCTATTGCCATTTCGGCTCCATCGCCCGATGACATTTTGTATAATGATACCGATGTTGATGGCGATTACAAAGAACTTATTGCGGTGAATGAATCGGCCGATACGGTTACTACCGGGGTTTATGGCATACTTACATGGAGCAACGACGGTGGTTTTGAATACAAACCCGATTCTGCTTTCGCGGTAAGTTTGCGACCTCTCGAAACCGTTGTCGATACTTTTGTGTATAGAATGCATGATGAATGGCAAGCTGCCGATACTTCACTCTTACACTTTACCATCGAGGGGATTAACAATCCTCCGCGGGCAAGGAAAGATACCTTGTATTTGTCTGAAGATGATTTTTTTAAGAGTTTGCCCGCTCCGGGATTACTGATCGCAAAAAATGTGGATGACCCGGATAAGGATACATTGACAGTGCAATCTATTACAGGCCCGTTAGCTACTTCTGTTCTGGATTCTGTTTCTGGTAACTATGGGTACATGAAGTGGGACAGTGTTGGAAATGTTACTTATTATCCTAATCAGGATGTCATTCATCAATTGGGTGATAGAGAATTTATTACTGAAACATTTACCTATACAGTTGTCGATCAGGGCAATCTTGCTGCTACTTCGAAATTGATTGTGCATGTTTTGGGCCAGAATGATCCGGTAACGGCATTTAATGATACGGCCAGTGTCGATGAAGATACTTGGTTGCGATACAACGTATGTGAAAACGATTCGGATATTGATTTCGACTGGGAAGGAAACTTCGATTATTCTGCATTAACTATTATTACCTCGCCTCAACATGGATTGGCTTCGCGAAACAGTGCAACGGGTGAAATATATTATAATCCCGATAAGGATTTTTATGGCGAAGACAGTCTGCAATATCGTATCTGCGACACCGGCGATCCGGTTTATTGTGATGAGGCTTGGTTCTATATTCATGTGCTTCCAGTTAACGATCCCCCTGTCGCCACTCATTTGGTGCTCAAGACACCTGTGAACACCCCGATTGGGTTCAATTATCCGGCTCAGATTAATGATATTGATGATGGTATTGACTCCACTTCACTCATTCTTCTTTATGATGGGGATGCCGAAATTACAAAAGATGAAGTTTATTATCAGATTACATATAATCCGGTAGCAGATTCTTCATATCGTGATGAATTTATTTATTCAATGACCGATAAAACGGCAGTGCCGGCTTATGTGATTGTGACCGTTCTGGTTGGCGATACCCTTTCAGATTTCTATGCACAGAATGATACTATTACGACAATTGAAGATACCGCTGTTGATATTTATAATCTTGCCAACGACACGATTGGTTCTGAATTCCCCGATCCGAGGAGTGTCGAGATTGAAGTGTTCCCGGTAAATGGGGTGGCTGTTTTCGATCCGGTGAAGCAGATTATTGTTTATTCACCTGATGAAAATTTTAATGGAAAGGATTCGCTTGCGTATATTTTAGCTTCAGGTCTTGGGCATTGGGATTTTGCATGGGTTTATATCACTGTGCATCCGGTCGATGATGCCTTTGGTGCCAACGACGATTATGCGGAAACGTATGTGAATAGGACTGTTCAAATAGCCGCATTGGCTAATGATGTAGACCCTGATAATCTGGTTGATGCAGTTTCTGTTGCTGCTCAGCCTCAAAATGGGACAGCCATTGTAAATATTGACCAAACTATTGGATACACGCCAACGACTGGTTTTGTGGGTATCGATAGTTTTTATTACCGGATTTGTGATACCGAATCATCGGTATGCGATAGTGCCCGGATCATTGTTATTGTTTCTCCGGAAGAAAAACTCTTCGAGGCAATGAACGATGATTATTCTACCAATGAAAATGAGGTGTTGGTGATGGATAATCCGTTGCCAACCAATAACGATAAAAATACAGATGCTACTGTACTTGTCGATCAGGGAACGTTTGAAGTAATCAGTGGGCCGGAAAACGGGAATTCTGTTTCGTTGGTCAATGTCGTTACCTACACTCCTGATAACGATTATTTTGGACCCGATTGGATGCAATATATCGTGGCCGATTCTGTCGGCAACTGGGACATGGCCGAAATCAACATTTGGGTGAATGAAATTAATACACCTCCGGTTGCTGTTAACGATACTCTAATCGTTACGAAAAATGAATTTAAGCGGATTTTCGTGCTCGAAAACGACTACGATACTGATGGTTCGCTCAACTGGTCAACGCTTGACATTGTGGGCAATCCACAAAATGGCGAAGTAGTGGTTGATACACAAACCGGAACAATCCTTTATAAACCATCGATTAACTCGGGTGATGACCATTTCACATACAAGATTTGCGATACTGAAGGTCAGTGCGCCCAAGCAACAGTTTATGTTACCATTGAACTTGAAACAACTATATATATATATCGCACCACCCTTGAAGATACCCCGGTTTCGATTGATGTGGCTGCAGAAATGGCAAAATACAACCTTACATTTGATGTCAATGAGATTATTGAAGAAGTGGCTCCCGACTTGGGAAACTATGTATGGAGCATCAATAATGAACTGTTAACTTATTCTCCTGTTCTTGACTTGAATGGTAAGGATACAATTCAGTTGAATGTTTGGTCGGGTGATCATAGCGAGTTTGCCTATTTGCGAATTTTCATTACCATTCTTCCGGTAAACGATGCACCTGTTGCCATTGGCGATACCCTGTATTGGCTGAGTGCTCCCGATACATTAATGGCATCGTTCGAAGCGGTACTTGCCAACGATTATGATGTTGACGACGATACAATCCACCTTTCGCGTGAGGTTGTTGAAACCGGTTATGATGGTTTGTCTGTTGTTTTCAATGCAGATAGTACAATAGTAATAACTTCTGATTCAATAGAATGGTGTGATGCTTGGTTTATATATCAGATTTCTGATGGTGTACTTACCGATACTGCCATCGTGCAAATTTGGCCTTCGCTTGAGGGTATTTTAGCACACGACGACGAGGCTTCGGTTTTTGAAAATTCAACAGGAAACAAGATTGATGTGTTGGCAAACGATAGTTTTGTAGATAATCAACGTTGCACTATCGATACAATAATAATAGTAACGCCTCCGCAGCATGGTGTAGCTCAAGGTACTTATGATAACTTTGTTGAATATTCGCCAACATGCAACTTCTATGGGCAAGACCGGTTTATGTATCAGATTATTGATATTTGGGGGCAGGAAAGCAGTGCTTGGGTTTATGTTGATGTAATTGAGCGAAACAGGCCTCCTGTGGCTGTCGACGATTCGGTGTCGAATCTTGGAGAAACCGTCAATATTCCTGTTCTTGACAATGACTTCGACCCAGATGCCCTATCTAGTGGCGAATGCGAAGGAGACCCCGAAGCACATATTGTTGCCGAAAATACTGTCTTGGTTGATGCGCCAATGTTTGGTACGGCAATTTTCGACCCTTCGACAAACAGTTTTGTATACACTCCCGAAGAAATGACTTGTACCGACTACTTTACGTATGCCATTTTCGATGAGAAGGGAGCTTCAGACACGGCAACCGTTACGGTCGATTTTAGTGAAGCACCCATTTTGGCCATTACCGATACGGTGAAAACTTATCCAGGAATATCTGTCGATGTTGCACCATTGCTCAACGATATTGGCTATTTTGTTGCTGACGAAACTATAATTGAAGAAACTTACCCTCTACATGGTTTTTGGAGCCGGTTTGGAAACGAGGTGACTTACACTTCGGATAGAGATTTTATTGGGCACGATAGTTTGCTGTACACAATTATTTCTCCTTGTGGCGTTGAGCAAAGCGCATGGATTGTTTTCCTTGTTGAGGAACTCCGTGTGCCAGAAATAATATCCCCAAACGGTGACGGTTCGAATGACGTACTAATTATCAATGGAATCGAATATTTCCCCGATTCTTGGCTGCAGATTTATAACCGCTACGGCCATATTGTATACGAAAAGAAACGTTACGATAATAGCTGGGGAGGGTATTCAAACAAAGGAAGCTTGGGGGGAAACAAACCGTTACCTTCTGGAACCTATTATTACACGTTAACGTATAACGAAGGGAGGAACAAGCAAGCCGGATTTATTTACATTTTCTGGTAAGCAGTATTATGGTGAGAATAAACGACATATTACACAAGAACCTCGGTGTTGCATTGCTGGTTTTGTTCATGTTAGTTGGATCAGCAGCTTGGTCGCAACAGGATCCGCTGTATACACAATATATGAACAATATTATGTCGGTGAACCCTGCCTACACCGCTGTCAGAGGGGTTGCCAGTATCTCAACCGTTTATCGAAATCAGTGGATCCGACTCGATGGCGCCCCAAAATCAACGTCAATAAGCTTTAGCATGCCGGTTGATAGCCTGAACAAAATGGGGCTAGGAGTCGACTTTATGCACGATTATACCGTCCCGTTATCAACTTCAATGTTGTTTCTCAACTATTCTTACCGTGTTAATGTAGCAGGAAACACTACGCTAAGTCTGGGGTTAAAGGCAGGGGTAAGTTTTCTCGACGCCAATCTTGATGATCTTTATCGTTATCATCAGGAGGACATTTATATAATTGAGGATGGTGAATACCAGTCGTTGTTGTTCAATGCAGGCGTTGGTGCTTTTCTATATAATGATAATTTTTATGCCGGATTTTCTGTTCCTCGGCTATTTGAAAACCTTCACAACAAGGATGTTACCGAGGTGAAAGCTGCAAGTCGCGAAAAACAGCATTATTTTCTTCACGGAGCTTATATGATTGACTTGTCAAATGAGGTGTCGTTTAAGCCTGGCCTTACTACTATTATGACACAAGGCGCTCCCTTGACTGCCGATTTCGATTTTTCTTTTCTTTTCCATGAGCAAATATGGATTGGGGTAATGTACAGGATTAGCGATGCCTTGGGTGGTTACATGCAATTCCAGTATAAAAATATTAAACTTGGCTTTTCATACGATTACTCGCATACGCGTTTGCGGCAATTCCAGTCCGGAACTTTTGAAGTTTTATTGCGTTATGATTTTCGCACTCGTGCTAATCAGCGTTTCCCGATACCCGTTTTTTAACTTTTCGTAACAATCTGATGATTGTTAATTAGTTGGTTGGTTATGTTGAGGAAAAGGAGAGCACTTTTATAGTGTTTTATTCTTCCTGATCTTTTAGATATCGGTACAGAGTCGATTTCCCTACATCGAGGCGGCGGGCTACTTCTCTCACATTTTTATATTTATTGATAAAGTATAGGATAATTTCCTCGTTGTATTCCTGAAGTGTTTTTTCTTGAGAAAGAATATTTTGTCTGAGACTTAGTGGATTAATGTTGATGTGAGATGCCTCAATCGTATCCCCGTCAGAAAGGACACACGATAGCTCCATCAGTGCTTTAAGCTCGCGGACATTCCCAGGGAAAGGGTATTGCATAAGTTTATCCTGAGCTTCCGGGGTTATTTTCTTATAGGGAAGATCATTATCGTCGCAAAAATCGTTAACGAAGTGTTTTGCCAGCAGCACAATGTCATTGCCACGGTCTCTGAGGGGCGGCAGCTCAATGGTTAATCCCAGGAGTCTGAAATACAGGTCCTCGCGAAAAAGTCCTTTGTTTACTTGTTCCGATAGGTTCCGGTGGGTGGCAATAATAATCCTTATATCAAACTTAATGATTTTGTTGCTGCCCAGTCTTGTCAATTCACGTTCTTGCAGTACGCGTAATAGTTTTGCCTGGGTGTTCAGGTTCATTTCTGCAATTTCATCGAGGAACAGTGTACCCCCATCGGCTTGTTCAATCCTGCCGGGTTTATTGCTGTCGGCGCCAGTGAATGCTCCTTTCTCATACCCAAATAGTTCACTTTCAATTAGTGTGTCGGGAATAGAAGAAATATTGACAGGAACAAAAGGCATATTGCTCCTTTTTGAGTTGTAGTGTATTCCTTTGGCAACCAATTCCTTACCCGTGCCTGTTTCTCCGTAGATCGAGACATTAATATTTGTTTGGGCAGCTTTGGCCATTAGAGTGAACATGTTTTCAATAGCTTTGCTACTTCCTTTAATCAAGTTCTTGAAATTGAATTCTTTGGTTATGGCCTGTTTGAGCCGGACGTTTTCATCGATCAACTCGATTTTTTCAATGATTTTTTCAATGGCAATCAGTATTTTATCGCGGGTATCGACTCCCTTGACAATATAGTCGTATGCCCCTAGTTTCAGCAATTCGATAGCTGTATTAATGTCATTTTGTCCCGAAACGATAATTACATTGGTTTGCGGGGTTATCTCAGTAACTTTTTCGAAAATTTCACGACCGTTGTAGTCGGGTAGGGTGTAGTCGAGTGAAATGATATCGGGTTTTTCGTTCAGCCTGTTAATACATTCCCGCCCTGTTGATATGGCATGAACGTCGAATTTCTCATTCTGGGAAAGGAACTTGTACATTACTTTCAGGAACATATTGTTGTCGTCGACGATAAATATTTTATACTTTTTTGATGCCATATGTAAAGCTTGTTTGTAGAAGGGTTGAAATTGAGTAGCAATTTACAGAGTTTTTTGAATGAATTATTCATTTTCGTCCCGTTTTTGTTAAAAGTGTCCCATTTTGAAACAAACATTGTTTTGGCATTATTGTTAATTGGCATTAAATCAATATTTTGCAATTTTGGCACACTGATTGATATATAATATATCAAAAGATAAAACTTCGATGTTCAAGATTATAGTTTGTTAGTTTTTGAGGATTTTTTATATGGTTTTTTTCATAGGGGAAAGGTTTAAGTTTTTTGAGCGATTTTTAGTTTACAGATGAGGTAGTAAGGTTAATTAGTTGATGAGAGATTAGTGGAGAGAGAATGATTAATTTTACTAGTGGGGGGTAAAGTGCAGCTGAAGGGCTGCACTTTTTTTTGGTTCTACCTAAAATATTATTGTTAATTAGTCCCAATCATTTTTAATTTGTCCCAGAATGGGATTTTTTCGGGCATTGACTCTAGTTTAATTTGCTGATTATAAACAACTAAGTAGTTTGGCACTCATCTTGTATATTTACTATTACCGTTACAGAAGCAATTCTTTAATCAGGCGTTCATAGTTTAGTTCGGTTAGATAATCCATAACCATAAAACGGGGGTACTCAATTTTATCTTAAGTGCAATTTGGTTCATAATTAGGTTAGTTAGGTTTTGTTGATTGGTTGAAGTAAGCGTTTTTCATGGTTAAAAGTAGGGGAGAAGGGAGAATGTATTCCCGTGAAATTTAAAGAGTGGTTATGGGTTGAAAAGGTGCAGCGCTGCTGTACCTTTTCTTTATTTTTCAAGTAGCTTACTATTAATTGATGGCTAATAAAAGCATATAAGCGATAGTTTTTTGATATTAAAAGCAAATTCAGATGATGAAGTTTAAGCCTAAATGTTATAATAAATGCAGCGAATGTTTTTTCTACTATATAGATGGTTGCATAGCGTTGCCCGGCGAAGATTGTTTTGTTGCAATAACAGACAATCATGCGCAGCTCATCGTTAAAAACCAGAATCGTTTTGATATCTCGGGGAAAGTTATTACAGAATTAAAAGATAAATTTCCTTCGGTTAAGCAGCAGCAATGTCAAATTCTTTAATCTTTATTACGAAATAAATGAACAAATCCGTCTACTTTAATTTTCTTACCATCCCGTCCAACAGCCTTCACAACATAGAAATATACCCCGGGAGAAGCCATACGCCTCCCGTTAACACGTCCGTCCCATACCGAGTGCTTGTACGTATAATCACGGCCGCGTATGTTGCTATAGTCCCAAGAGTGTACAAGCCCGCCCCAGCGGTTGTATATTCTTATGTTCATACTCTGAAGAGACTGTGATTGAACGACAAAAACATCGTTGACCCCATCACCGTTGGGGGTGAACACATTCGGAACTTTTATCAGTGAAGTGTCTACCACAATCGCACTTGGAATATGTAAGGTATCATAACAGTTGCCTGTTGTTGGGTTCACTTTTACAGTGAGTAACTTAACTAAGTATTCGCCCGAACGTTCATACTCATGAATTGGTAAATAATCGAACAAGATGAAGTCGATACTGTCTACTACCCCCTTGTTTTGTGCAATTTCTTTATCAATCTGTGCTTTACTCTTATAGAAATACCAAATTGTAGAATCAGCATTGATCGATTTGTTTTCGAATTCAACTTTCAACACTGCTTCACCCTTTGTTGGGCTGGCAGAAAATTCTGATTTTGGAATTTTTGAATAATACTCAACCGTTTCACTGGTTTCACATTCAAGTTGGTCGGTAATGGTAAGGCGAAGTTTGAGCGGATCTGATTCTTCGCGAGCCACCGGGTCGAAATAAGGTTCTAGACTGGTTGAAGCTAAATCGCCACCTTCCCACTTAAATATAAACGAATTATTATTTCTAAAGTTAACCATTTGGTTTGTTTGCGGGTTGTAATATCGTAACGGAGCAGCTTCGAAATCAGCTAACACCTGAAACCCTTCGCAAGTAGATGTTGAGTCGGGAATTTCTGCTTTTGTCACTTCTAACCAGTTGTTTATCACGTGAGCTTGATATGATGTGCTTGTTCCTCCTGAACTGATATTTACCCTGTAATAGCCATCTTCGAGCCTCGAAATTGTCTGGCTAACTGAATCTTCATCTTCGATAAACGGGGAAAAAGCTAAAAACGAAGATGAAAGGGTGTCAAATTTTTCCCAGGAAAAAGTGGCACTTACCCCCATAGGAGTCCTGGCTGTGAGTGAACCCAATGGCTTGTCTTTTTTTGTGCAGAAAAAGTATGCTGAATCGCTTCCTACTTTCAAAAAGTAATCGCTTGATGGCGATGTTATTTGCGCATTGCCCAATTGAGCCGAACCAATAAAGAGAATAGTCAGCAGCAAAAATACAGGGTTGAAAAAACGGATCATTTTTGTGTATTTACATTCGGTTTCAAAATAACTCATTTCAAGCGTAAAAATTGTATGAAATACCGGCTTGTTTTTTTGCCGAAGTACAAAATTAAAATTTTAACTGAATAAGTAAGCTTATCTTTTCACTTCTGTTATTTTTGGAGATCGGTAATTTTAATAGATAGTTCCTCAAAAACATAGACGGAATAATAATGGAATATGCTTATTTACAGGGGTTAAACAAAGCTCAGCGCGATGCGGTTGAGAATGTTGCCGGGCCTAGTTTGGTTATTGCAGGAGCTGGTTCAGGGAAAACGCGTGTGCTTACCATGCGAATTGCCCACTTGCTCAGGTTAGGAAATGCTCCTTCATCGGTTTTGGCTCTCACGTTCACCAATAAAGCGGCCAGGGAAATGAAAGAACGTATCTCGGCTATAGTGGGGAACGATATTGCCCGCTATTTGTGGATGGGAACGTTCCATTCAATCTTCTCACGAATATTACGCACCGAATCTGATGCAATTGGTTATCCGTCGACGTTTACTATTTATGATACTTCCGACTCTAAGAGTTTAATTCGCAGCATTATAAAAGAAATGCAGCTCGATCCGAAAACGTACAAACCAGGAACCGTGCTTAACCGGATTTCATCGGCTAAAAATAATCTGGTAACCGCTCAGGCTTATGCGGCCAACAAAGAAGTGCGCGAATACGACCGTTCGATACAAATGCCACTGATTGCCGATATTTATAAAGAATATGCAAAACGATGCAAAACATCGGGGGCAATGGATTTTGATGATTTGTTGCTGAATATGAATCTATTGCTTCATCGAAACCCTGAGGTATTGCAACGATACCAGGAAAGATTCAGATATATTTTAGTTGATGAATATCAGGATACAAACTATTCGCAATACCTTATCGTAAAGAAACTTGCAGAAAAACATAAAAATATCTGTGTTGTTGGTGATGATGCACAAAGTATCTATTCATTTCGTGGCGCAAGGATTGAGAATATTTTAAATTTCAGGAACGATTATCCTGGTTTTCAAACCTTCAAACTGGAACAGAATTACCGGTCGACACAAACCATTGTGAATGCGGCAAACAGTGTTATTAAAAAGAATAAAAGGCAGTTACACAAAGAAGTATTCTCGGAGAATGAACCGGGTGCTCAAATACAAATTATTCAGGCTATTACCGACAACGAAGAAGGAATTCTTGTTGCCACAGAACTCAACCAGCATAGGCTTCGTGAGCACGATCAGTTTTCCGATTATGCGATTCTTTATCGAACAAACTCTCAGTCGCGAATATTCGAGGAGCAATTGCGGAGGCTGAATATTCCTTTCAAAATATATGGTGGGCAATCGTTTTATGAGCGAAAGGAAATTAAAGATTTACTGGCCTACTTGAGGGTTGTCGTCAATTGTAACGATAGTGAAGCTGTTAAACGGATAATTAATTTTCCGGCCAGGGGCATTGGGCAAACTACAATTGACAAGATTGAAATGGCGGCTTCCACAAACGATGTTACTTTTTGGGAAATAATCACTAAGACTGATAGTTACACTGTCGGTCTCAATAAAGGAACGTTGACTAAAGTTGAGAAGTTCATTACGTTGATTCAGTCTTTTAAAGAGCAACTTGTCACATCATCGGCATACGAGATTGCCTTGGTTGTAGCCCGGCAAAGTGGAATTGTTGATGAATATTATCAGGATAAATCGCCCGAAAGCCTTAGTAAATTTCAAAATGTTCAGGAATTGTTGAATGCTATTCAGGACTTTTCGATCAACGCATTGGAAGAAGGCCGACCCAACAAACTCGAAAACTATCTCGAAGAGATTGCTCTGGTCACCGACCAAGATGAGGACAAAGAAGAAGACAAGAATAGGGTGACATTGATGACTGTTCATTCGGCCAAGGGCTTAGAGTTTAAAAATGTATTTGTTGTTGGGCTCGAGGAAAAGCTTTTCCCGTCGAGTTACAGCGGCACATATACCCCAGAAAGTCTTGAAGAAGAGCGTCGTTTATTTTATGTCGCCCTTACAAGGGCCATGAAAAATGCATGGCTTTCGTTTGCCCGTCAACGCTACAGTTGGGGGCAACTTAATTTTTGTGAGCCAAGCCGGTTTATCGAAGAGATCGACGAACGTTTTATTTCTCAGAATCTTCCAACTCATCAATCATCTTCATTTTTTGGTCGGAACGAATTTCTTTTTAATAAACAGGAGGATAGTCGCCCGGTAGTAAACGAAAAGCAAGATATATATCCTCAAAGAAGGCCTTCAACAGGGCAAGTTCTGCCGCCATTAAGCAAACGCACAGCTTCGTTGAAGAATGCCATGTCGAGGCCTGTTTTCGAAGCCGATGATCCTGAAGTAATTGTTGTTGGAAAATTGGTTGAACATCAAAGATTTGGTGTTGGTCGAGTGTTAGAGTTGGAAGGCGAGGGCGCCAACCGAAAGGCAACAGTTATTTTTGAAAATGCCGGGCGAAAGCAGCTTTTACTGAAATTTGCCCGGTTACGATTGGTTGAATAATGTATCGTGCGTGTTTTAATTACCTGGTGATGAAAACTTGATGCGAATTATTAATCTACCAAATTGTTTGCTAAATTTGCACAGCATTGTGGCTGATTGAAATACAGCATATTGCTAATAATCCGATATTTACTACACAACTATAAAAATGGAATACAATACAAGTTTGAAAAAATTGATACTTCCCGAGTACGGTCGCAATATTCAAAATATGGTCGATTTTATTATGGCTATTGAAGATCGTCAACAGCGTAATTTGGCAGCACAAAGCATTGTCGACGTTATGGGAAATCTGTATCCTTATTTACGCGATATCCCCGATTTTAAGCATAAACTCTGGGATCATCTGGCTATAATGTCTGATTTTCAGCTTGATATTGATTATCCTTACGATCTGCCCACGCGTGAAGCATTGGCAGAAAGACCCAACACGATTCCGTATAACAATGGCGAAATCAAGTATAAGCATTATGGGCGCATCGTTGAAATGATGATAAAAAGGGCAGCTGAGTATGAGGAAGGTATGGAAAAAGATTCACTTATACAGATGATTGCCGACCATATGAAAAAATGCTACCTCACTTGGAATAAAGAAACAGTTGATGATGAAAAAGTTATGGCCGATTTTCATGAGTTAGCCAAAGGGAGAATTGATGTTCCTGAAGATTTTCAGTTGTCTGAGACTAAGGATCTTATGTTTTCAGCAAAAAAGGACAACAGCAAAAAGAAACAATTTAACAACGGCAAGAAAAACCAGAACTATAAAAAAGATATGCGGAAGAACTAGTTTCTTATTATCAACCAGATAAACCTATTCCTATGGCTACATTTATTGTTGAAGGCGGCCGGTCAATGAAAGGTGAACTTCACCCCCAAGGGGCAAAAAACGAAGCATTACAAGTTATTTGTGCCACATTGCTCACCGAAGAGTGTGTGCAAATCAGGAATATTCCAGAGATAAGGGATGTTCTAAAATTGATTGACATTCTGAAAGAATTAGGTGTTAAGGTTGATCGTGAAGAAAAAGGAGTGTTTTCATTCTGTGCACGGAACGTAGACCCCGAGTTCCTTAAAACTGAACGTTACGCCAAACTTGCCTCAAGCCTCCGTGGTTCGATAATGATTTTAGGCCCCATGCTGTCGCGATTCGGAAAAGGGTTTATTCCTCAGCCCGGGGGCGATAAGATTGGGCGTCGCAGGCTTGATACGCACTTTATTGGTTTTCAGAATTTAGGGGCGAAATTTATTTTCGATGCGGCAGGAAAATGTTATCACATCGAAGCTAAAAACCTGAAAGGCTGTTATATGCTTCTCGATGAAGCATCGGTTACCGGTACTGCAAATATTATTATGGCTGCAGTAATGGCCAAAGGCACTACCACAATTTATAATGCTGCTTGTGAACCCTATGTTCAACAATTGTGTGAAATGTTGGTGTCGATGGGGGCAAAAATTACGGGCATTGGCTCTAACTTACTATCAATTGAAGGGGTAAAATCGCTTCATGGATGCGTTCATACCATTTTGCCCGATATGATTGAAGTGGGCAGTTTCATTGGGTTGGCAGCTATGACTCAATCAGAAATAACCATAAAAAACTGTCGGATCGATAAACTCGGCATAATACCCATGCAATTTCAGCGCTTGGGTATAAAAATGGAGTTTCGTGGTGATGATATATACATTCCTGCTCAAAAAAGTTATGAAATAGAAACGTTTATCGATGGCTCAATAATGACCATTGCTGATGCGCCCTGGCCGGGTCTCACCCCCGATTTGCTGAGCGTTTTTCTTGTAGTGGCCACGCAGGCAAAAGGGAGCGTGCTTATCCATCAGAAAATGTTCGAAAGCCGGCTTTTCTTTGTTGATAAACTTATCGACATGGGAGCGCAGATTATTCTCTGTGATCCTCACCGGGCAACTGTTATTGGTCTCGACCACAAATTTAAACTGAGGGGCACAACCATGGTTTCGCCTGACATTAGGGCAGGGGTAGCACTGCTTATCGCAGCCCTTTCGGCAGAAGGAACAAGCAAAATCCATAACATAGAGCAAATCGACCGTGGATATGAAAAAATTGGCGAGCGATTAGCGGCTATTGGCGCTAAAATTAGTCGCGTAGAATAGTTTTTATTAACAGACAAACCCTTATGAACCAAAATATTATGAACAATAAGAAAAACCACAAAAAGACTTCGGCAGAGCAAAATAAAGCATTGCTAAAAGAGCTACTGCCGCTTATGAAAGCATTCGGCTTATGGATTGTATTGGTCGTTATTGTAGCTTGGGACTATACGAATAATCGTTGGTTCTCAATGTTTTTTGTTGATATGACCACCTACATCTCTCACGTGATGGCTAAAGTAATGTTTATCCCATCGAAAATTGTTGGTGACGGGCAAAGTATGGTAACTACTTTAGTTGTTAATTACAAGACAATTGTTATCAATCACTATCCAATGATTGTTGAGATTGAATGCTCTGCTTATCACGCGTACATCGCTATGATTGCTTTGGTTATTTTTTCAGCGTGGAGTGTAAAGCAGAAATTAATTGGAGGCGCAGCTTTATTTGGATTACTGGCTCTTATTAATTCATTCCGAATAGTAATGCTTGGACTCATTGGTCGGCTCTATCCTCAGATATTCAATGTGATGCATGATTATGTCTGGAATATTTTGTTGGTGATAATCATTTGGGCACTTTGGGAACTTGCCAACCGAAAAATTAATAAAATAAATGCCGCATTAGTATGAAAAAGTATCTGCGTATAGTGGTTTTTATAGTAGCCAGTTTCCTGTTTTATCTTTTGTGGGTTAACGGCGGAGAACAGGCTTATGGTAAGTTGGTTACTGTAGGAATAGATAAGATAACGTCTAAAGTTTCGGGCATTAAGAAGGCTGAATTCAAGCATTTTGAAGAGGAAGAAAAAACGCTGATATATTGCTATTATAGCGACAGGAAAACCAACATTGCCCTCGAGTTCTGTTTGCCCATCGTATTATTATTGGCATGGCATTTGTCATTATTCTTCGACAACCGTATAAGGTACAAGGTGGCATTTAAGTTGTTTGCTTTTAACTTTCTGATTGTATATTTTTTGCAGATAATGTTCCCATTACTGCTTTATAATATCAGCCAGTCGAAAGCAAAAGCTACGGGGCTTTTTATCGGGTTACAGGTTTTTGGGTTTATTGTGTTTTTCCTGATGATAAAAGATTCACTGTTGATAAAACTCAAATATTCTTCAGAAATTGAAAACCAGGAACCTATTCAGCGTGTTGTTAATACAATTGAAAAAAACAAAAAGAAATGAGGACAACGATTAAGTTATTGATTTTATTTATTGTAGTACTGTCTCCACTTTCGTTGGTGAAAGCCCAAGACAAGTCCGAAGCTCCAGTAATTGGATTGAATGTCGGTAACAAAGCTCCCGAGATTATTGAAAAGGGAATAAATGATCAGGTTGTGAAATTGTCTGATCTAAAAGGCAAAATAGTTTTAATTGATTTTTGGGCTTCTTGGTGTGGTCCTTGCCGAAAAGAGAATCCCAATGTTGTAGCTGCTTATAAAAAGTACAAAGAAACCGAATTCAAAAATGGGAAAGGGTTTACTGTATATAGTGTTTCACTCGATCAGAATAAAGAAGCTTGGTTAAATGCCATTATTGCCGATAAGTTGGAGTGGTCAACACATGTAAGTGATTTGAAAGGCTGGTATGCCAAGTCGGCTGGAATTTATAAAGTTAACAGCATTCCAAGCAGTTATCTAATCGATGGTGAAGGCATAATCATTGGAAAAAACCTTCGCGGACCTTTATTGGAGCAAGCCCTCGAACAACTCAAAAAATAGATACATCAGGGGTAACCAGTTGATTGTTCATTGGTTTTTTGCTATGTCCGATGTTAATAATTTATACAAATTGAAAGCCGCTCTTAAAGTGGCTTTCTTTGTCATGTTCTCGCCAAATCGGTGCCAAAATGTCGGACTAATGCCATTTGGCAAAATATTTGTAATTTCACCGCTCGTTTTTTAGAGCTATTAAGTCAAATTTCTATAGAGAAATCAACTCATTTGAGCAGTGGTGATTAATATTTATTGGATTCTTTAAAATCAAAATCAATTGCCACCAGAGTTAAATTTGATGAATATAAAAGAAACTGAAAAGAATAAGATAAATGAAAGAGAAAAGTGAAATGATTGATAAAGAAAAAATTGTTGACGAGAAAAGCGAAGAGGTAGAGAATATTGCTGCCAGTGCAACCAATTCTGATGATAATTTGGTAGACGATCATTCTGCGTCAAAGAAGGCAAACCATTCGAAAGAGAGCAAAAAAAATAAGAAAGATAAATCAGAAGAGATTATTGAAAAGTTAAATGCCGAACTCGAACGTCGCAATGATCAGTATCTTAGGCTTCAGGCAGAATTTGATAACTACCGAAAACGTACGCTTAAGGAAAAAATGGAACTCACAAAGTCGGCAGGAGAATCGATTTTGGTAAACATTTTGCCTGTAATCGATGATTTTGAACGAGCACTTAAAGCGATGGATATAGCCACAGAAGTAGCTCCTGTAAAAGAGGGGGTTGATTTAATTTATAAGAGGTTTTCTGATTTTGTGAAAAATAATGGAGTCAAGGAAATTGAAGCTATGGAACAAGAACTTGATACCGACCTCCATGAAGCGATAACAAAAATACCTGCACCTGTTGATGAACTAAAAGGCAAGGTCGTTGATGTAATCCAAAAGGGGTATACTCTCAACGATAAGGTAATACGTTATGCAAAAGTAGTTATCGGCGAATAATAAAAATAAAATGAGTAAACGCGACTATTATGAAGTGTTGGGGGTTTCGAAAGATGCTTCGCCCGAAGAAATAAAGAAAGCTTACCGACAGAAGGCGATTCAATACCACCCGGATAAAAACCCGGGAGATAAAGAATCGGAAGAAAAATTTAAAGAAGCAGCCGAAGCTTACGAAGTACTTAGCAACTCTGAGAAAAAGCAACGCTACGACCAGTTTGGACATGCCGGAATGGGCAACGGAGCCGGTGGTTTTAGCGGGCAAAACATGAATATGGATGACATATTTTCTATGTTTGGTGATATCTTTGGCGGCCATTTTGGAGGATTCGGTGGGTTTGGCGGCAGTAGTCGCGGTCGCCAGCAACGGGTTAACCGAGGGCAAAACCTTCGGGTGAAAGTTAAGCTCAACCTGCAAGAAATTGCCAAAGGAACTGAGAAAAAAATTAAAGTAAAAAAATACGTTGCTTGTAATACCTGTAATGGAACAGGTGCTAAAGATGGTTCATACTCAACATGTTCAACCTGTCACGGTAGTGGTCAGGTAACCCGTATATCGAATACCTTTCTTGGACAGATGCAAACCACATCGGCTTGTCCGACTTGTGGTGGCGAAGGGAAAATAATCACCAATAAATGCACAACTTGTTATGGTGAAGGCATCGTTCAGGGCGAAGAGGTCATAAGCCTTAATATTCCTGCTGGAGTTGCCGAGGGGATGCAGCTTTCGGTGAGTGGCAGAGGAAATGCTGCCCGTCGGGGAGGTATAAATGGCGACCTGATCGTCTTAATTGAAGAAGAGGAACACCCAGAATTGATCAGGGACGAACAAGACCTGATATATAACTTGTTCCTTAATTTCCCTGATTTGGCGTTGGGTACAACAGTAGAAATTCCAACTGTGGAAGGAAAAGTTAAAGTAAAGATTGATGCCGGGACACAATCTGAAAAAATTCTTCGGCTTCGCGGGAAAGGCCTCCCCGATGTTAACGGCTACCGAAAAGGTGACATCTTGGTAAAAGTACATGCCTGGATTCCTACACGTTTGACGGCCGATGAAAAGAAGTTGCTTGAAAAATTGGCTCAGTCTCCCAATTTTCAGGGATCACCGCAAACAGGGCCTAACAAAAAGGATTTCTTCGAGAAGATGAAAGGGATGTTTGAATAGATCGTGGTGATTTAATTTATACCATATATATAATAAAAAATAGGGAGGTACTAAGCAGTGCCTCCCTATTTTTTTATATATCGTACGATTATCCAAATATTACTTTTCGCTTAGTGAATACAACACTTCCGGCAATTACGACAAATGCCAGAATAATCCACCAATAAGAGATGGGTACGGTTACATTGGCCGCTGTTACAATATTGGCGATAATGCTTTCCCTAACCTCTGTGGAGTTATTTGGCGCATCAGATAGGTAACCAATCATCATGGTGTGTCCATTATTTCCCCGAACCATGGCTGCATCTCCATTCTCAAAAACGGCAACAACTTCACCACCTCCAATTGCTGATAAACCCATGGAATAAATACCCCATCCAGGATTAGAGAGGGAGAAAGGGTTGGTTAACCCGTTGGCAAGTGCCGCATCTGTAATAGTGACAGTGCTAAGGTTATTATTGCCGGTGAATGCAGCTTCCATTATGGTGACAACAGATGCATCAAAAGCGGTCCACGTTGCAAACATAACACTGCCTCCGTTGTCGATAAAGTTTTTAAGCCCGGTAGTGCTAAGTCCGTCAGAAACTGCTGAGTAATTTTGGGCAAAAGCAACTGCAAGTTGGAATTGGCCATTGGCTATTTTAAGGTTAAAGTCATACCAGTCACTGGCAACAGTAACTGCATATCCATTGTTCGTAAGCGAGGAAACGACTCCATCATTGGAGTGGGATTCATCAACAAAAACAAGGGCATTGCCTGTTGGCGCAGATAATGCAGGAAGAACTTGACCAACTAAACCAGCAGCATCATAATAATTGGTTCCTCCTGTGCTGTTCTTATTTTGTGAGAAAGTAAAAGTAACAAGGAGTGAGAACACAAAAAGGGTAAAAATTTTCTTCATATTAATAAGTTTTAATTGAGACAGAATTATGGTTTAATTAATTAAAACAAAAGTATTTTTTTTTTGATATAACCAATTCGAATGTATTCATATTTTTTAATGATTGATGGGTTGTTAGACATCCCTTTTTTTGTTTGATTAGCAAAATTAAAAATAGAGCCAATATCCTTTGAATTTTCCTTGCGAATTGACCTCCAGTGTAGGGAAGGGGAGCTTTACAAAATTGAGTCCCGAAAATATCGCTTTTAAGAATCTTGAATGGGTAGGGATCTTTTCCCAATCAATATCGAGTGAAAGCAGGTATTCCCTGGTGCGGTCGTAGTGTGGAAGTTTGTGTCCTTGGTAAAACGTTCTGTTTTCGAATTCGCCCAACATGCCACTTGCACTATATCCTACAGCAATATTTATCCAAGGAGGCAAAATGTCGTGCATAAAAAGACGGTTGGCATTGGCCGAAAGCCAAAAACTGTGTCCGTTGTAGTCGTAGAAAAATCCATCAAGGGCATTATTGCCCAGGTAACCGTAGGCATTCCTAGCCATTTCGGAGCGCGAAAAGCTGATTTTGTACCGTACAATCTGTTCGTCGAAAAGCAATTCCTGACCAATGAGGAGGGCACTTCCGGCAGTGTTTGCAATGATATCGCTCCACGAAAAGCCCCAGCCTTCGTATAAACCATCGAATATTTCAATAGGCGCTTGCATTACTAAGCCCATAGTTCCCCCGTAAATGAGTGCTTTATTTTTGCTCACCCCGGCTTTCCTTAGCCATTGGTATGCCACATAACTTTCGCCATAAGCGGCAAATGCGTGCCCTAATTTGTCGATCTGCAGGTAGCCTTTGTGGTCGTCGTAGAACTCGAACGGGACGCGTTGGTGGTCTTTGTACCATACAAACTGGAGATAAGCCATTCCGGTTGCATATACTGTGCTTTCGGTAACAATTGCTGCGGTAAGCATTTTTCTGTTCACAGGAGGCGGTTTCACCGAGTTGGGTAATGGTTGGCAGGTCGCTGTTATACAAATAATTGTCAAAACAATGGTTAGATAATGCCGAATGCTCATGGTCGTGATCTTTATACTAAGTAACCGAAAATTCAAGAATAATTCAATTGCAGGTATAATTAAAAATGTGTTCTTCTGCTTTTTTTAGGTTGAATTGAATAAAGCTTTAGTATTTTATACTTCTTTAACAAATTAAGTTTACGTTATCAGAAAAAAAGTTGATTAGCCAGAATGTGTTGTGATTTAGAGAATAAGAAAGGGTTTAAGCACAAAACGATCTGACATTCAGGGGCGAGTATAAAAACAAACTATGTGCTAACTATCGTTTATAAAAGAAGTTAGCTTGAGAATGCCTAATGAATCAGTTTAGTTACACAATACTTGGTTGTTATCAAATTATTATTATTTTTGAAGTTCTCAATTGAAAAATCAACGTTTACAGAACAAATACACTAAAAGTTATGAAAAATTATAAATCAGAACAACTAAGGAACATAGCCCTGATTGGTAATGCTGGCGCTGGGAAAACCACCCTCGCTGAAGCAATGCTTTTCGAGGGTGGTGTTCTAAACCGCAGAGGTGAAGTAACTAGTAAAAACACGGCCTCCGACTATACAACCATTGAACAAGACTACGGCAACTCTCTCTTCTCGACCCTCCTTTATACAGAATACGAAGACAAAAAAATTAATATCATCGATACCCCGGGAATGCGCGCATTTGCCGGAGCGGTAACTTCGTCGCTTAGTGTTGTCGATGCTGCAGTTTGTGTACTCAACTCTGCAGATGGTATTGGAGCAGGAACCGAAGGAGCTATGCGTATAGCTCAGGCGATGAAGATTCCTGTGATCTTCCTTGCAAACGGGATGGATCATGAAAACGTTAATTTCGACCAACTGATTGAAAATGCCATAGCTAAGTATGGTCACAGTGTTACTGTGGTTCAGTATCCAGTTAATGCGGGTCCTGGTTTTAATGCTATCATCGATGTGCTGAAGATGAAAATGTACCAATATGGTCCCGATGGTGGTGCTCCTCAGGTACTTGATATCCCAGCTTCAGAAAAAGATAAAGCCGATGAATTGCACAATGCTTTGATTGAAAAGGCAGCCGAGAATGACGAAAAACTGATGGAACTTTTCTTTGAGCAAGGATCGCTATCTGAAGAAGAAATGCGGGTAGGAATGCGCTTAGGTATAAAAGACTGTACGTTGTACCCTGTTTTTTGTGCATCGGCAAAGAAAAACATGGGTGTAAAACGTTTTATGGAATTCATTGTTAATATTGTACCCTCTCCCATAATGGCAACGCCACGAACTGAAATGTCGGGTAAAGCCGTGAAGTGTGATGCTGCAGGCTCAGCTTCGTTATTTGTTTTCAAAACAAGCATTGAACAGCATATTGGAGAGGTTACTTACTTTAAAGTAATGTCAGGTACAATTACCGAAGGCATTGACCTTGTCAATACAACCAAACAAGGGAAGGAGCGAATGGCACAATTGTTCGCTGTAGCCGGAAAAACCAGAAATAAAGTAACTGAATTGGTTGCTGGCGATCTTGGAGCCACGGTTAAACTGAAAGAAACCAAGGTTAATCATACACTTAGTGTCAAAGAAGCTGACTATAAGTTTGCTCCGATCGAATTCCCAAAATCGTTGATTACTACTGCCATTAAAGCTGTTAACGAGGCCGACGACGAAAAACTTGCCGAAGTTTTGCACCGTTTGCGCGACGAAGATCCATCATTCAAAGTGTACCACTCAAAAGAATTGAAGCAGTTGATTGTTGAAGCCCAGAGCGAATATCATCTCAACGTGATCAAATGGTATCTCGACAATGAATACAAGATTGAATTTAACTTTGTCACACCGAAAATTCAATACCGCGAAACAATTACTAAAGCCGCGCAAGCCGATTATCGCCATAAAAAGCAATCGGGTGGTGCTGGGCAGTTTGGTGAAGTTCACATGATAATTGAACCCTTCGAAGAAGGAATGCCCGATCCAAAATCATATAAAATTGATGGGAAAGAATGGTTGGTTACCCTTCGCGGAAAAGAAGAAATTACAATGCCATGGGGCGGTAAATTAGTGTATTGTAACTGTATCGTTGGTGGTTCTATCGATGCCCGTTTCATGCCTGCAATTCTGAAAGGAATAATGGAAAAAATGGAAGAAGGCCCGCTCACAGGTTCGTATGCCCGAGATATTCGCGTATGTATTTACGATGGAAAGATGCACCCAGTTGATTCAAATGAAATTTCGTTTAAACTTGCAGGACGAAATGCCTTCAGCATGGCGTTCAAGAAAGCAGGTCCAAAAATTCTTGAACCAATTTATAATCTTGAGGTATTTACCCCAAGCGACCGTATGGGTGATGTAATGAGCGATTTGCAGGGACGCAGAGCCATTATCATGGGTATGGGAAGCGAAAAAGGTTACGAAAAGATTTCAGCTAAAGTACCATTAAAGGAAATGAACAAATACACCACCTCGCTGAGTTCATTAACCGGCGGACGCGGTTGGTTCAGTCTCGATTACGATGCTTACGAAAAGGTTCCGGCCGATGTTCAGGACGAGTTGCTGAAAGCTTACGAGGCAGAACAAAAAGAAGAATAACCGATCAAATTTTTTATACAACTAAATCAACTAAAGAAGCCCGGGGAATTATCTTCGGGTTTTTTGTTACAGGTGTGTTTTGACTTTTTTTATGAGGGAGAATTAGCCCACTTTTCGGGCAATTGATCCCAGTCATTTGTTAATTCACTGTTTCTGGTGTCACGAAAAATAGAATATATCATAGAATTATATTTTCGATTTTTGTGTTAGTTTATAGGGGGATGCCCTTGTTTCAGAACAATACCGATGTTAGGTTGATGTGGAGATATTCCATGGTTCAACAATCGTATATATTTTCTTGATGGTTGGGGGTTTAACCTTGCCCTTATATTGATCTAATTGGCAAACGTCTGAGAAGAAGTGATTTATTAAATGTTATTGGAGGTTGTTGTACACACGAAGATTATTGACACCCTTAAAAAAACAATCCCATAAATCGGATAATTTCTCATCCAATTTATGGGACTGTTTATAAAGATTATTTTTAAATGGCTTGTTTTACCATCTTTTTTCTAAAAGTAAAATATGTTCCTATTCCAACAGCTACAAACAATAATGCAATTGCCCAATATGGAACGGGCACTGGTGCAGGTGTTCCTTCTACATAAATTGCTATTGTATAGGTGGCATTAGCATCCCAAGTACCAACACCTCCGTTATTTGACCAGATTAGTCCTTCTCCGGAAATGGGTTGAACACTTGACCTTCCGATACCTGCATATCCTGTGGCACCGGCATTATTGTAACCATCCAATAATACATAGTATTTTTGTCCTACAGTAACAGGGATGTTTAAGCCTGTTTCATAGTACCAAGTTGGTGTTGTTGTCGGATTTTTCTATGTTCCCGCATACAATGGGGCTGCATAGTTTGGAACACCCCCGTTATCAGCAGCAATGGCTAATGAAATTTGTCCTTCTGCACTTAACTCTTGAATGACTACCCCAAAACTTGTGATGGCAGTAACATTTGCAATAAAAGATTGAGCATAATAATCAGATCCATCTTCACCAATTGATGTGAGTACCGTATTATTCCAACCATTATTGGTATTTACAATAGTGCCTGAAGGCAGGCTAAGCGGCCCCCCGGGAGTAGAAGCACTAACGTTTCCCTGAGGAATTATTTGCCCTGTCTTAGTATCTCTTGTTACCGCATTAGTTAATAAACTGAATGAAGAAAATAATAAAAGTAAACTAAGTACTTTTAATGAATAGGATCTTTTCATGATGTTAAGTATTAGATGAAAACTAAAGCAAAAGATTAAAAATTTAGAATAAATTTTTAATCTTTTTGATTTTGTAAAATTGTTTTTAAACATTTATAATTAGTACTATATGAAATGAATAGTGAACATAAAACTTCATTTTATTCTACCCTGAACCAATCAAAATCGGCATAGCCAGAATCATTGGTGAGGGTGTTTTTCAATGCAAAATGCCCATCTTTGCCCCGTTCCACCTTCCTGCGCGGGCTTTAAAACTCTTTCAAAAAGGACTGAAAACATTTCCGTCATCAATATATGAAAGAGGCAAATTTCTTCGTTCAACCCCAAAATCTTAAGGTAAATTTTCAACTCTTTTGATTTATTGAGAACGAGACAAGTTTTAGCTTTCTCTATTATCGTTGAAAACAATATAAAAGAAATTTATGTGAATAGTCTAGCATACACAAATAGGAAAAGACCACCGACGGAGATTACAATTAATTAACCTCGGACAAAAAAAAGACAGCGTAGACATTCAATATGTAGTGGCAATAAGATGAATTTGCTTACTCCTTGCCACCCTTCAGGTAATTACAGATTTTTTTTTTGATGGAAAAAGCGAAAAAAAAGAAATCATCTATTTGATTGTTGCTGGAAATTAGTACTTTTGCCCTCCGTTTCGTGGAGGATTATGCGCATTTTGCAACATAAGTGACTGATAATCCTGCAAGAAGCACCATTAAAAATTTATAATTAATAATTTAAACGTATAATGCCTACAATTCAACAGTTAGTTAGAAAAGGGAGACAAAGTAATATCGAAAAGAGTAAGTCTCCTGCACTTGATTCCTGTCCGCAGCGTAGGGGGGTATGTGTACGTGTTTATACTACCACTCCTAAGAAACCAAACTCAGCTATGCGCAAAGTAGCGAGGGTAAGGTTAACTAATCTGAAAGAGGTGAATGCGTATATACCGGGTGAAGGTCATAACTTACAGGAACACTCAATCGTACTTGTACGTGGAGGCCGTGTAAAAGACTTGCCAGGTGTGCGTTACCACATCGTTCGCGGAGCATTGGATACAGCTGGTGTTGAAGGACGCACCCAGCGCCGCTCTAAATACGGAGCAAAACGTCCTAAAGTAAAAAAATAAATGTTGAAATGGTTATTTAGAGTTGTGGTTTGGTTGAGTAAGGGACTCTATTCTATTTTTAGGATGAACTGAAGACTGACACTCAGGCAACCGATTTGAATAACACAAACTTTAAAAAAATGAGGAAGTCAAAACCAAAGAAGCGGATCATTTTGCCCGATCCCAAGTTTAACGATGTATTAGTTACTCGTTTCGTGAACGACCTTATGGTCGATGGCAAGAAAACAGTTGCCTACTCAGTATTCTACGATGCAATGGATTTGGTGAGCGAGAAACTCAAGAACGAAGAACTCTCACCCCTCGAAATCTGGAAGAAAGCATTAGAAAACATCACTCCTCAAGTCGAGGTTAAAAGCCGCCGCGTAGGTGGAGCAAACTTTCAGGTTCCTATGGAAATCCGTCCCGAAAGGAAAATTTCAATTTCTATTAAAAATATGATCCTTTTTGCACGCAAACGTGCAGGTCGATCGATGAGTGAAAAACTTGCTGCCGAAATTCAGGCTGCATTCAACGAAGAAGGTGGAGCATACAAACGGAAGGAAGAAATTCACCGTATGGCAGATGCTAACCGTGCTTTCGCTCATTTCCGTTTTTAGTATTATTTAGTTGGTTTAGTTGGTTTTTTATAGTTGATTTTTTAAATAAGATTGGTTTTTATAATGGCTAAAAGAGATTTACAATATACGCGTAACATCGGTATCATGGCGCATATCGACGCCGGTAAGACTACAACTTCAGAACGAATTCTGTATTATACCGGTCTAACCCACCGTATTGGCGAGGTTCACGATGGCGCTGCAACCATGGACTGGATGGAGCAAGAGCAGGAGCGTGGTATTACCATTACTTCTGCGGCTACAACCACTCAATGGAAATACAATGATGTTGAGTATAAAATTAACCTGATAGATACCCCGGGACACGTTGACTTCACTGTAGAAGTTGAACGTTCTCTTCGCGTATTAGATGGCGCCGTTGCACTTTTTTGTGCAGTAGGTGGGGTTGAAGCTCAGTCTGAAACTGTATGGCGTCAGGCTGAAAAATATGGTGTGCCACGTATCGCGTTCGTTAATAAAATGGACCGTTCTGGTGCCGACTTTTATAACGTTTTAAAAGAGATAAAAGAAAAACTTGGTTCTAACCCAATGCCTCTTCAGCTTCCAATTGGTAGTGAAGAAACATTTAAGGGAGTTGTTGACTTAGTTCAAATGAATGCCATTGTTTGGCATGAAACAGGCGACAACGGAACAACATTCACCATTGAAGAAATTCCTTCAGATATGGTTGAACAGGCAAACGAATGGCGCGAAAAATTAGTTGAAGCTGTTGCCGAACAAGATGAAGTTTTAATGGAACGTTTCTTCGAGGATCCCGATTCTATTACTCCAGAAGACATGATTCCTGTTATTCGCAAGGCAACCATTGCTGGAACTATTATCCCAATGCTTTGCGGTTCTTCATTTAAAAACAAAGGTGTTCAGCGTCTTCTCGATGCAATATGTATGTATTTAGCTAGTCCGCTCGATAAAGGCGAACTTAAAGGACACGATATCGACGACTACGATACAATTGTAACCCGTAAAGCCGATGCTGATGAACCATTTGTAGGCTTGGCATTTAAAATTGCTACTGATCCATACGTTGGACGTTTAACTTTCGTGCGCGTATATTCAGGAAAAATTGAAGGTGGTGGCACATATTACAACCCGCGTAACCGGAAAAAAGAACGCATCTCTCGTATTTACCAGATGCATTCAAATAAGCAACAGCCTCGTGATGTTATCGAAGCTGGCGATATTTGTGCAGTAGTAGGTTTGAAAGATGTACGCACCGGAGATACTCTCTGTGATATTGATAAACCATTGGTTCTTGAATCAATGTCGTTCCCGGAACCAGTAATTGGTATTGCCGTAGAACCAAAAACACAGAAAGACCTCGATAAACTCGGAATGGGACTTGCTAAGCTTTCTGAAGAAGATCCAACATTTGTTGTGAATACCGATCAGGAAACAGGTCAGACAGTGATTCGTGGTATGGGTGAACTTCACCTCGAAATCATTATCGATCGTTTACGTCGCGAATTCAAAGTTGAATGTAACCAAGGTAAACCTCAGGTTGCATACAAAGAAGCTATTAAAGGTGCCGTTGAACTTCGCGAAGTATTTAAGAAGCAAACCGGGGGGCGTGGTAAATTTGCCGATATCATCGTTAAAGTAGAAGCTGCAGAAAACGGTAAAGAAGGACTTGAATTTGTCGATGCAGTAAAAGGTGGAAACATTCCACGCGAATATGTACCTTCTGTTGAAAAAGGGTTTAAAGCTGCAATGTCGAACGGGCCTTTGGCTGGTTTCCCAATTGAAGCTCTGAAAGTTACCCTGCTCGACGGTTCTTTCCACCCAGTTGACTCTGACCAGTTGTCGTTCGAGATTTGTGCAAAACAAGCCTTCAAATCAGCAACTTCAAAGGCTCAACCTACGCTACTCGAACCAATTATGAAACTCGAAATCACTACTCCAGAAGAGTACATGGGAGACATAATCGGTGACTTAAACCGCCGTCGTGGTCAGGTAGAAGGAATGGAGTCGAAAGGTGGAGCTCGCGTTATTAAAGCGAAAGTGCCACTGTCAGAACAATTTGGCTATGTAACAGTACTTCGTACCCTTTCATCGGGTCGTGCCACATCATCAATGGAATTTTCACATTACGAAGAAGTTCCGCGTAGCATTGCCATCGAAGTGTTGAAAGAAGCCAAAGGACGTGTTGAATTATTATAATTTGATACAATTATATTATTATGAGTCAAAAAATCAGAATTAAGCTGAAATCGTACGACCACAATCTGGTTGACAAGTCGGCTGAGAAGATTGTGAAGACTGTAAAAGCTACCGGTGCAGTTGTTAGTGGTCCAATACCACTTCCTACGCACAAGAGAATTTTTACTGTTTTGAGTTCAACTTTTGTGAACAAAAAATCTCGCGATCAGTATCAGTTAAGCTCGTACAAGAGATTGATCGATATTTACAGCTCAACAGCAAAAACCATCGACGCACTGATGAAACTGGAATTACCCAGCGGTGTAGAGGTTGAAATCAAAGTTTGATAACAAAAATCGTGTAGAAATGCAAGGATTAATTGGAAAGAAAATCGGAATGACATCCGTATTCAGTGTTGAGGGGAAAAATATCCCATGCACTGTGATTGAAGTTGGCCCATGCGTGGTAACTCAGGTGAAAACCGAAAGTACCGATGGGTACGACGCTGTACAAATTGCTTTCGACGAGAAAAAAGAAAAGCACACCACAAAATCGGAGCTTGGACATTTCAAGAAAGCAAGCACAACTCCAAAACGAAAAGTAGTTGAGGTGGATCCTTATGAAGTAGAAGTAACACTTGGTCAGGTATTAACTCTCGATCTTTACAAAGATGTAGAATGGGTTGATATTACCGGCACAACCAAAGGAAAAGGCTTCCAGGGTGTAGTAAAACGCCACAATTTCCGTGGGGTTAACGATGCTACACATGGGCAGCACAACCGTCTTCGTGCCCCAGGTTCATTGGGCGCTTCATCGTGGCCATCGCGTGTTATGAAAGGCATGCGCATGGGCGGTCGCGATGGTGGTGAACGAGTTACTGTTGAAAACCTTCAGGTTATGAAAGTAATTCCTGAAAGTAATTTATTAGTGGTGAAAGGTTCTGTACCTGGAGCTAAAGGTTCATACTTAATTGTTTGGAAGTAATGGAATTAAATGTATTAAACATTCAGGGAAAAGAAACCGGAAAGAAAGTCGTATTAAACGACCAGATTTTTGGCATCGAACCGAACGATCACGCAATTTACCTCGACGTAAAACAGTTCTTGGCCAATCAGCGTCAGGGAACTTCTAAGTCAAAAGAACGTGGTGAAGTTTCGGGTAGTACACGCAAACTGAAAAAACAGAAAGGAACAGGAGGCGCTCGTGCTGGTAGCATCAAAGCACCGGTATTTCGCGGTGGGGGCCGGGTTTTTGGTCCACGTCCAAGAAATTACGATTTCAAATTGAACAAGAAAGTAAAACAGCTTGCTCGCAAATCGGCCCTTTCTTATAAAGCAAAAGAAAATGGCATTATCATTCTTGAAGATTTCAATTTCAATGCACCAAAGACCAAAGAATTTGTTGCAATACAGAATAATCTGAAAATTAATGATAAAAAGTCGTTATTCGTTTTATCAGAAGTAAATAAAAATATATATTTGTCCTCCAGAAATTTACAGGGGGTTAGAGTTGTAACTGCTTCAGATTTAACAACTTATGACATTTTGAATGCTTCTTCTGTAGTATTTTTAGAAGGTTCACTCGATAAAATCGAAGGTGTGTTTAACAATTAATTGAAGAAAGATGGACGTTTTAGTAAGACCATTAGTCACAGAAAAGATGACGGCTCAGTCGGAAAAACTGAACCGTTTTGGCTTCATTGTTAACCGCCGTGCAACCCGCGATCAAATTAAATCGGCAGTTGAAAAACTCTACGGGGTAAACGTTGAAGCAGTGAATACAATGATATATGGCCCAAAAACCAAATATCGTTATACCAAATCTGGAGTTCAGAAAGGAAAAACAAACGCCTTTAAAAAAGCCATAGTAACTTTGGCAAAAGGCGAATCAATTGATTTCTATAGCAATATTTAATATAATATGGCAGTACGTAAATTAAAACCTGTAACACCTGGTCAAAGGCACAAAATAATTGGCGCTTTTGACACAATTACAGAGTCAACACCTGAAAAATCGTTGTTGGAGCCCATTAAAAAGAGCGGAGGTAGAAATAGCTCCGGTCGCATGACAATGAGGTATATAGGTGGCGGGCACAAGCGCAAATATCGTATTATCGATTTCAAACGCGATAAAAACGATGTAGAAGCCTTAGTAAAATCTATTCAGTATGATCCAAACCGCAGTGCACGCATTGCCTTGTTGGAATATACCGATGGAGAAAAAAGGTACATTATTGCACCGGTAGGTTTGAAAGTAGGTCAAACCGTTGTATCGGGCGATAGTGTTGCGCCGGAAATAGGCAATGCCCTTCCGCTTGCTAAGATACCACTTGGTACCATTGTCCATAATATTGAGCTCCGTCCCGGTCAGGGAGGTGTAATGGCTCGAAGTGCCGGAACCTATGCACAGCTTCTTTCCCGCGAAGGAAAGTATGCTATTCTGAAGTTACCTTCAGGAGAATCACGCATGGTACTCATAACCTGCAAAGCAACTGTAGGTACTGTTGGAAATGCTGAACACAACCTTGAACGTTCGGGTAAAGCCGGTCGCTCACGTTGGTTGGGTCGTCGTCCACGTAACCGTGGTGTTGTAATGAACCCAGTCGATCACCCAATGGGTGGTGGTGAAGGTCGTGCATCCGGAGGACACCCACGTTCACGTAAGGGTCTGTTGGCTAAGGGATACAAAACCCGTACACCAAAGAAAGAATCCAACAAGTACATATTAGAAAAACGTAAGTAATAATTGTAAAAGGTAAGTAACTATGAGTCGTTCATTGAAAAAAGGGCCTTTTATTGCCTTCAAGCTTGAGAAAAAAATCTTGGCTATGAATGAAAGCGGTAAAAAGAGCGTTGTTAAAACATGGGCCCGTGCATCAATGATTTCTCCTGATATGGTAGGGCACACAATTGCTGTTCATAATGGCAATAAATTCATTCCAGTATATGTAACCGAAAATATGGTAGGACATAAATTGGGTGAATTCGCGCCAACCCGTACATACAGGGGACACGCCGGAAACCGTAAGTAAGGCGTGAATTGTTAAATCATTTAAAAGAAAGACAATGGGTGCAAGAAAAAGAAATATAGCAAACAAACGTAAAGAAGAAAAAAAGGATCAATACTTTGCTGTGCTTCGCAATAATCCTACTTCGCCCCGCAAAATGCGGCTGGTAGCCGATATGGTGAGAGGTATGGATGTGAACAAAGCTCTCGATGTATTGAAATATTCTTCAAAAGAAGCTTCAGGGAAAGTCGAAAAACTTTTGCTTTCAGCTATTGCCAACTGGCAAGCTAAAAACGAAAATGCACGACTTGAAGAAAGCAATCTTATTGTTTCAAGGATTTTTGTTGATTCAGGCCGTATGCTGAAACGAATAATGCCAGCTCCTCAGGGAAGGGCACACCGTATTCGCAAACGCTCGAATCATGTGACAATATATTTGGATAAGAAAAATCCTGTAACCGAATAAATAATAGTAATACATGGGACAGAAAACTAATCCGATTGCAAATCGTTTGGGAATCATCAGAGGATGGGATTCCAACTGGTTTGGTGGGAACGATTACGGCGATAAGCTCGTTGAAGATTATAAAATTCGTAAATATTTGAACGCCCGTTTGGCAAAAGCCAGCGTTTCAAAAATTATAATCGAACGCACATTAAAGCTTATCACTATCACTGTTCACACCTCAAGGCCTGGTATTATTATCGGTAAAGGCGGACAGGAAGTTGATAAACTGAAAGAAGAATTAAAGAAAATTACTTCTAAAGAAGTTCAGATCAACATCTTCGAAATCAAGCGTCCAGAATTGGATGCCCAGATAGTGGCAAGCAACATTGCTCGCCAAGTTGAAGGCAAAATCGCGTACAGAAGAGCAACAAAAATGGCTATCGCATCAACCATGCGTATGGGTGCTGAAGGAATCAAGGTGCTAGTTTCCGGAAGGCTCAATGGTGCTGAAATGGCTCGCTCTGAAATGTACAAAGATGGCCGTACCCCACTGCACACTCTTAGAGCTGACATTGATTATGCTCTTGCCGAGGCTCTTACCAAGACTGGGCTTATAGGAGTGAAAGTATGGATCTGCAAAGGTGAAGTTTATGGTAAACGCGACCTTTCACCAAATGTAGGCATGAAAAGCAACAGTGGTGCTAGACCCGGTGCTGCCCCTAAAGGCGGAAACCGTAAGAACAAAAAAAAGTAATTAACCCTTAAATACTTATTAAGGATGTTACAACCTAAGAAAACAAAATTTAGAAGAGTTCAGAAAGGAAAAATGAAAGGTGAAGCCCAGCGCGGGAATCAACTTGCATTTGGATCGTTCGGAATTAAAGCACTCGAATCGGCTTGGATCACAGGCCGTCAAATCGAAGCAGCTCGTGTCGCAGTTACCAGGCACATGCAACGTCAAGGACAAATTTGGATACGTATCTTTCCCGACAAACCCATTACTAAGAAACCTGCAGAGGTTCGTATGGGTAAAGGTAAAGGTGCTCCAGAAGCTTTCGTTGCACCCGTGACACCGGGCAGAATTCTTATCGAAGCCGAAGGTGTTCCTTTCGAATTGGCTAAAGAAGCACTCCGATTGGCAGCTCAAAAACTGCCGATTACTACAAAATTTGTAGTTCGTCGTGATTATGCTGAAACAGCCAGCGAATAATTTAAACATCAGTTCATTAAAAAAATAGTAGTCTGATGAAAATTTCGGAAATTAAAGAGTTAACAACAAAAGAGATCGCTGAACGCATCGAAACGGAGAAAGAAAAACTTACTCGCATGAAGTTAAACCATGCAGTTTCTCCTCTTGAAAACCCTATGGTTTTGAAGGATATAAGGAAAGACATCGCAAGGCTTAATACCGAATTGCGTGCACGTCAGTTAACTGAGAACAAGTAATTATTCAAGTAAAATGGAAGAGAATTCAAGAAACCTCAGGAAAGAACGTATCGGTGTCGTTGTTAGCAATAAAATGGATAAAACCATTGTCGTTGCAGAAAAACGTAAAGTGATGCACCCTATTTACGGAAAATTCGTAAACAGGACTTCAAAATTTTACGCACACGATGAAAAAAATGATTGCAACGTAGGCGATACAGTTAAAATTATGGAAACCCGTCCTTTA
Source organism: Bacteroidales bacterium (assembly GCA_012719495.1). Lineage (GTDB taxonomy): Bacteria > Bacteroidota > Bacteroidia > Bacteroidales > Prolixibacteraceae > CAYMTR01. The sequence goes on from JAAYAG010000040.1 coordinate 56,192, forward strand.
AGTAAAACAAAAGGATGGAGACTAGTAGAAATCATTGAAAGAGCTAAGTAACCATGATACAGCAAGAAAGTAGATGTACTGTGGCCGACAATAGTGGCGCTAAGACTGCATTGGTAATCAGAGTACTTGGAGGTACTGGGAAACGTTATGCATCGTTAGGCGACATGGTTGTTGTGACCGTTAAAAGCGCTATAGCTTCAGGTAACCTAAAGAAAGGTACCGTTTCAAAGGCAGTGGTTGTGCGCACAAAGAAAGAAGTGCGCAGGGCCGATGGTTCTTACATTCGTTTCGACGACAACGCAATTGTCCTTTTAAATAATGCAGGAGAAATTCGTGGAACACGCATCTTTGGCCCAGTGGCCCGTGAATTGCGTGATCAATACATGAAGATCGTTTCTCTTGCTCCTGAAGTATTATAAATGAAAATCAAGAGCAATGCAGAAAAAATTAAAAATTAAAAAAGGCGATACCGTTGTAGTTGTTACAGGCAACTCAAAAGGGCAAAAAGGTAAGGTACTCGAAGTAAACCGGGATAACGACCGTGCCATTGTGGAAGGTGTAAATATGGTGAAAAAACACACCAAACCTAATTCCAAAGCACCTCAAGGGGGGATTTTGGAAAAGGAAGCATCTATCCACATCTCCAACCTTATGGTGGCTGATCCCAAAACCGGAAAACCTACCCGCGTAGGCCGGCGTATGGATGCCGACGGAAATTTAGTTCGTTACTCAAAAAAATCAGGAGAGGAGATTAAGTAATGGAATTTGTACCTTCACTACAGAAAAAATACACAGAAAAGGTAGTCCCTGCACTCATGAAAGAGTTCGGATACAAAAGTATCATGCAGGTACCTCGCATAGAAAAGATTGTTCTTAACCAAGGTTTAGGCGCAGCAACTGCCGATAAGAAAATTATTGAAGCTGCTACTGAAGAAATGACCAACATCGCTGGTCAAAAATGTGTTCAGACAAAATCAAGGAAAGACATCTCTAACTTCAAACTCAGGAAGAAAATGCCTATTGGCGTTCGTGTGACTTTGCGCAGGCAAAGAATGTACGAGTTCCTTGAACGTTTGATCGTAGTTGCTTTACCTCGTATCCGCGACTTCAAGGGAATTGAAGGCAAACTCGACGGACGCGGGAATTACACCCTCGGAATTACCGAGCAAATCATTTTTCCCGAGATTGTTCTCGACAAAGTTAACCGTCTTACCGGTATGAACATCACTTTTGTGACTACAGCAAAAACCGATGAAGAAGGATACGCTTTGTTGCGTGAATTTGGGTTACCGTTTAAAAACGAAAAAAAGGATTAAGATATGGCTAAGGAATCGATGAAAGCCCGTGAAGTTAAGCGTGCAAAACTTATTCAAAAGTATGCAGCTAAAAGGGAAGAATTAAAAGCTAATGGCGATTATATCGGATTACAGAAGTTGCCAAAAAACTCAATGCCAATACGTTTGCACAATCGTTGTAAACTTACTGGCCGTTCAAAAGGGTATATGAGGCAATTCGGTATCAGCCGTATCAATTTTAGGGAGATGGCTTCGCAAGGTCTTATTCCGGGTGTTAAAAAAGCTAGTTGGTAATTTTAAAAGAATAAGTAAAATGACTGACCCAATATCAGATTATTTGACCAGGTTAAGAAATGCTATCAAAGCGGGCCACAAAGTAGTGGACGTTCCTGCTTCAAACCTAAAAAAGGAAATCACAAAAATCCTTAAAGAAAAAGGATATATTCTCAATTACAAGTTCGAAGATGGTGTAAACCAGCAGGGTAATATAAAAATCGCCCTCAAGTTCCATCCCGAAACTGGTGATTCTGCAATTAAAAAGCTCGAACGCATCAGCAAGCCTGGGTTGCGTAAATATTGTAATTCAGAAGATGTACCACGTGTACTCAATGGTTTGGGCATTGCTATTATATCAACATCGAAAGGCGTAATCACCGATAAAGAAGCGCGTGATTTAAACGTCGGCGGTGAAGTATTGTGTTACGTCTATTAATCTTAGGAGGAAAATACGATGTCAAGGATAGGAAAATTACCCATCGAGATACCTGGCGGGGTAACTGTTAAAGTCGACGATAATAACGTCGTTACCGTAAAAGGGCCCCTGGGCGAACTTTCTCAAAAGGTGAATCCTGAAATAGATGTGAAAATTGAAGGAAATCAGCTTACTGTAAATCGTCCTAGCGACGAAAAAAACCATAGGGCTATGCACGGTTTGTACCGTTCATTGTTGAATAATATGGTTACCGGTGTATCAAAAGGATTTGAGGTTAAACTCGAATTGGTTGGTGTTGGTTACAGAGCTGAAAATCAAGGTCAGGTTTTACAGCTTGTACTTGGGTATTCACACCACATCTTTTTACAGCTTCCTTCTGAAGTGAAAGTTGAAGCAGTTACCGACAAACGTAGTAACCCTACGATTACCCTGAAAAGCTACGACAAACAACTTATTGGACAAGTTGCAGCTAAAATCAGGTCATTCCGTATGCCCGAACCTTATAAAGGCAAAGGTATTAAGTTTGTTGGTGAGGAATTAAGACGTAAAGCTGGTAAATCAGCCAGTTCGAAATAACGTTTAATTGGAAAAATCATGGCTTTACAGAAGCAAGAAAGACGAGAAAGAATCAAGAAGAGAATACGTAAGGTTGTTTATGGAACAACAGAGTCTCCACGCCTGAACGTATTTAGGAGCAATAAGCAAATTTATGCCCAGATCATTGATGATCAAACTGGCAAAACATTGGCTCATGCCTCTTCTTTGGAAAAAGATATAGCTACAGCTACAGGTACTAAAATCGAAAAAGCAGCAATGGTTGGAAAACTTATTGCTGATAAAGCAAAAGCTATAAACATCGAACAAGTAGTATTCGATCGTAATGGATATTTATACCACGGTAGAGTTAAATCAGTTGCTGATGCAGCCCGTGAGGGAGGCCTTAAATTCTAAGAATTATGTCAGGAAATATTAAAAAAGTTAGGACCAGCGATTTGGAATTGAAAGACCGGTTAGTAGCAATTAACCGGGTTACCAAAGTAACAAAAGGGGGGCGTACCTTCAGTTTTTCAGCAATTGTTGTTGTCGGGAACGAAGACGGCATTGTAGGCTGGGGCTTGGGTAAAGCCAGTGAAGTTACCACAGCAATTGCCAAAGGCGTTGATGCAGCAAAGAAAAACCTGGTAAAAATTCCTGTTATTAACGGGACAATACCTCACGAGCAGATAGCAAAGTTTGGTGGCGCAAATGTATTCATTAAACCCGCTTCACACGGTACTGGTGTTGTAGCAGGGGGTGCTATGCGTGCCGTTCTCGAAAGCGTCGGGATTCATGACATTCTCGCAAAATCAAAAGGATCGTCAAATCCCCACAACTTAGTTAAAGCAACATTCAATGCACTCCTCGAGTTAAGGGATGCATACACTGTTGCCGAACAACGTGGAGTTTCACTCGATAAAGTATTTAAAGGATAATTATGGCTAAAGTCAAAATCACCCTGGTAAGAAGCATGATAGGCTCCACCCAGCGTCAGAAAAGAACACTCGAGGCTTTAGGTCTTCGTAAACTCAACCACACAGTGGAACATGAAGCTACACCTCAAATCTTAGGTATGGCCCAGAAACTTAACCACTTAGTGAAAGTTGAAGAAATCTAATCGTTAAAAAATTTAGATTATGAATCTTAGCAATTTGAAACCCGCAGCAGGGGCTACTCATAACGAAAAAAGAATCGGACGTGGACAAGGTTCAGGTCACGGAGGAACTTCAACTCGTGGACATAAAGGAGCAAAATCTCGTTCTGGTTATTCCAAGAAAATTGGTTTTGAAGGGGGGCAGATGCCTATTCAACGCGTATTACCCAAATTCGGGTTTAAAAATTTAAACCGTGTTGAGTACAAAGCAATCAATTTGTCGACGCTGCAAACCTTAGCCGAAAAGTTGAACATAACCGCTATTGATCTTGAAATCCTTTATGCAAATGGGTTAACAGGAAAAAATGATAAGGTTAAAATCTTAGGCAAAGGCGAACTGAAAACAAAACTCGATGTTAAGGCAAATGCTTTTTCTAAGAGTGCTAAAGAAGCTATTGAGAATTTACAAGGAACAACCGTAATCATTTAATATCTTCGCGGATATTAATTGACTAAAAAAATCAACTTATGAAGAGGTTTATCGAAACCCTGAAAAATATTTATAAGATTGAAGACCTCCGGTCGAGACTTGGTATTACATTTTTGTTAATACTTATCTACCGTTTAGGATCTTTCGTAGTATTACCAGGGTTGGATCCGGCACAATTAGGGGCACTTAAGTCTCAAACTAAAGACGGGTTACTTGGGTTGCTCGACATGTTTTCAGGAGGAGCTTTCTCAAATGCATCTGTTTTTGCACTTGGGATTATGCCCTATATTTCAGCTTCAATCGTAATTCAGCTTTTGACCATTGCAGTACCTTATTTCCAGCGAATGCAAAAAGAAGGTGAATCCGGAAGGAAAAGGATGAACCAGATAACCAGGTATTTAACTGTTGTTATCCTCATTTTCCAAGGTCCGGCATTCCTTACAAACTTGCATATGACCCTTGCACAAACTCCAGAGGCATTTGTCCTTTCTGGTCGTTTCTTCGATATTAGTTCAACTATTATCATGTTGGCTGGTTCGATGTTCGTGCTTTGGCTTGGAGAAAAGATTACTGATAGGGGTATCGGAAATGGTGTATCACTTATCATTATGATAGGTATTATTGCCCGCTTCCCTGGTGCAATTATACAGGAATTTATTTCACGCTTAGAAGAACAAAGTGGTGGTGGTCTAGTACTGCTGTTGCTTGAGTTTGTTATCTTGTTTGTAGTGTTTATGTTGGTAATCTTGTTAGTTCAAGGTACTCGCAGAATCCCTGTTCAATATGCAAAACGTATAGTTGGAAATAAACAATATGGTGGTGTTCGTCAGTACATTCCTTTAAAAGTGAATGCAGCTGGGGTTATGCCAATCATTTTTGCTCAGGCAATTATGTTCATACCTATAACGCTTGCCAGCCTTGGTGGTGAATCTATGTCAGGTTTTGCTACTGCTTTCGCTTACGGCGGTTTTTGGTATAACTTTATCATGTTTCTAATGGTTATTGCCTTTACATACTTCTATACTGCAATTACCGTTAACCCGGTACAAATGGCTGAAGATATGAAGAAAAACGGTGGTTTTATCCCGGGTGTTAAGCCTGGTAAAAAAACCGCAGAATACCTTGATATTATCATGTCGAGGATTACTTTACCAGGTTCTATTTTTCTGGGTATCGTAACAATTCTTCCAGCTTTTGCAATGCAAGTTGGAGTAAATGCATCTTTTGCTCAATTTTTTGGTGGTACCTCATTGTTAATTCTTGTAGGCGTTGTTCTCGACACTCTTCAGCAGATCGAAAGTCACTTGCTGATGCGCCATTATGACGGTTTAATGAAATCGGGTCGCATAAAAGGTCGTTCGGGCGGAGGCTTATAAGATTTTATTTATGAGGCTGAAAGCTATTTTGCTTTTCAGTTACGTTCATTTTTATTGTGAAAACATGCCAATCCGGATATTGATCCGGTTCTGTAGCACATGCGGCTGATGGGATTTAATACCATTTTGTGCTACTCTGAAATTTATCGAATTCGGTTATACTCCACGGTGTGTAAGGTATAGCGCGAATCGGTTCAATTTGTTGGCCTTTACGATATCCCAATGCCCTTGGCTAGGGAAATGTATAAATAAACAGTTTATGGCAAAACAATCTTCTATTGAGCAAGATGGTACAATTATCGAAGCATTGTCAAATGCAATGTTTCGGGTTGAACTTGAAAATGGACATGTAATTACATCTCACATCTCTGGTAAGATGAGGATGCATTACATTAAAATCTTACCTGGAGATAGGGTTAGGGTTGAAATGTCACCCTACGACCTTACTAAAGGTAGGATAACATTTAGATACAAATAATCAATAGATTTACGGGACTGTTGGAATTGTCACAATAAAAAATGTATTTTTGTGCCAATTTTCAAAAAAAGTGACGTTGGATGGGAAACCATTCTTAAAATTAGAAATGAATGAAAGTACGTGTATCAATTAAGAAACGTAGCGCTGACTGTAAGATCGTTCGCAGGAAAGGTCGTTTGTATGTGATTAATAAAAAGAATCCAAAGTTCAAACAACGTCAGGGTTAATTTGTAAAACAACAAATAATTAGAAATTTATGGCTCGTATAGTCGGTGTTGACATTCCGAACAACAAACGTGGCGAAATAGCGCTAACGTATATCTACGGGATTGGTCGCAGCAGTGCAGGAAGAATTCTTGCCGAAGCTGGTGTCGATAAGAACATGAAAGTTCAGGAATGGACAGATGATATGTTCCAAGCGATTCGTACCATTATCGGTTCAACCATGAAAGTGGAAGGAGAACTCCGTTCGGAAACACAGCTAAATATTAAACGCTTAATGGATATCGGTTGCTATCGCGGTATTCGCCATCGTATTGGCTTGCCAGTACGTGGACAGAGTACTAAAAATAATGCCCGTACCCGAAAAGGTAAACGTAAAACAGTTGCAAACAAGAAGAAAGCGACTAAATAATTAGGTGATAGATTATGGCAAAAAAGTCAGGAACTACTTCAAAGAAAAGAGTCGTTAAGGTTGAAGCCACAGGACAAGCTCACGTTCACTCATCGTTTAATAACATCATTGTATCGATGGCAAACGATAATGGTGAAGTGATATCCTGGTCTTCGGCAGGTAAAAAGGGTTTCAGGGGTTCTAAAAAGAATACCCCTTATGCTGCTCAAACCGCTGCAGAAGAGTGTGCAAAAACTGCATACGATCTTGGATTACGTAAAGTAAAAGTATTTGTAAAAGGCCCAGGTAATGGACGTGAATCGGCTGTTAGGGCTATTGCTAGCGTTGGAATTCAGGTAACTGAGATTGTTGATGTAACTCCGTTACCACACAATGGATGTCGGCCTGCTAAAAGAAGACGTGTTTAATTATTGCAATAAAAAGTAAGAAATGGCAAGATATATTGGACCAAAGTCAAAAGTAGCCAGGAAATTCGGTGAACCTATTTATGGCCCCGACAAGGTATTGGAACGCAAGAATTACCCTCCAGGGTTCCATGGAATGGCACGCCGTCGCAGAAAAATATCTGAATATGGTGTTCAGTTAAAAGAAAAACAAAAAGTAAAATACACTTATGGCGTTCTTGAACGTCAATTCCGTAAACTTTTTGAAAAAGCTCTGCGTTCAAAAGGTATTACCGGTGAAGTTTTACTTATACTCCTCGAATCGAGGCTCGATAACGTTGTGTATCGTCTTGGGATTGCTCCGTCGCGTGCTGCTGCCCGTCAGCTAGTTTCGCATAAGCATATCACCGTTAACGGCCTTGTATGTAATATTCCTTCTTGTTTATTACAACCGGGAGATGTTGTTGGCGTTCGTGAAAAATCAAAGTCTCTCGAAATTATTACCGAGTCACTCAACTCACGTCGTTATAGCAAAAGTGCTTGGTTAGAATGGGATAATGCACTCATGACAGGGAAATATTTGAATAACCCTGAACGTGAAGAAATACCCGAAAACATTAAAGAACAACTGATCGTAGAGTTGTATTCGAAATAATCACATTAGAGAAAAAACTATGGCAATATTAGCTTTTCAAAAGCCCGATAAAGTGATAATGCTTGAATCGGACGAAAGATTCGGAAAATTTGAATTTCGCCCGTTAGAGCCTGGTTATGGTATTACTATCGGTAATGCCCTTCGTAGGATTTTATTATCATCTTTGGAAGGATATGCAATAACTACCATCAAAATTGAAGGAGTTGAGCATGAATTTGCCACTATTAAAGGTGTAATTCAAGACGTAACCGAAATCATTCTTAACTTGAAACAAATTAGGTTGAGAAAAGAAATCGAAGATTTCGACAGCGAAAAAGTCTCTGTAACTATCACCGGGCAAGACAAATTCACAGCAGGAAACCTGAATAAGTTCATGACAGGGTTCAGTGTATTAAATCCTGACCTTGTTATTTGCGAAATGGAACCAGCTGTAAAGCTTCAGATGGAATTCACCATCAACAAAGGCCGTGGTTATATTCCTGCTTCTGAGAATAAACCCAATGAAGAGGAATTCGGGGTTATTCCAATCGATGCGATTTATACTCCGATCAAAAATGTGAAGTTTTCTGTTGAGAATTTTCGTGTGGAACAAAAAACCGACTACGAAAAACTCTTAATTGAAATTCTTACCGATGGGTCGATTCATCCAAAAGATGCATTGAAAGAAGCCGCAAAAATTCTTATTTATCACTTCATGCTTTTCTCCGACGAAAAGATTACTCTCGATTCGGATGAGAAATTTGCTAATGAAGAGTTCGATGAAGAAATTTTGCATATGCGTCAAATGCTTAAAACTAAGCTTGTCGACATGGATCTTTCTGTTCGTGCATTGAACTGCCTCAAAGCTGCAGATGTTGAAACTCTTGGTGAATTAGTTCAGTATAACCGTAACGATCTGCTTAAATTCCGCAATTTTGGTAAAAAGTCGCTTACCGAGTTGGATGACCTACTTTCGGCTATGAACCTTAATTTTGGAATGGATATTAGTAAGTATAAACTAGACAAGGAATAGTTAACGATGAGACATAATAAGAAAATTAATCACTTAGGCAGAAAAAGCGCTCATCGTAAAGCCATGCTTTCGAATATGGCTTGCTCGCTGATTCTGCATAAGAGAATAACAACTACCACAGCAAAAGCAAAGGCTCTCAAAATGTATGTTGAACCTTTGATCACTAAATCGAAAGAAGATACAACACAAAACCGTCGTGTAGTTTTCAGTTACCTGAAAGACAAAGAATCAGTTTCTGAACTCTTCCGTGATGTTTCACCTAAAATTGCTGACCGTCCAGGAGGATATACCCGTATCCTTAAAATCGGAAACAGGTTAGGTGATGATGCAGAAATGTGTATCCTCGAATTGGTCGATTACAATGAAAATATGCTTGCTGCAAAAGACGACAAAAAAGCTTCGTCACGTCGCAGGCGTGGTGCCAAAAAGAAAACTGAGGGTGCAGTAGCTGCTAAAAGTCAGGCAGCAACAGTTGTAGATGAACCTGCAAAGGAAGTCGCTTCTGAAAGTACCGAAGAAGGTAAAGAATAATGTTCGATACAATATTCAAAAAAAGGTTGGCATAAAATGTCAACCTTTTTTATTTTATATTCTATGTGTTTATGATAGTTGGGAGGTCATTCTTCTGACATTTTGATACGTTAGTATTCTCAGAGGGTACTTTTTTACTAGATGCATGCAAATTCTCAGACAAACTATCCTAGTTTCCAAATTCCTTCTTTGGATATTTCGTATGATTTTCAACTAACTGATGCTGATTGCGAACTATTTCCTGAGGACGATTAATGCTGTTTCAAAACAGATCTTTAATATTTTACATGGCTCCGAATGATGCAGAATTCAAAAAGAGATTGATGTGTTCGACAAGTGCTTTAGCATGAATGGGTTTCACAATATAATCGTCCATTCCGGCATCAAAGCACCGAGCTCGTTGTTCATTGTAAGCGTTTGAAGTTATAGCAAAGATTGGAGTTCGCCACTTACCGTTCTCAATTTGCCTGATTCTGATGGCTGTTTCAACTCCATCCATCTCGGGCATGTGGATATCCATTAAAATCAAATCGTATTTATTCTGAGTAAATTTGTCGATAGCAGAAAGTCCATTGCCGGCAAAATCGATATCAAAATGCCCCTCCAGATTATATTGAAGTAATAACCTGTTTCCCGCATTGTCATCGACAACCAGAATCTTTCTCTTACTAATCATTATTAAATTTTCTATTAATGATATTAATAATACCCGATCAAGAACAAAAATACATACATTCACATTAAATGTAAATACGCTTCTGTGTTATTTTGGATATTTTAATTTTATTTTTGAAATCGAAATAATTAAGCATTAATTCTAAAAAAACAATTATGAGTGACGAGAGGCAAATAATTTTTTCAATGTATAAGGTGAGCAAGACTTACCCTCCACAAAAACAGGTGATTAAAGATATTTCTTTATCCTTTTTCCTTGGAGCAAAAATTGGGATAATCGGTCTTAATGGTTCTGGGAAATCAACATTGCTGAAAATAATTGCAGGTCTCGACAAATCGTATCAAGGCGAAGTTGTTTTTTCCCCAGGATATTCTATTGGATATCTTGAGCAGGACCCCAAACTTGATTCCTCCAAAACGGTTAAAGAAATTGTTCAGGAAGGCGTTCAGGAGGTGATCGATATTCTCAATGAGTACGAAGAAATTAATCGGAGCTACGAATTGCCTGAGGTGTACGAGAATCCTGAAAAGATGGAGAAAATGATGAACCGTCAGGCCGAACTTCAGGAAAAAATTGATCAAACCGATGCTTGGAACATTGATAATAAACTTGAACGTGCCATGGATGCTCTGCGTTGTCCCGATGGCGATACTAATGTTGCCCACCTCTCGGGAGGTGAGCAAAGGCGCGTGGCATTGTGCCGTTTGTTATTGAAGGAACCCGACATTTTACTACTTGATGAGCCCACAAACCACCTCGATGCAGAATCCGTTCAGTGGCTCGAAACTCATTTACAACAGTACAAGGGAACCGTTATTTGCATTACTCACGACCGTTATTTCCTTGATAATGTTGCAGGTTGGATACTTGAACTCGATCGGGGGGAAGGAATTCCCTGGAAAGGCAACTATTCTTCATGGCTCGATCAAAAATCGAAACGGTTAGCTATGGAAGAAAAAGGTATTTCAAAACGTCGAAAAACACTGGAACGTGAACTGGAGTGGGTGAGGATGAGCCCTAAGGCTCGTCATGCGAAATCAAAAGCCAGATTGAGTGCCTACGAGTCATTGATGAACGAAGATGTGAAAGAACGCGAACAGAAACTCGAAATATTCATTCCGAATGGTCCCCGCTTGGGCGATTTCGTTATTGACGCTAAAGGTGTTGCAAAGGCTTTTGGAGATAAACTACTGTTCGAAGATCTTGAATTCAGCCTTCCGCCTAATGGCATTGTTGGGGTAATTGGCCCCAATGGAGCCGGAAAAACGACGCTTTTCAGAATGATAATGAACATGGAGAGTGCAGATAAGGGCGAATTTAATGTTGGAGAAACTGTTGTGATTGGTTATGCCGATCAAACCCATACTGCTATCGATCCTGAAAAAACAGTATATCAGGTAGTTTCGGGTGGACAGGATGATATAATGGTAGGTGGGCGTTTGATTAACGCAAGGGCCTATGTATCAAAATTTAATTTTAGTGGTTCCGATCAGGAAAAAAAGTGTGGAGTACTCTCTGGTGGTGAAAGAAACCGGTTACATCTAGCCTTGACTTTAAAATCCGGAGCGAATGTGCTGCTACTCGATGAACCAACAAATGACATCGACGTAAACACTTTACGTGCACTTGAAGAGGGCCTTGAAAGCTTTGCCGGTTGTGCAGTAGTAATTTCGCACGACCGCTGGTTCCTCGATCGTATAGCTACACATATTCTTGCTTTTGAGGGCGATTCGCAGGTTAAATTCTTTGAAGGTTCTTTCTCTGAATATGAGGAAAACAAGAAAAAAAGAGTGGGTGATATTACTCCCCATCGTATAAAATATCGAAAACTGGTTAAATAGCATGATACAATGACAGAACGAAAAATGGCTCATATAAATCTGGCAGCCAGATCTATACCTGAATCGTTGATCCCAGACCAGCGGTTCAACTATGAGCCTTTGCTTTCTGGTCATACGCAACATAGCTCTAAGTATTCTTTTTTGGGCAAAAGCCTGGGGCATCCGTTGTGGGTATCGAGTATGACTGGAGGAGCAAAGGACGCGGGTGTTATTAACCACATGCTCGCAGAGGCTTGTGCTGAGTTCGGTCTTGGTATGGGCCTAGGTTCTTGTCGTACACTTTTGCAAAGTGATGAGTATTTCGATGATTTCAATTTGCGACCTGTTATTGGGTTCGAACTTCCCTTTTATGCAAATATTGGCATTGCCCAAATAGAGGAACTTTTGCTGAATAACGAATTATCCCGTATTGATGATTTGGTTGGTGAAAAGCTAAATGCCGACGGGCTGATTATCCATGTTAATCCTGCTCAGGAGTGGTTACAACCCGAGGGCGATGTGTTCTTGATTCCCCCCTTGGAAACGATAGAACGTTTTATTGATCATCTTGGGCATCGATATAAGTTGATTGTGAAGGAGGTGGGGCAGGGCTTTGGTCCTCAGAGTCTTAAGAAGCTATTCAGAACGGAAATTGATGCGATTGAATTTGCTGCTTTCGGAGGAACTAATTTTGTAAACATTGAAATAGAACGGAAAAGGTCTGATCATGCTCAATATATGTATCCAATGGGGAATGTGGGTCATACTGCTGAGGAAATGCTCGAATTTGTAAACAGTCAACTTGCTGACTGTTCTGTTTGTAATAAAAGTCTGATAATCTCGGGAGGGATCAAGAATTTTCTGGATGGTTTTTATCTTGTCAGTAAATCGAAATTGCCGTCGACTTATGGTATGGCTTTTCGATTATTGGAACATGCTATGATTTCGAAAAAAGATCTTTTTGATTTTATTTCTGCCGAAATTGATGGGTTTCGTTTTGCATCGAAATTTCTTACAATAAGGGAGTCGGTGGAGTAATTACCTGAATTTCAAAAATATATATTAAAGAAATTCAAACACGATTACTTAATGAGTTTTTGGATATAAGTATTTGAAATTTAATTTATTGAAGTTGTTTTATTCTTGTGTGCAATGCATTTTGAGTTTGTTAAAGTTAAATGCATGATTTGAAAATAACGTTGGTCCTGACGATTGATAGAACAGTTGAAAAACCTTCATCAATTGAAAGATTCAATATTATTCAACCAATCATCAATAATAACTTTTTTTCTTTTAACTAATTTCTTAACTTTCATCTCAATTCTTGAGAATAAGTTGCCATATTTGATCGAGATAGTTTCTATAAATTTGGTAATTTTGATTTCAAAGAAAAGGAATAACTGGTTTTAAGGGATACATTATGAAACTTCTTTCACGCTTTATTTGGCTCTTAATCGCAATTGGAGCAATTGTGTTTATAGGGGTGAGCCTTGTTAATTTCAGGGCAGAAAACAAGTTTAAGGAGATTAAAACATCGATTAGTCAGGAATATAACGTTTTGATTGATAAAATGTTGTCTCCCGATCGATCGGAGATTAGCACCACGTATAATTATGGGATCATAAATGCATCAACAACCCGTTCATTTCTAAGCGGATCGATTCCTGTTCCCGAATTGCTGGCATTTGACCTTGACACGATGGTTATGAACCACTTTCTTGTCGATGCCATTTGGTTTTATCAATCTTCCGGGAACCAGTTTTATTTTTATTCTCACCATGGCGTCGGAAAAGAAGTGTTGTCGATCAGTGCGTCTGATATTAACGCTTTGTTTAGCAATACAAAAACTAGTAGTTTCTATGTTAAAAACAATGGAAAACTATACAGGGTTTTCGGGTCTAAGGTCGGTGACGAATCATATAATTTTGGGTTCGTTTTTTCTGCTAGTATTCAAGATGACCGTTGGGTCGACATTTACCAAAAGGAAATCAATAACTCTGAAGCAAAATTTTCAGGCGTCGAGACCCCACTGCCCGAAGTACCCAAGGAGTATATTTTGATTGAACGACCATTACTTTCATACAATGGTAAACCAGCCGAAAATCTGCTTATTACCTTAAAACTTCCATTCTTGAGTTTGTGGAAAAGCACCACTACTACCGATAACTGGTTGATGAGCGGAGCTATTGGATTGATCGTGATTTTTCTCACATTATCACTTTTACTTTGGGTAATATCTCCGTTGAAAAGAATCTCAAAGTCGTTGCAAAAAGGAGATGCAGAGGATATTAAGCCACTCATGGATAATACTACCGAGATGGGCAATGTGGCTCGAATGATTAGCGAGTTTCATCATAAAACAGAAGAACTGGAAACAAGTGAAAGTATAAAAAGGCATATTATTGAACAGGCACAAGTTGGGATAATAATATCAGAAGCAAAATCAAATCTGATCATTACCGCTAATCCTTACGCATGTAACTTGATAAATGCTCCAGAAGGAGCTATCGTTGGTAATGTTACCGATTATTTTCTTGAAAATGTTCCGGAAAAAAAGACGTTGTTGAAAAATGGAGAAAGAACAGAAAGTTACGAGAGTAAACTTTTTAATGCTTATAAAGTAGAGATTCCCATTCTAAGAACTTCCGCACCAATGTATATGAGTGGACGTCAGGTTGTTATGGAGACATTTGTTGACTTGGGCGAAATTAAACTACTGCAAGAAAAGCTTGAAGAAGAAAAGAAAAAGCTGAGCCTTGCCGTTCAAAATTCCGGACTTGTATTTGTTGAATACGATTTAAAACGAAATGAAATTATTGTTGATAAAAGCTTTGAGTTCATTGCCAAAGGAGGTTCTGACCAAATATATGTCAACATTTTGAACAACATTTACAACAACGATTTAAATGCGCTTAAAGAAAAATATGAACTCATTGATAAGGCATACAAAGACAGTATTGCTGCCGAATTTAGGGTAAAACACCCAACACGCGGCTATATATGGGTGAATGTTTCGGTGCTCGTTACTAAACGTGATGAGGATAATAGGCCACGAAACCTGATAGGACTGTTGCAAGATGTTACAGAGCGCATTACGATGCAGCAAGAGTTGATTAAGGCTAAGGAAAAGGCAGAAGAATCAGATAGAATGAAGTCATCATATCTGGGAAACATGAGCTACAAAATTCGCACCCCGCTTAATGCCATTGTTGGTTTTGCCAATCTTTTGTCAGAAGAAGAGCTTGAACCCGCTGAAAAGGATAATTTCATTGGGATCATCAGACGTGACACCGAGCAAGTCCTACATTTGATTGACGACATCATTAATATTGCTCAAATTGAATCTGAAAATATTGATTTTAATAAACAGAAATGTAGCGTAAATCAGATGCTCACAACTGTTTTCGATTATTATAGAATACATGAAAAGGCTGACAAGATTAAGTTGAACTTGAATCTGATGCTTCCTGATGGAAAAGATTTTATTAATACTGATTCTGAAAAATTACAACAAGCATTTGGAAATTTAGTTAATAATGCTTTTAAGTTTACAAAAGAGGGCGGTATCGAGATAGGGTATTTTGTTAATCCGGTAGAAAAGAAGATGACTATTTATGTTAAAGATACCGGTATTGGAATTTCTAAGGAAGATAAAGACAAAGTGTTTAATCACTATTATCAGGTGAACCAAATGACTGAAGGCACTGGTTTGGGACTTACAATTAGTCGCTCAATAGTTGACTTGTTAGGTGGAAAACTATATTTTGAGTCGGAACTTGGAGAAGGGTCAACATTCTGTATCGACTTGCCTTACACCGCTGTTTAGTTTTAAAAAGTAAGCTCACGGGAATTAATAAAAATAAATTATAACACAAAACGCTTGTTTTTTTCGAAATCAATTTTTTTATTTGCAAACGTAAACGAAACAAAAATGACAACAAGAACTGCAAATACATGGTGGTGGCACAGCATCGGATTCTCAATCGGAAGTTGAGCAGGCTACTCGTGTAAATCAGTGAAAAGATATCATAAGGCTTGTCGGAACTTCCGACAAGCCTTTTTTCATTTTAAAAAATCAGGAACAATAAAAAAGAACGATATGAATACGATCAACATTAACACCAAAATTACCAAACTGTCGGGAAGTATAGCCGACTTGGTTACGCCCGTAAGCGTATACCTGAAAATGCGTGATCGCTACCCGAACACCCTCCTGCTCGAAAGTAGCGACTACCACGGGTCGAGCAACAGCATGAGCTACATTTGCTTCGACGAGATTGCCACCATCGAAGTAAATAAAGGCATTATCACGCAATGTTTCCCGGGAAAAGAACCACAAACAGAAGCTGTCACAGCAACCAACAACGTGGCAGATAATCTGCAAGCTTTCCTTAAAACGTTCAATACGCCCGAAATCAAGCAAAAAGGGTTGGTTAATGGTTTGTGGGGCTATACGGCATTCGATGCCATCCAATATTTCGAAACCATAAAACTACGAGAACGCGAAAACAACGAAGCCGAAATTCCTGAAATTCGTTATGCTTTTCACCGTTATGTGCTAGCAATCAATCATTTTAACAATGACATTTCGCTGATCGAAAACCTGCTCGAAGGAGAAGAAAGCCACGCTGCTGAATTAACAGGTATCCTATTGAATCAGAATGTGGTAACTTTTCAATTCAAAACCGAGGGCGAAGAAACATCGAACATCACTGACGAAGAATACATGCAAATGGTGGACGAAGGCAAGAAACACTGTTTCCTTGGCGATGTGTTCCAGATTGTGCTTTCGCGCCGCTTCCGTCAAAAATTCTCGGGCGATGAGTTCAATGTTTACCGTGCCCTTCGCCGTATTAACCCCTCGCCTTACCTTTTCTATTTCGATTTCTGCAATTACAAAATATTTGGTTCATCACCTGAAGCACAATTGATTGTAAGCAAAAACAAAGCGATCATCAATCCAATTGCCGGAACCTTCAAACGCACCGGCGACGACGAAAAAGACCGTCAGTTGGCTATTGATCTTTCGGCTGATAAAAAGGAAAATGCCGAACACGTGATGTTAGTCGACTTGGCACGTAACGACTTGAGTCGTAACTCTTCAAAAGTAAAAGTGGATACTTACCGCGAAGTGCAATACTATTCGCATGTACTTCATTTGGTTTCGGAAGTGAGCGGCGAACTGCCCGAAGGCACCAACACCATCAAGGTTTTTGGCGACACTTTCCCCGC
Source organism: Bacteroidales bacterium (assembly GCA_012719495.1). Lineage (GTDB taxonomy): Bacteria > Bacteroidota > Bacteroidia > Bacteroidales > Prolixibacteraceae > CAYMTR01. The sequence continues at coordinate 73,116 of JAAYAG010000040.1, forward strand.
AGGAACGCTTTCGGGTGCGCCTAAGTTCAAAGCGATGCAAATTATTGACCGGCTTGAAAATGTGGCCCGTTCGTATTATGGTGGCGCCATCGGGTTCATCGGGTTCAACGGCGACATCAACCATGCCATCACCATCCGTACTTTCCTAAGTAAAAACAACACATTGATTTGCCAGGCCGGTGCAGGTATTGTATCTGAATCGAAACGTGAAAACGAACTTCAGGAGGTGAACAACAAACTTGGCGCGCTGAAAAATGCCATTGCCGAAGCAGAAAACATTAATAAAGAACTTAGTTTTTAAATAGACGCACATTTGTACAGACGTTGCATGCAACGTCTCTATCAATCACAAAAAATAAAATATAATGACAATCACAACAGATAAAATATTGGTACTCGACAACTACGATTCGTTTACCTACAATTTGGTTCATATTCTGAAAGAATTGACCCACGGCGGAAATGTTGATGTATTCCGTAACGACCAAATTTCGCTTGACGAAGTGGAAAAGTACGACAAAATTGTACTATCGCCAGGACCTGGAGTTCCCGACGAAGCTGGAATTTTGAAACCGCTGATTGCACGCTACGGCGCGACCAAAAGCATCTTTGGTGTTTGTCTCGGATGCCAGGCCATTGCCGAAGTTTATGGCGGTAAATTGCTCAATTTAAACAAAGTGTACCACGGAGTGGCTACTCCAGTAAATATTGTTGACAACCACGACCGCTCGTTCCGCTTCTTGGTCGATACCATCGAAGCCGGCCGTTACCACAGCTGGGTGGTCGATCCGAACAATGTTCCAAATGAATTGATCGTTTCGGCCACCGATAACGAAGGCCACATTATGGCATTGTACCATCAAACTCACGACGTGCGCGGGGTACAATTTCATCCCGAATCGGTGCTAACGCCCAGTGGAAAACAAATAATTGCGAATTTCCTTTCAAAATAAAATTACAGATAACGCATGATGTACAGACAACGCATGCGTTGTCTCTAACGAATAAAAAACAATGAAAACAATTCTGAATAAACTCATCCAACACCGCACATTGTCGCGCGAGGATGCCCGCGATATATTGAAAAACATTGCAGCCGAAAAGTACAACCACTCGCAGGTGACTGCGTTCATGGCGGTATTCATGATGCGCAGTATCACACCCGAAGAGTTGGCCGGTTTTCGCGATGCACTGATCGAACTCTGTGTCGCTATCGATCTTTCTGACTTCAACACTATTGACCTTTGTGGAACGGGTGGCGACGGCAAGGATACGTTCAACATTTCGACATTATCGTCGCTGGTGGTGGCCGGAGCCGGATACCACGTGGCCAAACACGGTAACTACGGCGTTTCGTCGGCATGCGGATCAAGCAACGTGATGGAATACTTCGGTATAAAATTCACCAACGATCAGGACACGCTTAAACGACAAATGGAAAAATCGGGCATGGTGTATATGCACGCACCACTCTTCCATCCCGCCATGAAAGCCGTTGGGCCTATTCGTCGTGAACTGGGAATGAAGACTTTCTTCAACCTGATTGGACCTATTGTGAATCCGGCCAATCCGCAGAATCAGATTACCGGCGTATTCGATTTGGAAACGGTTCGCCTATACAACTACCTGTTCCAGCAAACAGGAAAAAACTTTTCAATCATCTATTCGATGGACGGCTACGATGAAATTTCGCTCACAGGCGATTTCAAAATGGTAACCAACACCGACGATGTGATGCTTTCGCCCGAAAAGATTGGGTTGCCACACTTAACACAAGAGCAACTTTTTGGTGGTCACACCGTAGAGGAAGCTGCCGTGATTTTCAAATCGGTACTAGAAGGAGCAGGAACTGTAGCCCAAAACAGCGCCGTATTTGCCAATGCAGGCATGGCCATCAAAACATTATGTCCGGGAAAAAGTGTTGAACAGTGTATTGAGGAAGCTAAAAGCTCGCTGCTGGGTGGTAAAGCGAAGAAAGTGCTTGAAAAACTGGTAACCCCCTAAATCCCCTAAAGGTGACTTGAGTATCTACCAGATTTATAGATTTGCAGCTTTATTTAAACGGAAATAAATGGACGATAAAAACAACAATATTGATGCCCAAAATCCCCCCTTTAGGGGGTTAGGGGGTAGTCAAGCCCCACCTTTAGGTGGTTGGGGGATTTTTATTGCTTCAAGTTCTGATTTCGCTGAGATTCTGGAAATTCAAAAGAAAGCATTTTATTCTGAAGCGGTATTATACCAGAATTTCAACATTCAACCACTCAGCCAAACACTTGAAGAGATGCAGGAAGAGTGTAAAGAAAAAGTGGTATTGAAAGCAGTAGTCGATGGCAAAATTGTAGGTTCGATAAGGGCCAACGCACACGAAGATGGTTGCTGGTTGAACAAATTAATCGTTCTTCCCGACTATCAAAAAAGAGGCATCGGAGAAAAGCTGCTTCGCGAAGTTGAGAAATATTTTCCCGAGGCAAAGAAATCTACCTTAGGAACCGGAGCCAACAGTGAATCAAACATCAGGCTCTATCAGAAAGTAGGTTATCAAATCGTAAGCACAACTACATTTGAAGGTGGAATTGAAGCCGTGATGATGGAAAAGACAAATGACATTAGAAAACCATAAGGATATGAATTCTTCTTTAGAAATATTCCGTTTACCAAATGGCAAAACAGAAATTGCTGTACGGCTTGAAAATGAAACCGTTTGGTTATCACAAAAGCAAATGTCGGAGTTGTTTGACAAAGACGCTGATACCATTGGTCTTCATCTGAAAAATATTTTCTCTTCCAACGAATTAGATGAGGAATCAACTACCGAGGATTTCTCGGTAGTTCAAATTGAAGGACAACGAAAGGTTACAAGAAAAATCAAACACTACAATCTTGATGCAATAATTTCTGTCGGATACCGTGTAAATTCAAGCAGGGGTATTCAATTTAGAAAATGGGCAAGCAACATTTTAAAGGAATATCTAATTCAAGGTTATTCTATTAACGAAAGACTGCTAAAGCAAAAAGTTGAACAATTGCAAGAACTTCAAAAATCGGTCAAAATATTGGGGAATATAATTCAGCAAAAAGCACTTACCGATGAAGAAAGCTCCGGACTTTTACAAATCATTTCCAATTATGCTTATGCGTTAGATATACTTGATCAGTACGATTATCAAACACTGGCTATCGAATCTACTTCGGGAAGAGAAATTTACCAAGTCAGCTACAGTGAGGCTATTGCTCAAATTCAACTTGTAAAAGAGAAATACGGAAACAGCGATTTGTTTGGGAAAGAAAAAGATGAGTCGTTTATGAGTTCTATTTCAACCATTTATCAAACTTTTGAAGGAGGTGATCTGTACCCTAGCATTGAAGAAAAAGCTGCCAACCTTTTATACCTGGTCACTAAAAACCACTCGTTTATCGATGGTAATAAACGCATAGCAGCATTTCTATTTCTTTATTTCATGGAAAAGAACCATATCCTTTACGATGAAAATGGCAGAAAAAGAATAGCAGATAACGCCTTGGTTGCGTTAACCCTTATGATTGCAGTGAGTAACACCGAAGAAAAAGATACGATTACGAAGGTAATCGTCAGTCTTATTAATAAAAACAACTAAATATGACCATATTAGACCAAATAAACGCAGATAAAAGAATCGAAGTTGCACAAGCAAAAGCCTTGGTTTCAATTGCTGAGTTGATGAAATACTCTTCTTACAATAAGCCGGTTCCTTCGCTAACGGAATTTCTGCTGAACCCCGAAAAGAGCGGAATCATTGCAGAACACAAGCGGCAATCGCCATCGAAGGGAATTATTAACGGGAACGTGAATTTGGCAGAAGTTGTAAAAGGCTACGAAGAAGGTGGTGCATCGGCCGTTTCGGTACTTACTGATCAGAAATATTTTGGCGGAAACCTCGCCGATTTGAAAGAAGCCACCAGCCTGCTTTCGATCCCGGTTTTACGCAAGGAATTCATTGTTGACGAATACCAGATTCACGAAGCAAAAGCTTATGGTGCTGCAATTATTTTGCTTATTGCAGCATCGTTAACAGCTGAAGAAGTTGATCGCTTTGCAAAGCTTGCACGCGAGTTGGGCATGGAGGTTCTTTTCGAAGTGCACAACGAAGAGGAACTTCTGAAAGTATCGGATTACGTGAATGTAGTGGGAGTAAACAACCGCGATTTGAAAACCTTCAAGGTCGACATTCAGCAGTCGGTGAAGCTTTCAACCTTGATTCCCGAAAAATTCATCAAGATTTCGGAAAGTGGCATCAGCAATCCCGAAACGGTGAAAATGCTGAAAACCTTTGGTTACCAAGGCTTCCTCATGGGCGAAAACTTCATGAAAGAAGCCAATCCCGGCGAGGCATTCTGTAATTTCGTGAAAAAAATAAAATAAAGGAACTGCAATGAACGTCGCCAACATACGCAAATTATTAACCGACAACGGAATCGATGCTGAAATTATTGAGCATGACCGGCCAATCCATTCAAAAAACGATGCCGCTGGTATCTTTAAAATTGAAGAGACAGCCCCAACTTTAATCCTCGATACCGACAAAGGTTTTCTTGCGCTAATTATCTCGGGAGCAAGAGAAAGAGTTGATTTCAAACAATTGAAAAAATCAATGAATTGCAAAAAATTGCAACTGGCAAATCAAGCGGAAATAGCAGAAAAATTCAATATAACAGCAGGACAAGTTCCTCTGATTGGGCACAACTTCCCCTGCATTTTGGATGAAAAGTTGTTCCAGTTTCCATTCGTTTACGGAGGAACTGGAGATTTGTATCACACGTTGAAAATTAGCCCTCAACAGTTAGAACGCGCAAACGACGTAATTTTAAAAATTGAATGACCATGATTCACTACGAAAACATAGTCCCCTGGGGCCGTTCCTATACCGAATATGTAACCATGTTTGGATTAACACCTTACTTTCTCTCGAAGAAAGTGCTTGGTTGTGGCGATGGTCCGGCTGCATTCAACTCGGTCGGAAATGCATTTGGAGGACACATCACCTCCATCGATCCCATTTTCAGCCTTACAAAAAAGGAGATTGAGAAACGAATTGACCAAACTTTTGGCGAAGTGATTAACCAAACCCGCCTCAATGCCGATAAATTTAATTGGGACATGTTCGGTTCGGTTGAAGGATTGGGCAAAATCCGGATGAAATCGATGCTGCAATTTCTTTCTGATTTTGAGCAGGGCTTGGAAGAAGGCCGGTACATTGCAGCTGAACTGCCTAAATTGCCTTTCGAAGATAATTCGTTTGATTTGGCTCTTTGTTCACACTTTCTGTTTCTCTATTCCGAACATCTCGATTTGGATTTTCACATAAAAGCCATCTCCGAAATGCTCAGGGTAGCTTCTGAAGTACGCATTTTTCCGGTGGTCGACTTAAATGCCAACCGTTCAATACACCTCGATGCGGTTATGAAAATGTTCCCCAACAGCGAATTGGTGAAGGTAAACTACGAGTTTCAGAAAGGCGGCAACCAAATGTTGAGAATCAAACACGAAGACTCAAAGACACAAATAGAAATAAGAAAAGAATAACACTTTGTGCCTTCGTGCCTTTGTGTTTTAATTAAGAAAAATGATCGTAAAAATTTGCGGAATGGGCGATACAGTGCGGATGCACCAACTGGCAACACTGCCGGTGGATATGCTGGGGTTTATTTTCTATCCCAAGTCGCCACGCTATGTGGTGGGCAAAATCAATCCTGTTGAAATTGCGAAACTGCCAAAGCACATCGAACGCGTAGGAGTTTTTGTGAATGCTGAAATTGATGAAATTCACGAAAAGGCCGAAAGCTATTTTCTCACCGCGATTCAATTGCATGGAAACGAATCGCCCGAACTTTGCCACGAATTGAAAGCCGAAGGATACACCATTCTGAAAGCTTTCAATATTGCCAAAGAAAACGATTACGAAGCTTATGCCCCGTATTGCGACTACTTTCTGTTCGACACACCTTCGGCACAACATGGTGGAACCGGACAGAAGTTCGACTGGACTTTGCTCGAAAACTATAAAGGCACTACCCCATTCCTGCTTAGCGGTGGCATTGGCCCCGACGATGCAGAAGCGCTGAAACAAATCGTTCATCCAAAGTTTGCAGGGATTGACATCAACAGTAAATTCGAGATGGAACCGGGGGTCAAGGACATGAGTTTAATTGGAAAGTTTATGGATGAGATTAAACACAAAGAACACTAAGGATTATCACAAAGGGCACAAAATTCTTGGTGTTCCTTCGTGAAAAACTTCGTTCCCTTTGTGTTTCAAAACAAGAAATAATAAATCAGAAATAATACATAACGAATGAGTTACTTAGCAAACGAAAACGGTTACTACGGCGAATTTGGGGGAGCATTTATCCCCGAGATGTTGCAGCCCAATGTGGATGCACTGAAAGCCTGTTACCGCGAAATCATCGACTCGTACGAGTTCAAAAAGGAGTTTATCGACCTATTGAAAAATTACGTAGGCCGCCCGTCGCCATTGTACTTTGCCAAGCGTCTGAGCGAAAAATATGGTGCACAAATTTTCCTGAAACGTGAAGATTTGAACCACACCGGTTCTCACAAAATCAACAACACCATTGGGCAGATTCTTCTGGCCAAGAAAATGGGCAAAACCCGCATCATTGCCGAGACAGGCGCTGGTCAGCATGGCGTAGCTACAGCTACGGTTTGTGCGCTGATGGACCTCGAATGCGTGGTGTATATGGGCGAGCTTGACATTGAGCGTCAAATGCCCAACGTGAAACGAATGGAGATGCTGGGCGCCAAAGTTGTTCCGGCACTGAGCGGCAACAAAACCTTGAAAGACGCTACCAACGAGGCATTGCGCGACTGGATCAACAATCCCGAAGACACTTACTACCTGATTGGCTCGGTGGTTGGACCACATCCCTACCCCGAAATTGTTGCCAAGTTTCAGTCTGTTGTAAGCGAGGAAATTGGATGGCAGCTCGACGAACAGATTGGCCGCACTGCCCCCGATTATATCTTGGCTTGCGTAGGCGGGGGAAGCAACGCTGCCGGTGTATTCTACCACTACCTCGACGATGAAAACGTAAACCTTGTTGCTGTTGAAGCATCGGGTATGGGCGTAGACTCTGGTGAAACTGCTGCTGCTATTGCCCTCGGACAAGTTGGATTCATCCACGGATCGAAAACCATGCTGATGCAGGACGACGACGGACAAATCATTGAACCCTACTCAATATCAGCAGGATTGGATTACCCCGGCATTGGCCCGCTCCATGCGCATTTGGCAAAGACTGGTCGCGCCCGCTTTATCGATGCAACCGACCAGGAAGCACTCGATGCCGCTTTCTTACTGACAAAAATTGAAGGGATCATTCCCGCGCTCGAATCGGCACACGCACTGGCCGGACTGAACAAACTCGACCTGAAACCTACCGATGTGGTAGTTGTAAACATCTCGGGACGAGGAGATAAGGATATGGATACGTATATAAAATCAATGGAGAATGGAAAATGAAGAATTGACAATTCAATTTTTCACAGCAATTTCAATTTTCAAGTCTCAATTGTCAATTAACTAAAATGAACAGATTACAACAAAAATTTCAAGATAAAAAGGAGAACCTGCTTACAGTATACTTCACTGCCGGGTATCCTGAGTTGGAGGACACAGCCACCATCATCAAAGAGCTGGAAGCATCGGGTGTCGATATTATTGAGGTTGGAATGCCATTCAGCGATCCGGTTGCCGATGGGCCAACCATTCAGGCAAGCAGCTTGAAGGCTCTGGGCAATGGCATGAGCATCAAAAAACTGCTCGAACAGTTGAAAGCCATTAAAGAGGAAGTAAACGTCCCCATTTTGCTGATGGGCTACATTAATCCGATATGGAAATTCGGTGTCGAAAACTTCATGGCAGCCTGTGAAGAGAGTGGCGTTTCGGGCCTGATTCTTCCCGACATACCGCTGAACGAATACCTAAGCGATTACAAACCGTTGTACGAAAAGCACAACCTGAGCAACGTGTTCCTGATTACACCGCAAACCACCGACGAGCGCATCCACGCATACGACGCGGCTTGCAACGGCTTTATCTACATGGTTTCATCGGCCTCAACTACCGGAGCCAACAAAACTGTTGACAGTGAAAAGCAAGTGGCTTACTTCAACCGGGTGAAAAGCCTGAACTTGAAGAACCCCACGCAAATTGGCTTCAACATCAAGGACAAAACTTCATTCGACCGTGCCTGCACGTTTGCCAACGGCGGCATTATCGGTTCGGCCTTCATCAATAAACTTTCGGAAGAGGGCGATTTAAAAACCAAAGTTCGTGAGTTTGTAAAGAGCATCCTGTAAGTAATCCGTGTCATCCTGACCGTATGGAAGTATTTCTTCGAATGCAGACAGATCCTTCTCTACAGTCAGGATGACATGTTGAAACTATTGCGGTGAAATGCACCGATCAAATCAAGTTAATACTTCATTTTCTTTGAATCCTGACGGTTGTCCCAAAAGAGCAGCAATTCAATTTTATCAGGCTTAATTCGATAAATCAGCGAACATTGTTTTGACAAATATCCTATCCTGATATTCTTGTACCGTGTGGAACGCTTAAACATTTCAGGATTTTGAGAGATCAAATCAACAACCCATTCAACTTCGTTTAAAAATTTAGTTTTAAAGAGATCACCCCATTCTAAAGCTAGATATTGAACAAGTGAATGATATGTTTCAACAGCCACAGGAGTCCAGACTATTTTTTTCATTGTCCATATTTCTCTCGAAGCATCTTCAAGACGTCCTCATGAGGAATCGTATTTCCGGCATCAGCCTGGGCAAGACTTCGTTCCAATGCTTCCCTAAGATTGTCGCTCAAATCATCGGCCCAGTCGTGCCCTGTTTGTGCTTCGAGAATAGAACGCACCTGGTACAACGCCGCTTCGTCGTTAACCTGATCGATTAACTGGTGCAATTCCTCTTTCAGTTTTGAGTATTCCATTGATAATATTTTCCTCAAAAATAAGCATTTATGAACAGAACAACAACGCCGGCATTATCAGTTCGGCTTTCGCCAAGTCTTCTAAGTCTTGCTGCCGTAGTCGCACCCCCGACAACTTCTCCAATAATTAATACTTTATCTGATTCCCCTTTAGCCTTTCTAATTAAAGAATATCGCACAATCGGGCCTTTTCATTTTCTTGTTTTTTTTAAACTACTTATAACATAATTGCTTTAACCGATGATAAAATTGGCTAGTTTTACCACTTCATCTTGAAATAAAAAGAATATGGCAGCAAAGGTTTCTATTGGAGTCGATATAGGAGGTACAAATACTGAATTTGGCATTGTTGACGGCGATGGTAAAGTCATCGAAAGGGCAATGATCACTACTCCTAAAAAAGATAATATTAATCAGTTTATCGACGATTTATCGACGGGGATAAAGAGACTTGTTTCAAAATACAGTGATTTTGATTATCAGGGTATCGGAGTTGGTGCACCTGATGGAAATTTCTACAAAGGGACTATTGAGCATGCCTCAAACCTGCCATTTCAAGGGGTGATCCCTTTTGTTTCCTTATTGAAAGAACGGTTTCCTGAAATGAAAAAGATTGCCCTGACCAATGATGCAAATGCTGCAGCCCTGGGTGAAATGCTTTATGGAGGAGCTAAGGGGATGAAAAATTTTATCATGATAACCATTGGGACAGGTCTTGGAAGTGGTTTTGTGGTGAATGGTGAACTTATGTATGGCAGTGATGGCTTTGCGGGTGAGCTTGGTCACGTTACGGTAACTTCTGAGGGTAGGGAATGTGGTTGCGGACAGTTTGGTCATCTCGAAACCTATTGCTCTGCAACGGGTATGGTTCGTACGGCCTTCGAATTGTTGTCGCATCACAACGCAACAGAAAGTTTGTTGGCCAACAAAAGTTTCAACCAAACAACGTCCAAAGATATTTTTGATGCCGCCAAAAAAGGCGATGAAATTGCCCTTACTGTTTTTGAAATTACCGGTGACATTCTTGGTCAGGCTCTTGCTGATGCTGTGCATATCTCAAGTCCGGAAGCGATTTTCCTTTTTGGCGGGCCTGTTGCCTCAGGCGAATTGCTTTTCAAACCTGTTCGCGAGTCAATGGAAAGCCACCTGATGCCTATGTTTCGGGGTAAGGTTAAGGTATTGCCGTCTAGGTTACGTCAGGGAGAAGCAGCGATCTTGGGTGCCAGTGCATTAGTTTATAAGTAATAGCAATATACCTCTGAATATAAAAAAACCTCACCGTTTGCGATGAGGTTTTTTTTATTCAGCTTATTCTATAAAATCGTTTCGCAAGACCCTGAACTCGGTACGCCGGTCGAGGCTTTTGGCAATTTCCTTTTGTTCGTCGGTTTGAAGTTTATTAATGTATTCTTCTGAAAGTTCATCGCCGGCACTAAAAAAATCATATTGCTTGGCCATCTTCTTTGTGACTTTCTTTGGCCATGTTTCACCATAGCCTTTGGCTACTAGTCTGGCAGGATTTATGCCTTTCGAAATAAGATGGTTGACAACAGATTGGGCCCGTTTTTGCGAAAGTTCCGAGTTATACTGCGCGCTACCTACAAAGTCGGTGTGCGACATAATTTCTATAACAATTGTCGGGTTCAGCTCAAGTAACGTGACTAAACTGTCGAGCGACTGAATGGAGCCAGGCAAAAGGTCGAACTTGCCAAATTCGTAATTAATATTGTCGACATTGATCGGGGCATCGGTTGGGGTGAGGCGCAGGCTAACATCGAAATTTTTACTGTCTTCGAGCCCCACGGTGGAAATTATCTTTTTAGCATTCAAGAAACC
>JAAYAG010000041.1 GCA_012719495.1 Bacteroidales bacterium
ATTTATCATTGATTTTCAAATCAATATTGGTAGTATATTCTTTTTCCAGACTAATAATTTCCAAAGGAGCAATGCTCATATCATATTTCAACATTCGCCGTATATACTTTTTAATAATATCGATTACCAAAAGATTCTTCCCGTTTTTATTGAAACTTCCTCCCTTAAAAAATTCCTTTTCCAACGCATCGAAAAGAACTTTATCGATGAGTAAATGATTGTCGAGCATCGACTTAATGAACGATGACTCAATTGTTTTTCCGAGAAAAGGTTTATACAATTCTTCCATTGCCGAATGGGCAACCTTTCCAAATACCAACTGATCAATCTCTTCCGAGACATCATCACTTTCGCGTATCGATTCTACATAATTGAAATAAAACTTCAAACCACACTCAATATATGAGTTCAGCATTGTTGGACTAAGGCGCTTTTCGGTTACAATTTTTTCAAGTTTCTCCAACAAAGCCTGATCTTTCTCAACAATAATCGGATTATTTTCAACTGTTTCAAAATTGAAAACCCCTTGCTTTTCGACCAGCGTGAGACCTGGTGCCTCATATTTCAATTGCTTTGCATAGCGACATACTTCACCCCTCGAAAGAGCTTCTGTACGTGAATCGAAAACCAAAGTAACCCGTTTTGCCCGCTGCAACAACCGATAGAAATAATATGCATACATCGCATTACGGTGCTCAATTACAGGCAAATCGAACCCTTTTCTCAATGAATTGGGAATGAACGAATGCTGATGTTGTACTCCGGGAAGTTTTTCATCGTTGAAAGACAGGAGAATCAGGTTTTCAAAGTCGAGACAACGCGTTTCGAGAAACCCCATCAACTGCATTCCTGAAAGAGGCTCTCCTTCAAAAGGAATGCTCATTTTTTCGGCAGAACGGAGCAAAAGCTGGTAAAATAGCTTTTTCGATACTAATCTGTCTGAAAATGATTTATTAACGAACAGGGTGCTGTGCTGGCGATTAACTAACAGATATAACTGGTAAAGTGCTTCTTTTACAAATGGATCATCGTCAGGTACACGAGCAAAAAGCTTTTTGATGATCGCATGTAAGTATTCTTTCACCGAAGGGGCATCGTCCGGAACCTCGAAAACCGAGGCCAGCAATTCATCGCTTACCACCTCACTTTTTGTGATGTAAACGAGATTGTTCTGCTTAATCCTGAGGTTAAGGCTTTCAATAAAGTCGGCCACAAAAGGTTTGATTAATGGGTTATTTAGCAAGGCAAGCACATTCCTGTAATAATATAAAGTCTCGTTATTATTCCCTTTCCTCCCATTTCTGTCTAAATCAATCAAGCCTTTTAAAAGGGCAAAAACTACTGAGTTTTTCAGCGGGAAACCCATGGTAATGTTTACGTCGGCAATCGAATCGGGTAACGAAGAAAGCACCGAGTGCAGTAGAGACTCGTCGCAAAGCACAATTGCAGTATTGTCGAACGAACTATTAATGAATTGATTATTCTCAGCGAGCCAATTCGATGCATAAATAGCTTGCCCCGAGAATCCAGGAATTGAAACCAAATCGATGCTTGCTAATTTTTCAAAACTGTTATCCGAAAACGAAAAATCAACCGGCGCAGGATAATTTTTAAGGTTTGAATGCATAAAAAAAGCAGCTTCATGGTCACTTTTCTGCATATAAAATTGATCGAAATCCCAGAAAAAATCTGCCCTACAATTTATTTTCACATAATTAAAGAGTGCTTTCTCGCAATTATTAAGTGCATTAAAGCCTACAAAAGCAATTTCTTTCCCTTCCCAATGCGACGTTCCAGTTTTTACCATTTCAGCCATTTGCCTGTACACCATACCCTCATAGGCAAGCCCCTTAGTTTTCAGGCTCTTATTAAACTCATTATATACCGGGAAAAGGTTAGCCCAATTCTTTATAAAACTGTCTTTTTCGCCAGAATTCTTTACTTGCAGAATGTGTTGCCAAAATGTCGACAAAAACAAGATTTGTTCTTTGCTGAGGTATTCAAATCCTGAATCGATCTCTTTGAGCGACATTATGTTTTTGAAAAGCTGTTTTCCATCGACAAGATATTTGTCAATATCATTAAAGTCGGACAAAAGCATTTCACCCCAATAAAAAAAATCATCGAGGGGCTCCTCTATTGAAGTAATTTTCATAAAGGTTTCCCATAATTGCACAACTAACGAGCTATTATCATCGACTTTAAGAGGTGAAAATCCCGAAACCATTTCAGAAATGGTAATTATGCTTGGAGAGAAAATAGGTTTCTCTGTTAAAGTACTTAAGTATTTTTGAAAGAATAATCCCGCACGTCTATTGGGAAAAACGACAGTAAGCTGTTCAAGATGCCCATGATGCTTACCATAGAGGTAAGAAGCGACACTATGCAGAAATTTTTCCATGTTCTTTGGTTTGATGGGTAAAAATAAGAAAAAGAATTAGTATTGATGTCCCAGCATTTTAAAACAAATTGCAATAAAGTTCCAAAAACAAATTTTAATGAATTTAACATTGTTCATGCAAATAACCATGATGTTGGCACGTTCGAAAACGTTTGCAATGGGGTTTTGAGGAAAATATTCGTTAACGTTTTTTATGATTTTAAAAAAAAATTATATATTAGCTATCCAGAATTAGAAACGAAACAGGTTAGAGTTACCTAAAAATATAATCTACCTTTTCTCTTTAAACCATCATCTATTTTCTGATCTAACTAAACTATGAACAGCCGGGTTATCAAAACAGATAACCCGCTTTGTTTTTTATTACTTAACCAACTTCGAGATTGACTTAAACGAACTGCTTGCCGCTGTTCTTGTAAGTTCAAAAAGTAGCGATTCGTGATTTAGTACCATGATATTCTCGTATCTGAACCTCTCGAGGGCAATCTTCCAGTCATCTTTATTTCTCGACGAGGTGCAATCGTAAATAACCACAGGGGTATAACCTGCAGCTTTTAAATCGACAGCTGTTTGAAGTACACAAACATGTGATTCGATTCCGCAGATAATTACAGTCTTTTTATCGGCCTCTTCCAGTGCTTCAACAAAGGCTGGTTCATCATAACAACTGAATGAAACTTTTTCAATTGGATTAAAATGACTGATTAACGAAGAAACCTCCACCAATGTTTGTCCTAATCCCTTTGAATATTGCTGAGTTACGATAAGCGGTACGCTAAGCTCCTGAAGACCCAGCACTAATTTGCATGAATTGCCCAAAAACTCTTCTTTTCGGGCCATAGCAGGGTACAACCGCTCCTGAATATCGATTACCAAACCAATACAATCTTCTTTAATTATCCTCATCGCTAATTGTTTTTTACATGGACAAATATGGGTTTTATTTACCGAATGCGGTAAGGGCGATTTCGAAGTAAAAAACTGTTTAAAGAAAAGATAATGTTCTATTTCAATTGCTCTCGCGATTTCAGGCCGAGGTATCCGCCATGATGTCTTTTTGCGTAGTCGGCACAAGTAAAGCCAATTTTCTTCATCAATAAAACAACCAACACATCGCCAATAACATTCATCACTGTAGTTGATGTGCTTGGGGTAAGCCCCAGCGGGCATACTTCTTCTGGCCCGCCAGTAGATATAACAACCTGAGCCGTACGAGCAATTTCGCTTTTAGGATTACCCGTAATTAAAATAATAGGGATTTCTTCGTATAAGTTTCGAGAAAGCTCAATCAACTCAATAATCTCACGGGTTTTCCCCGAGTTCGAAATAAGCAGCATTATATCATTTCGTGCCAATACGCCAAGGTCTCCATGTTGGGCATCGCTTGGGTGAAGAAAAAGTGCAGGTGTACCTGTCGAACTAAACGTTGTTGCAATATTTTGGGCAATCTGTCCCGCTTTTCCCATTCCGCTTGCAACAAGCTTGCCTCCATCTGAATGCACTTTTTTGAAGATAAGGTCAACTGCTGCTGGAAAATTGTCATCGACAGGAATATTCAGGATCGCGGCTGACTCTTTGGCAATTATTTCGTGTATTTCTGAAAGCATAGCTACAATTTCAATGTAAAACAGACTGTTCAATCCTACTGGCACCCGATAAGCCATCAACATCAATATTCGGGTCAAAATTGGCCTGCAAAGCGTTGTCACGGGCAGCTTCGAGCAATGACGCCCGGTTGATGTTTACTTTTCCATTCACCAGCTCGGGTACATTATAATTATCTTTGTACGAACGATAAAACAAAGGATCACGTTGAGGCATTACAAAGGGTTTACTAAAGTTTCCCTTTTCATCGACGTGTGTAAAATAAGGTCTGGTACACAATCCATCGAGACGTTTGCTGCTAAAGGCAATCCACCGACTATTTCCTGACCAGCTGTGATAACTATCGACATCACCGCTATTGAACGGAAAAGGAAAGAAGTCATTGGTCTCGAGGTTTAGCAGGTACAAATCGCTGCTCTTATTGAAAATTGAAAAATAACCATGGTCAGCTAGGGTAAACATCAGCCATTTTCCATCGGGAGAAATCTTTGGAAAAGTTATGCTTCCTCCAGCTTGTGCAGCTGAAAGTACGGTTTCAACCGTTCCCCAAGTTTTTGTTTCAACATCGTAAGAGATACGACACAAGTCGTAAACTACTTCATCCCAGGCAATTGATTCAGAAACCTCTTCTGTTCGGCAAAAATATATGTATTTCCCATCGGGCGACCAATTAGGCAGTGATTCCCTCTGTCGTGTAGAAACAAGTGGAGAAGTCGTAATTTCATTATTTTCAATATCGTACACTACAATATCAGAAGCTCGGTCGTACACTTCATTTTTCTTATCGACCCCATGAAACCACTGACTGATAAGGTTTACCGAAAAAGCAATATGCTTACCTCCGGGATGCCACGATGGATAAGCAGCAGCCGACATAGTGACCGGTGTTTTAGTATTCACCTTTTTAACTTCGTCGCCACGGGCTATAACTGTTCCTGCATATTTCCCCCGCATGTGAAACATAATTTGTTCAGGGTCTTGCTGATTAAAATTATGGCAGTTCATGCAATTTCCTTCGGTATTTCGGTTTAGCATTATGGCCGTTTGCCTGAATGAAGTCAAGTCGCGCTGATACAACCCCAGCTTATTCCAAAGGATATAGCCTACATTAATAATACGGTACGCCAAATGCGAATCGATATTATCGGAAGAAACAGTAATAGTAAATAGTTGATAATCAACCCATTTCCCGGAATTATCTTTTACAAAGATCTTTACATTGATTGATTTTCCAGCGTTCGAGGCCAGCATTTTATGCCATTTTTTCAAGGGAATGTCAACAACCCCGTTGTCTGATTTCACAACAAAACCATTCCCGCTGGCATCAACAAAATTTGCCTGGTATTCAATTCCCTTTTCTTCTATGTAAAAATTGAGTGGTGCAATATTGGCAGGCACCGTTACTCCTGCATAATCGGGGAAAATTGACACGGTTTGATTAATGCTTACGCTTTGAGGCTCTGTCATCTTTGTAGAGCAAGAAGCAAAGATGACGACTATCAATATGTATAGTAGATGTTGTATTGTCTTCATAGAGCTTACTGTTTATCGGTGGTGGTAACAGGGCTGTTATAATGAATGTAGAACCAATAGGTCTGGCCAAACTTCTCACTTAATTCGGGCAAAGCGGCATCCATGTTCCCTTGGTTTTGGGCGATAATTGAAAGATATTCATTGAATTGCTGAACGATTTCTTTCTCGATCCGAAGGTTGCCGATAGGACGCCCAACTCGGCCTAACTCGTAAGAATACAACAAAAGGGCTTGTTGATAGACTTTTGGAACCTTCCCATAACTAAAATTCCGACCTATGGAATAATATTTTACAAACGAGGCCAAATCGTTGTTCAATAAGAAATAAGACATTAAATATTCGTAAGCCATTCTATTTTTGGGCTTATCTATCAGGATATTAATAAGATCTTCCGATGGTTCTTGGCGATTAACTTTGAAATCGGTAAATGGCATTAATTCTCTTTTGAGGGCAATCAAATCTTCAAGATCGGGGTTTGTAGTCCCATTTAAATGTTTCTCGTACATACGGGCTCTTTGCTGAAACGTAGGATAGTCTTTCAGCACATTCACATACAAACGGGCAGCTTGTGAATCGGCCGAGGCAATGTTAGCCAAAATAAGCTGTTCGATCAGAAGGGGTGAATGTTCGTTTTGAGCAAGGGCTTCGTTGGCATAATGAATAGCTTCGTTAACAAAGGCCAAGTCGAAGAAAAGCTCAGTAGACGGCAGCAACATATCGTTCGAAAATTGTCGGGTAAGAAACAAACCATCTACCCCCCAACGCTGATCGTACTTGAAAAGACTGGTGGTAAGGCTGTCGGTAAAGAAAAGAGCCCTATTTACATGAAATTGGGTAATTCGATCATCAATAGTGCGGTCGTCAACCATGGTTAGAACCTCGTTCCATTTACGTTCATGTGCCAGTTTATCAACCTGAATTTTAAATTTTTGTTGTTGATCGATATGAAAATACATTCCTGCAAGAAGTCCTCCCATTACGATAAGCGAAAATGAATTTTGTAAAAATTTTGTTCGCCCGAAAGGAATTTTACCCACAAAGTCGATATTCTTGAATCTTGATATTGAATGCATTAAAAGTGAAAATGGCAACGAAAACACAACGCCATAAAGCAAATAATCAGGTTTATAATCAGTAAAATATGGTCCCAGTTTTAAGAATGCATCCTTCTGCCCAATGAAGAAGAATTTTGGTGCAATTAATGGCAACACCCCTGCAAGTATGGTAACTGTAAAAGAGATAATCAACAGTCGTTTGCCTCGTAGTTCACGAACTGACCAAATAAGGGCAGAAAGCGAAAAGACGAGAAAAATCAATCCGCCTGCAAGCCAATAAAAAGCAGCAAATAGCAGAATTATTGAAAATATCTGAAGTCCGGTATTCCGTTTAGCGTGGATTATAGCCGTAAAAAACGACATAAAAATAAGCAAGGATAACACCAGCAAAGGAAAGACAGGATGAAGATCGTACTCAACAAGAAGCACTGCGGTAAGGGCAGCTGGTATAAAAATAAGAAAACCATCGAGAGCCGAGCGGTTCCCTTTCAACACAAAACCAGTGAGTGAAAGGATTACAAACAATATTGCAGAAAAAAGCAATGCTCCCGTGAACGAATTGTATGCATATTGAAATAGAAATACAGAGAGGTATTCGGCCGGCCCACCCGGGAAACTCATCATTTCATTAAAATAAGCTTTCGACGACGAGAAGCCCAATTGTTGCAAATGATAAATCAACTCGGTATTCACCATTTCGTACATGACGTAAAAAACAGCAAAGCCCGATAAGACAAATAATAAATAGCGGATTATATTTTTCATTTCGCTTGAAAATTATTCATTATTGATTTTAAGCCATTGGACAACAACCATTACCAGCTATTTTTCAAATCTGTTGGTTGAAAGATGTGGTTACGTTCGCTCCACAAAGAACGGTTTTGCCTTTTCAACAGTAAGCTATCTTGGTTAAACAACCTATATAAAAATGCAATAGGTGTCAGTAAAACATAAAATAACAAAAAAAGAACAACCTTCGAAACTACAAATCCAAGAACTTCTCCAATTTTAAACCATACTTTGGCTAAAACAGCGGCCAACTCTGGAATAAGTAAGCCAACAAGTCCTGAAGCGATGGCAACAAACAGCATCCATTCTTTTCCCAAAACGGCAAAAAGAACAATAAAACCTGTGGTAATCACCAAAATAGCTTCAAGTATTTTTTCTTTTTTCATCATCAACAATGCTGCCTCATATTTCAAAAAAGCGTGTATATAAATGGAGCCAACGCACTCCCTGAGCTCAACACAATTAAAACACCCAACAACAGGAAGACAATAAGCGTGGGAATGAGCCACCACTTTTTGCGTTCCTTCATATAATTCCAAAAATCGCTGAGAAAATCCATATCTTAATGTTTATTTTTTTGCGAATTTATTGCTAAAAGAACGAAAACGGAAATTTAATCGGGTTTAAATTCCTCTTTCCAATTATCCTTCTCGTTCCAGGCCGGTTGTTGTTCCTTCACAAAAAGGAAATTATTGATTACCAAATAATCCATTTCGGTTCGCATGAAACAACGATACGCATCGTCGGGCGAGCATATTATGGGTTCACCCCGAACATTAAAACTCGTATTAACCACCAATCCTATTCCCGTAAGCTTTTTAAATTCGTTGATTAGCTGCCAATACCGGGGGTTTGTGTCACGATGCACTGTTTGTATCCGCGCTGACATATCGATATGCGTAATGGCTGGAATCTCACTCCGTTCAACATATAACCTCTCCATAAGCGGAAGTTGGTAATAATTATCAGGTAGTTTTTTCTGCCATTGTTCCTTCACAGGAGCCACCAGAAGCATATAGGGCGAAGAAGTTTCAATGTCGAAGTAGCGGCCGTTATCTTCGGCCAGTACAGACGGGGCAAAAGGCCTGAAACTTTCGCGGTATTTTATTTTCAGGTTCAGTTTTTTCTGCATGTCGCGGTTACGGGCATCGCCCAAAATACTGCGGTTACCCAACGCCCGGGGACCAAACTCCATCCGCCCCTGAACCCAACCAACAACATTTCCGTCGGCAAGCAAACCTGCAACCTTCACCGCCAATTCATCGAATGATTCATAATACTTATACTGTGCACCATAAACTCCAACCATCCTCTTCACTTCATGGTCGGTATACGAAGGACCCAGATATGAACCGCTCATTGCATCGCCCTCTTCGATAACCCTTTCCCTATCGAAATAAATATGATAAGCAGCCAATGCCGCACCAAGAGCGCCTCCGGCATCGCCCGAAGCAGGCTGAACGTAAAGATCTTTCACTGTACGGTTAGCCAATAGTTTTCCATTGGCGACACAATTCAGCGCAACCCCGCCAGCCAAACAAACAGTGTCACAACCCGTAATTTCTTTTGCATGTTGAACCATTTTCAGCATTATTTCTTCGGTAACCAACTGAATAGCAAAAGCCAGGTCGCAATGATGCTGTTCTATGGTTTCTTCGGGCAAGCGCTTTTTGAACCCGAAAAGCTTTTCCCAACGCTTGTCGGGAACCATTCGCAATCCTGTAGCATAAGAAAAAAATTCAGGATTGAGCCAAACCGAACCATCTTCTTTTATTTCAATAACTTGATTTCGTATAATCTTTACATACGTTTCAACTTGCTCAGAACCCGGAATTCCGTAAGGTGCAAGTCCCATGAGCTTATACTCCCCAGAGTTAACACGAAAACCCAAATAATAGGTAAAAGCAGAATAAAGCAAGCCTAAAGAATGAGGAAATTTCATCTCTTTCAGCAGTTGAATTTTCTTTCCTTCGCCATAACAAATTGAAGCTGTTGCCCACTCGCCTACCCCATCGACCGTTAAAATGGCGGCCTTAGGAAAAGTAGAAGGATAAAAAGCACTGGCCGCATGGGACAAGTGATGCTCGGTGAAAAGCAACTTGAGTTTTTTCTTGTTATAGGGCTCAATCTCGGACAGCTTGTCGGCAATAATTTTCTTCAAAAAAACTTTTTCCTTGAGCCACACGGGTATTGCTATTATAAAGGACGCAATTCCACGGGGCGAAAAAGCATAGTACGTTTCCAGCAAACGTTCGAACTTCAGCATTGGCTTATCGTAAAAAACCACCGCATCGAGCTGATCGATGTGAAGAGCAGCCTCATCGAGACAATAGCGTACCGCATTTACAGGGAACGACTCATCTTGCTTTTTCCTGGTGAAACGCTCCTCTTGCGCGGCAGCAATTACTTTTCCGTCGATTATTATCGCGGCTGCCGAATCGTGATAGAATGCCGAAATTCCAAGTATATTCATTTGTATTAATTATCTAATTGACAAAAGATCGAAGCTTTTCAAGCCCAGGATAAGCACGTTCAACCGCTTCAATACGATCGATGCATTTACTCGCTTTATTCTTATCATTCATAGCAAGATAAACCAACGCAAGTGTATTCAAAAAACGTGGATCTGAATTGAAATCATTATAAACCATTTCAAGTTCATATACCGAACGGGAAAAGTCCCGCTTCTTTAAATAAATTTCGCCTAGCCTGCGATGGGCAATATGATTATCGTGCAGAGCAATCGACTCCTTCAGGACAGCTTCGGCCTCATCAACCTTCATTTCCTTAAGCATTTCTGTAGCACGAATAATGTAATCTTCTACCTGTACAGGAATGTAATCAAGGAAAGTATAATCACGATTGGGAACCTGAGGCAAGAAACCCTGTTTCATTTTATTGATTTCGGTTGCAATGCGGGCAACGTTCTCCTTATCCTGCAGATAAGTGTATGCTACATAAAGTTTTGACAAAACATTTATTTTCTCGGTATTTGCCAATGTCAGAGCCTTCTCGAAATGCACAATGGCCAAGGCGATATCATTTTTTATCATGGCAAGTTCGCCAAGCCTGAAATGTGCATAGAAAGAATCGTCCCCAAACTCGAGCGAACGTTCAAAAAAACGAATTGCACCAGGTAAATCCCTCATTATAAGTAAACAATCAGCTGCCTTTCGGAAATATGATGGCCAAAACGGGTGAAGCTTAGTCAACGCATTGTATTCGCCAAAAGCCCTTACAAAATCGTTCTCAGCTTCGTATTTTTCAGCCATTTCCAAATGGGCATCCGACAAGGTCAATTCATTATCAACCATAACTGCAAAAGCAAGCGAGTCGACAAAAGATATTGGTTTATAAATCTTTCTGTAATCGACAAAACCAGCCGATTCATCGGTAAAGGGCCAATGGTAACTTAGGTTTTTGATGCGGTGTTGGCCAACTAAGTAATCGAGTTCAGTGAAACCATAATTCTTCATGAAGTCGTAAGCCGCCTGTGGCGCATAAATATTACGATCGTTTCCCAGTAATCCTGACTGAATAATAGCGGAATAAAACGAACCAGCCATAAGGAAATACCCTTCAATATTCGGGTGCACATGCTCTGTAACCAGATTATTTCCAACAAGGCGGTTAGGTGAATTAGCCTCAAAAAGGCTTAAGGTAGGCACAAATCGTATGTTGTTGTATTTTTTTGAGAGTTCAACGATACAACTATTTATATCGCTCGATGCCCTGAACCTCACACAATCGTAATCACGGGCTTTGGTGTAGTTTTCTTTCGCCGCATTAAAATCGCCGGCAGCCTCCTGCTGACGTGCCAAGTCGAAGTAAAAATCGGCAGGTTTTAAACTGCTGGTGGGCTGAGAGCTGAAAGGTTTCAGATCGCGGATATTACTGACCAGATCGCTCATGAAAACCGGAACGTTCTTAGCTTTGGCCATCGCCAGCATCATATCGAGGTTTTTACGATAGTTCTCAATCCCTTCATTATATTTTTTGCTGCCAAAAGTTATATCGGCATCTTTTGCCATACGGCTCATGAGAGTACCCCGCTTTGCAGCAGCAGTTTTTGTCTTCGAAACCGATTCTGCCACCGATGAAATAATATTCCGGGTTAACTGATACACCCTAAAATTAAGCAATTTAAGGTGAAGCCGAATGAAGGCAGGATTCTGAACAGATGCCTCGCTTGATCCCGAACCAAAAGCCCCGTAGAATTCGTTGTGCCCTGCATAAAACAAAATTGCATCGGGTTTTTGGCGAAGAATTTGCGGCATGTAATCGAGCAAAGTAAAACTATTGATCGCCGTAATGGCAGTATTAACAACTTCAATTTTCTTTCCAGGGTATGTTTCCCTTAACCATTCATGTAAAATACGGGAAAACATTATGTTGTTATCATACGGGAAACCAACCACAGTTGAGCTTCCCATTACAAAGATCCGGAAACAACTGTCGGGTTTTTCTTTTAAAAATGCATCTTTAGGGGGTTCGGTATATTCGAAACGTTGAAAATATTTCTTTCCAACTATCGGATTTACAATGCGGTACTCACTGAATTCTTTTTCGGGATGATTGACAAACAAAGAAAGATTGTCGCCATACGAAAATGTACGGAGCAAAATTTCAACAAGAAAAAGTAATAAAAAAGGGAATAATACAATTATTGTGTTAAATATCAACCTCTTCGACGTACCAACTGTTGAAGAAGCCTTATTTTTTCCCGATTTCATATCAAATGTATTAGGTTAGATGTTAGCTGCATTGAAAAAAATTTTGCCATTTGCCCCACAAATATACACCACCAAAAGAATTTAGCAATGGCAAACACTAAATTGGAACGAAAAACAACGCTCGAACTAATTGTCATTAAAACACTAAATATCAATTGATTGAAACAATTTAAAATCTATTCATTTCAAAAAAAGATGAAATTGGCAAACAACAGCTCCATCAGATATTGAAACGTTAAGAAAGATCACTAAAAGATGCATGGCTTTTGATATGCGATAAATGCATTTGGTGTGACTTTTAACTACATTCCACAGAAGAGCTAGAATAACAATCCTTATTGCGGCGGGTTTTTTGCCCTTAATTCTTCGCGTACCATTTTACCCGAGGTGCTGATAACAGCATCGGTCCATCCGCCTTTTGCCGAAGCGCCAGGCAACAAAGCTGCCGATTTTTCATTTTTATCAGCGACCGACCAGTTACACCACGATATTTGATTCTTGTCGAGGAAATCCCACCACACATTGCTTTCTTTTACATCGAGATAACCATCGCCCGACGATTCTGTTGTGCCATACTCGGTTACCCATAACGCGAGTCCTCTATTCAGCGCCACCTGTGCATTATCCCTCAACCATTTTTTGTGTGTAGATGCATAATAATGAAGAGCGTAGGCAACATTATCATCATCGATTGGGTTCTGGACCACTTCGGCAACCTGCTGAGACCATGTGCGCGTGCCACAAATGACAATATTATCAGGGTCGTAATACCTGATAGCCTCAATAACCGCTTCATGGTACGGTTTAAGAACGCCACTCCACGAAACCTCAAGTGGCTCATTAAAAGTCTCATATATTACATTTGGATAATTACCGTACCGACTAGCCATTTCTCCAAAAAAATCAACAGCTTCATTTAAATGTTTTTGAGCATTATGGTCATGCCAATCGATAATAACATAAATACCCAAATCGATAGCAGCCTCAACCACCTCTATAACTTTTTGCTTTTCAATCTCTGGATTAGTTAGATATCCTCCCGATTCAATTCCCATTGCAGCCCGAACTACCGTACAACGCCAATCGTCGCGTAACCATTTTACACAATCGTAGTTATAATACTTGCCCATCCATTGACTCCAAAAAAAAGACATACCGCGAAGCTGAACCGATTTTCCTTGCTTATTGACAATCTTGTTTCCTTTCACGCGTAATTGTCCATAGGCCTCAACGGGAGTTTTACCGAAAAGAAAAGCTGTATCAGGTTCAGGAGGAAGGTCTGGATTAGGCTCAACAATTGTATCAACAGGCTGAGTGACTGTATCAGCAGGAATTGTATCGACAGGCTCTACCGGGATTGAGTCAACTGGCAGTGAGTCGATGGTATCAACGGGCACAACAGGCAGGCTATCAACAGTATCTATAGTATCAGCATCCCCCGGTTTTTCATCGGGCAGGTCGTCAGGCTTGCAAAAAGCCACAGCATAAAGGAAAAAAAGCACAAGTCCAACTTTAACACTGACATCCAAAACTTTAGTTATCGATTGCATATCCTATCCTCTTTGTAATATGTGGAAAAAAAATCATTCATAATCAAGGCTCCAAGATACAAACACTAAAGAAAATTTGCAGGTAAATAAATATCGAAACAGAGGGGACGAAATCGTCCTTTCACGATAATTTTTACTGCCAGAAATATTCGCAAATGCAAGATTTTCCCCTCACAATAGCTGCATGCGATCATTCAAAATCTCGTATATTTGCAACACTAGAATATAGAAAAAGCATTTACTCAATTCACTATTTCTATTAAACAGAAACGAAAAACATAATAAACAATCAACCAATGAAAAAAATCCGTTTGCTAATCCTTATCCCGGTAATCTGTTTATTGTTTATTTCTTGTTCAGAAAAAACTGTTCAGAAATTTTCATTCGACCCCGAGTTAATGTCATGCTGGGGGCGCGTTGACTATACCTCAGACCAAATGGTAAAGCTCATTGGTTCAGCGTCAATGATTAAACTTGAATTCATCGGCGACACATGCGTCGTATTTCTAAAGAACGATACCCCTAACGGGCTTCATAATTTCTTTTCGATAGAACTTGATGGCGAAGACCTAGGACGGATAAAAATTACAGGAGACTCCATCACCGCCTTTCCAATTGAAATCCCATTCGAGCGTGAAACACACACGCTAACCATTTGCAAATCGACAGAGGCATCGAATGGTAATATTATTTTTGGAGGCATTCTATGTGAACAACTAACTGAAATTCAAAACACACCAGAAGTAAATATCGAATTCATCGGTAATTCAATAACCTGCGGAATGGGCAACGACACCCTAGATATTCCTTGCCACACCGACCAGTGGTATGACCAGCACAATGCTTACTGGGCATACGGTCCAATTGTTGCCCGTGCACTAAATGCAAGATTCATGCTTAGCTCGGTATCTGGAATTGGCATTTACCGCAACTGGAATGTAGAAGACGGGGCAACCATGCCTATGGTGTACGAAAACCGTTATCTCAACACTGATAATTCAAAAAAATGGGATTTCTCACAAATTGAACCTGAAATAGTAAGTATATGCCTGGGAACCAATGATTTTTCAGATGGAGACGGAATTCATGAACGACACCCGTTTGATGCCGGAATTTTCACTTCAACTTATATTAAATTTGTTGAAACAGTATACAATCACTATCCCGACACACAGATTGCATTGCTCTCGAGCCCAATGCTTTCGGGCGATAAATCAGAACTGCTGTTGAAATGCCTTAACAACGTGAAGAACCATTTTTCAAGAACCAAATACAAGCCAATCGCAATTTTTAGCTTTGATGGCATTGTGCCACACGGGTGCGATTATCACCCCGATATTGACGACCACATGCAAATGGCCGACCAGCTTATACCATTCTACCAAGAATTATTGGGCATCGATGGAGATATAACAGACTAAAAAATTGAGAAAATAAAAAGCAAGTAAAATTTATCTGCTTTTTTATTGTCTATATAAACGACCTTGCCAGGTATCGCGCTCGGCAAGGCGCTTTTCAACTTTAGCCACAAATTCAAAATTTTTAATACCCCAATCGGGAGCAATAAGCAATTTAGCCGGCGATTCGCTGACAAAACGTTCGATAACAATTGATGGGCGCAACAACTCTACGTAATCAATAATAAGCTCAACAAAATCAGCTGCTGAATCATAAATATTAAACTGCTCGGTGTGAGTAATATACTGATGAACCATAACTGTATCTCGATGAATCTGAAGCTGGTGCAACTTTATATTCTCAACTGGCAGTGCAGATATCTTACGCGCCTGGTTAAGGATAACTGACCTGTTTTCGCCCGGCAACCCTAAAATAAGATGCGCACAATTATGAATAGATCGAACCGCTAACGCCTCAATGGCGGCAACAGATTCTTCGAAAGTATGCCCTCTGTTAATACGCGTAAGGGTATCATTCTCGCACGACTCAACCCCAAGTTCTACCATCACGTAATATTTTTCAGAGAGAGACTGGAGCAAATCGAGGACATCATCACTCAAACAATCGGGACGTGTAGCCACTACAAGTCCTACAACACCGGGCACGCTCAATGCTTCTAAGTACATTCGCGCCAAATCGGCAACTGGCGCATACGTATTGGTATAAGCCTGAAAATAAGCCAAAAACTTCATTGAATCGTATTTTCGGCGAAAAAAAGAGATTCCCTCTCCAAGCTGGGCACTAATACTCTTCGAGAGTTGGCAATAGGAAGGATTAAATGTTTTGTTATTGCAAAAAGTACACCCCCCCAGCCCTTTAAGGCCGTCGCGATTCGGACATGTGAAGCCGGCATCAACCGAAACCTTCTGAATTCTTTCTTTAAAGAGAATTTTAAAGTGATTCGAGAAATCATTGTACCGTTTCTGATGTCCCCAAGCATATATTTTTGTTACTTTTGTCACGCCTGTAAAAGTAAAGAATGAATTAGATTACAAAATTGGGTGAAAATACAAAATAAAAAAACTTCGATTTTTTAATGAATGTATCTATTATGGTTTTTTTATCAGGTGAAGTTTTTTACTTTTAACGCATTGATTATAAATTTTTTATGTTAGCAGAAAAAGACATCAAACAGATAGAGACACAGGGACTTACCCTTGAAGAGTTTGAAAAACAGATCCAACATTTTCAAAAAGGATTTGCTTCAATCAAGCTAATAGGCCCCGCCACTCCCGAAAATGGAATTAAAATCCTATCGGAGGAAGACATAACCCGAATGATTTCAGTGTTTGAAAATTCGCTTTCCTCTGGCCTATTGGCATTAAAGTTTGTTCCTGCATCGGGAGCCGCAAGCCGCATGTTCAAAGATCTATACAGTTTCCTTGAAAAAGCTGCCAACACTGAAGATGCTGAACAGTTGGCAGATAACGACAGCTTTGTAAAAACTTTTTTTACAAACATCGAAAAATTTGCCTTTTATAATTCATTATCCAAAATTACTGTCAACCAAGACGATAAAACCGAATGGGTAAAAAAACTGCTAATGCCAGATGGCCTTGGCTATGGACAAAAACCCAAAGGACAACTGGCCTTTCATAAATATGGAGATTCTTTCCGTACCCCATTCGAAGAACATCTGGTAGAAGCAGCCTCATACTGTACCGGCACAAATGGCATGGCACAAGTGCACTTTACGGTTTCACCTGAGCATCAGGACGGTTTCGAACAGTTACTGAAAAAAGTACGTAATGAGTACCAAAAGCGCTATGGCGTTCAGCTCAAGGTTACTTTCTCTCATCAGCATAAATCGACTGATACCGTCGCTGTCGATAAGAATAATGAACCGTTCAGGAATAGTGACGGAAGCATGGTTTTCCGCCCCGGGGGCCATGGTGCCCTGCTCGAAAACCTGAACGAGCTTGATTCCGACATAGTTTTTATCAAAAACATAGACAACGTAGTACCCGACCATTTAAAGGCCGAAACAAAACGTTTCAAAAAAGTACTCGCAGGACTTCTTGTATCGGAGCGAAACAAGATTTATACCTATCTCGAAAAACTTGACAAGCCCGAAGCAGCGGAAAATAACGACCTGCTAAAAACAATTGAGGCATTCCTGCGCAAAGAATTATTTATTCAGTTCGACAATGATTTTGCGTCGAACGAAGATAAAATTGTCTTCTTTAAGAAAAAGCTCAACCGCCCATTGCGAGTTTGCGGAATGGTGAAAAACCAAGGCGAACCGGGTGGCGGGCCTTTCATTGTTGTCAATGGCGATGGAACCATTTCGCCACAAATCCTTGAATCGGCACAAATAAACCTGGCCGACGAAAAACAAGCAGAGCTTTTCAGCCAATCAACTCATTTTAACCCGGTTGATTTGGTTTGCAGCATTAAAGATTATAAAGGGAAAAAATTCGATTTACTGGCCTTCCGTGACCCCGAAACCGGGTTTATTTCGACAAAATCGCAAAACGGGCAAGAGTTTAAAGCCCTTGAATTACCTGGCCTTTGGAACGGAGCCATGGCCGACTGGAACACCATATTTGTTGAAGTACCGGCCATAACCTTTAACCCGGTAAAAACAGTAAACGACCTGCTGCGCCCTGAACATCAATAGTCCATTAGTTGTTGGTTTGAAATGAACAAAGAGCAATATAATTTTCACGAAGAAGAAGAAATTGACGAGATTATTCAACGCTATGAGGAGATGCTCAAAAGCGGTGAAACATTCTATTTTGATGTGTTTCAAATAGAAATGATCATCGACAGCTATATCGAGGAAGGGAATTTGTATCCTGCCCTCAAAGTAGTTGAAACTGGATTGGAGCAGCATCCCGGCTCAATTAATATACTCATTAAAAAAGCTTCGATTTTGCTAAATCTTGGCGAAACCAATTCAGCATTATCACTCATCAACAGTCTGCTGCTAATTGAAGGTACTAGCCCCGACTTATATTTGATGAAAGGTACCGCACATTTAGTCCTTGGCGATTTAAACGAAGCAAAAGACAATTTTGCCAAAACATTAAAATATTCATTCGGGAACAACGAAGAAAACTATTACAACATTGGCTATGCCTATGAACAGGCCAACCATTTCAAAAAAGCCCTGTCCTATTTTCTAAAAGCTTTTGCGCTGAACGAAAAAAACGAAATGGTACTTTACGAAATTGCATACTGCTACGAAAAGACAGGAGACAATTACAAAAGTATCGAATTCTATAACAAATATTTAGACATAGACTCATTCTCAGACAACGCCTGGTTCAATTTGGGTATTTTGTACAATAAACTCGAAAAGCACAAGAAAGCTATTGAAGCTTACGAATTTGCCGTAGCCATAAACGATGACTTTGCCAGTGCCTGGTTTAACCTTGGCAACAGCTACATGCTGCGTAAGAATTTTTCAAAAGCCATCGACGCCTTCACTGAATTTCTCCGATTTGATGACTCAAGCGATGAAATATGCTGCATCATTGGCGATTGCCATATAAACAACCGCGATCACGAGAAGGCTTTCGAGTTTTATCAGCGAGCCGTTACGTTCAATAAGAAGAACGACCGTGCATGGTTTGGCTCTGCACTTGCAATGAAGTTAATAAATGATTATCACGCTGCTTATAAATACCTCAAAAAAGCAGTAAACATCGATTATGACAATAGCGAATACTGGCTGTTCATGGCCAAAATTTGCAGAAAACTAAACCTGCGATCTGAAACTGAAACTGCTTACGAGAGAGTTTGTGAACTCAACCCCGGTAAGCTAACCGGATGGCTTAAATTATCGGAACACCTTCACCATAATGGCATGATAAGTAAAGCAATTTCTATTCTTGAAACCAGCTTGTTTTATCACCCTGCCAATGCCGTTTTGCATTACCGCCTATCTGCCTATTATTTCGAATCGATGAACGAAAAAAATGCAGTTAAGCACCTGAAAAAAGCGCTACTGGTTGATGCCGACAAACAAAACTACCTGTTCGACATTCTTCCAGAGGCAAGACTTAATGAAACTATTGTAAAACTTATCGACAAGTACGGAAACAAATCATAAGTATACCCTGTCTGTCGATTCTAAATCAATCATCAAAATATGTCAACTTACGGATTAATTGGCTACCCACTCGGACATTCATTCTCAAAAAAATTTTTTACTGAAAAGTTTGAAAAAGAAGGACTTACCGACTGCAAGTACCTCAATTTTGAGATCGAGAATATCGACATGTTCCCCACAATTTTTCAACAATACAATGATATTAAAGGGCTAAATTGCACCATACCCTACAAACAACAGGTAATGAAATTCCTCGACGAAGTTGACGAAGAAACAGCCAAAGTAGGTGCAGTAAACACCATAAAACCAATTTATACCGCCAATGGGGTAAAACTTAAAGGTTTTAATACTGATATCATTGGTTTTGAGCGCTCACTAAAGCCCATGCTGAAACAAACCCATGCCAAAGCGTTAATTTTGGGAACCGGTGGAGCATCAAAAGCCATTAAACATATTTTACAAAAACTGGGCATCGACTTTCTTTCAGCATCTATTGAAAATGAACTATTTAAAAACGAAATACGCTATTCCGACATCGATAAGAAAATGATAGAAGAACGTACCATTATTATTAATGCTACCCCACTGGGAACGCATCCCAAAATAGACGCCTGCCCCGATATCCCATACGAATATTTAACTTCTGACCACGTGTTGTTCGATTTGGTTTATAACCCTGAAATAACATTATTCATGAAGAAAGGAATTGAAAAAGGTGCCAATGTAAAAAATGGACTGGAAATGCTTCATGGACAAGCTCTTGCAGCTTGGGAAATATGGAATAGCTAAACTCCGTCTAACATTTTGTTCACTGAAAAAGTTTTTCAGAAAGTAATGCATCCTCCACAACTATTTGGTTGATAGCCGCCCAAAGATGTGTTGTTCACCGATAAAATAAGACTGTTTATCCAAAACAATTGATACGTTTTTACCAAGCTGCCGTACATTTGAGAAAAAATTAAACATCATGAGAACAGATCAAGAAAAATATTGTTTTAGCTGCGGAGAAGCCATCTTTTCAAAAGCCGAAATTTGCCCCAAATGCGGAGTTCCCCAACCGGATATCGTTAGAAACAAAACACTTAATAATCGGTGGATTGCCGCTGTTCTCTTGTGTTGGATCCTTGGGGTTTTTGGAGCTCACCGATTTTATCTTGGACGGACTGGTTCCGGAGTGCTTATGCTAATAACAATTGGCGGGCTCGGAATCTGGTATTTAATCGACCTTATTCTTGTAATTGTTGGCCAAATGCGCGATAGTAATGGCCAATATGTTAAAGCACAAATTGAATAAACCCATATTTAATCTGCTAACAAGGCTGCTCCCATTTTGGAAGCGGCTTTGTTTTTTTATACATTTTAGGTTACTCAAATTTTGATTGAACAAAACATACTCCCTCTTGTTTATTTATACTGAATTTAAACAAGAAAAATATGAAATATATTCTGCTAATTGGGTTAATAACTCTTACATTAAGCATATCGGCACAGAACAATATGCTGAAAATTAACGAAATGCTTCCTGCAAAAACTGAAAAGATGAAAAATGCGCTTAATGACGCTACTGTTGACCTTAAATCTCAGGTAAAAAAAAACGGTCTTCTGGTTATATTCTCGTGTAACACCTGCCCTTTTGTTGTTGCCTGGGAAGACCGCTATCCGATGGTGAACAAACTGGCTGAAGAAAACAACATCGGCTTTGTGTTGATCAACTCGAATTTTATGAAACGTAACGACGACGATTCCTGGGAGGCCATGAAAAAACACGCAGTAAAACTCAACTATAAATGGCCATACTTAATTGACAACGAAAGTGTTGTTGCAAACGCCTTTGGTGCCCAAACTACTCCACATGTGTTTCTGTTCGACAAGGAGCTGAAACTGGTGTACAAAGGAGCCATCGACGACAATTACAAAGATGCCGCTCAGGTTAAAGAATTCTACCTTAAAGATGCCATGCAAAACCTGGCCAACGGAAAAGAAATTACCAACAAAGAGACCCGAAACCTGGGGTGTAGCATAAAACGAAAAACAGAGTAAACTACACTTAATCAAGATAATATTGGACGTTTGTTACAACCCTAACTACTTTAATGTGTGGGGTGTTGTAATTGGCATCTTGAATTGAAAAGAGGCCTTGCGAGGCTTCTTTTATTGTTCCCAGTTTACTCTTCGAGTCCTTGGCAAATTGCTCACCAGCTTTTCGTGCATTAATATTGGCTTCCTCAATCATAGCTGGTTTTATTTCATTCAATCCTTTAAAATCGTATGATATTGAGGTTTGATATTCATCGCTGTTCAACACAACACCCTTTAGCAGAAGTGCTGAAGAATTGTCTGAAGCTTTTAGTACTTGGTCAAGTTTGTTTGTATTTAATCTTACAAAGCCTTTTGCCAGATAACGAAAAGAATAATTCCGGTCAGTATTATAAAGTTGAGTTTGAACATCGATAACACTAGGCGATGAAAATGAAATCTCTTCGGATGAGAAACCATGCGAAAGAAGAAATTCAACAATGATCCTTTTATTCTGCTCAATTTTTTGATTGAGGTTGATTAAATCATTGTCGGATACAGTGTAGGCGATTGGCCAGAAGATATTATCAGCAAGCACCTCACGTTCAGCAAGTCCACGAACAGTTACGGTTCGTTCGCCGGCTCCAAGCATTCTCAAGCCTTTACCCACAAAAAAGCCAAGGGCAACCAAGCCTGCAAAAATAAAAATGCCCAAAACCAACAGCTGATTTCTTTTGCTAAATGATCCCATAGTCGTTACTTCTCAAATTCAGGTTAAAATTACATTTAAATTTATTTGTAAAACAGGATATTGGCAGGTTTTATTGTACCAAACCTATAAGTTTGCCCAAAAACAAAGCAATGACAGCCTACAAGAGTTTCAAGGAAAATCCGATGTATATTTTTTTAGTGATGCTCTGCATTGCATCAGCCGTTGGAAATCAGGGCTGGCAAACCCTCTTTAATAATTTTGCAGTAGAAGAAGCCGGGGTAGATTCAGTGAAAATGGGAATCATTCAATCATTACGCGAAGTACCGGGTTTCCTCACCTTCTTTTCGGTTTACATATTGCTTTTTATTGCAGAACACCGTTTTGCATCAACGTCGATAGTTTTACTAGGATTGGGAGTCATGCTCACCGGCTTTTTCACTTCGTTGGGCGGCTTAATTTTCACAACAGTGCTTATGTCTGTTGGTTTTCACTATTTCGACACGGCTAACCAATCACTTACCCTTCAATATTTTCAAACCGATCGTGTTCCATTAGTGCTGGGAAAACTACGAAGCATTACTGCCCTCTCGAATATTGGAGTTGGGGTTGCAATTTGGTTGCTCTCGAGATACTTATCATATCAAATGCTTTTTCTGGGGGTAGGATTAGTGGTTATACTCATTGGGGTATACTCATATATTCTAAAACCAGTTGACCATCTGCTTCCCCCTCAACACAAAAAACTGATTTTCAAAAGAAAATACTGGTTGTTTTATGTGCTGAATTTTTTAGCCGGAGCCCGAAGGCAAATTTTTATTGTTTTCGCTGTTTTTATTTTGGTTCAGAAATATCATTTTTCGGTAATACATATCACTGTGCTATTTGTGATTAACAACATTATCACATGGTTATTAAGCCCATACATTGGGAAAGCCATAAACCGGTATGGCGAACGAAAAATGCTTACTGTGGAATATGTTTCGCTGGTCATCGTTTTTATGCTCTATGCACTAATCGAAAACCGCTGGGCTGTAAGTGTATTGTATATTATCGACAACCTGTTTTTCAGCTTTGCCATTGCCATCAATTCATTTTTCAGAAAAAAGGCCGATCCGGCAGACATTGCCCCTTCTATGGCCGTTGGATTCACCATTAACCACATTACAGCTGTTGTTCTGCCAGTTATAGGCGGGATACTTTGGATGGTAAACTGGCGCCTTCCCTTTATCGGGGGAGCTATTCTGGCTATGTGTTCTCTCATATTCAGCCAGTTTGTAAAAACAGAACCAGCATTACCCACCACCACTAAATAGAGCCACATTCATTTTAATTGAGGAAAAGATTCAGAAATTCTAAACTAAAGCTTCATCTTTGGTGTCTTATTATGTAATAAATATAGAATTGCTTACACTAATTATGTGAGCTTTATTAAATCAATTTACATCAACGACAAATACCAATTACATAAAATTCAGACACATGCAAAAAAAAGTTTTACCAATCATCGTGGCCATGTTACTGTCAGCCCCATTGTTGTTTGGGCAGGCCAACGAAGCCCGCTTGTTACGTTTTCCGGCAATATGGGGCGAAAAAATTGTATTTAGCTATGCGGGAGATCTTTATACTGTACCATCGTCGGGCGGTACAGCTCGCCAACTAACCAGCGACATCGGGTACGAAATGTTTGCCCGCTTTTCTCCCGATGGAAAACAAATTGCATTTACCGGACAATACGACGGTAATACCGAAGTTTTTACCATCCCTTCAGATGGCGGAATCCCGCAACGAATAACCCACACGGCAACCCTTGGGCGCGATCTTGTTTCAGACAGGATGGGGCCAAACAACATAGTGATGGGCTGGACTCCAGACAGTAAACAAATTGTTTACCGGTCGCGTAAACAAAGCTTCAACGATTTTAAAGGACAATTGTTCCTTGCACCAGCCCAAGGAGGAATCTCTACTGAACTGCCACTGGCCGAAGGAGGTTTCTGCTCGTATTCGCCCTCGGGTAAACAACTCGCTTTTAACAGAGTATTTCGCGAATTCCGCACCTGGAAATACTACAGAGGAGGGATGGCTGATGATATCTGGATTTTCGACTTCGACACAAAAGAAGTGAAAAACATAAGCAACCATATTGCTCAGGACATCTTCCCCATGTGGGCCGGCGACGAGATATTCTTTCTTTCGGATCGTGACCGCATTATGAACATTTTTGTGTATAACACCAAGACACAACAAACCAGCAAAGTAACCCACTTTGATGAGTTCGACTGCAAATTTCCATCTATAGGAGGCAATTATATTGTTTTCGAAAATGGCGGCTACATCTATAAAATGAATGTAAACGATAAAAAGCCAGAAAAAGTAATTATAACTATTACTGGCGATTTCAATTATGCTCGAAACGAAACAAAAAAATCAAGTTCCCTGATCAGGAATGCCGACCTGTCTCCCAATGGAGAAAGAGTGGTTTTCAGTGCTCGTGGCGAAATTTTTAATGTTCCCTCTAAGAAAGGGATTAGCTATAATCTCACACAAACTTCGGGAGCACACGAACGCGATGGCATATGGTCGCCCGATGGCAAATATATCGCCTATCTTTCAGACCAGTCAGGCGAATTTGAAATATGGGTGCAAGCCCAAGACAAATCAACCCCGGCTCGCCAGATTACAAAAAATGCAGACACATACTATTTCAATATCTTGTGGTCGCCCGATAGCAAAAAAATACTCTGGAACGACAGAAAATTTCGACTCCGTTATGTTGATGTTGAAACAGGCGAAATTACCGAGGTATTCAAAGCCCGGTACGGCCAACCGAATGATTATGCGTGGTCGCCCGACAGCAAATGGATAACATTCAACCGGCCGAGTGAAAACAGATTCTCAACAATTAGCATTTATAACACAGTTAATAAAGAAGTTAAAGACATCACCGATAATTGGTACGACTCTGGATCGCCCAACTTTTCGGCCGATGGAAAATATTTAGTCTTCGTTTCTGATCGTGATTTCTCACCAACATACAGTCAAACAGAATGGAACCATGCCTACGAAAATATGGGCAAAGTTTATTTGGCTGTGTTGTCAGAAAAAACGTCCTCTCCATTTGCCCTTGAGAATGACAGTGTAGCTATTAGCACTGAAACATTACCAGAAAAAAGCGAAAAAACAAAAGGAAAAAAAGAAGCTAAAACCCCTTCTCAATCCAATCAGAAAGAAACGTTGGAAACCGAAATCAATTTTGATGGGATCGGTAACCGAATAATATCACTTCCGATTGAAGCCAGTAATTACTCGAATGTATATTGTGTCGACGGGAAAGTATATTACAACCAAAGTACCGACAATGGCACAAAAGCCAAGGTATATCTTCTGAACAAAAAGGAAGAGAAAGAACTGGGCTCGTTCAATTTTGCAATTTCTGCAAATAATAAAAAAATGCTGATCCGTGAAAAAACAAGCTGGGGAGTTATCGACCTGCCATCGGACCAGATAAAACTGAGCGAAACTATCGATATCGACAAAATGGAAGCTTGGGTTGATTATGCTCAGGAATGGAAACAGATTTATGATGAAAGCTGGCGCCAGATGCGGGATTTCTTCTATGTAGAGAACATGCATGGGGTTAACTGGAAAACAATGCACGAAAAATATGCCCCATTGGTTAAGCATGTGCGGCACCGCGACGACCTCACCTATATTATTGGAGAACTTATTGGAGAACTGAATGTTGGACACGCTTATGTGTTGAGTGGCGAACGACCTGCACCAGAGAGGGTTAAAACAGGATTGCTTGGAGCCAAGATAAGCCGCGACCCCTCGGGGTATTTTCGAATCGATCAACTGCTGAAAGGAGCAAACTGGAGCAGTTCGTTACGGTCGCCATTGACTGAAATCGGGGTAAACGCTCACGAGGGCGATTACATTGTATCGGTTAACGGAACCAGCACAAATACAGTCAGCGATATTTTTTCACTTCTCGCGGGCAAAGCCGAAACTGAGGTGGAAATTGGATTGAACAACAAACCCTCAGAAACTGATGCCCGAAAGATAATAATCAAACCTATTGCCGACGAATCAGCGTTATATTATTACAATTGGGTACAGGGCAATATTGAAAAAGTGAACAAAGCAAGCAACGGAGATGTAGGATACATTCACATACCCGACATGAGCGCTGAAGGGTTGAATGAATTTGCCAAGTATTTCTACCCGCAATTGAACAAAAAAGGGTTAATAATTGACGACCGTGGAAATGGAGGCGGAAATGTGTCTCCCATGATTCTTGAACGTCTAATGCGCGAAGCCGGAAGAGCAAACATCAGAAGGAATATGATCGACCCAACCCCGGTACCGAATGCCACTCTCCTTGGTCCAAAAGTTTGTTTAATAGACAAATACTCAGCCTCTGACGGTGATTTATTCCCATATGGCTTCAAGCGGTTTGGCGTAGGAACAGTTATTGGCACCCGAAGCTGGGGAGGTGTAGTTGGAATAAGTGGCTCTTTGCCTTTTATCGATGGGGCTGATTTGCGTAAACCTGAATTTGCATCATATTCTGCAGAAGAAAGCAAATGGATCATTGAAGGTCACGGAGTTGATCCCGATATTGTTATCGACAACGACCCTTACCGTGAGTACATGGGAACCGACGATCAGTTAAACAAAGCCATTGAAGTTATTTTGGAGCAGATAAAAACGGAATACAAGCCATTGCCGGCCATACCTGCTGCTCCCGACAAATCAAAATAAAAGCATATATTTCGCAATTAAGAAGAGGCTGTTAAAAAAAGATAGCCTCTTTTTTTAATCGTATTATCTTAACCCAGCACTGAACAAAGATCATTAACATTTAAAAAAGCCACTTTGTAAAAAGAAATCAAAAGTAGATTTTCGATTTTAAGCAATTGG
Organism: Bacteroidales bacterium; assembly: GCA_012719495.1. Taxonomy (GTDB): domain Bacteria; phylum Bacteroidota; class Bacteroidia; order Bacteroidales; family Prolixibacteraceae; genus CAYMTR01. The sequence continues at coordinate 26,830 of JAAYAG010000041.1, forward strand.
TTGCAACAATGTGTACTTATTTTATCTTTGTCTCGATAATTATAACCATGGAAAACTTCTTCCAATCAGCTCTTGACTACCTTACTAAAGCCGGTATTTCTACGGGGCTTCAATTGATTATTCTATTCGGACCATTACTTATCATGGCCATTATCATGCACTTTATTGCCCTGGCCAACGAACGGATGAGCATCTATGTGTTCGGAGAAAAAATTTACCTGTATGTTTTTGCATGGCTGGGCACATCAATTCACGAACTTGGGCATGCATTGTTTGCTGTAATTTTCGGGCACAAAATAAAAGAAATCCAATTATTTAAACCCGACCCACAAACCGGAACCATGGGATATGTAAACCATTCGTACGATGAAAAAAACATGTACCAACAAACCGGCAATTTTTTCATCGGTATTGGGCCTTTATTAATGTGCACGATTGTCCTTTATGGCCTTTCTCTCCTGCTTTTCAGGATTAATATTTTTGATTTTTCAGACCTTAGTATCTCCCCTGATACCTTAGGTTCTTTCAGCTTGCTAAAAACCGAATTACTCAAACTTCCAACAGTTGTTAGCCAATTCATGCACGAGATTTTCAGCGGAGAAAACTCTGCCTGGTGGAAAATTATGATTCTGATTTACTGCCTCTATTCTATTGGAAGCTCTATGACTTTGAGCCCAGCCGACATTAAAACCTCTGGCCGGGGATTCTTAGTCATCATTATTATTGTTTTTATTTTCAATATATCTACGCTTTGGGCCGGAGATTTTGCCACTGAGGGTCTTACTAAAATAAGTTTTCTCTTTTCAGGTTTCTATACCCTAATGGCACTAGCCATGGCCGTGAATATAATTTTCGCTGCAATTACAGGCTTTTTCAGACTTGGAATTCAAATCTTCAAAAAGAAATAACTGCACGAGAATCAATGCGTCTGACAACCACTAAACCATGCCCAAAAGGGTTGTAATATAGTAAACAATAGCTGCCATTATCATACTGGCCGGAATTGTTACAATCCAAGCAAAAAGGAGGTTTGTTGCAACACCCCAACGAACTGCAGATAAGCGTTTGGTCATTCCAACTCCCATAATAGAACCAGCAATCGTATGAGTTGTACTAACAGGAACACCAAGTCCCTGAGCTACTCCAAAAAGGGTGATCGAGCCCGATAATTCAGCAGCAACGCCTTCCATTGGAGTTACTTTGGTTATTTTAGTTCCCATGGTTTTGATAATCCGCCAGCCGCCCATCAGCGTTCCGCAGCCTATAGCAGCATAACAGCTCATAGGAATCCACTCAGGCACGTTAAACTGAACTTTACCCGCCTCATTAATGGTTTCGTGTACATGAGCCCATGCCGGAATGTCAATTCCTTTTGTTTGCAAATACGACATATAAACAAGCATTGCGGCACTAATTATACCAACAACTTTTTGAGAATCGCTGCCACCGTGACCCAAGCTCAACAATGCCGACGTAACCAGCTGCGTTCGGCGGAATACCTTATGGGCTTTTTGCGGCTTAATCCGCCTAAATACCCAAAGAATAAGAACCTGAACTACATATCCGATAGCCATACCAATAAGCGGAGCAAGAAAAATGAAACCTATTGTTTTGAATATAATACTTTCGTTTACAACAGCAAATGTTCCGGTATGAGCAACTGCCGCCCCAGCAAACCCTCCAATGAGAGTATGTGATGAAGAGGAAGGAATACCCAACCACCATGTAATTAAGTTCCAAATAATTGCCGCAATAACTCCGGCTAAAATAACATGAAGGGTTATAGAACCGCTTTCAACGGTCTTCGCAACTGTATTGGCAACTTTAAGGTCGAAAATGAAATAAGCCAGAACATTGAAAAATGCAGCCCACATTACAGCCACAACAGGAGACAATACCTTTGTAGAAACAACAGTCGCAATAGAGTTTGCTGCATCGTGAAACCCATTGATCACATCAAAGGCTAATGCAAGGACTATAACAATTATTAAAAGAGTAAGCATTCCAATAAGATTTAGTTAAGATTTATAAAAACAGATTAAGCATACTTAACTACGATGGTTTTCACCACGTCTGAAATATCTTCAACCTTATTGGCAATCTTCTCAATATTTTGCAGAATTTCTTTTTGTTTGATCAATTCGATCGGATCTTTTTCATTTTCAAACAGATCAGATATTGCTTCATGGAAAATAACATCAACACGGCTTTCAACCTTGTTTAGCTCTTTACATGCCTTTAATATCTGATTCTCCTTAGTGATTTTCTCAAGGCCAGCAACAGCAATCTGAATTTGCAGGCAACCTTCATGAATCTGCGCAACCATATTTTTCATATACGAACTGATAGTCGTGCAGTGATAGTATTCAATTTTACCAGAAACACTATACATCAAATCTACAACATCGTCCATAGTGGAAGCCAATTCATGAATATCTTCCCGGTCGAAAGGGGTGATAAACGTTTTATGTAATTCTTCGAAAATTGAATAGGTCAGGTCATCACCCTTCTTCTCAAGAGCTTTAATTGTAGCACCTACTAACTTCCGGTCGTCAAACGTAGCAGCGTTAATAAGATTATTGAACGCAACTGATGCCTCAACAATATTACTGGCAGAGCGGTCGAACATTTCATAAAACTTTTTCTCCTTCGGAGTAAAGTATTTCAAAACAGTTGTAAAATTCATCGTAGATTTTCTTTTTTGCCGTTAATACCAGCATCTCTTCAATGATAGAATCGGATGCAGGTTATTGATTTCAGGCACAAATATGAAAATTTCTTTTGTTAATCGAACCTTTCAAAATAAAATTTAAAATTCGGTTCAACACACTGATAATAATCATGTTATAAGCGGTATTATTTTAACTAAAATTTCATGTTTTCTTTACACAATTGTCATTAAAAAAAAGTAAAATAAAAGGCTCCAACATAAGAACTCATCCTAAGAAGACATTAAAAAAAGAGAGAAAATGCAGATCATACATTCTCTCTCCCTTCAACAACTAACGAGCAGAAAAGAACACCAAAGTACTATTCAGCTAGCGATGCTTCAGCGTCACGCCGCTGTTTCAGTTCGGTTTCAATAATCTTTAACGTGTTGTCGTCTAACTTATAGAAATACATGAACAATGCTGAAAGAATAGCCCCCAGTGCGGGAAAGAAACTAAGCATGTATTTTATGCCTTCAATGGTTTCTGGGGTTTGTTCCACATTCGCCTGGAAACCATAAAAACCAAGCAGCCAAAGGGTTATTGAACCACCAAGTGTCCACCCCAATTTTTGCGACATACTCGACGCCGAAAAGACCAATCCTGTAGCCCTGCGCCCGGTTTTCCATTCTGAATAATCGGCTGTATCGGCATACATCGACCAGAGCAAGGGGAAAATGATACCAGCACAAAAGCTTGTAACAGATTGAAGCACATAAACAAGTGCCACATTATCTTTGTTGCAAAAATAGAACATGCTGCTGAACACCGCAGCGCCAATCATAGCCAGCATAAAAGTTTTCCGTTTCCCAAGCAATGCTGAAACAGGTTTTGCCATGATGACCCCAGCCATATTAAAAGCTTGTCCAACCAGAAAATAAAGGGTACTAAACGTAAAAGTCATTTTTGAAATAGCCACAGCGGTATCGTCAACTATGTAATATTTAAAATAGTACATAGCTACCCCATCGCGTACCGAATTGAAAATAAGCGTCATTACCCCTGCGCCAAGCAAAACAAACCAAGGCACATTTGCCAACAAGTTTTTGAAATCCTCTTTTAATGAATTCTGTTGCGACTTGGGCGGTTTAATACGCTCTTTTGTCCACGAGAAGGTCAAAAAGAAGAAGAGCACCGCAATCGCCCCTATTACAACCATAGTGAGCTGATAAGCTGTTTCAACGGTTACTACCGATTTAAAAAAATCGACAAGAGGCTGATATATGGCAACAACGAGTAAACTCCCTCCAAAAGCAAATACCATGCGGTATGATGCCAATGTGGTACGATCGTTAGTATTGGCAGTCATTACTCCCAGCAGGCTGGCATAAGGTACATTCACCGCGGTATAAGCCATCATCATAAACGTATAGGTGATATAAGCATATACAAGACGACCGGTAGTATCAAAATTAGGAGTAGTAAAAAGCAAAATACCAAGAATACCAAATGGAATGGCACCCCATAGCAAATATGGCCTGAACTTTCCCCAGCGGGTATTGGTGCGGTCACCTATAATTCCCATGATCGGGTCGTTGGCTGTATCCCAAATCCGGGTTACAAGGAACATTGTACCTGCTGCAACGGCCGAGATACCAAAAATATCGGTATAAAAAATAGCAAGATAAAATGAAAAAATCTTCCAAAACATAGATGAAGCAGCATCACCCAATCCATACCCTATCTTTTCTTTCAATGAAACTTCACTTGTGGCCATCATGCTTTTCATTATTCAATTTCAGTTTTTTCCAACCTATTTTAATCGATTAACTACTTCAATCAAAGCCCGGGTATTGTGATATGGGCATTTCCAGAAACCTGTCTTTTCATCAATTTCGTATGGATTGTTATCCTTATCTACACGCCATAACCACTCTCCAAAAACACGATCGATTAAATAACGGTCAATAAAATCCCAACATTTTTCGGCTAAATCGAGATATTCGTGCTTGCCGGTCTTTTTCCATGCATCGGTGTACCCAACCATAGCCTCTGCCTGCGGCCACCAATGCTTATCTGTGTCGAAATGATTTCCTTCACGTTCATAAAAAATTGACCCATCAGCATCTGAACCTTCCATCCGGGTTGCATCAACCATTCGCAAAGCCACAGCATTCACCTCATTCATAAGCGTTTTGTCGCCAAACACTTCGGCAGCTTCGGACAGCAACCACGAGCCTTCAATGTCGTGTCCATAGGATACCATTGTAGATTTTACCTTCCAATCGAGATCAAAGAAAAGATTGAAATGTGCCGTTTTATTATCGATAATCTTATCAAGGAAAATCCGGATCAACGAATAGATCCTTTCTCCAAGGATCGGGTTTTTCCAGCAACGGTATAAATTGGTGTAAGGCTCAATAATATGGAGATGGGTATTCATTGACTTTGGTTCGTTTGCATCTTTGGTACTAAGCCGCACGTCATCGAGCGGAGTCCAGTCTTCGGCCAGCGCTTCGATATATCCGCCAAACTGCTTTTCGAGAAAATGCTTTTCAATCGTCCAGAAAAGTTCTTGAGCCAACTGCAAACTTCGTTCATTTCCCGAAGCCATATAATATTCTGAAAGTCCATAAAGTGCGAAGCCCTGGGCATACGCTTGCTTGCGGGTATTAACCGGATTACCTTTCGAATCGAGTTCCCAGAAAACACCCCCATTTTTTTTGTCGATGAAATAATCGACCAGATAATTAAATGCCCGCTCGGCCATTTCGAGATGCTGCTGTTTTTTTGTATAGCGATACGCTGCAGAAAATGACCACAAAATCCTGGCATTCAGTATAGCACCCTTATTTGCATCTTTTACCCTAACCCCCGACGAAAGGATTTTACCATAAAACCCCCCACGCTGTGTATCCAAAGCCTGTTTGCTCCAGAAATTTAATATATTATCGAGTTCAACATTTAGCTCGTCTATAAATTCAATAATTGATCTTTTCATTCTATAGAAACTTTTGGTTGTTATCAATCAGTTTGTTAATAGTTTGAACAGAAAGGTGCGAATACAATTCATCCGAAGGGGTATTCAAACAATAATCAACCAACTGATCGATAGAAGTTTTAGCTACATGCAGACGGGTATCCGATGAAGCATAATAAATCAATATGGTTCCATCGTCGTCGGCAATCCACCCGTTCGAGAAAACAACATTCGATACATCGCCGAGACGTTCACCCCCAAGTGGCGCAATAAAATGGCCATGAGGTTTATGCGTTATTTTCGAAACATCGTTCAGGTCGGCCATGCATACATATAACACGTAACGCAAGCCGGCAGCAGTGTTGCGCACTCCATGACACAAATGGAGCCAGCCTTTAGCGGTTTTAATAGGGTGAGGGCCAAGGCCGTTTTTCACCTCGTAAACCGTGTGGTATGTTTTGGGATCAATTATCTCTTCGTTCGGGATTTCGGCATTTTCGATTGTTTCAGATAAACCCCAGCCAATTCCTCCCCCTTTTCCAGTGTCGATAAAACCATCCTGTGGCCGGGTAAAGAATGCATACTTACCATCGACAAACTTCTCGAAAAGCACAACATTTCGTTGTTGTCCACCATGAGAAATCAAATCTGGAAGACGCTCCCAGCTGATCAAATCTTTAGTGCGCACAATACCAGCCGCAGCAGTTGCGCTCGAAGTATCGCCGTCGGGAGCATCGGTATCTTTGCGTTCGGCACAGAAAACCCCGTAAACCCATCCATCTTCATGAGCAGTCAGGCGCATGTCGTATACGTTGGTCTCCCAATTATCGGTCTGAGGAATAGTTATTGGTCTGTCCCAGAACTTGAAGTTATCGATTCCGTTGGGGCTTTCTGCAATGGCAAAAAAAGATTTCCGATCGTTGCCTTCAACCCTCACTACCAACAAATACTTGCCATTCCACTTTATTGCCCCGGAATTAAACGTAGCGTTTATCCCAATGCGTTCCATAAAAAACGGATTGGTTTTTGGGTTAAAATCGAACCGCCAATGAAGCGGGGCATGGTCGCGCGTTAATACGGGATATTTAAATCGACAATATATTCCGTTTACGCTGAATAGCTCTTCGTTTTTACGAACCAATAACTCGCTGTGTAACTTCTCAATAGCTTCTTTTCTTGTTTCAAATATGGTACTCATATAATAATTTACATCTAATTATTTCTTGTGACTTATTTTTTTCATTTAGAAAATTGGTATTCATATTGTTTTGTAAGATCGTCAATCAAAAATATCATTTTATTGTTAACAAAATTCCTGAAATCTTCTTCTTCCCTATGTCCTGGATATGGCACATAAAAATGGGTTGTATCGTGGTTACGCCAAACCATAACATATGCCATCCGCCGTGTTTTTTCACTGGCATTCAACACCTGCAATAAATTAGAGGTATACCAGTCGGGAATGGTCAACCTATCATTTCCTGTTTCGGTAAAAGCGGCAATTTTCCCTTTTTGAGCTGCAATATCCGACACAATTCCCAATTTTACAACCACCCTATCGAGCCGCTGCTGCTCAAAGTCGGAATAATTGTCAAGCCCCAGAATATCGACATAATCGTCGCCGGGATAACGGGCAAGATACTGTTCTGCCGATTCGAAATTATGATCGGGTGAAAAAACAATCAGTAAGTTACTTATCTTCTTTGTCTTCTGTAAATAATCAACAGTAAAACGGAAAAGCGCTTTATATTCTTCCTCTGAACAACTAGTGTTTCCCCACCAGAACCAGCCACCATTCATCTCGTGCCAGGGCCGGAACAAAATCGGGATCAATTCTTCATTGCCTGTTTTAAGTGATTCAAAAAAAGTCGCAACCTTATCTAATTCTTCAATTAATTTTGAATGAAAGCTTCCGTTTGGCAACAAAGCTTTCATGCTGATTCCGGTTAATGCCCATGAGTCGGAACCGGTAATTGGGTTGCGGGCATGCCAGCTTACCGTATTAATGCCCCCCATTTCGTAAGCCTTAATGATATAGGCACGGATAGAATCAAACGGAACACCGTCGAGGTTTTCGGCATCACCAATATTTCCAATATCCCATCCAAAAACAGCCGGGTAGCTGTTAGTAATTCGTTTCACGTCTGATTCTCCGCTAATAGAATTCCAGTCGATTCCGTATGCCAAATCATCCTGATGCCCAAACAGTATTCCTTTCCCTGTGATTTCCTGCAAAAGTTTTTTGGTTTGAAATACCGCTGAATTGTCGTTACTATTTTGGCATCCTTGCGAGCATACTAGCAAAAGTGACAGACCAATCAATATAAAAACTGTTTTTTTCATCTGGCAACAATCATTTTTTAAGGTCATATGGAACTCTCCATTAGAGTCTTCCAAATTATTTGTATATATTTTCCTTTCATAGTCCGTTTCAAGTTTCTAATTGAGTTGCAAGATTACCATAAAAAAGGAGCCTACCGGAGAATAAAAGTTTCAAACTTGGGGTACAAACGTGCGATCAATTAATACCAACAATAATTTAATTAGCTAATAATATAATATTTACAAAAACCACAAGATTCATACGGAACTTTTATCCCCGTTTATTGCGAAAAAAGCCCCACACTAAACACAAGAAAAGGATTTAATATTGTGTTGTGAAAAATTCTATATAATTTAAATGTTCAATTATAAAATATTACATCATGGCCCATCTTCGAAATGCGTTCATTTTATGCATATTAATAATTACATCAATTGCTTTTATATCCTGCAAACCCAAGGGCACTGTTCCCGAAACGATGAATGAAAAATATATGGATGGAAAAACGAAAGCCCTGTACAGTAACCTGAAAAGACTATCAGAAGAGAAAAAGATCATGTTTGGATGTGCCAATCCCACTACAATTAAATATATAGACAGGCATATTACCGAAGGGTTCGACGGGTCAGACTGTAAAGATATTGTAGGCGATAACCCAGCCTTTCACGAAAGCGATTTTATGTGGCACGAAAATGACACCCTTGCAGGACCCGACATTGAGGCATCGAAAAAAGCATATGAGCGAGGCGCAGTAGTTGGCTATTGCTGGCATCTCAGGGGAATGAACAGCAACTCTTTCTATGCAAAGCAAAACGAAGAGTGGACGGCCGATAAAGAACTCGCCCGCAACATCGTTTCGGGGAAACCACGTGAGGAAAACCCGGCACTCAACTGGCTTCTTACCGAACTCGACACGCTGGTTATTCCAATAATTAAAGAGCTAGGATTCCCCGTTGTTTTTCGTCCCTGGCACGAGATGAACGGAGGCTGGTTCTGGTGGGGATCGGCAAACATAAGCCCTGAAGAGTACATTAAACTATACAGAATCACGGTTGATTACATGCGTGAAAAAGGACTGCGAAATGTGCTTTATGCATGGTCGCCCGACACCCGTGCCACATTTGAATATTATCCAGGCGATGAATATGTCGACATTTTAGGCCTCGATATATATGAACCCGGCATTTTTGAATGGAAACCGATGTCGCTGGTTATCGATGAAGTAGGCAAAATAACCGATTATGCGGCCACTCATAACAAGGTAGCCGCCATTACCGAAACCGGATTAAGAATTCATGACGGAGTGTACCTTTACCCTGAAATACACCCAAACTTCTGGACAGAAAACCTCTTGAATCCAATACTAAACGACCCAAAAGCAAGCCGGATTGTTTGGATTGAAAGCTGGTATAGCGGAGATTGGAGCCGAAAAAGAGAAAGTCAGTTTTATCTTCCTTACAAGGGAATTGAAACCGACCGAAAAAACGGGCAACAAGCCATCGACGATTTCATCGGTTTTTATAAACACCCGGCAACTCTTTTCGAAAACGATTTGCCCGACATGTATAAATAAGCAAGAAGAAACTAAAGAAACAGAAGCAATGAAGTGTTTCATTTTCATCATATTTATCCTATTATCAACAGTATTACATGGCCAGGGAGTAAAATTTGAGGCCGAAGATGCCATATTAGAAGGCGTTAATAAAGCGTCATCAAGGTCGGGTTTCTCGGGCACAGGATATATTACCGGGTTCGATAAAGCAACCGACAAGGTTACCTTCAACTTCAGTTGGAAAAAAGCCGGAATCTACCAATTATACATAGGATTTGCTTCACCAAATGGAGACAAAAAAAACTATGTTATTGTGAATGGCCAAACCCTTGGCGAGGTGCTTTTTGCTTCGACAAGTAAATTTAAAGAGCTTGATGCCGGAAAAATATACCTCACCAACGGGGCAAACAGCATTGCCATAGCCCATAGCTGGGGCTGGTTCGAGGTTGATTATATACGGATTGACGAAGTAAAGCCTTCGACAGAATGGAACATCTCTCCCACCCCGGTAAACCCAAATGTTACCCCCGAAGCCCTTTCAATGTATCAATACCTGTTGAACAATTTTGGAAAAACCACCTTTGCCGGGCAGTTTCAAAGCGATGGTAAACTATACAACGAAAGCAACTCTGAAATCCGTTTTTTGAAAGACCTGACAGGTAAATATCCGGCAGTTTATGGCAACGACCTGATAAATTACACTCCGTCGCGTGTTGAGAACGGAGCAACAACCAAAGCTACTGAAGATATTCTGAAATGGTATAAAGAACGTAACGGTATGGTAACCCTTACATGGCACTGGAATGCACCAACCGACCTTTACAACACCGCAGAACAGCCCTGGTGGAAAGGGTTTTACACCACTGCTACATCGTTCGACATTGGCTGGGTATTGAACAACCCCGACTCGGAGAAATATCAGCTTATACTTCGTGACATTGATGCAATTGCCAAACAGCTAAAGACTTATCAGCAAAACAACATTCCCATTTTATGGCGTCCTCTGCACGAAGCCGAAGGTGCCTGGTTCTGGTGGGGAGCCAAGGGACCCGAAGCTTGTAAAAAATTGTGGATATTGCTTTACGATCGACTGACAAACCACCACAAAATCAATAATTTGATATGGGTTTGGACGACTACTGACAGCAACAAAGCCTCTGATTGGTACCCTGGCGACCAGTACGTTGATATTCTTGGGGTTGATGTATATTTACAAGCAGGCGATTATAGCGTATCGTCGGCCATGTTCGACAACCTTCGCAACATATTCGGCGGTCGTAAAATGCTAACGATGAGTGAAAACGGAACCCTTCCCGATCCGGATATGATGAATCAGATGGACGCAAAATGGCTGTACGTATGCACATGGGTTGGCGATTTTATCTTCGACGGTAAGAATAATTCAACAGATCACATCAACAGTTTTTTCAATCATAACGAAGTTACAACCCTCGATGAGCTACCCACTTACTGGCTCAGATACACAAGGAATGTTGAAGTGAAAAAGCCTATCAGGGCTAAGTTATCGCCCAATCCGGTAAACGACTGTTTATTAATAGAATTCGACAACAATAATGAGGAAAATTCGGTCGCTATTATAGATTCGGCAGGTAAGATAATAATGGAAGAAAAAGGCACTAAACAAATCGAATTCAATACAATGCACCTTAAAAAAGGCTTCTATATGGCAAAAATTACTGGCAAGAACTCTTCTAATACCTACAAATTCATAAAAAAATAGCCGTACCAATGATGCAAATCGACATGAAAAAGGTTACCGGTTTTAAAAACTATCGGATTGAAAGTAATGATTATTGAATTATATTTACTCACTGGTTCGTCGGAAGCCGTAAAATCGCAGATATTCTCACCAGAATAATCGAGGCTGATTTGCTATATTACGTCAAAAGCATTCAACGAATTCATAAATATTCAGACAGGTAATCGACATTAATTTTGTATTTCGTCAATGAAACAAAGAATTAACACTTTTATATTTAAAGTTCTAATAGTCATATTTTCATGTGCGGCATGTTCTCAAACTACAAAAACAAAATTTGGGGTTCAGCCAATCTTTAGCGACAATATGGTGCTTCAACAAGGAAAAGAAATTCCCGTTTGGGGAACTGCACCACCAAGATCAGGTATCGAAATACAATTCCGCAACCAAAAAGTAAAAACCAAAGCCGATAGCCGCGGAAAATGGCTCGCCCGTTTACAACCGGAAAATGTAAGCCTCAATGAAAAAATGACTATCCAATGTGGAAATAAAAAACTCACATTCAGCAATGTAGCCGTTGGCGAAGTATGGATAGCCTCCGGGCAATCGAACATGGAAGTGCCGTTGGTAAACGATTGGGCACCAGTAAAAAACGGAATACAGGAAGCTGCTAATGCCAACTTTCCCGACATAAGACTTTTTTCGGTTGGACACAATAGCTCAAACCGCCCTGTCGACACGTTGGAATCGGCAGGATGGAAACCTTGCACCCCTACAACCATCAGAAATTTTTCGGCTATTGCGTACTTTTTTGGTCGCGAAATACATCAGGATTTAGAAGTTCCGGTAGGGTTGATACAATCTACTTGGGGAGGTACGCTGGCCGAAGCATGGACAAGTGCCGCGTCGCTCGAATTAATGGAAGATTTTACCCGCAGTGTTCAAAAACTCCAGAGTATGCCCACCGACCTTGAGACCCAACAAAAAATTTACGAAAAAGACAAATTCGATCTAAATATTGAACGTTCGAGAAAAGACCCGGGCATTATGGGCAGCGACACGCTCTTTATTAAAACACTACTACGTGAAACAGACTGGGATACAATACATTTACCCGACTTCTGGGAAAATTCCCGACTCGGTGTCTTCGATGGTTCGGTATGGTTCAGAAAACATGTGGAAATTCCTTTCGGTGAAGCCTCTGCCGAATTTACGTTAGGATTAGGCTCACCCGAAGACCTTTACGAAGTGTGGATAAACGGACGAAAAATAGCACAAAGCCAGATGTGGAGCCCTGCCAAACAATACAAAATTCCGTCTGGAGTTCTCCGCTCGGGCGACAATGCCATAACATTGCGCGTAACTGATTTTCAGGGCTCTGGTGGCTTCAATGGCAAGCCTTCCGACTTCTTTCTTTCTTCAGAAGGTGGCTTTTTCGCCGATTTAAGTGGAAAATGGTTCATGCATGCCGGGTATAACCAACGCGAAATAGAGACCATCGCCCTTGAACCCGGCGATCCAAACCGCCCGTCGACACTATTCAACGGAATGATCAACCCTCTGATTCCCTTCGCGTTCAAGGGTGTTATATGGTATCAGGGGGAAAGCAATACCGGCATGGCATGGCAATATCGGCACTTATTCACCAACCTGATAAACGACTGGAGAGAAAAATGGAAAGAAGGAGATTTTCCGTTCTACTATGTACAATTGGCAAACTATATGAAATACAAGCCCTATCCTGCCGACGACATGTGGGCCGAACTTCGTGAATCACAAGCCCTTGCCCTCGAACTTCCGGAAACAGGCATGGCTGTATCCATCGACATTGGTGAAGCTGAAAACATTCACCCAGCAAACAAACAAGATGTTGGCAAACGGCTCTCGCTCCTCGCCCTTAACAAAACATACGGGAAAGACATCCCCTCATCGGGGCCAGTTTTCAGCAGTTATACTGCCGGGAATGGAAGCATAAGTCTCTTTTTCGAGAATGTATACGGCGGATTGAAGATAAACGATGGTAGTAAATTGAACGGATTTGCCATTGCGGGCGAAGACAAACACTTTGTTTGGGCCGATGCCGAAATAGTAGGAAACACGGTGATTGTCAAAAATAAAGATATACCTTTACCTGTAGCTGTAAGGTATAATTGGAGTGCAAACCCGAATGGGAACCTTGTCAATTCAGCAAATTTGCCAGCAAGCCCGTTCCGAACTGACGATTGGGATTTAATCACAAAATGAACAAACGCTGTAAAGAGAACAAAAAATAACCGATATGCAGTAATCCTTTGAATTTTAAAGGAATTTATGCAAATTGAAGCCAGAAAAAGGGGGAAAAAATGGGTAGAAAATTACTAACAATCTGTCTGATATTATTTCTGACAGGTGTACTTGCCACAGGATATTCGCAAAACGGGATGTACATTGAAGACCTGGCCGAAAAAACTGACCTTCCCGAAGGTACAGTCAATTGCCTGGCACAAGACGATTATGGATTTATCTGGATTGGCACCTACAGGGGCTTATATCGGTACGACGGATATCAAGTGCTGAACTTTTCGAGTATTAACCCTGATTTTAAAGCATTTAAAATTAAAGAATTATACATAAACCAAAACCAGTTATGGGTAGGTTCACTAGCAACAGGACTTTTTAAAATTGACTTAAAAACCTACAAAACAACCCACTACCACAAGAATGCCGAAGGCGTATTCAAAATATCAGACGATAACGTACTGGCCGTTACTTCACTGAGCAACAACACAATTCTGGTAGGAACCGAATGGGGAGGATTGAACATTATCTCCCCCGAAGGAGAAGTGCAGGAAATAATAACCAACACCGAAGAAAAACAGTCCCTTCCGGCCTTGCTGGTTTCCGACATCACTCCTATCGACGATAACACAGTGGTATTGGCCAACAACGGCATTTCCATACTCAATCTGAATAACAAAACAATAAGGCAAATACTACCCAATGTATTGAACAAACACGTGTACGAAATTGCTAATACCGCCGAGGATGAATTCTTGGTTTTTACACCCGACGGGCTTTATCTTGTAAACACCAAAAACAATCGTGAAGAATATCGCGTAATAACCAACGAACGGATAAAAACGGCACTTCGCCTTCGAAGTTATTCCGACCCGGTATTCCTGTTGGGCACAACAGCCGGTTTCACCGAGTTCAACTTGCGGAAACAAAAATGGGAAACAATTAACACAGAGCCATTTAACCTTTCACCCCTTAATATTACTTCGTATTTGAAAACACGCGACGACGTGATACTGGTGGGTAGTGAAAATGGACTTTTTTCTATTTCTACACGAAAAAAACATTTCAGGCATTACGCCATTTCGTCGCACAGCAAAACTCCCGACATTATCAGCAGCATAGTAAAAACCGACAACAACCTTTTTGCAGGCAGCTGGGGCAATGGTATTTTGAAATTGAATCAGGAAAAAGAAGTGCTCGAAAATATCACCATCCCATCTTTTCCAGAATTACCCAACAGCTTCATATATTCAATGCTGAAGTCGGGGAACACTATTTGGTTCTCGACCAAAGACAACCTTGGCATCTATAGTTTCGATGACAATGGTGGCCCCTACCGGTTAAAAAAATACGCATCGTTTCCTGATGAAAACGGCATCAACCGAACATACACAGTAACCTATATTTTCGAACGAAAAGACAAAACCCTGTTACTGGGTACCTGGGAAGGGTTACTTTTTTATTACGACCAGGCAAGAGACACCTTTTTGCCCCTGAAAGACAAAGCGGGAAACTTACCCCTGCTACGCGATTTCTCAATTTTCTCGATTGCCGAAGACCAGAACGGAGACATCTGGGCAGGAGGAAACGGCTGCGGACTGGTAAAACTCCGCATTGAAGGCGACAAAATTGTTAAGCAACAACTTTTTACCGAGAAAGACGGGTTGGTAAGCAACTTTGTTACCACGGTATACCCGAGCCGGAATAACAAAATTTGGGTTGGAACCGATGCGGGCCTTACCATCATCGAAAACGAAAAATTCACCAAAGCATTCAATAAAGATATTATTTACAATATACAATCGATAATTGAAGACCCTATTGGTTTTCTGTGGATTGGCACTCAAAAAGGGCTATTGCGTATCAACTCGAACAACATGTACGAGACCATTAAATTATTCGAAACAACCGATGGGCTAAGGAACCGTTCATTTTACCTCAACAGCATCTGTATCGACCCCGATTTCACCTTCTACTTCGGAGGCTTCAACGGGATCGATTATTTCATTCCCTACAAAATCGATTATAATTTCAACAAACCCACCCCTCTTATAACAAACTTCTACCTTTTCAACGAACCCTCCTTCCCTTGCAACCCCGATCATGAAAAATGGCAAAAGACAATCATAACAGCCTCTAATTCTATAAAATTAAGGCACACCCAGAATACATTCTCACTCGAGTTCTCGAACCTTGAATACTATATTCCCGAGAAATGTCAATTTGCCTACAAACTCGAAGGCGTTGATATTGAATGGAATGTGCGCGATGCAAAAAACCGGATTGCCTATTACACTAAGCTGGCACCCGGCAACTACCGTTTCTTGCTAAGAAGTACCAACAACGACGGCGTATGGAACGATGAACCCACTGTGCTCGACATAGAAATTACCCCTCCATTCTGGGCATCAACATTAGCCTATATCATTTATTTTGTGGCTGCCATGGTGCTCATTTTCCTTATCATGTTCCTGCGTATAATGAAAGTTCAGGAAACCCACAAACAGCAGCTGAAAGAAGTTGAATACCAGAAACAACAAGAGCTCGACGAACTGAAACTGAAATTCTTCACCAATATTTCGCATGAATTCAGGACTCCGCTCACATTGATTCTTGGACCATTGGCAAAAATTCTTGAAACCGAACAATCGCCCGACATTCGCGAAAAACACCTGATGATCTACCGTAACGCCAGCCGCTTATTGCAGCTAACAAACCGCATTATGGATTTTAGAAAAAATGAAAAAGAGCAGCTAAAACTTAATGTGGAAGAAACCGACATCACCGAATACATAAAAAACATATTCCTATTTTTCAACTACGAAGCACAGAAAAGAGACATTGCTTACCAATTCTCGAGCACATATAACAAAAAAGTATTGCTCGACAGGGAATTTATCGAAAGCATAGTGTTCAATATGTTGTCGAACGCGTTCAAATATACGCCCGACGGAAAAAGTATTGCAGTGAAAATATGCAACGACGATAAATGGGTGAAAGTGGTCTTTACTGACACCGGGCGCGGCATTGCCACCGAGCAACTCGATCATATTTTCGACCGTTTCAACAGCACTTCAAAACGTAACAGCACCGGCATCGGGCTAAGCTTTTCGAAACGACTGATCGAACTCCACAAAGGCGACATTGAAGTGAAAAGCACCTTTGGAGAAGGCTCTGAATTCACTATAAAAATACCGCTCCGCGATATTTATTCGCACAACGAAAAAGTTGCGGTAAAAGAAAACGAACACACTGTGAACTGGGCAAAAATTGATGCCACCCTTCAGCAAGATGTGGCCGAAGACCTGAAAAAACTGAAGTCGCAATATGAAAAAGAAGAACTCATTGCACTGGTTGTCGACGATAATTTTGAAGTCCGCCAGTTTATCAGCGACCTGCTGCAAAACGATTTCAAGGTAATTCAGGCATCAAACGGAAAAGAAGCACTCGAAATTGCTTTTGAAACCATCCCCGACATTGTAATTTCCGACATTATGATGGACGAGATAGACGGGTTAGAGCTATGTTCGACCTTGAAAAAAGACGAACGTACCGACCACATCCCTGTTGTGCTGACTACGGTACTATCGGCACAAGCCGACCGTGTAAAAGGGCTCAGTGTTGGCGCCGACTCGTATATCCCAAAACCTATCGACCCGGCACACCTACTCATAAGGGTTAAAAAGTTAATTGAAAAACAGCTTAAGCTGAAAGATAAATTCAACCTGTCGAGCTACGATCCTTCGGAGGATAAAGAAGAAGCCAAGCCCGAAGAGAAAGTTCACCCACTGGTTGAAAAAGCACGCAATATTGTCCTCAAAAACCTCGACAATTCGGAATATAATATCGATGATTTTTGTTCAGATCTTGGCTTGAGCCGCATGCAACTATACCGTAAATTCAAAGCAATCACCGGCTTGTCGGCCAACAGCTTTATACGCAAAGTACGCTTGCACAAAGCCGCGGAACTGCTTAAAACTGGCGAGCTGACCGTGAAAGAAGTCACCTACGATGTTGGTTTCATCGACCTTAAGTATTTCAGGAAATGTTTCTTCGAGGAATTTGGTGTCAACCCATCTGAATATGGGCAAGTCAGAGAAGACAACAAAGAAGAATAGCGGCAATTATTCCCATTTTTGAATATAAGCCACGATGGAATTGCTTAGATTTGCAAATCAACGTTGAAGACTATGTCAATTTCAGAAAATATTACCAGCATAAAAACATCGCTTCGACCAGGAGTGCGGCTCGTAGCCGTTTCGAAAACCAAACCTACAGAAGCGATACTTGAAGCATACCATACCGGGCAACGTATTTTTGGCGAGAACAAAGTACAGGAGATGGCTGATAAATATGCCTTGCTGCCTCACGACATTGAATGGCACCTCATTGGGCACCTTCAAACCAACAAAGTTAAATATATCGCCCCTTTTGTCTCGCTCATCCACTCGGTCGACAGCCTAAAATTGCTCAGCACCATTGACAAAGAAGCCGCTAAAAACGAACGGATTATCGACTGTTTATTGCAGTTTCATATTGCCAGCGAAGAGACAAAATTCGGCCTTTCTGAAGAAGAAGCCCACCAATTGTTAGCTTCCGGCGAATACCGTGCCATGCAGCACATTCGCATTACCGGAGTGATGGGAATGGCCACTTTCACGAGCAACGAGGAACAAATCCGTGAAGAATTCAGAAAACTAAAATCGATATTCAACTGTTTAAAAGAGACCTATTTTACTGCTCAGCCCCATTTCACTGAATTATCGATGGGTATGTCAGACGACTATCTCATTGCTATTGAAGAAGGAAGCACCTTGGTTCGCATCGGGAGCAGCATTTTTGGAGAAAGAAATTACATTAAATAACTATGGCAAACATATCAACAACGTACATGGGCCTTTCGCTGAAAAGCCCGGTAATAGCAGGAAGTTCAGGAATAACAAGTTCGGTTCGGCAGATTGCACAACTCGAAAAAGCAGGCATTGGCGCGGTAGTCCTAAAATCGCTTTTTGAAGAACAGATCAACATGGAAATCAACCACCTGATTTCATCTGGTAACGACAACTCCGCATACCCTGAGGCCGAAGATTACATCCGAAATTATACAAAAACCCATTCGCTCAACAAATATCTTGAATTCATAGCTGAAGTAAAATCTACAGTTTCAATCCCGGTTATTGCCAGCATAAACTGCATTTCATCAAGCGATTGGATCAATTTTGCTAAAGATATTGCCAAAGCAGGGGCCGATGCCCTCGAGCTAAATATTTACGAACTTCCGCAAGACAGGAACCGTGAGGCCGATTATTACGAGAAAAAATACATCGAAATTCTTAAAAAGGTGAAACAAGCCATCAACCTGCCTATTTCGGTGAAAATTAGCCCATATTTTACCAACCTGGTACGCATGGTCGATCAGCTATATGCCAACGGAGCCGCAGCCGTAGTGCTTTTCAACCGTTTTTACGAACCCGATTTCGACCTCGAAACACTCGAATTCGCATCGTCTGAAGTAATGTCGTCGCCCTCCGACCTCAGCCGCTGTCTGCGCTGGACGGGTATTGTAAAAGGACAGCTCCCTGCAGTTGAAATTGCCGCATCGACTGGCATACACGATGGCTATGCCGCAGTAAAACAACTACTTGCCGGCGCACAGGTTGTTCAACTCTGCTCTACGCTCTACCTGAATGGCCCGGATGTTACCAGAAAAATTGAAATGGAAATTGTTGAATTCATGGACAAATGGAATTTCGACACCATCGATGATTTTAGGGGCCGACTAAGTTATGCCAAGATCAAATCGCCCGATGTGTACGAAAGGGCGCAATTCCTGAAATATTTCTCGAACAAATAAAAATTACAGCGATAAAGCTATAGAAAAGTATCAGCATAAAAGGGGAAAAAATGAAAGTACTGTTTATTGGTGGATCGGGCATAATAAGTTCGGCGTCAACTGCATTGGCTATTGAGAGGGGAATAGAACTTTATCACCTCAACCGTGGAAAATCGACCACGATACGTCCTGTCGACGACCGGGTAATACACTTAACTGCCGATATACGAAATGCAGAAGAAGCAGCTAAAGTGCTCGAGGGGAAAGAGTTTGATGCCGTAGTCGATTGGATTACATTTGTCCCCGAACACCTTGAAAGCAACTTGAAGTTATTCGCGGGGAAAACCAAGCAATATCTGTTTATCAGCAGTGCCTCGGCTTACCAAACCCCTCCGGCACAATTGCCCGTTACCGAAGAAACTCCCCTCGAAAACCCATTTTGGGAATACTCGCGCAACAAAATTGCCTGCGAAGAATTTCTTAAACAACATTCATCCCAGGCGGGTTGTGCCTATACCATCGTGAGGCCCTCGCACACCTACGACAAAACCCTCCTTCCCTTCGACGAAGGATATACCGTACTGCACCGGATGCTTTGCGGTAAGCCAGTGGTGGTTATTGGCGACGGGACATCGATATGGACATTAACCAGCAACAAAGATTTTGCCGTTGGCTTGGTGGGCCTGCTTGGAAACCCTAAGGCGATGAACAATATCTTCCACATTACCAACGATGAATGGCTCACATGGAATCAGATTTACAACACCGTGGGTAAAGCCTTTGGTGTTAGCCCCACGTTGGTACATGTACCTTCGGAAGTTGTTGCCCGCTATATCCCGAAAATTGGCGACGGGCTACTTGGCGACAAAGCGCACAGCATGATTTTCGACAACTCGAAGATAAAAGCCGCAGTGCCCGATTTCAATTGTAAAATACCATTCAGCGAGGGAGTTAAAGAGATTGCCCAATGGTACTCGAGTGATCTGGCCGACAAAACTATCGACGAAGAATCCGACCGGTTGTTTGATCGTATGATTGAAGAAATATCGGCATTGGGCTAAGCCCGTTAACATGTATTCAACGTGCGCACCGGCATAAGTGAGGGCATTTACCGCCTTGTTATTTTGTTGAACAACAATGATTAAACGACTAAAAGAATTTACGCTGCCCTTGGCCATCCTAATGGGGTTTCTTTTCCATGGTTTCTTTTCAACCCTTGGAAATATAATCCCGTGGCTCATTTTTGTAATGCTTTACCTCACCCTTTGCAGTGTCGATATGCGTAAAATACGGCCCAGTAAACTCCACCTTTGGATACTGGCGTTTCAGGTGTTGGCCAGCATAAGTGTTTACTTTCTTATACTGCCATTCAACAAGATACTTGCACAAGGCGCGCTGGTATTACTGATTGCCCCAACCGCTACCTCGGCGCCGGTAATTGCCAACATGCTTGGGGCAAATATCAACACCATGGTAACCAGCACGCTGCTATCGAACTTAGCCGTAGCAGCCGTGTCGCCACTTTATTTTTCCTGGGCCGGTATACATGGCGATTTACCGTTTTGGGAATCGAGCTGGATGGTTCTCTCGAAAGTTGCCCCGCTGCTTATTGTCCCGCTGGTATTGGCCTATATCACACAACGTTATACCCCTACATTATCGGAAAAGATTTCGAAATATAAAAATGCTTCGTATTATTTGTGGGCCATAAGCCTTACGGTGGTAATCGGGCGCACCATCGATTCTATTTTTCAGCTCAACCACACTGAATTGGGTATTTTGCTGGCCATGACCATTCTATCCATAGTGCTTTGTATTGTTCAGTTCGGAGTTGGACGCTTTACCGGAAAACTTTACGGCGAAACCATCGCTGGAGGACAGTCGGCCGGACAAAAAAACACGGTTTTAGCCATTTGGATGGCACAAACCTACATGACGCCCATTTCATCGGTAATCCCGGCCATGTATGTATTGTGGCAAAACCTATTCAACAGTTACCAAATTTGGAACAAAAACCGAAGAGAACACCGGAGGTAAAGAAACTTGGGGCGTCTTTTGAAAGATTGGCAAGCCCTTCACTGCCACTCGGTTGAAAATCGCATGGTTAATTAAATTTTCATTGAAACAAATACGATAAAATCGCGCAGTAGCGGACTCCCACTCGAGGGGACTCGTGCAGGAGCGGTGGTATTGGGTTTATTCCTCGGTTTCTTTCACAAAACTTTTTGGGTCGATAATAGGCAGAATGGTATTATTTAGAAAGGTTCCCCTGAATTGTGAATACATGATCCCACGTAGTGTAGAGATGGATATTGACACCATTGACACTAAAAATTGATCGGGAAAATCAACGTCATCACCTGATTTAAAGTCTGCAAAATTGTCGATTCCAAAAGTAAAAGCTACCTTAATTGAAGCATGTACCGATTTGTCTTCATCATATATTACGGTGACATCGGGCATTACATGAAATTGTTTTTGATCAGGGTTTAAAGCGGTGTTGATTTTTGTTTCGAAATTATATTTGCGTGGCACGGGTAGTGCTGCTTCGGGATGTTTTAGGTTGACTTCCAGTATTTCAATTCCCGCAAGTTGAAATTTGATTTCTTTAGCACCCATAAGTTTTTAAGTTATTGGTTTTAAAACTATCACCATAAATGAACAACGATGGGATATTGTATTTCCCTTCGTCGGTTTGATTTGAATTAACTATGCTTTGAACCGTAACCTGATAGTAACCGGTTGGTACCTGCTTTTTCTCTTCGAGGGCAACAAGAGTGATGCCCAGTTTTTCCTCCAATTCAAAAAGGGTGTTCGACTCAAAATTATGCGTGCCGCTCAGCCATTTTGTTATGACCGATGGTTTTTTATTCATTTCGCGGGCTAAGTCGCCCTTCTTCCAGTTTTTTGCCTTCATGGCTTTTTCAATTTTCAAAGCCAATAACATCCGTTTGTCGGTTCTGCGTTGCTCCTCAGGAGTTATTTCAGACAATAATTCATCTAAAATGTCGCTTGTGTAGTTTCTTGCTTTGTTACTCATTGTTTTCAAATTCTAATTCTCCGGTTATTTCTGTTCCATCGTACGAAAAGGTAATCTCCTTTTCTTTTATTCGCTCTGCAATTTGTGCAGATATTTTTCGTAATAGGTAATTTTCTTCTTTCAGTTTATCGACTTCCTGAAATGCTTTTATCGTTTTCTTCTTTTCGCCGCCACCTCCCAAAATGATTAAAGAGTTGCCAAAGCGAATGCAATAGAGCCGTAAGTTACTATTCGGAACATCGAACAACGCACAAACTAAATCGCCGGGTTTTCCTTCATTGTGTTTAAAAAAACTTTCTCGTGCTCCCGTAGTTTCGTTTATTGTTGTTAATCGTTCGAGAATATTCTTTATTTCACTTTTAAATGAAATTGAATTCTCTAACAAGAAACGTTCGAACAATGTTTTTTGTTCTTAATCGACAAAAACAGAATAGATACCACACCTGTTTCCATTGAATTTATCCAGTTTTACGATTTCAAATTTCATTTCGACGGGGTAAATATATGAATTTTACTTATAGGTGAAATATTTGATGACTGTTTTTAAAGTTTTTTAAATATATTTCTCTTTTAGGAATATTTTCTCACTGGTTCTGCCGCCACACCCATTGTTTCCTCCAGGTTATAAACCGCCTTTTCGGCCTCGGCTATCGTTACTTGCCCGTTCATTAGCATGGGCAATAGCCAGTCGCGAAGGGAGGCGAGGTGCTGGTTTTGTTTAGTATTTGTGTAAATTTTTTCGAAAATTGGACGACTTATATCGGCATACTTTTGTATCAATGTCGTTGGGGGTATTGCCAACTGTGCCTGTTTGATGTCATTTGAAACTATTGAATTAAAAACTGAACCTCCTGATTTTGCCTTTAAAATACTAATCAACGATTTTACGCTAAAATATAGAAACCCATAATCAATACTTGGTTTTGGGCAAAAAGCATAACACGATTGATTCATTGCAGTTTCAGTTGATGCAATTGTTATGTTGCCCACAGTTCCTCTTGCAGTAATAAATATTGTTCCTTTGGAAAATAGTTTGCTGCTGCAACTATCTAACCCATTTTGAGTGATAAAAGCTTGTGTAGTTGTAGTAAAAATTGAATTGGTATAATCCGTAGGAGTATAAAATGGTATATTACCATTCCAGTATTCATCGTTTGCTTTACTTGGTGTTCCTCCTCCTTCAAGATTAGACAACATCAAAAGGTTTCCAACTTCCCATCCCTCAGGAATCTTCCTTTTCAACTGCTCGTTCCAAACCATAAGGCCGCCGCTGGATTTGTAGGGCTTGCCAATACCCACCCCGTCCTGCGGACACCCCTCCGTGGGAGGGGAATAGGGGAAGTCGAACTGCACAAACCAGTAATCGTACAGGGTTTTGGCCATGGCCTCCAACTCGGCATTGATGCGGTTATTGAGTTCGATTTTTTCTGACAGAGTAATATATAAATTGCCGATGGCTTCTTGTTCTTCTATACTTCTAATAGGAATTAACAAACATGGTAAATCTTGCTTTCTCATATGAGGGATTACAAGACCAACATGATTGTTTTCAATTATCTTTTGAATCTCATTTGAACGAAGGATAGCAAACAAGTACTTGTAATTAATTAGTTTTTCATTGCATCTGAACCCCATCATATCTTGTGCTGCACAAAAATTTACTGGATTTGGAACTAAACAAACCCTTCCCGGAGTTCCCTTATTTACAAACAGGATATCATTGGGGTGTAAATGTGCACGGAACCAAGTATTGTATGTTTGTTCATCAATATAACGCACCTTTTCAAACGTTGGATAAATGCTTGAATGTTTGATACAGTTTGTAGCAATTAGCGGTAATCCTTTGTCCGATGTTGGAACTGATTTGCCTCTATTATCAATGATTTCGCTAAGCAAGGATGTAATAGGTAAATACTTTAAATTTTTACTCATACTTCAACCCCTCCAAATTCTTCATAATCTCCTCTTCCAACACTTTCGATTCGGCAAAAAGACTGTTTAAGTTGCTTTTAAAACCGTTCATTTTGGCTTCGAACTCCTCGGGCGTAATGTCCACATATTCAATCTTCACCTCAAAGTATTGCCCTGCACTGAAGGAGTGGTTTTTGGCTTCGATATCTTCATAACTTACCACCACTGAAAAATCGTCGTCGGCCTTTTTTGTGTTAAAGGTATCGACAATGCGTTGTTCTTCTTCGGGCGATAAAACGGTTCGTTGGTTCTTGCCGTCTTTTATGGTGGTTCCCAGTTTGGAAGCATCAATCAGCACCACCTCTTCTTTGTTGGCTTTGTCGATAAACAGAATGGAGACATTGGTACCCGTGCTGGCGAAGATATTGCTGGGCATGCTTACCACGCCACGCAACCATTTGCGATCGACCAGGGCTTTGCGTATTTTTTTCTCGATACCACTTTGGGCGGTAATAAACCCGGTTGGCACCACCACGGCAGCTTTACCGGTATCGGAAAGGCTGTACATGATGTGCTGGATGAACATGAGGTAGATTGACATTTTGTCGATGTCCTTGTTGGGCACGTTGGGAATGCCGGCAAAGAAACGGGTTTTAAACGCATCCTTCTCTAAATCGTCGCGATAGCCCGAAAAGTCGAGCTTAAAGGGGGGATTTGAGACGATGTAATCGAACTTGCGGTCGAAGTAATACGGCTCTGAAATGGTGTTGGTTTTAATAATGTTGGGTATGGAGTGCGTAAGCCCGTTGATGACCAAATTCAAGCGGAGCATGTTGCTCGACTTTTGCGAAATGTCTTCGGAATAGATCATGCACTTGTCTTCGCCAATTTGGTGCGCCAAGCTCATTAACAGCGTACCCGACCCCGCACTTGGGTCGTAAATGTTGACTTTTTTCACCGCCTCGGGAACCAGGATGCTGGCCATAATGCGGGCTACGGCGTGGGGGGTGTAATATTCGGCATATTTACCGCCGCTGTCGCTGTTGTAATCTTTAATGAGGTATTCGAAAATGGTGGCAAAGAAATCGTACTTCTGCGCAAACATCTCTTCGAAACTGAATTCGAACATCTTGTTGACCAGTGCCCGACAAAAGGCGTCGCGTTGCGAGGCATCGGAAATAAACTGGCTGAGTTCGTCGAACAAGCGGTCTTTGGCCCCCGAGAACGATTTTACCGAAAAGACATCGGCATTGTCGATGCTGATTTGGCGCAGGGTATCGTCGAAGGTTTTGGCAAAATCGCCTTCGTTTTGTTTGTTGTACAAGTGCGAGATCAACTGGTAGGGTTGCAAGCGGGGCACATTGGGATCGAGGCTGGCAAGCAGGAACCTGAACTCTTCGTCGCCCATATCGGCCAGGGCTTGCGAGAAGTTTTCGATGTCGGCCAATTCTGGTTTTACCTTTTTAACTTCGTACCGGAACTTGTCGTTTAAAAACTTGTACAGAAATACCTGCGTAATGATTTTAAATTCGTTGCCATCGTTGCCCAGGCCATAATTGGCACAAACGCTTTTCAGGCTGTCGATGAGTAATTTGGTTTTATTAATGAAGTTGATATCGTTTGTCATCGTTTTGTTGTTTATTTTATACAAACTTGCGACCCTAACTGGGGCCGATAATATTGCTGTAAAAGGTTATTCATTTGTTGCGCCTCCCAATTGGTTTTTGATCATTTTGTCGAAGTCCGATTCGAAAAGCTGGTCTTGCACCACGCGGTATTTTTCAAATTGGCTTTCGGCAAAAGCTTTTGCTATTTCGGCAGTTACACGCCCTGGGTTGTCGAGTACCTCGCGCTGGTTAAATTGCAAAAAGGCATTGAGGCGTTTTGCCCAATCGTCCATGCTCATGGGTATGCCACGTTCTGCCTGGTCTTCGGCATAGTCGAGGTACATGGTTACGAAGCGGTCGAGCGATTTTAATTCCTGCTCGTTTAAATAGTTTTTTGCAATGCTCACGTCGGTTTTAATAATTTTACCATCAGGCGCATTTTTCCAACTGGTTAGTCCCATGTGTTCTTTTTCGGCATTGGCACGCTTTACAATTAGCTCGGCGGCTGTTTGCCCGTGTGTGGCATAATGCAATTTGTTTTGTACGGTGGCAAAAAAAGTTTGGGTAGTGGCAGCGTCTTTGTTATAATCCATTGCCGTGGCGTATATGTCGGTTATTTTTTGGTAAAAATTGCGCTCGCTGCTGCGTATTTCGCGAATTTCGGCCAGTAAATCGTCGAAATATTTTTTGCTGAAGAAAGCTCCGTTTTTCAATCGTTCTTTGTCGAGCACATAGCCACGGATGGCGAAATCGCGTAAAATATTGGTAGCCCATTGCCTGAACTGCATAGCGCGGTTTGAATTTACGCGGTATCCAACTGAAATGATAGCATCGAGATTATAAAACTGTGTGTTATAATTTTTCCCATCAGATGCAGTTGTCCGGAAATTCCGGATAACTGAATTTTTGTTGAGTTCGCCGCATTTAAAAATATTTTTTAAATGTTCGCTTATCGTACGTACATCAACTTCAAAAAGCACTGCTATCAGCTTCTGCGACAGCCATACTGTTTCGTCCTCAATCCTCACTTCAATGGTTTGCTCTCCGGCTTGTTTGGTGAAGACAAGGAACTCGGCTGTGCTATTGCGTATTTGTAAGCTTTTACTCATTGTTAAAAAAGTTCTATTAAATGTCAATCGTTTATTGTTATACCGCAAGGTATTGTTGTACGTATTCTTTCTTAATGAGTAAATTGATGTTTTCGGTGGTGTTGAAATCCAACGGAATTTGTTCGTTGTTGCGAAATTCGTTTACCACCAGCTGCATTAAATATTTCTCGAAATAGGCATCGTTTCCTACTAAGTCTTCCTGCCCTTCGAGTTTAGTGTCAACCTGCTGTTTTACTTGCATCAGTGCGCGGTGCAATTGCAATTCTTTTGCATTTAAAATTGGCTTTTCGGTTAAGCGTTTGTGTATGCGCACATATTTTGCATCGTATTCGTATTTGGCGTTCAACAGGTTGTTTTTACGGTTGAGCTCTTTTGCGCGGTCGTAAATTTTGCGGAGTAGTTGCATGTTTTCGACCATGTTGAGCTGGCTTAGCTCGTTCAGGTTCCGCTTTTTGAAAATGCGTTCGAGCTCTTCGCGTAAATTGACAAACTCGGCGTCGAGCGGATCAATATTCTCGAGCAAGGACTCGCGGGTTTTGCGCAAAATCTCTTTAAACTCGTCGGCCAGTTTCAACTCTTCTTCGCCCACTTTAATAAATTGGAAGATCACATCTTCCAAGGCTGTGTTCAAGAGATTCTGTGTGGCCTCATCGCTGCCAATGGTTTCGAGAAAATTGAGGTTGTCCAACCGTTCCTGTGCCGTTCTGAGCAGGCTGTTCCACACGTCGAAATCGGCAATGCCGTTCAAAGCTTCGTAGCCATTTACGGCAATGATGTTTTTCAGCTCTTTGGCCAGGTGCAGGGCTTTGATCAGGCGTATAAGCTCGCTTTTATCGGTAATTTGCTCTATTTGTTGCGAAAAGAGTTCGCGGTTTTGGGTGTCGTAATGAAACAGCGTTTCTTTTATTTCGCTTAATTCCTGCTGAATTTCAACTTCGGTTTTAAACAGGTTGGAATACATTTCCATTTCGTCGCCCAATTGTTCTTGCAATTCGTCGAAATAGAGGCGGTTGGTACGGTCGAACTGTTTTGAAATATCGGCAAAATCGACCACATAACCGTATTGGTATTTTTTGTACGGACGGTTTACGCGGGTAAGCGTTTGCAACAAGTTGTGGTCGTGTATAACGCGGGCCAGGTAAAGTTTTTTCAAACGCCATGCATCGAAACCAGTAAGGAGCATGTTGTAAACAAACAATAAATCGACCTTTCCTTTTTTGTAGGCTTTGATCAATTCTTTTCGGGTTGCTTTGTCGTTTTCGTCGTGAAGGATTAAAGCTGCGGTTAATTGAGGTTTCTGGTTTTTGCCGTACTTGAGAATGGGTTCGGCTGCCATTAACAAACTGGCATCGGTTTCCTGTGAGCCGTATTGCTCTTCGAAAAGGCGGAACAACTCTTTGGCCTGTTCCGACGAATCGCAAACCACCATTCCACCCAACGTAGCATCTTGCTCGGTGTTCCGAAACTGGATTAAATCGTTGGTGATGTAGTTGAGCAACGGTTTGGCAAAACGGGTGTGTGCATATATTTTCCGTGCAGGTATATCGCCCTTGAGAACTTTAATTTGTTCCATCACCTCCTGCATGCGAATTTTGAAGTTGCCTTCGATCTCCTCGCGAATGAGGCGCAGGGTGTATCCGTCGGCAATGGACATGTTGTAGTAATACTTGTGGATGTAGTTTCCAAAAAGCAATTTCGAATCGTACTCTTTGGCCACTTCGCGCAACAAAGGAGTTCCGGTCAATGCAATTTTAATGGCTTTTCTGTCGGCATTGATCAGGTTTGCCAAATAGTTCCCTTTGGGATTGTAACTCCGGTGCGCCTCGTCTAAAATGAACACACGCTGAATGTTTATATCGTATTCGGGCACTTGTTTAACAACAGCGTCTTCGCTAAACTTTTGAATATTGACCACGGTGATTTCGGGCTGTCCGCTGTGGTTGTGAATGGCCCCTACTATTTTCAAATCGGACATAAAGTCGGCCTTTGAATTTACCGTGTTGACTTTTAACCCACGATTTGAAAACTCGATGGATGCCTGAATGAGCAAATCCAAACGGTCGACAATAAAGTAGAACTTGGGAACAACCTGTTGTTTTTGAAAATAATCGGTCAGGTATTTCACATTGAAATAGGCGAGAGCCGTTTTCCCCGAACCCTGCGTGTGCCAGATAATCCCTTTGCGTTGCCCACTATCGAGCCTTGCTGCGATGGCTTTTGTGGCAAAAAGTTGAGGGTAGCGCATAATGTGTTTTTGCAAATCACGTTTGCCCTCGTTCTCATCTTCGACATAAGCGAAGGCATATTGCAACATAAACTGTAAGCGTTCGCGACTAAACAACGATGTTAAAATCCGGTTGGTGGGGGTGTTCTCAAATTTATTGATTTGAAATTCGGGATTGTGTTTGATCACCATCAGGTTGTTGTCCCTTAAAATGGCATTTTCCAGCTCATCTGTTAATGGGAGCAACGTTTGCTTCACCGGGTAGTCGGGGTCTTCGCGAAAGAAGTTGAACTTCAGATCACTGTAAGCCGATGTAGCATAAAAAGCACCAAAAACCGGATCGACAACGCCATCTTCGTACTCCATGTTGTTGGAGAATACCATCAACTGGGTAATGTTTGCAAACTTTCGGAAGTATTTATTCTTAAAGCGCTTGTTCATTCGGTTGCGCTCTCTGATGATCCCTTCTTTGTTGTGTGGCTTTTTCACTTCGATAAAAGCCAGAGGCATTCCGTTTATGAGAATGGTAATGTCGGGTCGAAATTCTTCATCGCCATTTTTGCAAGTGAGTTCGGTGGTTACATGAAAACTGTTGTTGTTGAAATTGCTGTAATCGATCAACTTAATGCCTGAAGTAGCGGTTAATCGTTCGTAGAATTTGCGCCCGAGGTCTTCGTAATCGAGTTCGAAACTGATTTCATCGAGTAACCGTTTCATGTCATCGGCAGTGGTAGAAGGATTTATTTTTAGCAGGCTATCGATAAATATCGGTTCGAAAATGTTGGCATCCTCGCGTCTTATTTGCTGGCTTTGAGGAATATATCGATACCCCAACCGCAACAGGTGCAGCAGGGCTGGTATTTTCACGCGGGAATTTTCGTTAAAGATCATTCAGTTTCTTTAGATTTTTGGAACGGTGCACAAATTAACAAAATTCTTTGTGTGTGAGGACAAAAAAACAGCTCTTTTGTAACCCGATTTTTATCGTGACAAGTTATGCAGTTTTACCCAGGGGGGGGGAAATTGTCCCTGTCGAACTTCGTTTCTCTTATATATCGTAAAGTCTCTCATAAAAACGATTATCCTGATTGCCTACAACACATATAAAACCACCCCTGCAAATTGGCACTACGATTCGTTAAAATAACCACAATTGTCAATGTATTTTCCCCCCGATCGGTATATTTGTAAAATAATCGATGGAAGGTGAAAGAATAAATATCGTACTGGCCGATTCTCAATTTCTTATCGGCATTTCGCTCAAAACAATTTTCGAAAGTTTGCCAGCGTATCATCTCGTGGGTATTGCCGAAAATTATAATCGCCTGACAGAATTCCTGTCATCAGGGAAAGTGAGTTTGCTTATCATCGATGTACTGTTGTTCGATATTGACAGTTTTCAGCGCTTGGCTGACTTACGTGAAAAACATCCCGAACTGAAATTTTTAATATTAACCAACAGCCTAAACAAAAGCGAATTAAACGAAATGATGCGGTTAGGCATCAAAAGCATTATTTACAAAACAACCGACAACGACGAACTTCTTCAGGCCATTGAAGCTACGCTAAAGAATAAAAAATACTATTGCAGCGAAGTGCTCGACATGCTTGTTGACAGCTCGGCGAAAAATGCTGTCTCCGATCCCTTTGCGCTAACCCCCGCCGAAACAGAAGTGGTAAAACTCATTGCCGGAGGATTCACCACCAAAGAAATTGCCCAAAAAAAACATGTAAGCTTCCACACCGTTATGTCGCACCGGAAAAACATCTTCAGAAAACTGAAAATCAACAATGTATCAGAACTACTGATGTATGCCCTGCGCGTTGGGATTATTGAAGACAACACCGAATATTACATCTGATTTGCTGTTTTACTAAACCGGCATCCCATATTTACGGTAGATAAATTACCCTATCTGCGGGATTTTCAGTGAATTCTCGGCATCGTAATTTTGCCATATAAAATCATATAAAACAGATTACATATGGCAACGTTAAATTTTTCGACAAAAGGAGTAAGCGAAAACCCTACAAAATTCAACGCACAATCGAGGACTTTCAACATCGTGGTAGATGAACCCGAACAGCTTGGAGGCACAAATCATGGCGCAAACCCAGTGGAATATATTTTGGCAGGTTATGCCGGATGCCTTAACGTGGTAGGGCATTTGGTGGCTAAAGAACAACACCTGAAACTCAACAAACTTTCTATTGAAATTGACGGCGACTTAAATCCCGACCGGTTCTTGGGTGTATCGGATAACGACCGTGCCGGATTCAAAATAATAAGGGTAAAGATTACACCCGATACCAACGCCAGCAAAGAGCAACTAGAGAAATGGATTAACGAAGTAGAGAAAAGGTGTCCGGTAAACGATAACTTACAGAACCCCACCCCTATTCAAGTAAAATTAATAACCTGAAAATTAGCACCACGAATTAACCCCTTGAGTAGGGAAAGCAATTCACAAAAAGTAAAAAAGGAAAAACCTAAAAAGAAAAAGGTATGGCACAGATAGCAAAAAAATTAACCGATTTGATAGGCAAAACCCCGTTGTTGGAACTATCGAATTATAATAAAGAGAATGGTACGCTTGGAACCATCATTGCCAAGCTCGAGTCGTTTAACCCCGGCGGAAGTGTGAAAGACCGAATTGGCTTTGCCATGATCGAAGCCGCCGAAAAGCAAGGAGTGTTGCAGAAAGGTACGGTAATTATTGAGCCCACCAGCGGGAACACAGGTATTGCACTGGCCTACATTGCTGCATCGAAAGGATACCGACTTATCCTAACCATGCCCGAGACCATGAGCATTGAAAGGCGCAGTTTGCTGAAAGCCCTTGGTGCAGAGCTGATACTTACCCCCGGGCCGGAAGGCATGAAAGGAGCCATAAGAAAAGCAGAAGAATTACAACTATCAATCAGTAATTCTTTTATGCCACAGCAATTTAAAAACCCGGCAAACCCCGAGATTCACCGTAAGACCACCGCCGAAGAAATCTGGAACGACACCGATGGAAATGTGGATGTATTTGTAAGCGGAATTGGAACAGGAGGCACCATTACCGGTGTTGGCGAAGTACTTAAGGCGCGAAAGCCTTCGGTGAAAATCATCGCTGTAGAGCCAAACGACTCGCCGGTACTATCGGGCGGAAACCCGGGCCCACATAAAATACAAGGGATCGGAGCCGGATTTGTTCCACCAATACTTAATACCTCGGTGTTCGACGAAGTTATTAAGGTGCGAAACGAAGATGCCTTTTATGCAAGCCGTGAACTGGCGCGCACCGAAGGGCTGCTGGTCGGCATTTCGTCAGGGGCTGCAACTTGGGCTGCCTTGCAAGTGAGCCTTCGCAGCGAATTTGCAGGTAAAAATATTGTGGTACTCTTACCCGACACAGGCGAACGCTACCTCTCAACAGTACTTTACCAACCCGAAGAAGCAACACAAGCGACAGCAAAATAATCGCTTAGAGCAAAATATATTAAAATGATAAAAATTACCAGCCCTTAGCGCCTTGGCAAGAGATCGTTGTATTTCATGTCAAGGCGCTAAAATTTAAGCCAATAGGGTAAGGATAAATAAAATAATTAATCATTGATTTTTCATTCATACTACAAAAATCAGTAAATTCTACATCCGCTTTCCGAAAAAAACTGGGTTGGTTTACTATAATCAGGGACACAATTGAAAAAATTTCTACAATAATTACACTATTAAAGTATAAAAAGTGTAATTTGGTGAAATAATTCAAATTGATTTCAGCCCATGCCCTTTAAAAACAAAAAATACATAAGTAAAGCCTTGCAAATCTTCAAGCAAGAAGGACTAAAACTTTCCCTTGATGAACTGGCAGATCGGATGTCGGTGTCAAAAAAAACATTATACAACCATTTCAATTCCAAAGAAGAACTACACACTGCTTGCATGCAAAGTATGTTTAGCGAGCTAAACCAAAAAGTAGAAATACTTACCGACGATTCTAAGAATGCTATAGAGTGCATGCGCGAAGGGTTTAAAGGACTTGAAACCGTGCTTTTTCAACTGTCGCCGCTTTTTATCAACGATATGCAACGCTTGTATCCCGACATTGTATATTCAAGTCATTCCTCAGATGTCGATTTTTTCAAGAAAAGAATTAGGGAAAACATTGAAAAAGGCATCCTTGAAGGGGTTTATACCCCTGATATTGATGTAGCATTTTTCAGCCAGTACATTAGCTATTCCGTATTTGGTTTCTACTTTCATTCGGTGGTAATTAGTACCGATTTTTCCTCCTCTACATATTTCAACACTGTTTTAGAGTTTACCCTAAAAGGATTAGTCTCCGAAAAGGGACGGTTACTGCTATAACTAATAATAAGAATATATGACACGAACAAAAACACTTGTACTAATAATCCTGAGCATCGTGGCCATGTTACGCGTAGAGGCACAGGAGACCTACAGTCTGCAAAAGTGCATTGGTTTTGCGCTGGAAAACAACAATACCATAAAAAAATCGAAACTTGAAAGGGACAAAAGCCTTGAATCGAGACGGGAAATTCTCGGAAGCCTTCTGCCACAACTGAGTGGTTCGGGAAGCTTCAACTACAACTTGAAGAAACCACAGTTTGTAATGCCCAATTTTGTGAACGATATGTTGCCTCCTGCCATGCAAGACCCCAATGCATCAAAGTATATGACTATTGAGATGGGAACCAACTACTCTGCAGGGGTAGGTGCAGCGCTAAACCAACAGATCCTTAATTTTACCCTTTTCAACACTCTTGAGATAGCCAAAACAGCTGAAGCGATGGCCTCCCTTGGCATTGAATCGAAAGAAGAGGAAGTAATTGGCCAAACAGCAACCCTTTACTTTGCCGTACAATCAACTACTTATGCAGCCAAGCAATTAGAACAAAGCATTCAGCTTATCGACAAGATGCTTGCTACCATGGAGGTCAATTATCAGAATGGATTAGTAAAAAAAGTTGATTTAGACCGATTGAAAGTGAACCGTGTAAACCTGGCGACACAGCAGAGTGCTATTCAAAATGCAATCGAGGTTCAGAAAAACTTACTCAAGCTGCAAATGGGCTTCGACATGCTGCAGCCCTTAGCCATTGAGGACATCGATCTGAAATTTTTCGAACAGAAAGCCGAAGAACCTAACCTACAAGGGTTTGAACTAAACCAATTAATACCGTTCCAGATTATGCAACAGCAGCAGAAAATTGGAAATCTTCAAATAAAATCGGTAAAAAGTGAGCTACTGCCGTCACTCACGCTTGGCGTTAATTACCAATACAATTTGCTTGGCGATAAAGTTTTCAGCAGCAAAGACAGCTACACTTATCCGTCGTCGGCGATTGGACTAAACCTGCGGGTACCCATCTTTGCCGGGATGTCGAAAAATGCCAAGCTCAAGGGGGCACAAATTGAGCAAATGAAACTCAAAGAAGATGAGCAAACACTTCACCGCTCGTTAACCATGGCGTATCAAAATGCCCTTTTAAAGCTTAACGACAGCAAACAAACCATTGATGCACAACAACAGAATATGGCGTTAGCCAGTGAGGTGTTCCGCATTTCGGAAGCAAGTTTTCAACAGGGATTGGCCTCCTTGTCTGATGTACTTAACGCCAATTCATCTCTCATTCAATCGCAAATAAGCTATGCCGATGCGCTCAGCAAATACATGTCGGCATATATAGAACTGCGAAAAGCAAACGGCACAATTAAAAACTTAAAAAACAGCAAATAAAAAAATACATATATGAAAAGAGTAATTAACATACTTGTTGTTGTGGCTATCATAGCCGCTATCGTCTTCGTTCTCAGGATGAACAAGAAAGCCAACCAGCAAAAAACAGAGCTTGCCTCAATGGTATCAACCGCAGTGCCAGTACAAATAGATGTAGTTAGTGAAGAAATGTTTAGCACACAATTTACCTCAAACGGAGTTCTGGAACCCATCAGGGAGTTATCGTATGTTTCTGATGTTTCGGGCAGAATAATCTCCATAGCTGTTGAGAAGGGAACATGGGTTCAAAAAGGACAAACCCTTATCCATGTTGATGATGAGATGCTTAAAGCCGATTTCATGGCCAGCGAGGCATCGTACAAAGCCCTAAAAACCGATTTCGACCGTTTCGGGAAAGCAAAAGAAAGCGGAGGTATAAGCACCCAGCAGTTCGACAATATTTCAACACAACTAATTGCAGCCGAAAGCCGCTACCTCATTAGCAAACGCCGCTTGGCCGATGCTACTATCAAAGCACCTATTTCAGGTTACATCAATGAACGATATGTTGAAATTGGGGCATACCTCAATCCCGGGGCACGGCTTTTTGATATTGTCGACGATTCGCAACTAAAACTTAAATGCAATGTAAGCGAATCACAGATTTTAAAAATCACAAAAGGCCAAGAAGTTACCCTTAAAAGCGATGCTTTCCCCGGGCAAGTTTTCTCGGGCACAATTACATTTGTTGGTAAAAAGTCGGGAGCAGGACTCAGCTATCCTATTGAAATTATCATCAAGGATAAGAAGGAGTTAATGGCAGGTGTTTATGTTACTGCTCAATTCGAGTCAGGAACCAAACAAACCGGCATACTTATTCCAAGAAATGCAGTTAGCGGAAGTGTAAAATCGGCCAGCGTATATGTAATAAAAAACAGCATTGCACAACATCGCGATATCGTAATTGGCAATATGGTTGGCACCAGGGTAGAAGTAACCCAAGGGCTTCAGGCCGGTGATAGCATTGTAGTAGCCGGACTTATCGACGTAGCTGATGGCGTTAAAGTGGTAAACAGAAAATAATAAAGCAATGAAAATATCCGAGATATCAATAAAGCGGCCGATATACGTAATAGTACTTTTTGCCGTGCTCACCTTGCTTGGCTATATAGGCTTCCGTAGTCTTAGCGCCGAGCTGATGCCAAAGTTCACCCCGCCGGTTATCAATGTTCAGGTGGTGTACCCCGGAGCATCGCCCCTCGAAGTTGAGAACTCGCTGACAAGAAAACTGGAAAATGCAATCTCGAGCATGGAGGGCATTGACCAGATACAGTCATTTTCTTTCGAAGGAATGTCGATGCTTTTCGTCTCTTTTAAATATGGTACCGATATCGACAAGTCGATTACCAATGCCCAAAACCTTGTTGCATCGAAGATGATGGAGTTGCCGCGCGACATACTCTCGCCCACCATCAACAAGGTAACCGTCGACGATAAGCCAATCATTACCATAGCAGCCACCTCAAACCTCGAGGCAACAGCGTTTTACGACCTGATGGACAAGCGTATCCTTCCCGACATCAATGGGATAAAAGGAGTAGCCAAAGTGAGCATGACAGGCGGCCAGGCCCGCGAAATACAAGTTAACCTCAACATGGTCAAGATGCAGGCACTAGGTATTACCCCAATTCAGATTCAGGGTATCATCAGGGCATCAAACCTCGATTTCCCGACAGGGAGCCTTAAAAGCCCCGAAACATCGACCATCGTGCGCCTATCGGGTAAGCTTGGGAGCATTGAAGAAATCAGGAATCTGGTGATCAACACGCTTCCAACAGGAAGCCAGATCAGGTTAAAAGATGTGGCCGAGATATCAGATGCAATAAAAGACCCCACCTCGTTAGCTCGAGTCAACGGGCAGGAAGCACTCTTGGTGAACCTGCTCAAGCAGGGCGATGCCAACGCTATTGATGTTAGTGATATGGTAAGAGAACGCATCACAGAACTCGAAAGCGAGTATTCGGATGAAGGGTTAAAGATGGAAATTGCACAAGACTCAACCGACTTTACCAGGCAATCGATAAACTCTGTCTTAAGTGACCTTTTAATGATTGTAATACTGGTTACGTTGGTGATGTTGTTCTTCCTGCATAGCATAAGAAACGCAGTAATCGTTATGACCGTAGTTCCGATATCACTCATTTCCACATTCATAGGAATGCAGATGCTGGACTTCACCCTTAACCTTATGTCATTGCTTGGATTATCTCTTGTGGTTGGAATTCTGGTTGACGATGCTATTGTTGTCATAGAGAATGTTTACCGTCATATTGAAATGGGCAAGAATCGGGTTCGAGCAACGTTCGATGCCATGAAGGAAATCGGCTTTGTTGTTATTTCGACAACTGCCGTACTTATTGTGGTCTTCCTACCCGTTGCCCTTACAAACACCTTAGTTTCAGATATTTTACGTCAGTTTTCAATAGTAATTGTCATTTCGGTAATAATAAGCACAATTGCTGCTTTAACATTGACGCCGATGCTTACCTCGCGGTTTGCCAAAATTGAAAACATTTCAGGAAAAGGCATTTTCAAAAGAATACTTACCGGCTTCGAGAAGATGATTGAAGACTTCAGCAATTGGATTTCAAGGATACTTACCTGGTCTTTAACTCACAAAAGGTGGCTTGGAATGGGTGTAATAGCTGTTACTATAGCTGTATTTTCGCTTTTCCCGCTAGGCTATATCGGTTTTGAATTCCTTCCCAGTGTTGACAGGGGTGAATTTATGGTTCAAATAGAAATGCCCAAAGATATTTCGTTTGAAGAATCGAATGCAATGGTACGCCGTGCCGAAGACTGGATGCGCTCTCAACCTGTTGTCAAGAATGTAATTACAACCGTTGGGGCAACCAGTGACAACAAGCAAAGTGCAAGAGGTACTGCTTACCTGGCCGAAATGAATGTTGAGCTTGTTCCAAAGGAGCAACGAGACATGGAAACCAGTCAGTACATTACATTTATCAGGCAGCCACTCTCTGACTTTTTGATGGATGCCAAAATAAAAATATTCAACGTTGCACTAACGGGCGAGGCCTCAAAAGCAGCAGTCGAATATGTAATTAATGGTACCAATACCGACACATTGATGATTTTCGCTGAACGTGCGCTGGAGATTATGCGAAAAATACCCGGCACCATGCAACAAGAATTATCGATAGAAAGCGGTACCCCCGAAATTTCGGTCGATGTCGATCGCGACAAAATGTCGGCACTTGGCCTGACCATGGATAATGTAGGGCTCACCATGCAGATGGCATTTCAGGGGAATAATAGCTTAAAATACACCGAAAAAAATTATGAGTACGACATAAATATCAGGGCTGATAAATTATACAGGCAGCAACCTGTCGATGTTGAGGAATTGACATTCGTAAACAACCGTGGAGAAAAAATACGCCTTGCTCAATTTGCAAACGTTACACTTAGTACCGGCCCCAATAAACTGGAAAGATATAACCGCAACAGTGCTGTAACAATCCGTTCACAAGTGCTGGGAGCTACAGCAGGCGATGTATCTACACAATTCTTAAATGATATTGAAAAGGCCGGCATTCCCAAGGGGGTAAAAATTGAAGCAACAGGCGATTTAAAATCAATGTCCGACTCAATGAGTGTGTTGACGGCGGCTTTGCTCTTATCTGTTGTGCTTATATATCTGACGATGGTTGTGCTTTACAACAACTGGGTTGACCCTCTGGTAGTTATGTTCTCAATTCCATTATCAATTGTTGGAGCTATTCTGGCATTGGCACTTACAAACACTCCGCTAAGTATCTATGGAATGTTGGGTTTTGTAGTGCTTATTGGTCTGGTAGCAAAGAATGCTATTTTATTGGTAGACTTTGCTATAGAAGCCAGGCTACAAGGAAAAACAGTAGATGAAGCCTTGATTGGGGCAGTAAAGATAAGAACACGACCAATTTTGATGACAGCCTTATCTACCATAGTAGGTATGTTTCCTGTTGCTCTTTCAAGAGGTTCAGGATCAGAACTGCTCAACGGTATGGCATGGGTTATTATTGGAGGGATGACTTTATCGACTTTGCTTACCTTAATAGTGGTCCCGGTGGTGTTTAAAATATTCCACTCTGGAAAGAATAAAAAGAAACCTATTGATATTGAATTACTTTTAGCTGAAGAATAGAACCAGTTGGTGGCTTTGCAGGAAACCAACCTCGAAAATGAACATAAAGTGGTGACCGTCATTCCGTTTCACTCGGAATGACGGTTTCTTGTAGCATTGGCATTTTTACACGAAATTTACTCGTACACAGCACAATACTCTCCTCTCCAAAAATTCCTTGTAGCGTTTCTGTATCGAATCTTTTTTTACTTTTGTCATTACATCGAGTATAAAGAGTAAACCCTTCAATACGATTTGTGGTTAGACTCTTGAGTACTCAGCCAGATAGAGAATCTAGTGAACAAGCAAAAGGCATTAATGAATTTTTTAAGTAAAATACTCCTCTTTTCAATATTGTCAATTGGCTTTCCAATTGGTAAGTTATTTGACATTTTCATCTGGAATCTGCGGATCACTAGAACTGAAGTAGTTCTCAAAAACCAGCATATACAACCCAAAGAGGAAAGCTGCTATTTTTTTGCAAAAATAACCAAACCACTTAAAAACAAGCTTTTAGCCCCTCGTTTATTCGATTCTCTTTATGCAATACCAGAAAGAATAACCAGCAAGACAACTGTTCAATTTATCGCCGACCAGAACAAAAAAACCAATTCACTTACAACAGCAGTAATCAAACGGTCTGTTTTTAATATGGTATACGTTGATGATTCAGGGAATATGGCAATACCTCCATTGCAATAATCTTATTTTCATCAATTTATAAACTATATTAAAAATTAGAATCATGAATAAAATCATTCTTAATACCGGCCTGTGGTCGGCCATTATTTGTTTGTCCTCATTTATTGTATGGATTATTTCATTTGTAGGAATAGCTGTTCAATCACCTATTTTTTACTGGACGACCATTGAAGATTACATTGTATACGTAAACAGCAACAATCAGTTATTTCAATATTTGGCAAAATCTTTTATGATCATATTCTGCCTAGCCTACATGGTCTTAGTGATTATTTTTAGCGAGTTTGTTAATTCTGATCGGATAATACTGGCAAAAATTGGAATTGTTTTCGCAATTATGTTTGCGTTGGTTTCATCCATCCACTATTTCGCTCAAATAACTTCGGTTCGGTTTGCGTTGGATAAAAACGAATATGCAGGATTGGCGCATTTTCTTCAGTCAAATCCAACATCTTTTCTATCATCAGTAAATATGCTCGGTTGGACTTTGTTTCTGGCGCTGTCGAGCCTTTTCATATACTTGGGCTTGAAAACCACGCCAGCTACGAAAGGCATCCGGCTAGGCTTATTAACAGCCACTGTTTCATGTTTCTTGGGTGGAATTGGCTATTTATCTCAAATAGATCTGATTACATTTATATCCATTAACCTTGGCATTGGGTTTTCATTTTTTATCCTTACCATTTCGTCAATTAGATTTATCAATGCCCAAAAGCGGAACCTCACTCCTATCGCTGTATAAGACGACCGGTTCTTTTGGTGTAGAAATATTTTTGTAACGAACCAAGTGCTGTGCCGGTTTTACCTGTTGGCGAAACCGGCACATTTATTTCAGCAAAAAGCTCAAAGCATAGGTATACAAAAGCAGGTTGCAAGTTCAATGCAAGAAAGATATATTTGGAACAAAAAAAGTGTGCCTTAGGCTAGGCAATTCAACGAAAAGACAAAAAGACCGAAAAGTGAGCGTTTTATTCATTGTCTTCACATCGATATAATAACCTCATAAACAACATCATAAACTGTTAAAAATTAAATATGCCAGTAGTAAAGATTGAATTGATTAAAGGGAAATCGAAAGAATTCAAAATGATTTTCATGGATACGGTTCACGAGTCTATGGTTGAAACGCTAAAAATCCCGGCTAATGACAAAAATATTAGGTTGATGGATTATGATGCGGATTGCTTTGACACGAAACCGCCATATCAGTACTTTATCGAAATTATCATGTTTTCGGGGAGAACCAAGGAGACAAAAAGCAAGCTTTTCAGGTCATTGGTTGACAAGCTTCACGACAAATTGAATATCGACCCACATTCGGTTTTCATTGTAATTAACGAGCAGCCCACCGAAAACTGGGGTATCCGTGGTGGAATTTCAGCCTCCGATGTTCAGTTGGATTTTACCATAGCGCTATAATTCGGTCAGGCAACATACGCTAGGATGAATTGAATTCATTGAATATTTAATCAATGAAACAAGTGCAAAACGCCTTTAAATCATCATGTGAGTAATAGTTTACAACCTCGGTGACTGCTGAAAAAAAGTAGTTTTAATCCAAAATATGCCAATTAACCAAAATTTAACAATACAAAAGGAAGGTAAAATCAATGAATAATTGTAATATTACCCTCGTCCTAATATGACAACCAAATATTCTAAGTCTAATCATTAATTACCAAACAATTATGAAAATTAAAGCAACACTTTTGTTATCGTTGCTAGTGTTGGGCAGCATTTTCACTCATGCCCAACTGTCAAAAAATCCAAATAA
The DNA here is from genome assembly GCA_012719495.1 of Bacteroidales bacterium. Lineage (GTDB taxonomy): Bacteria > Bacteroidota > Bacteroidia > Bacteroidales > Prolixibacteraceae > CAYMTR01. The sequence goes on from JAAYAG010000041.1 coordinate 68,442, forward strand.
ATTTTTGGGCAACATTACTACAATGTACTCTGTAAGAAGCGATTTCGGCGATTACTGGAATCAGCTCACACCAGAGAATGAAACAAAATGGGCATCGATAGAAGGAACCCGTGATGTGTACAATTGGGATACCGTTGACAAGCAATATCAGTATTGCAAGGATAACAACTTCCCGTTTAAGTTTCATACGCTTATTTGGGGCGGTCAATATCCTTCATGGATGAATAACCTCTCTCAAAAAGAGCAATTAGAGGAAGTTACGGAATGGTTTGATGCGGTTGCCGCACGCTATCCCGATTTGGAATATATAGACGTTGTAAACGAAGCACTTCCCGGACATGCCCCTGCGCCATTCAAAAACGCGCTGGGCGGCGATGGTGTTTCGGGATACGATTGGATTGTGAAAGCATTTATTATGGCTCGCGAACGTTGGCCCCAAGCAGTGCTTATCTACAACGACTACAATACATTCCAGCACAACACCGATGCTTTTATTGATTTGGTGAAAAAAATCAAGGCTGCCGGTGCCCCTGTTGATGCCGCCGGCTGTCAGTCGCACGACTTGAACGATATGTCAGGTACTGCTTTTAAAACAGTGCTTGAAAAAGTTCACAATTCCACTGGACTTCCTATCCTTATTTCAGAATACGACATCAATTTACAAGACGATCAGCTTCAGTTGAAGCGCTTCAAAGAACAAATCCCAGTGATGTGGGAGGCCGATTACGTGGCAGGTGTAACGCTTTGGGGGTACATCTACGGTTCCACTTGGGTCGACTATTCGGGCTTGATAAGAAATGGAGTTGAACGCCCGGCGTTGAAATGGCTTCGTGAATATATGCTCACCGAAGCAGCAATCAATGCAAAAAGTCCGCTTATGAATGTTGGTGAATATGCTTATATCACGGCATCAGCAAACATGGTTCAAATCAATACCGAAGCCACTATCATGGCAAAAGCATACAGTGAAAACGACACCATTGCAAAAATCCAGGTTTTTGTAAATGATTCGCTGCTGTGCGATACAATAGAATCATCGCTCGAACTTAAATGGACACCCACCGTTGCTGACAACTATTCCTTTGTAATGAAAGTGTTGAATGATACCGACAGTATAATTTTCGAAAGAAGTTGCGTTCTTAGGGCATTCGAACCAAGTACACCATTCAGGGAAGAGCCAATTGCGTTGCCCGGCATCCTCGAAGTTGAAGATTTCGATAACGGAGCAAATGGCGTGGCTTACAGCGATTCAGACAATAAGAATGAAGGCGGGAAATATCGCCCCGATAGTGGTGTAGATATTGACAGCATTGCCGATGGCGGATATGTTATTGGTTGGACTAGCGGTGGAGAATGGTTGGAGTACACAGTAACTGTCGACGAGGAACAATTGATGGTTTTCTCGGCAAAGGTTGCATCGGGCTTAACCGGTGCTGCATTCAGAATTTATATGGGCGATACCGACATTACCGGTAGAGTTCCTGTGCCTCAAACGGCATCAAACAACTGGACGGTTTATACCGAAGTTAAAGGCCGCACAAAGGTTCCAATGCCAGTAGGTACATACAAATTACGGTTGGTTATCGAGGGAGCTTATGCTAATATCGACAAGATAACCTTTGCAAAATCACTAGGAAATGAAATTCTTACTACACCATATGGCAGCAAACCAATTGCTATACCGGGTACTTTACAGGCTGAGATGTATGACAAAGGCTTAGAAGGAATTGCCTATAACGAAACCAACAGCGAAAACGAAGGCGATGCTGAATTCCGTACCGATAGTGGCGTTGACATTGTGAACGGAAATGGTGGACGAGTTGTTGGATACACTGTTGCGGGTGAATGGATACTGTACACAGTCACTGTTGAAACCGAACAAGTTTATTATTGGACAGCACATGTATCGTCAGGGGTGACAGGTTCCGCATTCAGAATTTACATGGGCGACACCGACATTACCGGAAAAATTCAGGTTCCAAGAACCGGAAACAATACTTGGAATACCTATACCCAAATTTCAGGCGAAACAACAATTGCCTTACCGGCAGGCACATACCAGCTTCGCATAGCTATCGAGGGCACAAATTGCAACATCGATAAGATAGTCTTCAATACCGAACCAGTAAGTGCTAATTCGATGAAAATCGACAAGTTTGAAGGAGCCTATGAGGTGATCTCAATATTGGGTGTCAGTAGGGGAATTGTTGAAATAAACAATGGCGATGTTTCTCACTTGTCGGGCATGTTCCCCCAAGGAGTTTACATACTTCGTAAGCAAGATGGCAGTGGTGAAACAAGACGTATAGCAATACAGTAACATGTAATTTTTTGACGATTGTGATAAGGAAATAATTATCACAATTTGAAATATTTTAAAAACGAGGTGTTAAATATTTTTTAGCACCTCGTTTTCTTTTATCAAATGGATTGTTTGTAAGCACAAAGTGTATTCAATGCTTGCATATTCCGTTACACCTTGTTGGTTACCCCGGTACAAGCCATGGCAAAACCGCTCTATTATCAACACACATTGTTTATAAACAACAATTATTATTGATTTACAGAACAATAAAATATATATTTGTTTCTGGAAAACATATTTTCAGCGCATGAAAAGAGCAGTCCTATATATTGTCGCATTATTGGCGGGCATTACGCTTTGGGCTCAAGACTGGCAACCAAACGAATGGATCAAAAACAATTACAATTTTGATGCAGAGTTACTTGCTGTCCGCGAAATCCAACAAGACAGTCAACATCGCTTTGCCGATAGTGTTTTTGTTCCAAGCGAGCTGAAAAACAAATATCTCAACATCTTATCCTCTATTTATTTGTCGCAGAACAACAACATTGCAGATACGCTTTTCAATACATACAAAATTCATGTTTGGGCTGAACACTCTGTAATATCAATCAAGGTTAATCCATTAACAAAATGGGTGCACACAATTATCAACGACAGCATTCGATCGGGAAACGAAACCTTGGATTCAATCCTGAACACCTATTCTTTTGCATTCGACCATAAACTCGACCTTGGAGCAGATTATTTCATTGTTATAAAAAGCCCGCTCACGCTAAACCTTACCCCGGTTATTAAAAAAATAGAAAAAATTGAAGGCGTTATTTTAGCCGAATACTATGGCTATCAGATAGAACTAGTTCCTATTGATTGCAGCGACGAAGGCACGAACGACATTCAATACTCGAAAACAGAAAACACTGAATACCTTACTTTTTCAAAAGGCATGAATGCTTGTCCCAACTATTGCTTTTCGCCAAGAATCTGGAAATTTGAAATCACCAATGAGCATGAAGCCCATTTCGTTGAAAGTAAATGCCTTGTACCCGACAATGCAGAAACCTTTACAACGTCCACATGCTACGCCTACCCCAACCCTTTCAATAATACACTAAAATTAAATGGCTTATCGGGCACCGAGGAGATTACTATTTTTACTTCATCCGGAGCAATTGTGCACAAATGCAAGGCCTCAGAAAATGAACTGTACCTTAACAAACTTCCTGAAGGAATCTATTTCATTCAAATTATTAACGGGGATAAAACACAGATCAAGAAAGTGCTGAAACGGTAAGAAAACCAAGAGCGGGGGGAAGCTTATTTTTTCATTGAATTTGCTTGCTTACTTTATTGTTTCAATACAATAACGTAAGAGCTCCGCCGGCTCGAGGCGAAAGAAACAAATATGCAGTCCCTACCCGCGTATATGCACTTAAATACATTCTGAAAATTCCGCCCGATCACATATTACCGAAATTGCCAACATTCTACCGCGGCCGGTTAATATGCTTACTCATCCAATCTCCAGCATAAATGCCGGAGCTATTCATTTCGCATTAACCTGATTTTCAGCTTCGCTTCTTCTTCCTTCAAACTTATGAACCTATGCACTTATGAACTTAAGAAAAATAATTGAAAAAAAAACTTGCAACTACGACAAGAGTCGTATATATTTGTACGACATAAATCGTAGTAAAAATGGAAAACGCAAAACCCACACCCACAGCTGCCGAGTTGGAGATTCTTTCCCTGCTTTGGGAGAACCAACCGCTAACGGTGAAAGAAATTCACGAACAGTTGGCCATAACAAAAGACGTAGGTTATACCACGGCGTTGAAAATTATGCAGAACATGACGTCAAAGGGGTTGCTCCGCAGGGAACCCAACGGCAAAAACCACCTGTACTACCCGGTTTACCAAAAAGAAGAAACACGAGGCACGCTGCTCGATCGTTTTCTCGACTCGGCTTTTGCGGGCTCGGTTTCGGGATTGGCAATGCAACTTCTTGGAAACAAGAAAACAAGTGCCCGCGATTTGTCCGAGATCAAACGGATTATTGAACAAATGGAAAAAGAACAACCCTTATGAAATACCTTGCCCCTGAAATCATCGAAGCGTTGGGCTGGACCCTTGTTCACGCTATCTGGCAGGCTACCGTAGTAGCAGTAGCTTTGGCCATTGTATTGTTCCTGATCAGAAAAAAGAGTGCACAAATCAAATACTTTCTTTCGTTTGCTGCCTTACTGGGCATTTTGTTATGGTCGGGTATAACGTTTTACCGCTCCTACCAATATGCTGCAGAAAAAGAAGCGTTAAAGGCACAGATGATGAGTAACCGCAACTATCTGAGCACCCAGTTGGAGGCCTTTACAATTCAAGGAGCTAATTCAGACGTAAAACAAACACCGCTTACCTTAAACCTGAATTCCATAAAAAACAGGGCCTTCTTCCAGCGCAACTTCCCCTTCATTTGTACCATTTGGTTTATTGGTATGTTCGTGCTGATTGCCCGTTTAATTGCAGGGTTCATCGTTGCCAAGCGCTTGCGTACGTCGCGTTTATTGCCCATCGAAGATGAATGGTATCACAAGTTGCAAGAACTGGCAACAAAAATGGGACTACGTCGTAAAATCGAAGCCTTTTTCTCGCCCTTAGCCAAGGTTCCCATGACGCTGGGTACCCTGAAACCCATCATCCTATTCCCGGTTACGGCCTTCACAGGCTTAACTTCAAAAGAAATTGAAGCTATTATTGCCCACGAACTGGCGCATATTATACGAAACGACTACTTATTCAATATTATACAATCCATTGTAGAAATCTTGTTCTTTTACCATCCTGCCGTATGGGTTGTTTCGGCTCAAATTCGGGCCGAGCGCGAAAACAGCTGCGACAACTTAGCCATTGTGGCAACAGGCGATAAAAGAACCTATGTGAAAACACTTGCCATGTTTCAAATTCAACAAGCCCAACAGGCCGATTTGGCCATGGCCTACTCGTCGAAAAAGGGAAGTGTATTGCAACGCATTAAACGTTTACAAAAAGAAATAGCCATGAAAACAAATTTTATTGAAGGATTAATTGCAGCCGGAATTATCGTTTCCGGGTTGATACTTGCATCGTTTACCGCAAGGCCGCAAGTAAAAACAGCACCAGCCGATTCGGCCCAGAACCCGGTTTCTATTGCTAAAATGGACACCACAACGTTGCCTGCCCGTGATAGCGTATACGCCGAGATGGAAGAGTTGATTAAAACCACGCGGGCTTCTGAAACCGAAAAGCAGAAGCTTCAAACAGCGGTAGAAATTGCCATGTCGGAACAAGATGAGCAGGTTTCGGCCGAGATGATGGCAGAAATCAATGCCGCACTTACCGAAATCAACGTGGGTGAAATTGTGCAAGAGGCCATGAAAGAAGCAGCCGCTGCCATGCGCGAGGCATCAATCGAAGTTGAAAATGCCCGCAGGGAAATAGATCAGGAAGAGATACGGAACGACATGCGCGAAGCTATGCGTGAAATTGAAGAGGCCCGCAAAGAGGCTGAACACGACATACGCACCGACATGGCTGCCGAGGGGATCGACCAGGCAACCATCGAGGCTACTGTTGCGGCTGCTACTGCCGGGCTCGACATTGCCGCCAGTGTTGTGGGCAGCATCGATGTCGAAGGCATTATAGAAGCAGCACTCTCGGGCGTTTCGGTTGCGCTAAACTCGATGGGACAAATTGAATTCGACTCTATCGACGAGCCAATTCCGTCATCCTGCGAGAAAAACAAAAACCAATTGGATGACGATCAGTTGAAAAAAGAAAAGGAAAAACTTAAACAGGAACAAAAAGAATTGAAAAAGAAAATGAAGGAGCTTGAAAAACGCCTCGATAGTATAGAAAATTAATTATGAATCGTTTTTTTACATCATTATAGAAGTGTTATTTAGATTTAGTTACACCCATTCCATATCTCTGGTTTGGGTGTTTTTTATACCCATATAATAAACATACCTTCAAAAAAAATAAACTCTGGCATTACTTTTGTTATGATAAGTCAGCCATGAAAACACAAAATTCTCAACCATGAAAACACATTTTACCCTTCGCGCGTCCATCGTTATTGCCACAACAGTAATTCTGCTGGCTTCGTGCGCTTCTCCCCGCGCCGTCATTCGCATGAATCCCGTTTCCGAAAACGTTCGCTGGAGTTACGGACAAGCTTTTGCCGCTGACACCGTTACTGGAATTGTGGTCGAAGCTGCTTATGACCGGTCAACTCTAGAGTATAACATTTTCGATGTATCGGTTATTAACGGATCGAACATGAACTACCTGGTCGATCCTGTGAATTTCTGTTTTCACGAAAAACAGTACAACAACAGCCCCGCCAATGTCTACAAAGCTATTGACCCCGAAACCATGCTGTTGACTATCGACAAAAAGGAATCAGAAGAAGTGGGCGGCACCCAAAACCCCTCGTTTGAGACCGTTGACGAAGCTGAACGCCAGCGCGGCCTGTGGATGAACGGAACCGTACGCAAAACAACTCTGGAACCGGGTACTCGGATCGATGGTAAGATCTATTTCCCTCGTTTCGAAAAACCCGCAACCTATATACTACAACTCCCGATCGACGAAAAGTTCGCCAAAATCACATTTAACCAATTAACATTTCTCCCGTAAAATGTAACAGATTTGAAACATTTTCCGTCAAAAAAACACACGTAATTGCCTATGAAACGAGCATGTTCGTTACAAACACGACTTGTCCCGATTTGTCGGGAAACACGGATGAAACAAAGTTCAGCGTTAGCTAATATTTACATGCGAGTTCCATCCGACCTTAAAAAACAAATTATATTCGGATGAAAACACATTTTACCCTTCGCTCTTCTATAGTTGTTGCCACAGCTGTAATTCTGCTGGCTTCGTGCGCCAGCCCGCGGTCAATTATTCGCATGAATCCCGTATCTGAAAATGTTCGTTGGAACTACGGACAAGCTTTTGCCGCTGACACCGTTACCGGGATTGTGGTTGAAGCCGCTTATGACCGGTCAACTCCCGAATATAATATCTTCGACGTATCGGTCATTAACGGTTCGAATATGAGCTACTTGGTCGATCCTGTGAATTTCTGCTTTCACGAAACACGGTACGACAGCGGTCCTGCCAATATCTACAAAGCTATTGACCCCGAAACCATGCTGCTGAATATCGACAAAAAAGAGTCGAAAGATGAAGCCGATGCCAAAAATGCTGCCATTGGCGCCGTGGTAGTTGCTGGCGCCGTAGTGGCAACCGCCGCCGTAGTTGCCGCCAGCACCGGCGATGCTGAGATTCTGCACCACAACCATTTCCGCCATGCCGATCCCGGAATTTTAGTAGCTGCGCCCCTGCTTTTTGACGAGGCCAACGCCCCCATCATGACCGAAACCGAAAGTCGGCGCAACATGTGGGCCAACAGTACCGTACGCAAAACAACATTGGAACCGGGTTATCGTATCGACGGCAAAATCTATTTTCCTAGGTTCGAAAAATCTGCTACCTACGTGCTGCAACTCCCGATCGACGAAGAGTTCGCCAAAATTGCATTCAACCAACTAACATTTCTACCATAAAATTTAACAACAGTCGTCTTCGGTTGCAATTTAACGACTAAGTGCTACCACCCGTAAAAGCTAGAAGTAGCAAGTGAAATTAACCCCGGTTCAAATGTCCAACGTAGCATTCCAGTGATAACAGAATTGGCCGTTGGTAACCTCAACCGTGTCGTTTAGTGCATGATAATTTTCGTCGGTTCCCAAGTAGTATCCATAGGCTTTAAACCAGAATGTTCCGCTAACAAAACGGTTTTTCGTGTCGAAACGGGTGATTACTATTTCGCCTGTCTTTACGGGCAAAAAGGATGACGGTGCGGCCAAGATGTCATGCGTATCGTAGATTTCGGAAACAGAACCTTCAATGTTTTGTAATTTAGTTTGATAACAGGCTGAAGGATCCTCCGACAAGCCGGGGTACCGCAGAATATTGTATGAGCCGGCACTTTTAGGAAAAGGAAATTCCAAGCTTATGGAATGGTTATTTAAACTCCCTTGGATAAACATACATGTGTCTGATTCTTCGGGATTATACTCCGACGACAGTACAGACCGCCCGAACTGGAAGAAAGCATAATTACAATCGATTAGCGTATTGAGCGAGTCGGCTTCGTACATCACCCAATCGTCCCCATCAATGGTTGCACGAATTTGATTAGGGGAGCCCGCGGTAAGTTCCTTTTGTTCAGGAATCAGGTCATCGTTATTACAAGCTAGTGTTCCAACCAAGAACAACAGGCAAAGTGAAGGTAAAATAGATTTTTTCATGGCTCCTGAAATTTTAGTGGCACCAAAATAAGGAAACCGAAAGATATAAACAAGAAAAATAGTTATGCTATATACCGAATATCCCGGAGAGTTTCCCAACCAGCTTCGTAAACGGTAATTTGCAGAGCTACGGTCGCAAAACGTTCATCATTCCTGAAAAGTGAGATTGAATCAATGATTCTATTTGTTCTGTGGTAGCCATTTTTCTTGAAATTGAAACAAATGTGGTGAATACTTAAAAATAAGAAATAATACCCTGATTTCATTCTTTTTCAAAACATAATCCATAACTTTCTGATTATAAATCATAAATAACATGTATAAAACACCTACCCTTCTTGTCTTCTTCCTATGCTCGATCAGTTTTTGCAATGCACAGGAGGTAATCTCAGCAACAGGTAGGTCGGTTGAAAATGCCGGCTATCAGTTAAGCTGGACTGTTGGTGAACCCATGGTCGAAACTTTCTCGTCCGAAAATTCTGCTCTAACCCAAGGCTTTCATCAGAGCAAACTTGCAGTTACCGCCATCGATCAACTTTCAATCGGTAACTTGAAACTGAAAGTATATCCCAATCCTTTCTCAGAAGAACTTTCCATTGAAACCCAAACAAATGGGCTGGAAATGGAAATCAATCTTGTGCTTTATGATGTTACCGGAAAAATGTTGTACCAAAAGAAAATCATGAATCCATTGGAAAAGATTCTAATGAAGCAATTCCCTTCCGGAAATTATATGATCCGGTTTTATTCCGACAGAATGTTACCTCTTCAAACATTCAAAATCGTAAAAACCGAATAAAAATTTATTCCAATTGACAACATTAAAATTGTAGCGATGAAAAAAATTAGTATATCAATATTCGTGTTAATGCTCTGCATTACAGTATTATCACAGGTTCCACAAGCATTCAAGTATCAGGCAGTAGCTCGCGATGCTTCAGGCAATGTGTTGGCAAATAGAATGGTCTCTTTCCGCATCAGTATTATCCCCGGGAGCGCTACTGGGAGCGCAGTTTTTACCGAGACCCATACCAAAACGACTAATGCATTTGGTCTGGTCGATCTTGAAATTGGCTCTGGCACGAAAGTCATCGGCTCATTCTCTTCAATTGAATGGGCAAATAATATCTACTTTTTCAACGTTGAGTTTGACCCTGCTGGAGGAACATCATTTATATTGATGGGTACCAGTCAACTCTTGAGTGTGCCTTATGCGCAACATGCCTTAACGGTTGAAAATGACAATGTCGACGATGCAGACAATGATCCGTCTAATGAAATTCAAACTCTTGAACTTGCAGGTTATGATTTAACCCTTTCAAAGGGTGGAGGTACAGTAACGCTTCCACTTACCGATTTGGGCGATAACTGGGGCACACAAACGGTTCAGACCGATGCAACCCTTGAAGGGAACGGAACATCAACTGCGCCACTGAAAATTGCATCTCAAAGCGCTTTAACCGGACAAACATTGAAATGGAACGGTACTACCTGGTTACCCGGAGACGATTTAACCGGAACAAGTATTTGGACACCTTCTGGTGCAAATATATACTTCAATACCGGAAGAGTTGGAATTGGGAAAGATCCTGCTGCCGATTTAAGACGGTTTCAGGTTTTGACTACAGATGAAATTGCTGTGGCTGCAACAAACAATAGCACATCGTATCCGACATTCCGGGCAGAGAATCAGGGTGTTGGATTAGCCGCTTCGTTTTATAATGCAGGAGGAACGGTAGCAGCATTTTACAACAATTTGCTTATTCAGGATGGAACACAGGGCTTAGGAAAAGTTCTAACTTCAGATGCAAATGGGTATACTTCGTGGCAAACACCATTGGCAGGCCCCTGGGAAACAGGCGGCTCAACAGGTACAGAATATGCATATACCAACAAGGCCATAGGTGTTAGAGCAATTCCTTTCAACAGTGCTTTTCTTTTTAACGGAACAGGTTTTTCGAATGGCGGAACAGTTGTATTTAGCGGAACGCTTAACACAACTATCCCGGCTCAACTTCCTACACTTTTGACTTCTGTTAGAATGTTGTGGTATCCTAACAGGGCTGCCTTTAGGGCAGGAGAAGCAACAGGCACACAATGGAACAGAGAATCTATTGGAAATTATTCTGTAGCTTTTGGGTATGACTGTACTGCATCGGGCGATTACTCCTTTGCTGCAAACAATGTTTGTTCTGCCGTGGGGGATTATTCAATCGCCTTAGGATCCCATGCATCTTCAACAGGAACAGTTTCATCGTCAATAGGATATTATACAGAGGCTTCCGGTAATTATTCTTTTGCAGAAGGCTATATGACCAATGCAACAGGAAGCTCATCGGCGGCTTTTAATAATTCAACTACAGCCTCAGGATCTTATTCATCGGCATTCGGATTCCAAACAACGGCCTCCGGAACAGCTTCTGTTGCCTTTGGTTATCAAAGTACAGCTTCGGGTTCCTATTCATTTGCCTCAGGATTTTCTTCTACTGCCTCAGGGCTTGGGAGCATGGCATTCGGAAATAATACCACCTCCTCTGCAAATTATTCTACTACCATGGGATCAAATTCAACTGCTTCAGGGCTATATTCATTTGCCTGCGGATATTCAACCACCGCGCCTTCGCTTTGCGAAACAGTTGTTGGGTTATATAACACAACGTATGCCGGTAATCCAAACACGCTGATTTTAACAAACCGGATTTTTGTTGTTGGTAACGGTACAAGTTCAGCAGACAGGAGCAATGCACTTACTGTATTAAAGAACGGCAATGTTGGTATTGGTGTTGATGCACCGACCTATACGTTAGCCGTTTCGGGTACAGCAGCCAAAACGGGTGGCGGAAGCTGGTCGAATTTATCCGACAGGCGGTTGAAAGATATTCAGGGACAATATTCAAAAGGACTCAACGAAATTGTAGCATTGCAACCAGTGATGTTTACTTACAAGAAAGACAACCCGTTGCAATTAAACTCCAATGAACAACAAATAGGATTTGTGGCTCAGGAGGTGCAAGCCATCTTCCCCGAGGCTGTCAATGAAAACAGTAGCGGTTATCTCGATTTTAACATGCACCCGGTGAATGTGGCTTTAGTCAATGCGGTTAAGGAATTAAAAGCTGAAAACGATAAACTAAAAACAGCACTGAATGAATTGCTTGAACGGATGGCAAATATGGAGGCACAACTGCAAACGTCATCGTTAAAGTAATTTAAGGTCAGCGAATTTCAAACGCCATTGGTTTTCGAAAGTGCATCTTCGGGGGTAGAAGGTGATGTGAATGTTAGGCCCCGGAAGAATAGAATATGAATATCATATTCAAAAAGATATTTGGTTAGCGCCCCGAAGGGGCAGGTTAATCGTTGCAAACAATTAATTTGCCCTTGCAGGGCGCCGAGTTGAATCGTGTAATTATTAAACCCAAGGCGTTGCCATTGGGCTAAAGTAAGCTGGGCTTTCAGCCCGATTAGTGTTCTACAGAAATGCAATGGCGAGTTTTTCGATCAGTTCACCAATAGTCACCCTACTGCACCGCCCCTCAACCCGTTCAAGTTCACAGAACTCGTACCACGAGTAGTCGTCGAGGTAGCGGTGAAAGCGGAATTTGGGAATGCCTACTTGCTCGGGATAAAAGAACTCCCCGTCGATTAAATGTTTCCTGATTTGTTTTTCGGCTTCTTCAATGGTGAGATTCTCCGGGTTGGAATAATCGCGATGCCCGAACTTTTTATAGTTGCCCGAATCGCGATAGAGATAATGAAAACGGATATTGGTTGCCATATTTTTTTACGGCAAAAGAAGGGAAGAGAAAGATACGTGTCAATGGACTATGAGTCACATAAAGATTTATCTTGCAGCTTACAAAATTCATCTAAATAGAAACCTATATCGTACCATGTAATTCCATAATTGCAATCATGATTTTTTCTCAAAAGATGAAGTGTATCAATAAATTTATTCCGATCATAAATTGATCCCAGTGGAAGATTTTCACTTCTTTCTTTTTGTTGGGCAATATCTTCAAGATCATTGACACTCCACCGAATTGTAATTCGCGTTAATTCTTCTGCCTTTAACCAATCCTCAAGCCATATCAGAATGCTCACCAAATCATAAATGCTAGAAACATTATCCCAAAGAAGACTTGATTCATCCTCAAATATGATCGAATCACAGGATAACGATTTAACCTTCTTATCGTCAAGATAAAAAGGATTATTACTTTCAACATTAAAAACCCTATAACTAATTTTCTCTTTTATATACCGATTAAATAAGAAACCTGACTGTCAATGCTTTGACGCTTTTTTATATCCATAAGAATGTTTATCAAAAAGATATTAATAATGTTATTTTGTCTATCTGAAACTATCCAACAGCCATCTTTACAGAATATTTCCATAAATATGGCGGCATAGTTTCCTTTAATTCCCATTTTATACTCATAGGCTTTGAGCCATAATGCTCAATAATCTTTGCTTCACCTAAGAAAACCGAGGCCATTGCATTGCCATATTCATCTTCGCTCTTCTCACGAACAAAAAGCAAAATCCTCTTTTTTTCTTTGAAATGGTTAATATAGGTTAATCCCTTCCCTTTTTCGGGGCTAACTGTGTTTTGTGTTTGCCAGTGAAAAATCTTATCACTTAATGCAAAGTCTTCATATAACGTGGTAGGAGAAAAGTCTTTAGTTGATTTATTCAATGTAATAAATAATAATTCTGTATTCTTTTCTTTTGAATAGGCAACTCCTTCTCTGATTTCACTTTTCTTATCAAATGTATTGAATCCGAATGCAGATAAAATTTGCTCCCGAGTATATCTACTATGAAGTTTTAAAGGCTGAGTATAGGGTAGACTGATCTCAGTTTCCAGATAATCAATTTTATCAATTAATATTTCAATGACTTCAATAATCTCTTGAACCAATACTTCATTTTTTCCAATTGATTTAATGCTCTCTTCTAACGAATTAAACCCGCCAGCTAACTGCCAGATATCATAATGAAGCATTAAGCACATCGATTTTTCTTCTTCATTCAAGGTAAAAAAAGAAAATTGAAAATTCTTTTTTGCGAGAGATAATATAAATCTAAAATATGAATTTGAATTACATGAAAGCCACTTTTTACTAATTGCCCTTACTATCTCACTCTCATTAGTTGTTGAATAATCATCTATTTGTTCAGCCTTTGCACATAATCTTTTCCAACCGCCCTTCTTATATATAAGTTGCAATGGAATATGGTAAAAGTTAGAAAAATTATTAAGCGAAAGGGGTAAAGTTGATTGGTATTTAAAATTGCGTATTTTATTTAGCAATTGATTAATATTAAGAGATGTAGCATTGTGTATGTTTTGCAAAATGAAATCTTTTGCTTTTTTCTCCAAATTAATCGTACAACCTAAAGGCAAATGAGGAAAATCATCTTCAAGCTCCTTTTTAATTGATGTATTTGTCCTACCGACCAATGCTCTGAATTTTCCTTCAAAATCATATTCTGGTCTAGAATTGCCAACGAAATCTAAAACAGTTAAACACTCTTTACCTTCTGATAATCTTAACCCTCGACCAAGTTGCTGAAGAAAAACAGTCAAACTTTCAGTGGGTCTTAAGAATAATACAGTATCAATATCAGGTATATCAATTCCCTCATTAAAAATATCAACAACAAAAAGATAATTTATTTCCTTGTTTAAGAATTTGATTCTTAATTCTTCTCTCAATTCACTTCTTGAGCTAACCAAATAGTTTGCCTTTAATCCTGCCAAAGTGAATTTTTCTGCCATAAACTGAGCATGTTCTTGTGTCACACAAAAGCAAAGTGCTTTTACGTCATTTATGTCTTTTAAATATTTATGAAGGGTCGAAATTATATTTCCAACCCTAATATCGTTTTGAGTATAAATTCGTGTAAGCTCACTTGGTAAGTATCTTCCATTTTGCCATGTAACATTTGACAAGTCAACACTATCTGTAATACCAAAGTACTGAAAAGGACATAAAAGTCTTCTATTTAATGCTTCTGGTAATCTAATTTCAGCTGCAATACAATTAGAAAAGTCTTTCAATATATCTTCACCGTCCATCCTCTCTGGAGTAGCTGTTAACCCCAGTAGAATTTTTGGGTTAAAGTGACTTAGAATTGGCCGATAGCTAGACGCCGCTATATGATGAACTTCATCGATAATAATAAAATCATAAAATGAGTCTGAAAGGTTTAAATCTTCAATACGATTATTCAGCGTTTGAACTGACACGAAAATACAGTCATATTTCTCGGGCTCAATTCCATCAACCCATAATTCGCCAAAATTATTATTCCTCAAAATCCCTTGAAAGGTGGATTGCGCTTGTAGTAATATTTCCTTTCTATGTGCAACAAATAAAAGTTTTGCCTTAGAATTTTCCTTTTGGAAGTTTTTAAAATCAAAGGCAGAAATAACCGTTTTTCCAGTCCCTGTAGCTGCAACAATTAGATTCTTAAACCGATTATGTACCTTTCTTTCTGCCTCTAGCTTTTCTAATATTTCTTCCTGAAATGGAAATGGATTAATATCAAAATAGGCTGCAGGATTATTCTTTTCAAAAATTCTTTCCTTTTTAAGGGCAACTCTTAGTCGTTCACTGTCTTTAGCTTTATTAAATGATTCAAATTCTTTATCCTGCCAATATGTTTCGAATGTTTTTTTAAATTTATCAATAATATGCCCAACTTCTTTTGTTGTAACCTTAAGGTTCCATTCCAACCCATTAGTCAATGCAGAGCGAGATATATTTGATGAGCCAATATAACCCGTATGAAAGCCAGTATTCCTAAAAAATAGATAAGCCTTGGCATGCAATCTCTCATTATCTGTATTATATGAAACTTTAATTTCAGTGTTTTTCAATCCAGATAAAAATTCAACTGCTTTTAAATCTGTAGCTCCCATGTAGGAGGTTGTAATCACTTTTAATTGACCACCTCTTTCTGTGAATTCAAATAATTCCTTTTCAAAGATCCTAATGCCTGTCCATTTAATAAATGAAACCAGAAAATTTATTCTATCCGATGATAAAATCTCTTTTTTGATCTCACTTTCAAGTGAAATGCCTGAATTATTTCCAGTAAATAATTCGCTTTGAGACAGCCTTGTATATGGCGTTATTTCTTTAATATGCTTTTCAAAATCAGAAAAAGATGAATCAATCTTTGAAAAAATGGCTGAAAGAATTTTTGCTTCGGTTTCAATTAAATCCTGATCAAACTCTTCATCATTCAACTCTGTTTTTAGAAGAAATATTATTTTATTCGAAAGTTCTATTTGTTTCTCAATACTATTGTCTCCAGAAATTTGATTTAGACCAAAACGAATTATTTCTGACAAATACTGAGAGAACACTCGGGCTGCTTCATTTTTATCAATCTCACTTTCTTTTATATAGAATGTTTTTCGATCAAGCGCATTAAGCTTAGATTGAACTATCTTACTTATAAGTTGTTCATAAAGTCCTTCCTGTAACATGAATTTTATAGTTGCTCAAGTTGAGTTATAGTTTCTTCGATATTATTCATTTGTTCCTTATACCAAACTGCCTGGGGATAAACTTTGGGAATAACTGCTTCTCCATTTCCATTTTTGAAAGTCAATGTCAAAATTTCATCAACAGCTTTATTGGAAAACTGAGTTGGATATTTAACATTTTGCACTATTAAATGATCATTTTCGTCCGTGCTTACTGTCAATGCTTCTACCTGTATAATAAATGGGTAATTATCTATAACGGACATTTCAACTTGATGCTGATAATCTTGATACCTTTTTTTAAGTTCATCGAGTGTCACATTCAATACTTCGTTGTTCATTCGTTATTATTTTATTAGTGTATTTAACTGTGAACTCTTGCTCAACAAGTTCCACTTCTGATGCATTTGAATTTGGTTAAAATCGTAAAATAATCCTTCGCAAATTTAAGTTAAATAAAATAGTGGCTTTAAATTTTATGTCTACTTTCAAAAATAGTTACAATTTTACTGCCTGTTACAAATAATCTGAGAAAAATATCACACACCATGCTGTTTATTTCTTTTATCTTATAAACCAAACTTTTAACCTTGCTACTAGAATGACAAATTATCCACCAAAGCCCAACAAACTCCCCTGCCCCTTTGCCTTTTTTTGGAGGAGTAGTGTTCAAACGTTGTTTTTTGAAAATTGCGATAGGCATGAGTGCAGCTGCGCTGCTTGGCAAAAAAACGGATAACTTTCTTAAAATTCAGTTGTGCCGATCTTCACGCTGCCAAGGGGTAATGTGCCCGGTCTACGTTGAATATGCGCCAATGGTCATCACTATCGATTCGAAATCGTCGCGCGGAACCGAAGCTTTGTTCTTGATTTTCACCCTATAGTTATAAATTGTATTCACTGAATAGCGGAGCAACGATGCAATTTTCGAACTATCGGTAATTCCCAGTCGGATAAGGGCATAGATACGCAATTCGGTATTCAGCAATTCACCCTTCTTCAGTTGTACCCGCTCGTCGGGATGAAGCAACGAGTTGAGCTGCTGCACAAAATCGGGATAAATGGTAAGAAATGTTGTATCGAAATTATGATAAAATTCATCGAGCTCTTTATCGATATACTGACTTGATTTTGTGGTTGAAAATAGCTCGTCGAATTTTCGTGCCACCACCATCTTGTTCACCATTTTCTGGTAATTTTCCAGTTTGTCGATGTACCCCGAACAGCGGCTCAGAAAATGACCAATGTAGATTTCTTTCACATGATCCGATTCAAGCAGTTGATTGTTAAGCGCATTAAGCCGGCTATTCATTAAACTCAGCTCCTGGTTAAGCCCGTTCAGTTGGCTGTTGGCTTCCTCGAGGTGTGTGCGGGCACGAGCCAGTCTTTTCATCTGCATAAAAATGAAAACCAACGACATGATAAGAAAAATAGTAAGGAAACTTATTAAAAAAAGGTTGGTTTGCAACAGGTTTTTCTGCTTTTCGCTCCTAAGTTGATAGGCTTCGTTGATCACCGGTAATATGCCCGACATTTCGACAAAACGCAGGGGAGCGTTGAAAAACACGGCATCGGCCAGCGAAAACTGGATGTAATCGTATGCTTTGTTTATTTTTTTCTCTTCGAAGAGCATCATTGCCAGCAAGGTAAGCGAGGCGTTATCTTTTATGGCACAACGTATGTCGGCAATGGCCGAAAGGGCGAGGTACTTTTTTTCGGCCTCGAGATTCTTCTCTGCCCTGTAGGTCATGGCCATACGGTAGGCAAAAAAAGCATATTCGGGCGTGCTCTGGTGAAGGGTTTTCATTATTTCTTCGAGAATCTTCCTTGAACCGGCAATATCCCCTTTTTCAAACAGTTGCATTTCTTTGGCCCGCAAATAGGGCATTGAACCAACCGTTAGCTGAGCCAATAACGAATCTTTATAAGCTGCCGAAATTGACTGGAAATCGGGCAACGAAGCACTGCTGCGGGTTGAATGCCACACCTGGTTGTGCAACAGCCACATGCTTTGATAGAAATTAGCCAATAAACCAGCGGGCAATTGGATTCGTTCAATCTCATTGATTACTTCACCTGCTTCTTTGTACATTCCGGTAGCCGACAATATGTCGGCAAGCTGCAACTTCGACTCAACTACTAAATTATTATCTTTCAGCAATTTGGCAATTTCAATTTTCTTATCGAGGTAAAAAAGTACAGAATCGAAAGTATAGGCCCTATACTCTTCACATAGCTTTGATACAATGATAAATGACTGTTCGGGCGAAGCAACTGAACCCTCGTAAAGTTTCTTCAAAC
Source organism: Bacteroidales bacterium (assembly GCA_012719495.1). Classification (GTDB taxonomy): domain Bacteria; phylum Bacteroidota; class Bacteroidia; order Bacteroidales; family Prolixibacteraceae; genus CAYMTR01. Next base: position 86,911 of record JAAYAG010000041.1, read on the forward strand.
TTTGAATTCGCCCCTCGCGTAATTCCTGATAATGTGCACTTTGAGCAATTTCACTATCAAGCACATCAAACAGTGAATCAGTTTTTTTAGCCAAAGCACAAAGACTCACTGCCCAAAGAATTACAAATACTACGATATTTTTCATTACACGCCAAAACCCCATTACCCAAAAAAAATCAATTATGTAATGGTAAAAGTACAACACTTCCGGCTGAAACGATAGCCCTCAACACAGGAGCAAATTACCACAGACATGTGATTAAGCCCCAAACAACTTATATAAAGGCAAATAACCAAAACAAACCATGCATGTTGTGAAGTTTTTGCTGTGGTAAAAAAAGTAGAATGAAAGACCGGCGAGCCTGTTGTTGTCGATAAATCTCCTGACGTTAACACAGGTTTTCATTTGCAAAAGTTACAAATTGTGGATATTTAGTACAACCCCTGTCGGGGCTGTGTATAGCGTTGTATAACTTCCACGGGCTAACGCCCGCGGTTATTGAGATATAACCGCTTCGCGGTAGTAGGAAAATCTATTTCGTTGGCATATAGTCAAAGTCAGGACAAAAAGTAGAATGAAAGACCGATGGGCCGGTTGTTGCCCGTAAATATTACAAAATTTCAAAGTGATCGCGATCTTTCAAGGTATTAAACTTTTCACGTAAATGTTGAAGAAAATGATAATCGAGTGTCACCGTTTCTATGCATTCCTGATGGTGAGCTTTAAATATTTTTATTCCCTTTGGATTAACAACCAGCGAGTTGCCAAGATATTCAATTTTTTCACCATCGATACCCACCCTGTTTACGCCAGCCACATAACACTGGTTTTCAATGGCACGGGCTTTAAGCAGCGTTTTCCACACCTCGTTGCGGGCAGCAGGCCAGTTAGCCACATTGATCAGCAAATCGTAGTCGTGTACATTGCGGCACCACACCGGAAACCGAAGATCGTAGCACACAATAGGGAAAATACGCCACCCTTTATAGTCGATAATCAACTGCTCCGAGCCAGGAGAGAAAATACGGTCTTCGCCACCCAGCGAAAAGATATGCCGTTTGTCGTAAAACATCACCTTACCTTCCGGCTCGACCCAATAAAACCTGTTAAAATATTTATCACCATGGCTGACAAAAACACTACCACAAATTGCAGATTTACAATCTGTAGCCATTTTTATCATCCAAGAAAGTACCTTTTCGCCCGATGATTCAGCCAACTGGGCAGCTTGGGTAGAAAAACCAGTAGCAAACGATTCGGGAAGGATTATCACATCAGTCTGATGGTTATATCCCTGCAACATGGTCTCAATCCTAGAAAGGTTTTCATCGATTTTCTCCCACGAGATATCGTATTGAACTAGCGTTAAGCGAAGAAAATCAGCAATTTTCATTATTTTATGTTTTTATTATCCAATGTTCGGCATCGTTAGCCCCTGCATATTTTAACAACAATTCACGGGCATGGTTTATTGCGGGTTCAATTTGTTGTGTGTTCCCAAAACCAAAAATGACCATAAAGAAACGCCGGGTTGCAGCATTTACAGCCGTTCGTACTGAATCGCTAGTGGAACTACCAAAAGGTCCGGCAAGGTCGCGCAAAACCGGCAGCGATTCAATATTGAGCAAGCCACGACCAATTCCGAAATATTCATCGGTAGGTTTGCCAACATCCATGCAAACCGGGAACTGAACCAGCCCTTCATCGTAACCGCCAATAGAAAAACCAGTCTCGAGCGATACAAGATTCACAATATCAACCACATTGTTCACCCGGTATAATCCATCGCCCTTCACCACCCTGCGCATAAGCGCTTCAGCCGAAAGCCTATACCGGGCGGGGTCTTTGCCAAAGGTTTTATACACGCGCCGCGAGGCAGCAATGGCAGGGTTTTTCGCTATATCTTCAATGCAGATTTCAGATGCCATCTTACGGCAAACCGTATCGATCTGGCTCCAAAGCAAATCATTTTCAGCCACCAAAACACTGCACGAAAGGCATCCCAGCCACACATCGATTCCCGCTTGGCGATATGCTTCAGAAAAGGCAATCTCAATCATAATCAACAGGTTTGGTCAAACGGTCGAGCAAACGCAGCTGCTTAAAATTGGCCAGTGGCTCAAGTGTCTCGAATACCACTTTATTATATTCATTAATCCATTCTTTTTCAGCCTTATCAAGTAAGGTTAAGTCGATGAGCGTAGTATCAATCGGATACATGGTAATCGTTTCGAAACGGAGAAAAGAGCCAAACTGAGAGTGGGTATCCTCAACACAAACCATAAGATTTTCGGTTCGCACGCCCCACTGACCTTCGCGATAAAGCCCGGGCTCGTTTGAAAGCACCATTCCGGGAAGAAGTGGCTGATTAGTAAGGTCGAAACGTATCGACTGCGGCCCTTCGTGCACATTAAGGTAAGCCCCCACACCATGCGAGGTACCATGCCCATAGTTGCAATAATTCATCCACAAAGCCCTATGAGCCAACACCGTGAGGTGACAACCCAACGTTCCCCTTGGAAAACGGATATCAGACAGGGCAATTAAGCCTTTCAACGCCAAAGTAAAGTCGACCTGCATCTGTTCTGAAACCGGGCCCAGGGCAATGGTACGGGTAATGTCGGTAGTACCAAACTCATAATGCCCGCCCGAGTCGATCAGTAACATTCCTTCGGGAGCGAGAGTATAGGCCGATTGAGGGGTGATGTGAAGGTGAACCACCGCGCCGTGATCGTTGTAACCCACAACAGGATAAAAACTTTCCCCTTTATAGCCTATCATTTTTGAACGGAATTCGGCAAGTTTGAGCCGGATATCCCACTCAGTAACAGGTTCGTTTCTAATCGCTTTTTCGAGCCACAACTGAAAATTGAGCAGAGCCAGGCCATCTAAGATCGCAGCCTGCTTCATCCCTTCAATTTCCACCTCGTTCTTCACCGACTTAAGCAACTGTGGAATAGAAATATCATTGATAATTTTATTGTTTTCACGAATGCATTGCCAAGTAGAAAAATTGGTCCGGGAAGGGTCAATAAGAATCGTGCTCCCGTTAAGCCCCAAAAGATAAGAAGTGAAAAAATTATACGGAAGCACCGAAATCCCCTGCTTTTTAAGTTCATATAAATCAGCCTGTTCAAATTTTTGCTTATCAATAAAAAGGGTTACTTTCCCGCTGGATTCAATGGCCGCAAAAGCCATTACTACCGGATTAAATGGCACATCGGTGCCACGGATATTGAAAGTCCAGCAAATATCATCGAGAGCGGTAAGTAACGAAATACCTGCCCCCTTTTTCAGCATTTCTTCAGCAATGGCAGTAATTTTCTCCCTGCACGACGCACCGGCCCGTTCAACCGGGTGAATAAAAGCCTTCCCCGAAGGAAAAGACGGCCGGTCGTCCCAAATAGGATCAAGCAAATCGTATCGCGACTCAATTTTCAGAGCCTTTGGTTCGAACGCTTTCTGCAGTAACATACATTCGGCCAACGAGAAACAGTCGCCATCGAACGCAACGGTTTGCCCGGGTTCGAGTTGCATAGCAATCCAATCGCCAACAAAAACAGAATCAGGCACGCGGGCTTTCATCAGTTGAATTGTTGTGCCCTCGAGCTCGTCAGCGGCCTGGATGAAATACCGTGAATCTGTCCATAAAGCGGCTTCCGTTTGGGTAACTGCCAACCAACCGTACGAGCCGGTAAAACCCGAAATAAAAGCGCGGCTTTCCCAACGAGTCGGCACATATTCGCTCAAATGCGGATCACTACCATTTATAATACAAGCACTTATCCCCGCTTCGTTCATTTCGCGGCGAAGAGCTTCCAATCTAGCGGAAATTTGAAGGTTCATCGATCAATTTTTTAATTACCTGCTGAACAGAAACAAAGGGAACGGCTTTCAGATCGATATCCTGAGGCCTCGCAAAAGCAACATCCATAACATCATCCTGATGCTTCAGAGTAGAAAAGTCATCTACATAACACCGAAATGCACAATCGACGGTAAAGACTGTAGTGCCCGAAAACAGGTAACGATTTGGGAAAGAGCCCATATATAAAATTGAAACAGGTACCAGGTCGAGTTCTTCTTTTATTTCGCGCAACAAGGCCTGTTCCACACTTTCTCCGGGATCGACAAAACCACCCGGTAAATCGATCATACCCCGCCCGGGTTCAACGCCTCGCTTCACAGTAAGCAACTCTCCCTTATCGTTAAATATCACCGCTGTAACCGCTGCGGCAGCATTCAGGAAAAAGTAAAATCCGCAGGCCGGGCATTTGAAAGAATAATCGTGAAGGTTGAATGTTCCCTCGGCAGCACATCGCGGGCAATACCGGAAATGATGAACAGGATTTGCTTGTCCGTCGTGGCAAGGCACTGCTCCGTCGGTTATATTTTGCGTCTCTCCGACGCCAGAAATTTCATTCATTTTTGTTATTTAATAACCTGCTTATCATCCATTTACAACCAATCATCAGCTATATTGACTGATGCAAAATTCCTAGGCAACCATGTCTATTTCGTTTTTTGGCCCACAAAATAGTCATCTTTTTCAGCAAAAAGAATGTTAAACGTGGTTAATGAACCATACGCACGGGTAATGTATTGCTGAATTTCAACTTTCTCTTCGTCGGTAAGGTTTGGATGGCTGTTGATATTCTGCTCGAGCACCCTGAGGCGATCGCGTACCATCACGATTTTGTGAAAAAACGTTTCCACGGGCACCTCTTTGGACTGTAAATCGGGGTTTGCGGGTTTCATAATCAGTGAGCCCCCTTTCCATTTATCTCCGATTTTCACGATTTGTGTAATGGCTTGGTATTTATCGAGGACAAAAGAAATAGCTTCTTCGACCTCGGCCAAGGTAAGACCGGTACGGGGTTTGTTCTCTGGTTCTGCAATAACCCTAAGATCGGGATTGTATTTTGTCAATTCAATTTTTCCGCCTCTCTCGAAAAATATCTCATATACAGTAAGATGAGATTTACTGACAATTCCTTCGCCATACCGGGGATGATCTACACGTGTTCCAACTGCTAATTCTTCCATAGGTGTATTTTTTTCAAAGTTACAGGTTGACCAAATTATGTATAAAATTTTGGTTTTAAAAGAAAATTGAAACAAGGAAAGAAAAGATGGCACATAGCACACCACATCTGGAACAGGCAGAGATAAATACCTTTTCGCATAAAAAATTGGATAAAAGTATTTTGGAACATTGTTGTCCGGTAAATTAAAAATAACAAACCATTTGCGATATGAGATCCCTCACTCTACTTTATTGCGTTCGGGATAAAAGGCTATTGCACTGATCAGGAGGGGGTTGGTTGCAGCGAAACCGCAACCAAGCCCCTCCTGTATAAAAAACCATGAATGCCCGTCATTTCGACCGAAAGGAGAAATCTCGTAAGTTTTACCGGACAACAGTGATTATGGAACTTAATACCGTTGTTAAAACGTGTATTTATATATGTAATTTCCACGACAAAAATCAAATCCCGGGTCGATTCCAAAGTAGTATGTCCTTTTTTCAATCAATTGGTTATCGATGTAATGGTTTTCTTCAATTATATTTTCTCCGTCCAGTATTTGAACTAACCGATTATGGGAATCGTACTTGTAAGTTTTCAAATACAGCAAACTTCCAGCATTTGTCTCCTTTTTTTCTTGAATCAACAAATTACCTGAATATGAGAAGGTTGTAATGTGATGTTTCTCACCCAATTTAGTGTAATCAATTCTCTTAACAACGTTGTCTCCCTTGTACTCATAAGTACTAAAGCCCCCCCAATATTCCCACTGTTTAACCAATCGATTATTTTGGTATTCAAGCGGAGCCTCGCTATTACTTTCACGACTTATTTGCCGGGTACTATCGTAATTTATGAATCTATATAAAATATTGATTAATTGATTATTATCGTTATAAACATACGTTTTTTTTGTTGCATCCCAATCAGTCTCTAATATTTCACTAACCAAAAGATCTTCAGCATTATATTCATAAGTTGTAATACTTTGCACTTCTCCTTGCTGAATCGACTTCTCAGTTATAAGCTTATTGCCATCGTACCCGTACTCTACAAATTTTAGGGTATCTTGAATTGATGTCTGGCAAAAAACAGCCATACCCGTAGGATTATCCAGTTCAGCCGGGGCAAACCAATCATTTTCGTTGGAACAAGCCATACACAAGATGAAGACAGGCAATAGAAGAATTAAATTTTTCATCTGTATAAAACTTTTAATGTACTGAATATCATTCGGAACGAAAGGTCGTTCATTGAGTGAGATTTCGACCGGATGGAACTCACATGTGTTTTTTTCATCCGTGTTTGCGTTTTTCTGCAATAATGTTCGTTTCATGGTAAGATTTCTAATAATCTGTAACTTTCTTTTATTCGATTATCAAGGTCATTGTAAGCCGATAAATGAAAGGCTTTTAATGTGAAGATGAAATAGACCGCCTGAAGGTTGCGTTGTATTATGCAGAATTTATCAATCTTTCACACATACATTAGAAATGACAAATTTATTGAACGAACGTGATTTGTATGAATACCCTCGTTCAAATTTTCATTATCTTGGTATGGAATAGACAAACAGATGATCCTAATACGACCAAAGAAAGTACTGGAAAATTGAAAACTTAAAAAAGACATTGGTTACACCCATGAACAACAGCAATCAAAAATACAAAGACATAGACGAATATCACGCAGCACAACCTTCAACCATGCGTGAAATGCTAGAAAATATGAGGCAAACCATAAAACAAGCAGCACCAAATGCGATTGAAACAATCAGCTATGGCATGCCTGCATTTCGACAGAACAAGGTGCTGGTTTACTATGCCCTCAACAAAAAGCACATTGGTTTTTATCCCACACCTAATCCAATTATTCATTTCAAAAAGGAACTGGAAGGATATGATACATCAAAAGGGGCAATTCAGTTTCCTATTGACAAACCTTTACCCCTCGACCTGATAAAAAAGATTGTAAAATTTCGCATTGCAGAAGATTTAGCAAGGCACTGATACCCGCTGAAAAAACGACTTATCCTATCCAATAAGAAAACAATCGTCAAGAATTAACCTACCAATTCGAGAAACAGACGGTTTACCCATGTCTTTTTGTATTTTTGCAGAATGATTGAAACAATACAAAACAGGATTCGAAAATTTACCGTCTGGCGTGCCAAAAATATTCCCGAGAAGAATTTCATTTTGATACTAAGTCTTCTGGTAGGAATAGTCAGCGGCCTGGCTGCCATAATATTGAAAACAGCCATCCATTATTCTATTACCATGGTCGATTGGCTGATTCTTCATGTTGGAATTGCGTTCATCGTGTTCCCTTTTCTAGGGGTGTTGGCATGCTATCTCATTATCCGGTATGTCATTAAAGACAATATTAGTCATGGGGTTACCCGTGTTTTGTTTTCCATGTCGAAGCAAAATAGTGTGATAAAACCGCACAATATGTGGAGTTCAATGATCACCAGTACCATAACCATTAGCTGCGGAGGTTCTGTTGGAGCCGAAGCACCTGTTGTGCTTACCGGGTCGGCCATTGGGTCAAACCTTGCCCGCTTTTTCAAACTAAATTACCGACAAATAACCCTTATGGTTGGCTGCGGTGCAGCAGGGGCAATTGCCGGAATTTTTAAAGCTCCGCTGGCAGGCATGCTATTCACCCTCGAAGTATTGATGCTCGACCTTACAATGGCTTCATTGGTTCCGCTCATGATAGCCTCGGTTACAGCTACTACCCTAACCTACTTTCTTATGGGCGACGGGGTTCTGCTCTCGTTCAATCTCGACCATGCCTTCAATGTTGAAAATATTGGTTTCTATATTGTCCTGGGTATTTTTTGCGGGTTGGTTTCGCTCTATTTCACCCGGATGACACTATATATAGAAAAGATATTCAAGCGCTTTCAAAAACCAGTCACCAAGTTCCTTATCGGGGGCGGAGTGCTTTCGCTACTCATCCTGTTATTTCCATCGCTTTGGGGCGAAGGGTACAACTCAATCAACACCATTCTATATGGCGAAGGCAATGAACTGTTTAAATATTCCCTTTTCACCGATATTCCCCACGAAAGTATAATTTTCTTATTGTTGCTCGTGATACTAATGATTGTAAAGGTAATTGCGATGGCCGCCACAAACGGAGCTGGCGGTGTGGGGGGAATTTTCGCCCCATCACTCATGATGGGAAGCATAGCCGGCTTCTTTGTGGTTAGTTCCTTAAATCAATTTTTCAGCCTTGGCCTGCCCGAAAGTAATTTTTCGCTGGCTGGTATGGCCGGAGTTATGGCAGGGGTTATGCACGCCCCAATGACCGCTATATTCCTTATTGCCGAAATAACAGGAGGTTACGACCTTATTGTACCACTCATTGTAACAGCAACCATCTCCTACCTGACTATTATGGTTTTCGAGCCCCATTCAATTTATACCAAACGGCTTGCAGAACGGGGCGAGTTGCTAACCCACCACAAAGACAAAAATGTGTTGATGATGCTCGACATCGACAAGCTGATTGAAACAGAATTCGTAGTTGTTAACGAAGATTATTCCCTTCGCCATTTTGTAAAAATTGTTCCTCAATCGAAAAGAAATATCTTTCCTGTAGTCGATAGTGATGGAATTCTTACAGGAGTGGTGATTATGGAAAATATCCGGTCAATTATTTTCAATACCGACATGTACGACTCTATCTATGTAAGTGATATTATGATAGCTCCACCAGCATTCATCGAGATACACGAAACAATGGAATCGGTAATGAATAAATTCAACAAAACAAAAGCATGGAACCTTCCCGTGGTAGAAAATGGGAAATACCTCGGTTTCCTTTCGAAGTCGAAGATTTTCAATGAATACCGCGAAATGCTCATTGGCTTTTCAGAAGACTGATCCATTTTTTAAGGAAATTAAATTGAAGAAACAGATGACTAAACAAATAGCATTCAGCTTTTTATTATTCATTTTGCCTTTTGCTTCAGGTGCACGCGAAGGCATGTGGATTCCAACCTTGCTTGAGCAAAATATTGCCGAAATGCAGGCTATGGGGTTTGAATTAACCGAGGAAGACATATACAGTGTAAATCAATCGAGCATGAAAGATGCCATTGTGCACTTTGGTGGCGGATGCACCGGGGAACTCATCTCAGCCGAAGGACTCCTTGTAACCAATTATCACTGCGGATATAGCGAAATCCAGTCGCACAGTTCGGTCGAAAACGACTATCTGACCAACGGATTTTGGGCATCTTCGCGTAACGAAGAACTTCCCAACAAGGGCTTATCAGTAACCTTTCTCATCAGCATTGAAGATGTTACAGACAAGGTACTCGACGGTACAGGGAAACTGGCATCGCCGGCATCGGTCGACTCGCTGGTTGCCATTAATATGGAGATAATAAAGCGCGATGCAAAAGAAAAAAGCGGATACGACGCAAATATAAAACCCTTTTACGAAGGAAATCAATTCTATCTTTTCCTCACCGAAACATTTACCGATGTCAGGTTGGTTGGGGCTCCGCCATCGTCGATCGGAAAATTTGGCGGTGACACCGACAACTGGGTTTGGCCCCGCCACACAGGTGATTTTTCGCTCTTTAGAATTTATGCAGGAAAAGACAATAAACCAGCAAATTACTCCCCTGAAAATATTCCTTATGCCCCACGAAGCTTTTTCCCGATCGACATAACAGGCATCGAGGAAGGCGACTTCACCATGGTTTTTGGATACCCCGGCACTACCCAACAATACCTCCCCTCTCACGAAGTAAAAATTATTCTTGAAGATACCGATCCCGACCGCGTGGCCATACGTGACATCAAACTTGATATACTCGAGCGCCACATGGAAAAAGATGATGAGACAAGGATTAAATACGCTGCCAAACACGCCTCAACCAGCAACAGTTGGAAAAAATGGCAAGGAGAAATAATTGGTTTAAAGCGACTTAAAACTATTGAAAGCAAAAAAGAAGAAGAAAAGGAATTTGCCCAATGGGTAGCATCTGATACTATACGGAACGAAAAATTTGGTAATATCCTTCCCGGTTTCGACTCGCTGTACCCAATTTTCACCCCGATTTCAAAAGCTTACACATACTATCTCGAATGCATTTACCGGGGCACCGATGTGTTCAGAAATTTCCAGTTCGCTGAGAAAGTTGGTTCCATGGCCTCAACTCAACAGGAAGTCACTATGGCCAATATTGAAGACCTCTTTAAAGACTACTCTAAAGAAGTTGATTGCGAGGTGTTTGTAAAACTCACCAGCAAATATTTTGAAGATCTTCCCAACCTTGCCAATACACCCCCATTTGCAGGAATCATTTCACAAAAAGATGTGGAAAAAAAACTTAGGAATCTGTATATGAAGTCGTTTCTGTGTGACAAAAAAAGCATGCTTGCAATGGCTGCCAACCCTTCATCGGCAAAAACCAAACAAAAAAAAGAAGCTGACGAACTATATCGCCTGCTCGAAGCATTAAAACAAAACTTCTCGAGCATTACAAATATCGAATATTGGGATGTAAAACAACAGCTTAATGCATTGCAGAAACGCTATGTAAACGCGTTACTTGAATTAAACCTCGGGAAACAAATGTATCCCGACGCGAATTCTACACTGAGGGTAAGTTACGGCAAAGTGGAAGGATTTGAACCCCGCAACGGAGTGAAGTTCAGGCACTATACAACAATTGACGGGATTGCAGAAAAAGCAGCACTTGGAATTGATGATTATCATATTGATACTAAACTACAGGAGTTGATTACGAAAAAAGATTTTGGGAGGTATGTTGCTACAGACGGAACCTTGCCTGTATGTTTTACCGCATCGAACCATACCACGGGCGGCAATTCCGGAAGCCCGGTTATTAATGCCAAAGGACACCTCGTTGGCATTAATTTCGATCGTTGCTGGGAAGGCACCATGAGCGACATAGATTTCGACCCGGAAAAATGCAGGAACATTTCGCTCGACATGCGTTATATGCTTTTCATCATCGAAAAATATGCTGGCTCCAGCCACCTTATGTCGGAAATGAAAATTATTGAATAACGATGGCAAAAAGGTTTTCGAATTAAAATTGTTTTTTAAATTTGCAGCACCAATTACCGAAGCCTTTTAGTGTTTTCGCCGGCTGGCGGTCAAAGCTGAAGGTAGAGGGGTAAATAAGCGGGAGTAGCTCAGGGGTAGAGCATCAGCTTCCCAAGCTGAGGGTCGAGGGTTCGAATCCCTTTTCCCGCTCGTTGAAAGTCAGGTTTTTAGCCTGACTTTTTTTATGTAAAAGTGCGTCGTAAATCCTCAATTTGCCCGTTACCAATAGGGATGAGCTTACCAATCGATTCGGCCATAATAAGTGATTGCGCGCTGAATTCGGCCACTTCGAGCCTGTCAAATGCCTGAATCAATTTTTTGCCCGTTACAATAAATGAATCATTTTGAACCAGAAGTGCCGGAATTTTGTCAGAAAGGACATCGACTATTTCGCTGGCAGGATATAATTGCGAACCAAAAGGCAATGAAGGAACATCTCGAAGAAAAATCCAACTTTCGGGGATTGTTCGGACATCGAGCTGCCTATGAGTGACCGCAAAAGCCATTAAGTTAGGCGGTTGAGCATTAATAATAACACGGGTGTCAGGGTTCTTAAAAAAAATTTCGCGATGAAGCCAAGCTGAGCTATCGGGTTGCAAACCACGAGCACAACAACCGTCTTTTACCCTTACCATATCGACAGGTAAAAGGTTCCAACGTGCCGCATTCTCGGGAGTTATCAGAAAATCATCGTCGTCAAGCCTCAACGAAACAGTACCCATAGCTCCAAAGAAAAGCCCTTGACGACAACCACGATGAACGATATTGCACATTTCATGCCTCAATGTTTCAATGGCAGTAGTATCATCGGGCATTTCAGACTCAGGTATCTCGGGCGTATGCCCATCATTATGTTGTTGTAACTGTATACTGCTCAAAAAATTTGGTTTTCCAATGATATGTGCATTGATTATTGCCCGGGCACAAAACTCCAGGGCTTCGAATCGTTGATACGCATCAACCATATTGGCACCGCCAAGCACAATGCCATGGTTTTCCATAATTACGGACATTGCCCCTTCGCTAAATTTAGATGCAATCTTAACACTTAGCTCTTCGCTACCGGGTAATCCATATTCAGCATAAGCAATTCTTCTGCAAACAGCAGCCATAAGACCAGATATTGCTGTTTCGGGAATTTGGTGCACAATGCTAAAAGAAACCAATCCTGACGGATGCGCATGAATCACAGCCTTTATATCGGGACGAATTTTATAGATTGCCTTGTGAAACGGAAGCTCAGAAGAAGGCTTGTGCTTGCCAATAACCGAACCATCAGGTTTTACGCAAACAATGTCATCAGGGGTAAGCGAACCTTTATCAATAGCAGAAGGCGTAATCCAAACATTGCCACAATCATCTGTTATGGAAACATTTCCGCCAGAGGTGGTTGTCATTCCCCGTGTGTAAATTGAATGGATAACCTCGGTTATTTGGTAGCGAGGATGCATCGTAGCAGGATCAATTTTTCTTTTCATCAACATGTATTTACCAAAAACCAAAGCTAATAATAATCGACTGAAGTATATATTGAAATACAAGTTTGCATCTTCCTCAATCAACAGGCTTGCAAATAAAAGACGATCTAATAAATGGTTACAGAAAAAATAGCTTTTACCTTAGAATTGGAATTCAACATTGCTTTCGTATTTTCTTGTGTAATTGTTTAAAACAACCAACAAACAGTATCTTTGTTCAGAAAAACCGAATCTGCATTCTTCATGGAGACCATCATTTTACTTGGCGTTTTAGAAGGGTTACTTATCACGATGCTGATTTTGCTTAAAAAGCGAAAGACAGTTTCTGATTATTGGCTTTCGGTTTTTTTTCTGCTCTATTCGGTTAACACATTGCTTAGCTTCCTCGAAATTTACAACCGGACACATAGCTATCCATTCCCTGCATTTATTTTTGTTTCGAGCCCTTTCTTACTGCTCCATGGCCCCGCTATTTGGATGTATGTAAAATCGCTTACCGATCAACATTTTTCATTAAAACCAATTTACCTGCTTCACCTTGTTCCGTTTTTTGTCTGCTTAATTGACTTTACTCTAAGGTTTTATATAATTTCATCGGCTGAAAGAATAGAAATATACGAAAGTGAATCGTTCAAACAATTCACAGATTATCCGATCATGATAATAGCTATGGCTTTATCGTCGCTAATTTATTTTTCGTGGTCTGCACTTATGGTTCGAAAATATAACAAAAACATCAAAGGATATTTTTCGGAGACCAAATCGTACGATCTGTCATGGCTACGAATTGTTATGGTGTCGTCAGCTGTTGTTTATACCATTATTTATTCCTCGTTTTTGATCGATTTGGTTTTTCCGGTGGCTTCGTTCCGGTGGATGCACCAGGCAAGTTTCGTGCTCGGTTCGGTTTACCTGATTGTATTAGGCTTTTTCGGACATCGGCAAGGAAATCTTTTTACAGATAAACCCATCTCTGTTGACCTGCAAAAATCAACACCATTATCCAATAAAAATAACTCTATCGACAAGATCGAAAACGATTTTATCCATTCATTATTAAAATGTATGAACGAGAAAAAGCCACACCTGGATCCTGAGATTACATTAAGTTCACTTGCTGATTTAACTTCAGTTTCTCCAGAATATTTGTCAAAAATGATAAATAACCAGCTAGGCAAGAATTTCTACGATTTCATCAATCATTACCGCATCGAAGAGTTCAAGACCCGATGCTCACTTCCTGAAAATAAAAATTTCACGTTGATTTCTATTGCTTTCGATTGCGGATTCAATTCTAAAGCCACTTTCAATCGTGTGTTCAAGAATGCCACAGGCGAAACTCCTGGCGACTATGCCCGAAAAGCTCAAGGACTATAAACCAAGAACACAAAAGATTTTTCTTTGTTGGCTTTGAGTCTTCGTGGGAGATTTCTTCACCCCACAAAGCAAACAGGAACACAAAGGTTTTTTCTTTGTGGACTTTGCGTCTTTGTGGGAGACTTTCTTCGTGTACATCACATTCGTTGCGAAAGGAAAATCTTTGTAAATTACCTTTTCAATTTCAAATTAAAAACGATGAACGAGAATGAATTAGCAAAGATCGCTGTGGATATTTGTTACAAAATCCATACTACATTAGGTCCCGGGTTGCTCGAAAGTGTTTACGAAGCTGCATTTGCTTATGAACTTGAAAAACGAGGGATCCCATTCACCCGGCAGCAAGGAATTATTGCCCGTTATGAAGATGCTGTTTTAGATGTAGGTTTTAGAGCCGACATTATTATTGGTAATAAATTGATCGTTGAACTGAAATCGGTAGAACACGTTGAAAAAGTGCATCACAAAACAGTACTTACCTACATGAAGCTTACTGGAATAAAACTTGCTTTGCTGGTAAATTTTAATGTCAACTTAATAAAAGAAGGCATTTTTAGGAAAATAATGGGGAATCTCGATGATTAATTTTTCTCAATGTCACTGAGAGTACAAAGGATTTTTCTTCGTGGACTTTGAGTCTTCGTGGAAGTTTTTTTATCCCACAAAGACACAAGGAGCACAAAAGATTTTTCTTTGTGGGCTTTGAGTCATCGTAGGAGATCTTTTTATCCCACAAAGTCACCAAGAGCACAAAGGATTTTTCTTCGTGGACTTTGCGTCTTCGTGGGAGATTTTATGAACAGTTTTCAGAAGTTGAGACCTAAAAAAACTGCTATTGAGACCTGAAATAGCTTTAGTGAGACCTCTAAAATTTGTGTATCTGTTTCCTTTGAACCGAAATTAAAAAATACACAAAGCTATGAAAACACAATCTTTTTTATTCGCCACTCTAATTGCCTTGTCGGGATGTGCTAGCAGCCAAAAAGCAACTGAAGCGTATCAAAACCGAAAGGTAAAACTTGGAGTAGAAGCCGGGGCTAACCACGGAGGAATTGTCGAGAACCGAGACCTTCAGCAAATTGAAAATATGCCTGTTGATGGCTTTACCGGCGCAACAAAAATAGGCTTCCATGCAGGCGGACATGCAACAATTCCGTTAGGCAGGAACGATATTCAGGCAGGTATCAATTACATGTTTAGTCCGCAAACATTTACCTACAACGATGCTGTTCACGGGTACAACGGAACCCGCACTGTCTCTCTTTCCCAATTATCGATTCCACTAACCTACAACATTAACCTCTTTAAACGCTGGCTTGCCCCGGGAACTGTAGCAGTAAAACTTGGAGGTGTTCTTCAATATAACCTACCTAAAGTTAGCAACTCGGGCACAGTAACTGAATATAGTATGAATAAGTTTTCGGGAGGTGCCCAGCTTGGGATATCTGCCTTGCCTTTTCGCTTTAAAAATGGTTCGCGGCTAGGAACTAGTTTCGATTTTTATAAAGGCTCACAAATATTCGAAGACTTCTACAACAAAAAAGAGTATCAGATGCCAACTTCGAGTTACATGAAACTAAGTATCATCTATCAATTTAAATAGCAATGAACACTGCAATTATTTATGCCACAAAACACGGCACAACAGAAAAAGTAGCCGAAATAATTAAAAACAAGCTTACAAACGGCAATACAACACTGATAAATATTACTGAAAACGAATCTGTTGAAATAAAAAAGTTTGACCGTATAATCATTGGAAGTTCTATTTACGGCGGTTTCATCCATAAAGATATCAAACTTTTCATCGAAAATAACATGATTGAGTTATTGCAAAAAGAAGTAGGCCTTTTCACCTGCGGAATGTTTTTTGAGAAAGCTTATGAAAATATTGATAAAAATTTCCCCGAAATATTGAGGGTTCATGCCAAAAGCAAACATCCAATGGGCGGAGAATTTCTTTTTGAGAAAATGAATTTTATCGAGCGCTTTCTGGTGAAAAAAATTTCCGGAGCAAAAAAGAGTGTTTCAAAAATTGATGAGAAATGCATCGAGGAATTTATAAGCGAAATCAACAATAACTAGGAGGAAAGCCATGAAATCACGACTAATCATATTGTTAGGGATGCTAATCTACCTCCTTTTCTTTTCGAGCTGCATCAGTCTTGATCCAACCTTTACCGACCGGGACAACTACTTTTCATCGGCACGAAAAAGCAACGATCCAAAAATTTATAACGGATCGCCTTCAGAAAATCTGCTGCCCGTATTTTATTCTAAAGGCCATCTCGCAAGTAGCTACCACCTCTATAGACTGGCTCTAACCAGCTTTAAGGGAGACTCAGTTTACAATCAAATTGAAATGCACGGAGCAGCTTATGGCAACAAAAAATCAATTGTTTTGCTCTGTTACGATTACAAAAACAAGATGGTCGACATTTATCATCCGCTTGATTTGGAACTGAAAGCTGCGAACTACGTTGATATGCTCAATAGTGCAGAGGTTCATCCTACAGAGTTCGATGCTTCTTTCGGAGCTGATAATTTGGGTTTTTATATGAAATTGAACCTTGTTGATAAATACGGACGAACAATTATTATCGACATAAGGGAAGATGAGCCAAATGAAAAATCCATTGCATTTAATGCCCCAATTGGAGCAGACTCTGAGCATCCAAAGAATTTCCCATTTACCTTCATTGAAGATGTTGGCCTGGCACGAAAAAATTGCGGAAGATATTGTGTCTCCATAGGAGAAAAAAAGATGAAACCTACCAAAATTCCCTTCTCCCCTTACCTGATGACACGTTATTCGATGAAAACAACCATTGCAGAATGGCTCCCTGAAACTGACACCCCAATTTACGTAAAGCAACAAAACAACTCACCTTCTGTATCTTACAACATAAAAGACAACAGTGGCTATCAAGAATTGCTTACAGAAACCTTCGATTACCATGGACGAAAGATGCACGTTACCTATTGTCCGCCTATTCCTGATTTAGAGGCACTTAAGAGCAATGAAAACCTTGAAGGACGCTTTATTATTGATACCGACTCGGTGAAAGGGATTGTGGCTGGCATTTATTTCATTTCAAAAAGCAATGGGAAAATTACCATAGAAATATCGCCCAAAGAAGGCTGGCAACCCATGCCCGGGAAACATTGGATGAGCACCTACCACTGGAAAGCAGAACTAACACCCGAAGTTGCAGGTGCCTTTCATCTTAAATCCGGCTGGAAAAGGGATAAATAAAAGCATCGGGCAAATCTTCTGATAAACAAAGAGGGTGAACCGTACCAACGATTCACCCTCTTCACACTAAACCCGATATGGCCCGATATGAACCATACTATTTTTTACAAAGCACTGATGCTACTCCGCAGCAACCCCAAATTCAACAGTACCCACATTGGTAGTTTCACCTTTGGTCACAGTCACATTGGATAGCGCAACAGGGTCCATACCATTTTGTGGCTGTAACGTCACCGAGTATGTTCCCTCCGCAACTCCTTTAATCAGGAACAACCCTTCTTCATTGGCAATAGTACCAAGTGTATCGGTTCCAATCACTGCCCATACAAAAGGAAGTGCTGAAGCCGGAGAAACAGTTCCTTTGATTGCCCCAGTTGTAGCCTCACCAAACATCCGTATCACTGGTTTTAAGCTATATTGCCCATTGCCTTTTGCAATAACAGAACGTGAAGCATCAAAATCGAGCCATAATTTAAAATTTAATCCTTCTTCAAGTTCTTGATGAAAATTGAGTTTTAACCCAGAGGCTGAGCCAGAAGGCACTTTAAGTTCGTGAGTCTCGCCATCGACAACTACACTATTGCTGTCGCCTAATACTAAACGGACTTGAGAAATCTTACCTGCAGGTAACTCTATACTACCAAGGAGAGTATCCAGTCCGTCACGAAAATTCAGCAAATTATAAACCCCCGTGCGTTCAAGAGAAATTTCCTCTTCAGTTGAGTCATTCAGTTTAATAAAAACTTGCTGAATATCAACATTTACCTCATCGTAAACAGCTGGTGCATCGGTAAGGTAAAGCATTACTGTAGCCTTTTTATCTTCGGAACATTGAAAAAATACCAAAGACAACATGAACATTACAATAACAAATCCTACTAATCTCATTTTCTTTCCCATACGAATCATTTGTCTTTTTTTGCGAATGGTTTCGATTGTAATCGATATCGCATGATGAAAAACCATCCATTGTTAAACCTATCGAATCATGCGCTAAAAATTACCTAAATAATTTATTCTATCATCCTAAACGAAAATAATACAATTCATATTGCCTTTCCACATTTATTTCGTAATAAACCAACACAATACATCTTTACTAAATCGATAATAAATTACATATAGAAACATCATTACTAGCGCGATATCTATAAACTAATATACGTATTTATAAGGGGAAAAAACGATGAACAAACTGAAAATTTTCCTCATAAAATGGAAATAAAAAAATCATCTACTGAAATGATTTAGTGTTGTACTATTTTAGCAGAGTTGAAAAAATAAAAACACATTTTACCATGGATGTTGCACGTATTTTTGAAAACAACCGAAAATGGGTTGAAGAAAAATTAAAAGAGGATACTCGGTATTTTGTCTCTCTTGCCGAAGGCCAAAACCCGGAATTCCTGTACATTGGATGCTCCGACAGCAGAGTAACGGCCGAAGAACTAATGGGTGTTCGCCCTGGACAAGCGTTCGTGTACCGTAACATTGCCAACATGGTAAGCAATAATGATCTGAGCGCTCAAAGTGTAGTAAGCTATGCCGTTACACACCTGAAAGTAAACCACATAGTAGTCTGCGGCCATTATTATTGCACCGGTATAAAAGCAGCTATGCAATCAGCAGATTTAGGAATTCTTAATCCGTGGCTGCGCAACGTACGCGATGTGTATCGGTTACACAAAACAGAATTGAATTCTATAAGCGACGAAGAAGAACGCTACAAACGTTTAGTAGAGCTTAATGTACAGGAACAATGTATCAACGTGATAAAAACAGCCGATGTACAAAAAGCCTTCAAGGAATGTAACTTAAGAATTCATGGCTGGGTATTCGATATTGGCACTGGAAAACTCATTGATTTAAAAATAGAAACAGACAAGATAATGAATGAGATTACCGAAATATACCGAATTATATAAGCGTAACTAATAACCTGAGTTCGATTTTATTTTTAAAGTTCAGATTGGCATAAAACGCTGTTTTACAAAGCAAATTTTTGAGTATTAGCGGGCTAAATCGAGGAAATTTAATGCAGGAAAACAGTGTTTTA
>JAAYAG010000042.1 GCA_012719495.1 Bacteroidales bacterium
ACAGCGCCACAGTGAAAATCATAAAACACAAAGGCACAAAGACACGAAGGAATTCGTGGGATTTGTGCCTTTTGATTTAATATGACCGACACGATTTAACTATTTGGGGCCGTATGCTTTCTGATGCTCAGTTTGCTGGTTCTTCATCGGTTCCTGCTCACGTAGAAATGATGGGCTTGATCGGAATGGGTAATAACCCAATGGTTGGAGCAAGCGTTGCTGTTGCAGTCGCTGTTAGCCAGGCTTAATTTTCGAAAATAAGAATTCGAAATAATTCTAGCCCTGTCGGTTTTCCGATGGGGCTTCTTGTTTGTGCAATTCAGTTGCTCTCATGATTATTTTTCTTTCAAAAATATGAAAAGTGGTTAGTTCAATGACACTTCGCTTTTTTGATGTTGCTGCTTTCATTTTTGTTTTCTGTCATTTCGCAAATACTGTTGAGATGATTAAAAAAAAAATGCAGCAAATAATCGCCGAAAACTGGTGTTGTTTGCTGCATTTGTATTTAAGATAGGGATTATTAGTTGTATGCCGATTCTCCGTGTTCGTAAATATCGAGACCTTCTTCTTCAACAACGGCTTTAACTTTAATTCCGACTGTTTTATCTATAATTTTGAATAGAATGAACGTCATAACTCCGGTGAAAACAGCAACTACAACAACTGCAAGTAGCTGAATGCCCACTTGTTTGAAGTTGCCTTCAATTGCTCCACTGTAAGCCGATTGTACCGATGCTGTAGCGAAAACCCCTGTTAAAATTGCACCAAGAATACCACCAACACCATGAACGCCAAAAGCATCAAGTGTGTCATCGTATCCGGCTTTGTGCTTCACCACGCTTACCATGATGAAACAAACAACCGATACTGCTATACCAATTGCCAAAGCACCGCCAACTCCAACAAAACCAGCCGCAGGTGTTATGGCTACCAACCCAGCAACGGCACCTGTTGCAATACCTACTGTACTTGGAGTTCCATGGTAGAACCACTCAATTAATGCCCATGTTAGAGCTGCTGTTGCTGCTGCTACATGTGTTACAAGAAAAGCGTTAGCTGCAAGTCCATCGGCTGCAAGTCCACTTCCGGCATTGAAACCAAACCATCCAAACCAAAGCAACCCTGCGCCCAAAACTACAAACGGAATGTTGTGCGGCACGGTTGGTGTTCCGTTTACTCCACGTCGTTTGCCCAGCATTAGTGCCATTACCAGTGCTGCAATACCAGCATTAACGTGAACAACTGTTCCGCCTGCAAAATCAAGTGCCCCAAGCTTGTACAACCAACCATCAGCTGACCATACCCAATGGGCAACAGGGTTGTAAACTAAAACAGCCCACAGTAACGAAAAGATGAAGAATCCTTTAAAGCTGATACGTTCGGCAAAAGCTCCGATGATAAGTGCCGGTGTGATGATGGCAAACATACATTGGAACATGATGAACACAAAATGAGGAATCCTATCAACCGATTGAGAAATGTAATATGGGCTAACATCACTGATACCTATTCCCTTAAGAAATGCCCAATCGAAACCTCCAATGTAAGGTGCTAATGCTCCGTTTGAAGAACCAAAGGCATTGCTGTATCCAAATGCAACCCATTCAACTGTTATCGCTGCGGCAAGTATAAAACATTGCATTAGAATGTTTAGTACATTTTTTCTTCGAACTAAACCTCCGTAGAAGAATGCCAATCCTGGCAAGGTCATTAAAAATACGAGTGCAGTTGCAACAATCATCCATGCGGTGTTTCCTGTGCTGATTATGGGCTCGGGAGTTGCAACATCTTGTGCCATAAGTGGGGTAATGCCTGCAACCAACATTGTGGCCACACTTAACCCAATGTATTTTGTATATTTTGATTTCATCTGTTTTCGATTTTAATGTTTTTGATTACTCTTCTTCGCCTTTGATAAAGAGAGCCTGATCTCCTTCTTCTCCGGTACGGATTCTGTATGCCGATTCAATATTTGTTACAAATATTTTTCCATCACCTATTTCTCCTGTCCGAGCACTTGCCAACAAACAATCGATTGTTTTCTTTAGGTTCTTCTCGCGCACAATTATTGAAAGCATGGTGCGTTCAATAACACTGGTGTCATATACACGGCCGCGGTAAACTCTTTCTTGTCTCGATTTCCCTTCACCTCGAACGTCGCAGTACGAAAAGAACTCGATACCAATTTCTTTCAAGGCAGCTTTTACCTCGTCGAATTTGGATTTTCTGATAATTGCTTCAATTTTTTTCATTTTTATTATTTTTTGGATTTTGTTTGTTTTTGCGCTGAATTTGGGTTTTCGTTCTGTGTGTTATTGAATTTTGCTTGATTTTAAATGTATCAGACATCTGTTTGTCAATGACTTTTTATTACAAATGATTAGCCGCTATTCAAAAAAACAGCGACTAATCACATAATAAAAATGTAAATTGACAGCTTTAATTATATGCCCTTTCTCCATGTTCATAGTAATCGAGGCCGTTTTCTTCCTCTTTCTTAGTAACACGTAAACCAATAGTTTTCTTCAAAGCGAAAAATAGAATTAGTCCGCAGCCTACAGCCCAAGCAGCGACTGCAAGAACTCCGATAATCTGTGTTACTAATAAACTTGTTCCTCCTCCATAGAAAAGACCTGAGATCCCATTTCCTTTTGCGAAGAATCCAACCATGATTGTGCCGAATACACCGTTAATGCAGTGTACTGAAACCGCACCAACTGGGTCGTCGATCTTTACGATACGATCAAAGAATTCAACAGCGAAGACAACTAAAACACCAGCCATTAAACCTATTACAACTGCACCTCCGGGAGTTACTGTGTCGCAACCGGCGGTTATTGCTACTAAACCGGCTAAAACACCATTTAACGTCATGCCTAGGCCAGGTTTACCGTAGCGGAACCATGTAACAAGGAGTGTTGCAATACCACCTGCGGCGGCGGCAGCATTTGTAGTTACAAATATGTTTGCAACTAATTCTGGGTTCGAGAGGCTCAACGTTGAACCAGGGTTGAATCCAAACCATCCAATCCATAGAATGAATACGCCAAGAGCGCCTAAAGTCATGCTGTGGCCAGGAATGGCATTAATCTTGCCATTTTTATATTTGCCTAGTCGAGGTCCGAGAACTGCTGCACCGACTAAAGCCAGCCATCCTCCAACAGAGTGTACTACCGTTGAACCTGCAAAATCGTGGAAGCCCATTTGTGCCAACCATCCACCACCCCATGTCCAATGTCCAGAGATTGGATAGATGATTAAAGATATTACAGCACTGAAAATTAAATAGGAAGTAAACTTTGTACGTTCGGCCATAGCTCCCGAAACAATTGTTGCAGCAGTAGCAGCAAAAACAGTTTGGAAAAACAAGAATGCCATATTAGGGATGCCGAGTATTGTTCCATGATCAACCTCTGAGAATAATTCTATCTCTCCAAACCAACCGTTTCCAGCACCAAACATTATTCCGTATCCTAATATCCAGAACCCTATTGTTCCGATACAGAAGTCCATTAAGTTTTTGAACAAGATATTTGTAGTATTCTTAGAACGAGTGAAACCTGCTTCAACTAATGCAAAACCAGCTTGCATGAAAAATACCAGAGCCCCTGTAATGAGAACCCAAAATGTATTTAGACCTGTCGTTAATTGTATTAAATCCATAATTGTAATTTTTTATCGTTCTCAATCTTTAATGTATAATGATTCTGGGCCTTTTTCTCCAGTTCTGATCCGAACTGAATCATCGATAGGTGAAATGAAGATCTTCCCATCGCCCAACTCTCCAGTTCTTGCCGATATGCAAATAGCATCAAGCGCTGCTTCAACAAACTGATCGCGGCATACGAAGGTGATAACCCGTCGAGGAATCAGCCTTGTTTCATAAACAGTAGCACGGTAAATAGCTCCTGACTTTTCGTTGCCAACACCTGTTACATCCCAGTAGGTAAAGAAGTCGATGCCAACTTCATGCAAAGCTTCACATACCTCTTCAAACTGGGAGATCCTGATAATTGCTTCAATTTTTTTCATCTCTTATTTCTTTATAATTCGACATTATCTTTAATCACCGTTCGGAAACTAGAACGATAATCCTACTACCATGAATAGTTGCTTTTTGTCAGGGTTAACTATTACCTGACCTGTTACCGGAATTGAAAATTTTTCGGTCAAATCGATCGATTTTGATGCTTGGATGCCAATGTTGCATACATTGAATTCGCTGTCGGAAGTGTGCCATCCGTTACCTGCGCCAACAAAAGCACTGAACGAGCTAAATGCGTAGGTTGCTTGGAAGTACATGTCTCCGCCCATACTTGCTGCTCCGCCGGCTTCGTTTACAATGTAGTTGCCCGAGAGGGAGAGTCCTTTAATGGTGTAGCCAAGGTTAACTTCCAGTGCGTGGCTGCCGGTTGAGTCTGAAAAGTCGGTAATGTCGCCTTCGTAATAGTAATCGGTAACGCCAATACTTAGTCCGATCGGTAACGAATACGAAATGTAAGGATCAGTCTCTTTGTAGCCACTAAAGTCGTACGAACCCCAAACCCCGGCTGTTAAGCCTCCTGTAGTGAACTTTACCGATGGTTGTACCGATGGGCCGGCAAATTTACTACCCCTCCATACATAACTACTGTAAAGATCTACCCCTGCAGTGAATTGGGCTTTCAGGTCACTTGTTATTACTGATGTTAAAACAAGTGCGACGAGTAATGCGTAAATTTTCTTCATAACAATTCATTTTTTAGGTTATACATGCTTGTCTACTTCTTTTTTATCGAAAAATGGTTTTACCTTTTCTCTTTTTGGATGTTTGTTTCCTAATCCTGATCCAAAAGTAAATTTTGAATTTATCGAGACAAATTATTTTAAGGGTATTTTCTTAAAAAAGAATATATATTTTAAAATAAACCCCCTTAAAAATGACTCATATCTCCTTAAAAAGTATTATTTTTTTGAAATAACTATAAAAAACAAGGGTTAAATTGAATAAAATATGTTTTTTAAAATGCGTTTTAATGATTTTTTTTAAGTTTTCTATATAAAATGAAAAAATGAACTATTTTCAATCATTATTCTTGTCTTAACATTTAATTAATATCTAAATGTCACATAAATGAGATATTAATCTCTAAATGATATTTTTTGAATGTCAGAGTTTGAGATCAAGGCATAAAAAAACACCTTTTGAAAATATCCAAAAGGTGTTTTTTATGCCTAACGCTGGAAAGGCTATGTATGTAATATGAAATTAGTAAGCTCTGCCTTCTTTTCCTTCGTAGTAAAATATAAACGAATTGTTAACCACTTTGTTCCCTCCCGGCGTTGGGTAGTCGCCGGTGAAATACCAATCACCCAAATGCTCAGGGCAGGCTTTGTGTAAGTTTTCAACGGTTTGAAAAACAATTTCAATTTCGGCCTCACAATCGTTGGGTTTTAACATCTCACCAATTTTCTGCGATATTTCTTCATCAGTAAAAGGGGCATAAATGTCTGTTACAAAGTTGATGATCTCTTCTTTGGGTAGGTATTGCTGGTCGAGGCATTTTTTGTAGGTTTTGTCAATCACGTTAGTCATGCCGCGTTCCTTTAGTAATTCAATAGCAGCCTGAAAAGCGACAAATTTGCCTATTTGAGCCATGTCTATCCCGTAACAATCGGGAAACCTGATTTGTGGCGCCGACGAGACAATAATGATTTTCTTTGGGTGCAACCGGTCGAGTATTCGGATGATGCTTTGTTTGAGTGTAGTTCCCCTTACAATTGAATCGTCGATAATGACCAGTGTGTCAATGTTGTTCTTTACAATTCCGTACGTAACATCGTAAACATGGGTTACAAGATCGTTACGGCCCGAGTCGTCGGTAATGAAGGTTCGGAGTTTGACGTCTTTTATGGCAATTTTTTCAACCCGGGGCTCAACAGCAATTATTTCGGCAATTTTATCTTCGGTTAGGTTCCCGTTCAGTGCTTTTATTTGCTCTTTTTTCCAATCGAGCAGGTGTGCCCTAACTCCTTCCATCATCCCATAAAAAGCCGTTTCGGCTGTGTTTGGGATGTACGAAAAAACGGTGTCGTTAAAGTTGTAATTGACTTTTTCGAGCAAGGTTGTTGTAAGCAGGTGACCTAATTTCTTCCTTTCATTATAAATATCGCGGTCGCTGCCTCTCGAAAAATAGATCCTTTCGAAAGAGCATGAGCGTTTCGTTTCAGGTACCCTGATCAACATATTCGATATAGATCCATCTTTTTTCACAATCAGGGCATGGCCAGGTTCAAGTTCATTAACTTCGAAATGGTGGACATTCATTACAGTTTGAATTACCGGGCGTTCTGAAGCTACTACAACAATTTCATCATTATAATAGTAGAATGCGGGTCTTATTCCCCATGGGTCGCGGGTGACAAATACATCGCCGTGGCCAATCATACCGGCTATTGTGTAGCCACCGTCAAAGTCGCGGGTCGATCGTTCAAGTACCTTCTGAAGGTCAAGTTCTTTTTCGATAGCTGAAGATATTTCGACGTTGGTGAGCCCTTCGTTCTTGAATTTCCTAAACTGTAGCTGGTTCTCTTCATCGAGGAAGTGACCGATTTTTTCGAGGCAAGTGATGGTGTCGGTATATGCGCTTGGGTGTTGCCCCAATGAAATCAGTTTGTTGAAAAGCTCGTCGGTATTGGTTAGGTTAAAATTACCGGCCAGAACAAGGTTTCTTGATTTCCAGTTGTTTTGACGCATAACCGGGTGCACAAACTCAATTGAATTTCGACCAAAAGTACCGTATCGAAGGTGTCCAAGGTAAGCTTCGCCAACAAAATCGAGGTTCTTTTTTGCCCAGTTAGAATCGTGGAATTCGTCGGGTTTTTTTTCGGCACTTGATGAGAAATAACGAAAAATCCCATCAAAAATATCTTTGATAGGATTTTCTTTAACCGAGCGCGAGCGCGAAAGGTATTCTTCGCCCGGAACACTGTTCAATTTTAATGAAACTAACCCTGCCCCATCTTGACCGCGGTTGTGCTGTTTTTCCATTAACAAGTATAACTTATTAAGCCCGTACTGCCAAGATCCGTATTTTTGTTGGTAAAATTCAAGTGGTTTCAGTAGTCGGATCATTGCAACCCCGCATTCATGTCCAATATTTTCGCTCATATTATTTTATGTCTATTATTGAATTCTATTTCTTTCAATTTGTCACTGTTTTAATTTGAAATAATCGTTAAATGATTTTTTAATGATTTATATCCGTTAAAAAATTCTAGCAATACTGGTATAGAACTAACATTTTGTTTTTTATCTGGGGTGAATTTAGTGCAAGATTGTGCTTGTTGGACATTTGCTGTTCGCAATATTTGTTTGGGTTGATAGGTTATTGTGTTGTTTTTTAGCGATTAACATGAAATGATGTTTTTCTTTTCTACGATATGAATTTAGTGGATTTTCAATAAAAAAATTGTGTTTTTTAGTATGAAATGTTCATGTGTGCCAAAGCTTGCACCAAACTAAAATGGACAGATAGCTATTTTATCCCATCTAAGCTTAAGTTTAAGGAATAGAGTTTTTTGCGTGGGTTGTAACTATTTGCTTTGAAATCATGTACTAATAAAACTAGTCAACAACTATTAGATTAGATTCGTTTCTGCATGTTTTCCCGGGTTAGGTGTCATTTAATTTAGGTTTTTGATGTCAAAATGATTCATTTCTATAAGTATTTCACGCAAAAAAGTTTTAACAATCAGATACCATTCGCTAAACATTACTTTTGGCAACCTCTAATCAATTCTTAAAACTATTATGAATAAAAATGTTGCTGGAATTGCTGCTTTATCAGTATTCCTTTTCGGTTCTGTTTCAACTGGATTTGCGCAAGGTGTTGAGGGACCAAACATCTCTTCGATATTGGAAATTGAACAGTATGGTCGATCCATTCACATTATGGCAATGTTGCTGATAGGCTTTGGTTTTTTAATGGTATTTGTAAAGAAGTATGGACGTTCGGCATTAACGGCAACTTTTCTTCTTGTAAGTGTTTCGTTACCAACTTATTTTGCAATTAAAGGACTTGGCGTTTTTGAAGAAAAAGGAGAAATTGAACAATTTATTTTGGCTGAGTTTGGTGCTGCCAGTTTGTTGATTGCAACCGGTGCTGTTTTGGGCCGGATAAAAATGCATCAATACCTGATTCTTGGCCTGCTTTTTATTCCCTTTTCATGTTTAATGAACTTGTCGTAATCGACGATTACTTTCATTTTGTTGGCCGTGTTGCCGATACTGGTGGATCTATTGTTATTCATGCATTTGGAGCAATTTTTGGAATTTCGGCAGCCATTTTCCTAACAACTAAGGAACAACGTGAAATTCCTATTCATGCTGATGCTACAAGTGATCGGTTTTCGTTGTTGGGAAGTATGGTTTTATGGGTGTTTTGGCCAAGTTTCTGTGCCGCGTTAGTTCCAAATGAAGCCATCCCGGCGACGGTGGTAAATGTATTTCTGGCTCTTTGCGGTTCTACGCTCGCTACTTACTTTGCTTCTGTGAAAATCAGAGGGAAAATTAGCCCTGCTGATATTGCCAATGCGGCTCTTGCAGGTGGCGTGGCAATTGGATCAACTTGCGATTATGCAAATCATGTTGAAGCAATGATTATTGGTGTAATTGCAGGAACAATTTCGACCATTGGCTTTGCTATTTTGCAGGAAAAACAACAAAAATTCCAAAAAATAGTTGATACCTGTGGTGTTACAAATCTTCATGGTATACCCGGATTATTTGGTGGTTTGGTTGCTCTTGTTATTGTTGATGGTATTGACGCGGGTGCACAATTGAAGGGTATATTAATCACTGCAATTATTGCTATTATAGCTGGTTTATTCACCGGAAAGATTGTTTCCTTGTTAGGTCAACCAAAAGTGATTTATGACGATAAAGCTGAATTTGAAACTGAGGTTTCGGAATAGGTTCAGCAACCACGATACATTTAGAAACAATTCTGCCGTATTTCTTCTTGTTAAGAAAGAAAGTACGGCAGTTTTGTTATTATAAAATTGCTAATAGAATAAAATCTTATTTGTAGCCCTGTTCGTGAACACTTTTAACGGCCCGACCCGATGGATCGACCATGTTCTTGAACGCGGCATCCCATTCCAATGCAATTGGCGTGCTGCACGCAACCGAAGGTACCGAAGGCACACACGATGCTGCTGAATCAGATGGGAACAATTCGTGAAAAATGGTGCGGTAGTGGTATTCTTCCTTGTTCATTGGTGGGTTGATCGGAAACCTTTCGGCTGCGTTTGCAATTTCTTCATCCGAAATATTTTTCGAAGCCAAATCTCTTAATGTATCAATCCAGCTATAACCTACACCATCCGAAAACTGTTCTTTTTGACGCCATGCAACGCTCTCGGGCAGAAAATCTTCGAACGCTTTTCGCAAGATCCATTTTTCCATTTTCCCGTCTTTGGCCATCTTGGCTTCCGGATTAAGCCTCATAGCAACATCCATGAATTCTTTGTCGAGAAATGGAACGCGGCCTTCAATTCCCCAAGCTGCCAACGATTTATTGGCGCGCAGGCAGTCGTACAAATGGAGTTTGTCAATTTTTCGGACTGTTTCTTTGTGGAATTCTTCGGCATTTGGAGCTTTGTGAAAGTAGAGGTATCCACCAAAAATTTCGTCGGCACCTTCGCCCGATAGTACCATTTTAACGCCCATCGATTTGATTACCCTTGCAAGTAAATACATTGGAGTTGAAGCTCTTACTGTAGTTACATCGTAAGTTTCGAGATGGTAAATTACATCGCGGATAGCATCGAGACCTTCCTGAACGGTGAAATGTATCTCGTGATGAACAGTTCCGATATGGTCTGCCACTTTCCGGGCAGCAGCAAGGTCGGGAGATCCAACTAACCCAACAGCAAAAGAATGTAACTGTGGCCACCATGCTTCTTGCGTGTTTCCACTTTCAATGCGTTTGGCTGCATATTTTTTTGCTATGGCCGAAATGATCGACGAATCTAACCCTCCCGAAAGGAGTACCCCGTAAGGAACATCGGACATCAATTGGCGATGTACAGCATTCTCAAGTGCTTCTTTCAGTTCAGAAATGCTTGCCGGGTTATTTTTAACCGAGTCGAATTCCATCCAGTCGCGCTTGTACCAGCGGGTCATCTTCCCATCTTTGCTCGATAGATAATAGCCTGGTTTGAACTCTTCAATCCTCACACAATAACCTTCAAGTGCTTTTAATTCAGAGGCGACATAAAATGTTCCCATTGAATCCCACCCAATATACAATGGGATAATCCCAATATGATCTCGAGCAATAAGGTATTCATCTTTTTCTATATCGTACAAGGCGAAAGCAAAAATGCCGTTCATATCTTCCAGAAAATCAACTCCTTTATCGCGGTATAATGCCAATATAACCTCGCAATCTGATTGCGTAAGAAACTCATAATTATCGGCATATTTTTTTCTGTAATCCTGATGGTTGTAAATCTCGCCGTTCACGGCCAGAACCAGCTTGCCATCTTTGCTGTACAATGGTTGTTTTCCCGAGCTGGGATCAACAATCGACAAACGTTCGTGGGCAAGAATGGCTTTGTCGCCACAATAAATGCCCGACCAATCTGGTCCGCGGTGACGAATGCGTTTTGCCATTTTTAGTGCCTGAGATCGTAACGACTGAGGCTCTTGTTTTATATCGAATATTCCAACAATTCCACACATAAGTAATTCGTTTTTTATTGTTTTAAAAAGCTATCGATTTTTTCTGCCACTTTTCTGCCCGAATCGATAGCCCTAACTACGAGGCTTGCTCCGGTAATGGTGTCGCCGGCTGCAAATATTTTCGATTTGCTGGTTTGCATCAGTGCATTTACTTCAACATTGCCCCTATTGTCGTAGCTTAACCCGAGTTCGTCGAGCAGGCCTTCGTGAACAGGGTGTATGAAACCAAGTGCCAATAAAACCAAATCGGCTTTTATTGTTTCTGTTTTACCTGTTGGAGTCATTTTCCAAGCTCCGTTTTCATCTTTACTCCATTCAACTTCTTCAACAACAACTCCGGTTACGGCATCTTTTTTGCCAAGTATTTGTTTGGTGTTGAGGCTCCAGCGCCTTTCGCAACCTTCTTTGTGCGAGCTCGATGTTTTGAGTACGTTAGGGTACATTGGCCAAGGTGTGTCGGGGTTTTTATTCTCAGGTGGCTGAGGTAAAAGTTCAATTTGGATAACACTTGTGGCACCTTGCCTGATTGAAGTTCCAACGCAGTCAGAACCGGTGTCGCCACCACCAATGACTAATACTTTTTTACCTTTTGCTGAAATCAGCTCGGGGCCTGGTACTTCTTTTTGCGAAACAAGCGCGTTTTGTTGATGCAGGAATTCGAGGGCAAAATGGATGCCTTTCAGTTCGCGGCCTTCAACTTTCAAGTCGCGTGGTTCGCCAGATCCAACCGTTAAGCAAATAGCATCGAACTCTTTGATGACATCTTTTATTGCTATGTTTTTGCCGATTTCCGATTTTGTTTTGAAAACAATTCCTTCAGCCGATAAAATGTTCAAACGGCGGTCAATTACCGATTTGTTCAGTTTGAAATCGGGGATACCATAACGGAGTAATCCTCCAATTGCATCGTGTTTTTCGAAAACAACTACGCTGTGGCCTTTCTTGTTTAATTGGTCGGCACAAGCCAAACCTGCAGGTCCCGATCCAACAACTGCAATTTTCTTTCCTGTTCTTTTCTTTGGAAGTTTTGGTTTTATATAGCCTTCTGCAAATGCGTGTTCTGCAACGGCTGCTTCATTTTCGCGGATGGTAACAGGCGAATCGCTAAGGGCAAGTACACAACTTTTTTCGCAAGGAGCAGGACAAACGCGCCCTGTAAATTCCGGAAAATTATTGGTTGATTGGAGCGAATCAAGTGCTTCGTCCCATTTCCCTTTGTAAATTAAATCTTGCCACTCGGGCATAATGTTTCCCAGTGGGCACGACCAATGGCAAAAAGGTATTCCACAGTCCATGCAACGAGAAGCTTGTAATATGCGGTCTCCGGTATTTAGGGTTTGTTCAACTTCGCCAAAATCCGAAATCCGGTCAAGAACCGGACGATAACCGGCTTCTTTTCTATCTATTGTCAAAAATGCTTTTGGATTTCCCATGATTGTAAATTTTTAAATTGAATTAAAATCCTTCTGATGATATTAATAGTCGTATTCTACCTGGGCTATCTTTTTTTTGATAGCTTCCATTTTTTCATCGTGAAGAACCTTTTTGTATTCAATTGGCATCACTTTTATGAACTTGTCAATGTAAGTATCCCAGTTGTCGAGAATTTTCTTTGCCATAGGGCTGGCGGTATAACGGTAGTGTGCCGAAATTAGCCCTTGCAATTCGTGTGCATCTGCGCTGTCTTCGATTAACGATAGTTCCACCATCTCCATGTTGCAGAAATAATCGAAATTGTCTTTTTCGTTCAGAACATAGGCAATTCCGCCACTCATACCTGCGGCAAAGTTTCGTCCTACTTCTCCAAGAACAACGGTGCGTCCGCCGGTCATGTACTCGCAGCAATGGTCGCCTGCGCCTTCAACAACTGCAATAGCACCGCTGTTTCTAACGCAGAAACGTTCGCCTACAATGCCGTTGATATAGATTTCGCCGGTTGTTGCACCATAAAGCATGGTGTTACCCGAGATAATATTTTTTTCCGGTTCAAATGTCGATCCTTTAGGTGGAACAACAATGATTTTTCCGCCCGACAAGCCTTTTCCCAAATAGTCGTTAGCTTCTCCTTCGAGCCTGAATGTTACACCTTTTGCGAGGAATGCACCAAAGCTTTGTCCGGCTGATCCCTGAAATGTACAACGGATGGTGTCGTGTGGTAAACCTTCGTTGCCATAGTGTTTTGCAATTTCGCCCGAGAGCATGGCTCCAACGGTTCTGTCGGTATTGCAAATTGTTCGTGACAATTCGGTTGGAACATGGAGTTCGATCGAAGGCATAGCGGCTTTAATCAACTCGCGGTCCTGAACATTTTCAATTTTATGATCCTGTGTTTTAACTTGTCTGATTGCATATTCAGCAGCTTCGGCGGGTAAGGCTAAAAGCTTCGATAGGTTAACTTTCTTCGTTTTTTCGTTGGTTTCTGAAGGAACAAATTCAATTAAATCGGTGCGGCCAATAATGTCGTCCAATTTTTCGTATCCCATTTCAGCAAGGTGCTCGCGCACATCTTCAGCAAGGAAATTGAAGAAGTTTACTAAATATTCGTATCGGCCAACAAAACGTTTCCGAAGTTTTTCATCCTGAGTAGCTACACCAACAGGGCAAGTGTTTATGTGGCATTTGCGCATCATAACACATCCCAGAACGATTAATGCGCTAGTGGCAAAACCATACTCTTCGGCACCCATTAATGCGGCATGGATGATATCTTTTCCTGTTTTAAGCTGTCCATCGGCCTGAAGTCGAACCTGACCTCTCAGGTTGTTCATAACCAGTGTTTGCTGAGTTTCGGCTAAGCCTAATTCCATTGGGAGCCCGGCATATTTTATTGAACTTGATGGGCTTGCGCCTGTTCCGCCTTCGCACCCGCTGATGAGGATCATGTCGGCTTTTGCTTTTGCAACACCTGCGGCAATGGTGCCAACTCCGCTTTCTGAAACCAGTTTTACGCTGACACGAGCCTGTGGATTAACATTTTTTAGGTCGAAAATCAATTGAGCCAAGTCTTCAATCGAGTAGATGTCGTGGTGTGGTGGTGGCGAAATGAGTGAAATTCCCGGAATTGAGTGACGGGTTTTTGCAATAATCTGATCGACTTTGTAACCCGGCAACTGTCCGCCTTCGCCCGGTTTTGCGCCTTGTGCTATTTTAATTTGCAACTCGTCGGCGTTCACCAAATATTCAGTTGTAACACCAAAACGGCCAGATGCAACTTGTTTAATGGCACTGCGGCGGTTTAATCCGTCTTCGCCAATTTTATATCGCAAAGGATCTTCACCTCCTTCTCCGGTATTACTTTTTCCACCTAAAATGTTCATTGCAATGGCCATCGCTTCATGAGCTTCGCGGCTTATTGATCCGTATGACATTGCTCCGGTTACGAAACGTTTTGTAATTTCAGATGCCGGTTCAACTTTTTCGATAGGAATAGATTTTCCTTTTTTGAATTGCATGAAATCGCGGAGGAAAACCGGATTCGGTTTATTATCAACAATATTGGTGTACTCTTTAAACTTTTTGTAGCTGCCCAAGCGGGTTGCCAACTGAAGTGTAGATATTGTTTCAGGGTTCCAGGCATGGTATTCGCCATCTTTCCGATAAGCGTACAGTCCTTTGTTTTCAAGGTCTTTATCGTCGTTGACAAAGAAGGCTTTTTTGTGCGAGGCAATCGATTCTTTTGCAATATCTTCAATCCCGATTCCTTCAATTCGTGATGTTGTTCCCCTGAAATATTTATTCAAAACATCGGAAGCAATCCCAACAGCCTCAAAAATTTGGGCACCACGGTAGCTTCGAAGTGTTGAAATACCCATTTTCGAAAGGACTTTTAATAATCCTTTATTGATTGATTTGACGTAGTTTTTTTCGGCAGTATGAAAATCGAGTTGAAGATCATTCTTTTTAACTAAATCGTCAAGAACAGCGAACGATAGGTATGGGTTGATTGCTGTTGCACCATATCCAAAGAGCAAAGCAAAATGCATTACTTCGCGTGGTTCGGCAGTTTCAACAACAACGGCAATTTGCATCCTCTTCCTTTTTTCAATCAGGTAGTGGTGAACTGCAGAAACAGCTAATAATGATGGTATTGGAACATGGTTTTCGTCAACACCCCTGTCGCTTAAAATGATATAGTGATATTCGTCGTTAACGGCTTGTTCTGCTTTGTGGCAAAGTTCGTCAACCGCTTTTTCCAATGCGGCCGGGCCTTCCGAAGGGTCAAACAGCATAGGCAATGTTAACGCTTTGAACCCTTTGTAACGGAGGTTTTTAAGAATGTCGAATTCGGTATTGGTCAAGATCGGGCTCGACAATTTGACCATCTTGCATAAATCGGGCGATGCCTCGAGCAGATTACCATTTTGTGCGCCAATGTAAAGTGTTAACGACATGACCAATTCTTCACGGATTGGGTCGATTGGCGGGTTGGTTACCTGCGCAAACAACTGGCGGAAGTATGTGAAAAGCAACTGCGGTTTGTTCGACAATACTGCAAGAGGAGTGTCGTTCCCCATCGACGAAATTGGCTCTTTTCCTTCGCTTGCCATAGGGATGATTAACTTTTCGACATCTTCTTTGCTGTAATCGAATACCTTTAGTTGTTTTTCAAAGTTTTCGACATTGTTTTTTACGTTTCGTCCCGATGAAATATCTTCGAGACTAATGCGGTTTTTGCTTAGCCACTCACTGTATGGATGGGCTTTTGCTAAGGTTTCTTTCAATTCGGCATCGTAATAAACCTCGCCTTTTTCGGTGTCGACCATCAACATTTTGCCGGGTTTTAAACGGCCTTTTTCTTTAATTCGTGAAGCTTCGAAAGGGATTACCCCTACTTCTGAAGCAACAACAATCATGTCGTCTTTGGTGATCAAATAACGAGCTGGGCGCAGTCCATTGCGGTCAAGTAAACCTCCTGCATATCGTCCGTCTGAAAACAGAAGAGTTGCCGGCCCGTCCCATGGCTCCATCAATATACTATGGTATTCATAGAATGATTTCAAATCGTTTGAAATTGGGTTTTTGTCGTTCCAGCTTTCTGGAATCAACATGGCCAATGCGTGAGGTAATGTTTTACCTGACATCACAAGGAATTCAAGAATATTGTCGAGCGAAGCACTGTCGCTCATTCCTGGTTGTACCAATGGGAGAATTTCATTGATATCGCCCAATTGTTCCGATTTTAAGATGCTTTCACGGGCTTCGATCCAATAACGGTTTCCGCGTATGGTGTTGATTTCGCCGTTGTGCCCTAGCAGCCTGAAAGGTTGTGCCAAATCCCATGTTGGGAATGTGTTTGTACTAAAGCGTGAGTGTACCAATGCTAATCCACTTGTGAAATTGGCGTTGGTAAGGTCGGGGTAATATTCGCGAAGTTGAAGCGATGTTAACATGCCTTTGTACACCATTCTTCTTGTCGAAAGTGAAACGATGTAAAATGCCCGCTTTTGTTTTAGCGATGATTGTAACGTGGCTTTTTCAATTTTTTTTCTGACAAGGAAAAGCTTTTTTTCTAAGTCGTTCTGGTTTTCTCCGCCAGTTATAAAAATTTGTTTTACAAGCGGTTCGTTTGATCCTGAAGCCACTCCAAGAATCTTACTGTTTACCGGAACATCGCGCATTGCAAGTAGTGTAAGGCCTTCTTTTTCGATGATTTCTTTTGTCATCTGAAGGCAAAGTTTACGCTCTTTTTCTTCTTTTGGGAAAAAGATAAGGCCTGTTCCGTATTTGCCTTTTTCAGGTACGGGTATTCCTTGTAATAAAATGAATTCGTGAGGGATTTGAACTAAAATTCCTGCTCCGTCGCCCGATTCAACATCAGCACCTTCGGCGCCACGGTGAACCATGTTTTCAAGAACCTGTAGCCCTTTTTCAACAATTTCGTGAGTTTTGCTTCCGTTAATGTGTGCCAATAAACCAACACCGCAAGCATCGTGCTCAAATTCTGAGGAGTACAAACCTTCTCCTGCGCTAATCCCTTTTTCTGTTAAACTATTCATATTAGCAAATTTTATTCAAATTAAAAAGAGTAAACAAAAGAGCAGCAGTTTAATATACTGCTCTTTTGTTGGAAAAATGAGAACTTATCGGATAAACAATAGTTCCCTGTATTTTGGTAAAGTCCACATTTCGTTGTCAACAATCAGCTCTAATTTGTCAATGTGGTAACGAATAATGTCGAAGTATGGAAGAACGCTGTTTTGATAAGCAATTGCTTTTGCCCGTTCGTGTTCAATTTTGTTGGCCACTTTACGTGCTTCAACCATCTCGTCTACTTTCGATTTTATTACACTTACATGCTCTGCAATCTCTTCAATGATTTCGCGGTCCATTGCCGAAAGTTCTTTTTCTTTTGTGGCATCGTAAACCGATTTAATTTTGAATACATTGTCGAGCAACATTGATTGGTAGCGTGTTGCAACCGGAATGATATGGTTGATGGCCAAATCGCCTAGCACGCGCGACTCAATCTGGATTTTCTTTGTGTATGTTTCCCACTTAACTTCGTTGCGAGCATGAAGTTCTTTTTCGGTAAAAACATTCAAACTGGTAAACATGTTCACTGATTCTTTCGATGTGTAAGCATCAAAAATCACTGGCACACTTGTTTCGCAGTCCAGCCCGCGTTTCGCAGCTTCTTCTTTCCATTCGTCGCTATAACCGTTGCCGTCGAAACGAATTGCTTTTGAAGCTTTAATGTACGATTTGATTACATCGAAAATGGCTTTTTCCTGGGTGCATCCTGAAGCGATTTTTGCATCAA
Source organism: Bacteroidales bacterium (assembly GCA_012719495.1). Lineage (GTDB taxonomy): Bacteria > Bacteroidota > Bacteroidia > Bacteroidales > Prolixibacteraceae > CAYMTR01. Next base: position 17,490 of record JAAYAG010000042.1, read on the forward strand.
CTTCGGCCTTGAATTCAACTAACTGGGCAGCTACTGCTGTGTTTAATGCAGTCATTGCTGAAGAACAGTTTGCAGAAGAACCTACAGCACGGAACTCGAAACGGTTTCCTGTGAAAGCAAATGGCGAAGTACGGTTTCTGTCGGTATTGTCGAGGAATACTTCAGGTATATGAGAAATGCCCAAGCTTAATTTCTTTTTATCATCAACAACAATGGCTTCTTCGCTTGTGCTGCTTTCCAATTTATCTAAAATCGAAGTTAACTGAGAGCCTAGGAATGCCGAGATAATTGCCGGTGGTGCTTCGTTAGCGCCTAAACGGTGGGCATTCTGAGCTGTCATGATCGATGCTTTCAACAATGCGTTGTTTTTATAAACAGCCATTAAGATGTTTACAAGGAAGGTGACAAACTGTAAGTTTTCAGCAGGAGTCTTTCCTGGTGTTAACAAACCTACGCCAGTATCGGTTCCAAGCGACCAGTTATTGTGTTTTCCTGAACCGTTAATCCCTGAGAATGGTTTTTCGTGCAACAACAGACGGAATCCGTGACGACGGGCAACTCGTTTCATGATCGACATGATTAACAAGTTCTGATCTACAGAAAGGTTGCATTCTCCAAATATTGGAGCTAACTCAAACTGGTTGGGAGCCACCTCGTTGTGACGGGTTTTTAAAGGTATACCATATTTATAACCTTCAAACTCAATATCTTTCATGTAAGCAGCAACGCGGCTTGGAATTGCACCAAAGTAATGGTCTTCAAGTTGTTGATTTTTTGCCGATTCGTGTCCCATCAGGGTACGGCCGGTTAATAGCAAGTCGGGGCGTGTGGCATACAAACCTTCGTCGATAAGGAAATATTCTTGTTCCCATCCTAAAAATGCAGAAACTTTCTTAACATTAGGGTCGAACATCTGGCAAACAGATGTTGCAGCTTTGTCTACAGCTGCCAATGCTTTAAGAAGAGGAGCTTTAAGGTCGAGTGATTCGCCTGTATACGAGATGAATATTGTTGGGATACATAAAGTGTCGTCAACAACAAAAGCCGGCGAAGATGGATCCCAGGCAGTGTAACCACGGGCTTCAAATGTGCTTCTGATTCCGCCGTTTGGAAATGATGATGCATCTGGTTCCTGCTGAACAAGTAGTTTTCCTGAGAAATCTTCAATAATCGATTCTCCGGGAGCACCTTTATAGTCGATAAACGAGTCATGTTTTTCGGCAGTACCATCTGTTAGAGGCTGAAACCAGTGTGTGTAATGAGTGGCACCTAATTCCATTGCCCACATTTTCATTCCGGTTGCTACACTATCGGCTATTTTACGGTCGAGAGTTGTTCCTTTTTCAATAGTATTATCCAACGCTTTCATAATATCTTTTGACAGATATTTTTCCATAGTTGAATGAGTGAACACATACTTCCCATAGTAATCGGAAGTAAACTGAGCTGGAGCTGAAACCTGAAGAGCTTTTTTCCTAAAAGCTTCTTCTACTACTTTAAAGCGAAGTGTTGACATAATTCCGTTTTGAAATGATTTGTAAATACATTTTAATGTCAATATTGATTAATTTATATCTAAATGACATTTATTTTTTGTTTTTAGCAAACATAGTTTATTTGTATTTTCTTGTTTAATTCTTTTTTCGATTTCGTCAAAAATCGAAGAAATATTAATTTCAAGTTAATTCGAATTGCCATTTTTGCAACGAAATGTCAATGCAAATCGATTTTATAGATCATTTTGTTGATTTTTTTCATCTTTTTCAGAATTTTTTAAATTTTCCCAGATGTCGACTAAATACATTTTTGTAACACTTACGTAGAGATGATGGGGTTGATCGGAATGGGCAACAACCCAATGGTTGGTGCAAGCGTTGCAGTAGCTGTTAGCCATGCATATTTTGATTTTGAAAACACAGTGGCATTGCGCCACGGTGAAAATCATACAACACAAAGGCACAAAAACACGGAGAAATCCGATGTCTTTGTGCCTTTTGATTCTCATTTGTACTGTAGAAACAAATACTATTTTTGAATGGATAATTGGTTAAACGCTTTCTGCAACTATTCCCCATCGAATAACATCGCTATAACCACACGCCCAACAACGTTTTTTTGATTTTTTCATAAACATAAAAAGTTTGATGAAACCAAGTTCATCAAACTTTCTGTATTATCAGTATTAATGCACTCTGTAGAGCTTTTTACCAACTATTTTTGACTAATATGCCAGATTCCGCAAGTTTTGATTCATCTGTTTGGATAAACCTGTGAACTGAAAATTACCGACTCCTCATCATCTGCATAATTCCACCACCGTTTTTCACGTTGGTGAAGCCCATTTGCATCAGTACCTGTTGTGCATAAGCCGAACGTGCACCCGAGGCACAGTAAAGCATAATGTCTCTCGACTTACTGCCCAATTCGCCTATTCTCTGTTGAAGATCGTCCAGTGGAATGTTGATGGCTCCAGGGTAAGCTCCCGACCGAAATTCTTGGGGAGATCGCACATCGATAATCATTGGTTCGTTTGAAGAGGCTGTTGCCGTAGTGACCGACTTGGCCGCTCTTGCACGCGCCATCATTTGCGATACACCACCGCCGTTCTTCACATCGGTATAGCCGTACTGCATCAACATTTGCTGTGCGTAGGCCGAGCGAGCACCCGAAGCGCAGTACACAATAATTTCACGCGAGGCGTTGTTGCCCAGCTCTTCGGCACGGTACATCAATTCGTCTAAAGGAATATTAATTGCATCAGGAACAGCCCCCATACGGAACTCTTCAGGCGAACGCACGTCAACAATCAAGGTCGAAGTAACATCTTTCGATTTTGAAGTCGATTTCTCTTCTTCCTGTGATTCCTCAGCTTCAATGGTTTTATTTTCAACAGGAAGCAGATTGATTTGCAACTGTTTGAATCCAACCGTACGTGCCTGACGTTGCAACGAAATGTGCCCTCCCGAAATGTTCACCACTTGAGTGAACCCCGCTCCTATCAAGGTACGCAATGCTTGGTGACCTTTTTTCCCGGTTTCGTCGTAAACTACTATCAAACGGTTTTGTGGAATTGAACTCAGTTGTTCCGGAAGGATTTCCAACGGAAGATGGACCGCTCCCTTCACATGGCTTTTTTCGAAGGCGAAAATATCGCGGACATCAATAAAAACGGGGTTCTTGCCTTCGATGAGCGCATCGAGTTCTGAAACTGAAACCGACGGACTAAAGCCCGATAGGCGGTTTTCAGCCGTGTAAGCGGCCATATTCATGGCATCGTTGGCCGTTCCAATTGGGGGCGAGTAAGCAAAGTCGATGTCGGCCAAATCGCTAATCGTCAATTTTGAAGCTACCGCGGTAGCAATCACATCGAGGCGTTTGTCGGCACCTTTGTAGCCGGCGGTTTGTCCGCCCAACACCACACCCGTGTTGCGATCGTACACCAATTGCACGGTTACGTTTTCGGCACCGGGGTAATATGAGGTGTGATGTTCTTTGTGTACCACTACGGCATCGGCATCAATTCCTATTGCACGGGCTTGCTTCAGTGAAAGTCCAGTAATTCCGGCCACTGCTTCAAACACACGCACCACCGAAGTACCTATGGAACCTTTATAGGCGTGGTTTCCACCCAGTGCATTTTCGGCAGCAATACGCCCCTGACGGTTGGCTGGTCCGGCCAGCGGAATGCGAACCTTTTTGCCGTTTACACGGTGTTCAATTTCAACCATATCGCCAGCAGCAAAAATATCGTGGTCGGAAGTCTGCAATTGGGCATTTACCAGCAAACCGCCTGCTTCGCCAATCTCCAAACCGGCATCCACTGCCAATTGCAAGGTGGGTCGAACACCAATGGATAACAGCACCATGTCAGCATTGAGTACTTTACCGTTGTCGAGCTTTACGGTTTTGCTGCCAATTTCGGTCACGCCAGCATTGGTATGTATGTTCACGCCATACGAGAGTAATTCTCTTTCGATAAACCCTGCTGTTTCAGCTTCCATAATGGACATCACATGTGGCATCATTTCAACTATGCTTACGTTGAGACCGCGTTTCACAAGGGCTTCCACCATTTCGAGGCCGATGAAGCCACCGCCTACTACTACGGCGTTTTTCGGATTTTTCTCGTTCAGGTGGTTGGCAATTTTGTCCATATCGTCGAGTGTCCAAAGGGTGAACACATGGTCGAGGTTCGATCCGGGCAAGGCAGGTTTTACAGGCCGACCGCCTTGTGCAAGGATCAACTTGGTGTATTCGAAGGTTTTTGCCTCGCCATTGCGTGTGTCGAGGGCTTTCACAAGATGTGCCTTGCGGTCGATGCTGGAGACCACGGTATTGGTGTGTACCTCAACGCCGTACTGCTCGTTGAAACTTTCGGGGCTTTGCAAAATCAGCTTCGAACGACTTTTGATGTCGCCGCCAATGTAGTATGGCAATCCGCAGTTGGCAAACGAAATATCGGGCCCAGCTTCGAGCATCACTATTTTTGCCGATGGAGAGATTCGGCGTACTTTTGCTGCGGCTGTTGCGCCTGCTGCGACTCCTCCTATGATGACAATTTTTTCCATAATCTTTTAATTTAATTACAAAGGACACATAGGTTAACGCAGAGAACACAAAGAGAAAATAGTTCGTATTCTAATCTTATTATACTTTGTGTCTTAGTGCCTTCGTGTTTGATTTATTTCTTTTTTCCTATTTCTTTCAACAAAAAATCTTTCGTTTTAACACCCACAAAGCGGTTCACTTCTTTCCCATCTTTGAATAGAATGAGGGTTGGAATACCGCGGACTTTAAATTTCGTGGCAAGGTTCTGATACTTTTGCACATCCACTTTGCCAACGAAAGCCTTTCCATCAAGTTCTGCAGCCACTTCGTTCAGGATGGGTGCCATCATTCGGCAAGGTGCACACCATTCAGCCCAAAAATCGACCAGCACCAAACGGTTCTTGGTTTGTTGCTGAAAGTTCTTGTCAGTCAGTGTCAGAATTTTTTCGTGATCGGCTACCAGAGGCGTGTTTTTTATTTTACGAAAGGCAAACCAGCGCAAAACAATTATGCCTAAAACGATGGCTCCTAATACAATCAATACTGTTTTCATATTTTTTTATTTCATGTTTCTAATTATTTCCCTTAAGATCGCAACCAAATCTTCTCTAGTTTTCGTTCCCCAAGTGCGGTAAATCAATTCGCCATTTTCATAAAAAAGCAAGAACGGTACTTTTGCCTCTGATTCGTCGGCAAACAATTCGCATACGATGCTCGATTCGGGGTTGTCGTATTCCATGTCGAAAAATTTCACCGGTGTGTATTCGGTTTGCAATTCTTCAAGAATGCGATAAACGGGAATCGAGAACTCGCCCATGCGCCCGCAAACAATCACAACTTGCCCGCTTTCAGCAATTGTTTGCTGAAAATCGGCCGCTGTTTCGATGTGTTTTAAATTGGTGTACAACATGGTTTCAATTCTGTTTTAATTCAACACTACAAAGCTACATGCACCCCATTTTACTGAAAAGCAAAACGACCTTAAGCACGACAAGCTTCGGGTTGATTTAGCTCAAGTTTTTTGTTGAGATAATGCTAACTTTACAACTTCAATTATTGAAACTATAATGAAGACCATCATACATACTGACAACGATTTTATTTGCGACATTCAGGCACCTTGCTTTCAAACACTTTCGCCCGAAGAGGTCGAACTGGTGCGAAGCAGTAAAACCCAAATCTTGTTCCGCAAGGGCGACAACCTTACCAAGCAAGGGGCATTCACCTCGTACACCTTGTTCCTGATTAAAGGTTTGGCTAAGCAATACATCGAGGGTGATGGCAACAAAAGCTACAATTTGCGCATTATCCGCCCTGGCGAGTTTGTGGGTTTGTCTGCCATTTTTCAGAGCAACACCTTCGACTACTCGTCGGTGGCGCTAACTGATTGTCAGGTATTTTTGATTGAAAAGGAAGCTATTAACCGCGTGTGTATGCAAAATGGAGTGTTCACCACTCACATTGTGCGCCGCTACATTGAGCAAAACTCGAACCTTTACGAAAAGCTTCAAACCGTGCTGTACAAGCAAATGAACGGGCGCATGGCCGAAACGCTGCTCTACATCGATGCTTTGAAAAGCGAAAACCACGAGATTTTCCAGCTACTCTCGCGAAAAGACCTGGCCGACTTTGCTGCTACTTCGATCGAGAGTGCTGTGAAATTGCTGAAAAGCTTTGAAAAAGACGAGTTAATCAGGTTGAATGAGAAAGATATTGAGATTGTGAACCATGCCTCGCTGCTCGAGATCGTAAAGCACGGGTAACAATCTTTTCTTTTTATTCAGAAAATATAAATAACCTATAAAAATCAGCCCTTTTCGCTTATTTCAAGAAGTAATTGCTTATTCAGAATGGTAAGCTGCCTATTTTGAAGATCTATTATTTTTTCATTATGAAAATCGGTAAGGATACGGCTAGCACTTTCCCTTGTTATTCCTGCCAAATCGGCTAATTCTTGCCTTGATATTGGAAGAATGAACGTGTCAGAGTTGTATATTTTATCAGCAAAAAACAGAATAGCATCGGCAATCCGGCCAATATTTTGCTTCTGTGAATTATTAATACAGTTTTCAAAATTAAGAAGTTCGTTTTTGCTCATTTCCAAAATAATCTGAAAGGCAAAGTCGCCGTTGCTGTATATAAAATCTTTGAAGACATTAACGTCGAAAAAGCAAACATGTGTTTCTTCAAGTGCAGTAACCGAAAAGTGATTTGTTTTATCTCCAAAAAAGCTTGGAAGGCATAAATAAGTTGGAGCTTTTGTAATTTTTACGATCCTTTCACGAATAGACCCCCGTACATGAACTTTGACCAATCCCGATTTTATGTACGCAACATTTGCTGAAAGACAGTCTTGCTTAACAATTATATCTCCCGCTTTAAACCGGACTTTAGCATGGTTGTTCTCTAAAATCGAAATCTCATCGGCATTCAGTTTTTGTTCTGCTGCCGATTTGTAAATACACAGACTACAAGGCATATCATTCATCAATTCAAAAATAATTGAATAAATAGAGAATGTGCAAAAAATCACATTTTTCTTTATTAATCAGCACAATCATTTTTCGTAACTTATGCATTGGCACAATGTATCTTTGAGTTTACTCCATACCAAGTATGTAATTAAGAAATGAATTTATGGAAACGAACGAAAAAATTGTGATCATTACCATAACTGGTGGCGAAAATCCTGAAAAAGCCACAATCCCTTTTGTGATGGCAACCGCAGCACAAGCAACCGACGTGGTGGTGTCGGTAATCTTACAATCGAATTCTGTGGTTCTGGCAAAAAAAGGCGAAGCCGAGAAAGTCGTTGCTCCTGAGTTTATGCCAGTGAAACAGCTGATCGACGCGTATATCGAAATGGGCGGAAAGTTGTTGCTCTGCTCACCATGCCTGAAGGAACGGAATATCACCAGAGATTACCTGATCGATGGTTGTGAAATTATTGCGGCAGGAACGGTCATTTCCGAGGTGCTGTCGGCAAAAGCAGTGCTTACATATTAAACCGAAATACTTAAAGAAATCGAAATAATGTCACAAGAAATTGAAAATCAAGTTAAGTTGCTTGAAGCACAACTTAAACAACTTCAGGAAAGGCAAGCCAAAGACCAAGTTTCCATCATCGTTTTTTCGGGCGATTTGGATAAAGTGCTTGCAGCAATGATTATTGCTACTGGTGCTCGTGCTATGGATATGGAGGTGAAAATGTTCTTCACCTTTTGGGGAACTTCCATGTTGCGCGACAAAAACAAAACGGCTAAAGGCAAAGACTTTATGTCGAAAATGTTTGGAATGATGCTGCCCAAAGGAAGTACCAAACTCAAACTTTCGAAAATGAACATGGGTGGTATGGGAACCGATATGATGAAAAACCTGATGAAAAAGAAGCATGTGGCTTCGCTTGAAGAGTTGATTGAAACGGCCGGAGAATTGGGCGTTGAAATCAATATTTGCCAGATGTCGATGGATTTGATGGGTTTCAAGAAGGAAGAGATGATAGACTATCCACATCTGAAATATGTAGGTGTTGGCACCTATCTTTCCGATGCCGACGAAAGCCGGGTTCAGCTATTTATATAGAAATAGCCTCTAAATTCCCTTCCACGATAGCTGTCGCGAGAGGATTTTTATGTCGGTAATAATGATAAACTTTTACCAGTTGTGAAATAGTAAATCATAAATAGAAAACAATAAATCAATAGGTTATGACAACAGAAGAATTAAAAGCATTGAGTGTTGATAAATTGGTTGACGCACGTGGTACAGCTTGTCCTGGACCACTGTTGGCTGCTAAAAAAGCCGTAGCCGATGTTCAGGCCGGACAAGTGATGGAAATCATTTCGTCGGATGAAGGTACCAAAAGTGACATTCCAAAATGGTGCAAAAAAATGGGTTACGAATACTTTGGCGACATTGAAGAAGACGGCATCATTCGTTTATTCCTAAAAAAATAAGAACAATATGGCATCAAATGGACAGCCAAAAATTTTGGTGTTTTCAACCGAAAAAATCTCCGATCCGGCTTTAGACCTGGCAGGGTTGCTGAAAAAGCATTATCCGTTTACCATTTATACAATTAGCGTTCCGTGCTCCAGTTGCATTAAACCGCGCTGGATCATGCGTGCTTTCGACAAAGGGTTCAGCGGGGTGTTCATTGCCGCCGACGGTACCGACTGTTCGTACGGAGAATCGTGTGGAGAGAAAACCTCGCAGGTAGTAACCACAACACACCAGTTAATGCGCGACAAAGGGTTAAAACCATCACAATTAAAAATGGCTGCCATTTGCTCTGTTTGTGCCGAGCCTGTGGTGAAACACCTAACCGGTTTTATGAAAGAATTAGAGAAAATGCAAAGTTGATGGAAGCAACAAATAACGATAGCATGAATAGGTCGAACGCCGGGACAACCGATTACGATGTCCTTGTAATCGGGGCAGGAATCGCAGGTGAAGAATCGGCACTGAAACTGGCCGATATGGGGTTCAAGGTACTTCTGATCGAAAAAGAACCTTCCATTGGTGGAAAAATGATCTTGCTCAGCAAGGTGTTCCCAACGCTCGACTGTGCCGCGTGTATTACCACACCAAAAGTTTCGGAAACGGCACGCCATCCGAACATTACCATCCTCACGCTTGCGGAGGCTGAAAGCATTGTCAAAGAAGAAAATAACCTATTCTCGGTTACCTTTAAAAAACATCCGCGCTATGTGGTCGAAAACGACTGCACCGGCTGCCAGGAGTGCGAAACGGTTTGCCCTATGGTGGTAAAAGACCAGTTTCAGTTCAACCTTGTGGCTCGCAAAGCCATTTATATTCCGTTCAATATTGCCAATCCGCGTGTTGCGCTCATCGATATTGAAAACTGTACCCTTTGCGGTGCATGTGAACAAAAATGCCCTTCAAATTGCATCGACTTTACCCAGAAAGAAGAGTTGGTCAACATTAAAGTGAAATCGGTTATCGTGGCAACCGGGTTCAAACTGTTCGATCCTATTTCGATTGAACGTTATGGCTACGGAAGATACAAAAACGTGATCACCTCCATGCAAATGGAACGCGAACTGGCGCCAACACGTCCTTTCAACAGTGTGTTGCGCCCATCTGACGGGAAAGTGCCCGACAAAATTGCCTACATCTTCTGCACAGGTTCGCGCGACCACACCGTTGGAAACCCCATCTGCTCGCAGGTTTGTTGCATGTATTCCACCAAACAGGCCCAGTTGCTGATGGGTGCTCTGCCCATGGCCGATATCAGCCTCTATTACATCAATATCCGCGCTTTCGGAAAAGGGTTCAACGAATTCTACATGCAGGCTAAAGACATGGGCGCTAACTATGTAAAAGGAAAAATTGGATCGATTTCAGAAAAAGAAAACGGCAACCTAATCCTTCGTTACGAAGATATTGTAACAGGAAAGGTTACCGAAAAAGAACACGATTTAGTGGTGTTGTCGGTTGGTCTGCTGGCCAATCATGAAATCACCAAAGTGTTCAAAAACGAAAAGCTTGAGCTCGATGCGCTGAAATACATCAAACAGCCCGATCTGCTTCAAAGCCCGGCTACAACCTCGATTAAGGGTGTGTTTGTGGCTGGAACAGCTACCTCTCCAATGGACATTCCTGACACCATCATGTCGGCCGGAGCTGCTGCGTCTGAAACTTCAGGTTATTTAAATCAATGGTCATGACAAAGAAAAAAATTGGGGTTTATGTTTGCCATTGTGGTGGCAACATTTCCGATTACGTCGATATAGAAAAAGTAAAAGAGGCCGTTAAAGACGAAGCCAACGTTTACTTACTAAAAAATACATTGTTTGCATGTTCCGATTCGTCACAAAAAGAGATGGTTGCCGATATTCAGACCAACGAGCTCGACGCAATTGTAGTGGCATCGTGCTCGCCAAAGTTGCATGTTCCCACGTTCAGGGGTGTTGCCCAGCGTGCCGGAATGAACCCCTACAATTATGTTCAGGTAAACATTCGTGAGCAAGGTTCGTGGGCACACTCCGACAATCCGAAAGGGGCTACCGAAAAAGCTATCTTGCTGGTAAAAGCCGGTATTGCACGCGCCGCAGAATCAGAAGCATTGACCTCATCGAAAATTCCTGCTGCCAATGTAGTGGCCGTGATAGGCGCCGGAGTGGGCGGAATGCGTTCAGCCATTGCCCTTGCCGATATGGGAACCGAGGTTTATCTGATTGAGAAAGAGAAAAATGTTGGCGGGCATGTGGCCAATTTCGGTTCACTGTTCACCACCGATAAAATGGGGTACGAGTTATCGGCAAACCTTCTGTCCGAAGTTAAAAAGAGGGAAAACATCAAGCTGTTTACCAATGCCGAAATAGTTGAGAAGAAAGGGAGCATTGGCAATTTTGATATTCAGGTGAAAGTAGATAATGATGTTCTTCCGTTGCATGTGGGAGCTTTTGTTGTCAATACCGGGTTCGATTCGTACCAACCACAACAAGGTGAGTATGGTTTTGGCGAGCAAACAAATGTGATCACATTGCCTGAGTTCAAAAAGCTCATCGACAACTCAAGCGAAAGACTAATTTTCAACGGAAAGGCCATTAAAAAAGTGGCCTATATTTACTGCGTGGGAAGCCGCCAGAACGATGAAGGCGATAACAAATACTGTTCGCGATACTGCTGTACGGCAGCCATTCACGCTTCGGTTCAGGTGAATAAAAAATTCAAAGATGTTACGAACTTGCATTTCAACCGGGGAATCCGTACGTATGGAAAGCAGGAATTGTTGTACGAAGAATCGTCGAAGAATGGCGATATCTACCTCCAATTTTCGCTGGATTCGATTCCTGAAATCACCCAAAAAGGTGGGAAAACTTTCGTGAAGGTGAAAGACATTCTCTCGGCAGGAAAAGAAGTTGAGACCGAAGCCGACTTAGTGGTTCTGGTTACCGGAATGGTTCCGCGCGAAAACAGTAAGTTGGCAAGCCAGCTTAAAATACCGGTTGGGCGCGATAATTTCTTCAATGAGATACACATGAAACTGCGCCCGGTTGAAACTGTGATCGACGGTGTGCTGATTGCCGGAACATGCCAATCACCCAAGAACATACTTGAAACCATGAACTCGTCGATGGCCGCAGCAGCAAAAATCAATTCGGTATTGACGAAAGGTGAAATGACCTTGGATCCGACATTGGCCAAAATCAACCCGTCGCAATGTACCTGGTGCGGAAAATGCGCTGAAGCATGTCCTTTCGATGCCATTATCCAAACGGAATTTGATGGCAGGATAGTAGCAAAAATCAATGAAGCAAACTGTAAAGGCTGCGGAATGTGTACACCTGTGTGCCCAACCGATGCCATTGATTTGGCTGGTTTTACCAATGCGCAGATTGAAGGAATGATTGATGCCTTAGCAGAATAATAGACACAAGTATCAAGTATCAAGACACAAGACAAAATCCTGATACTTGATACAAAAAAATAAAATCATGGAAAAAAAGATAAGAACCGTTAACATACTGAAAGAAACCCGCAAAGTTTCGGAGCATGTGAATGAAGAGCGGAAAAAATATATCCAGATTAGAAAAACATTGCGCGAAGCGTTGAAGGAGGAGAGCAAAAGCATTCCACAACTGGCTGTCGACACCAACCTACCACTGCCTGATGTGACTTATTACCTGATGACGTTGCTCAAATTTGGTGAGGTGGCTGTTGACGGAATAGACGATATGGATGAGTATTACTTCTACAAACTGATTAAATAATGGCTACAATAAATCCTGAATTTGGCAAAGAATTAAAAAAATACGGTGCGTTCGACTTCAACGCCTGTTACAATTGTGGCACCTGCACATCGGTCTGTTCGCTATCGACCGAAGAGAACTCTTTCCCGCGCGAAATGGTACGTTGCAGTGCGGTTGGCGACGAAGATGCCATTAAAGAATCGCTGAAACCCTGGCTCTGCTACTATTGTGGCGAATGTACCACAAGCTGTCCGCGCGAAGCCAAACCGGGCGAGCTAATGATGTCGCTCAGGCGTTACCTTACTGCTGCTTACGACTGGACAGGCTTGTCGGGACTGCTTTACAAATCGCTGCCCGTAAGCATTATTGCGTTCATTTCCGTAGCCATAGGGGTAATTTGGTACAGTGCTTCGCAGCAATTCGAAGTGGAGAAAATCATGCACATTGGCCATTATTTCGAGATGTTTGCCATTGCTGGAGTCTTTGCCGTAATCCTGCTTCCAAACCTTATTCGCATGTGGTATTTTGTCATTTTGAAACCAAAAGTTAAGGTGCCTTTCAAATCGTACATTACCTCGCTGGGCGAACTTTTTGTGCACATGTTTACGCAGAAACGTTCGTTGGGCTGCGACGACAATCAGGTTCGCTGGTTCGAGCATTTCATTTTGGTTATTGGCTACCTGTCGCTGCTGTTTACCACGGTATTTCTCGACTGGTTTTCGGCGACTAACCTGTTAGTTATTATTTTGGGTTATGTCGAGAGTGCCATCATATTCATCGTAACAGTCGATTTTGTATCGGGCAGGATCAAAAAAAACAAGGAAGTGAGCAAAAATTCACAGCCTTCCGACTGGTTTTTCGTGATATGGCTTTTACTGATGGGCTTGACCGCATTTCTGGTCCGTTTATTTATCGACCTGAAAATCCTTGAATATAACTTTTGGATGTATCTGTTTCATTGGATAGTACTTGCACAATGGGCTTTGCTGATTGTGCCCTTCGGAAAGTGGACTCACTTTTTGTACCGCTCGTTTGCCATGTATATGGAAAAATTGAAAGCCTGATCTTTTGATGAAGATTGTTACACTAATAGAAAATTTAGCAAACAGAAGTGGACTGATCGCTGAACATGGCTTATCGTTTTATATTGAAACAGATAAAAGCAAGATCATTTTCGATACTGGTCAAAGCAGTTTATTTTTAAACAACGCAAAAAAGCTTAACATAAACATAGAAGATGTAGATGCTTTGGTTTTATCGCACGGACATTTTGACCACACAGGCGGGCTATATCCTTTTCTAGAAGCGAACAAGAAAGCAAAAATCTTTTGTAAAAAAGGCCTTTTCAATTTAAAATTAAAAGATAAAATCAAATTTATAGGCACACTGAAAGATGAAAAGAAACTTGAAGATCGTTTGGTTTACGTCGACACGGTGAAACAAATCGACGAACATATTTTCATAATGCCTAATATTCCCATTAAATATCAGGCAGATACAAATTTCGACAATTTTTTCACCGATGAAGGAATGGGGCTGGTTATCGATCGTTTTGAGGACGAATTGTTTTTAGCTTTTAACAACAATAATAAGGTTAATATTCTTACTGCGTGTTCGCACAGGGGAATCACGAATATTTGCGAAGCAGCTCATAATCAATTCAATATGCAACTGGGAACAATTATTGGTGGATTTCACCTTAAAAATTGCTCTACAGAACAATATTTGCACATTTCTCATTATTTCAGAATGCACAAACCAAAGTCATTGGGTATTTGCCACTGCACTGGCATTGAAAGATATTCCGATCTGCGTAACGAATGTGACATCCATTCGTTTTACAACGACACTGGTAATATCATAAATATTGTCTGATCAAGATAAATCATGATAACGAACAAGCCAGTATTCTTCAAAAATGAGGAATACTAGCCTGCTATCATAATCTCTTTTAACCGGAATTATCTTATTATTTACCAGAATTAAACTGGCCTCTGCTTCCAAACGGCACTTTCAGCGTCAGTGTAATGTTCCTTCCGGGGTTCAAAATTCCTACCTCTTTTAGTGTCGAAAGGTGGTCGGTATATTGGGTGTCGAAAAGGTTGTTGGCACTAACAACAATCGAAATCAATTGCTTTTGAACCTTGATACTGCCTCCAATGGCCACATCAACCAGCGTGTAACCCGGTGTTGCCGTTTCGTCGGGTGCGGTGTTGTTTTGGTCAAATGCCGTGGTGGAATGCACCGACGCATAAGCCTGTTTCAAAAACAACAGCTTTTCTTTCTCGGCCCTTACTTCAAGGTTGATTTTGCTTGCCGGGATAAACGGCAAATAGTTGCCATTGTCCTGAACGCCAGTAACGGTCGAAAAGGTTCCTTCCAAGTGCAGCCACTCCACCCATTTGGGGTGCAGGTGAACACCCGCTTCGCCCCCATACAATGCCGAATTGTTCTGCATGTATTGGTAAACGGGCAACCCGTCGGGGGTGTCTTTCCCTGTTGGGGAAATGAAAATGTAGTTGGCTATCGAGTTGTAAAAGCCTGCCAAATCAACCGTGAGGTTGTCGTTGTGGTAGTGCAGCCCAAGGTCGCCTTCATACGATTTCTCGGGAACCAACGAACCATCGCCTACCTCATAAATGGCTTCGTGGGGGCCGTTCGAAGTTAGTTCGGCAAGGTTAGGAGACCTAAATGCTGAGGCAAAATTTGTACGAATCAACAATTCTTCCGAGAAGTGGAACGTTGCACCTGCCGATCCACTAAAACTACCAAATTGCTTGTCAACAGCCGGTCGATACCCTTCCGACATAGCATCACCAGATTCTTCCGTAGCCAGCATGCGGTAATCGTAACGCCCTCCGGCTTGCAGTTTCAGCTTCTCGAAAAAGGTGCGTTGCAACAACCCGAATGCCGAATAGTTGTTGGTTGCCGCATCGGGCAACAGAATGGTTTCCCTGTTGTTAAGGTTGGTATTCTGCTGGTTCATTCCCTGAACGCCCACAATGTATTCCGATTTTTCGTCGGAAGGCAGAATGACTTTTGCTTCGTAAGTAGTGGTGGCAAGCGCCATCTCCAGTTCGTATTCTCCGGGTTCACCAAAGTGCGCCAAGGTGGTATTTTGATAAGCGGCATTTACATCGAGCTTGGTTTTCCCAAAATAAAGTTTGTTGCGCGTCGAAAGCAAGTGGGTATTCAGTTGCTGGTAGAACAGCTCGCAAACGCGGCCTCGTTCGATAATGGCTTCCACGGCTTCTTCTTCGGCCAAGCCAAGTTTCTGTTGATTATAGTCGTAGAACAACTGAAACATCCCTTTTTTATTGGTAAACCCAGCATTGGCTTTCACCGAATGTTCGTTGAAACGGGTGTTGGCCGCAAAATCGCCGCCGCCCTGAAGAAAATCGGCATTGGTTTTCTGCCCGGCCCTTATGCCCCCAAAGAACTTATCGGAAGCTCCTTTTAGTCCCAGGTTATTGGTCATTCCAAGGGTGTTTGAAAAAAGTTGTAAGTTGTAGTCGCCTGCAATGGTATGCTGCGGCGCAGGTTTTTCCTTTATGAAATTGATTACCCCGCCAATGGCATCCGATCCGTAAAGCAACGATGCCGGGCCTTTGATCACTTCCACATCTTCGATGCCAAACTCGTCGATCCCCAGCGGGTGGTGGCTCGAATACTGGTAGTTTTCGTAGCGAACACTGTTGTTCAGCACCAGAATGTCGTTCATCGAAAGGCCACGGATCACAGGTTTCGACACGCCGCTCCCTTTCGAAATCATATCGACACCGGGCACACGGGTAAGCACTTCTGAAAAATTGGGCGAAGCCAACACTTCTTTCGGGTTGAGCTTTAATACATCGATTTTTACCGCATTCTCGTGCTGGGTTGAATGGTATCCGCCCGACACCACAATTTCTTCGGCCTCGATAACCGATTCGGTTAATGAAGCATTAAGCTCAACCGATGAGCTGTTGAGGAATACGGTTTTAATTTCTGACGTGTAACCCACAAACGAAAACTGCACTTTGTTTTTCCCGTTTGGCAGGTTGGTGAGTTCAAACTCGCCCTTTTCGTTGGCAATGGTGCCTTTGAACAGTTCGGGCAGGGTAATGGATGCCCCGGGCAATGGGGCATTGTTCCGGTCGGTAACCCTTCCGGCTATTTTGTTTTGTGCCACGGCGGTGTACATGGAAAACACCATCGCGCACAGTATGAATACATGTTTCATTTTTGTTACGGATTAAATGAGACTAATGAGCCTCCTTATTAGGAACACGGAGATTCACAGAGTTATGCACAGAGTTACACTGAGAAAAAATTTCAATGCACTAATGTTTTTTAGTGTGAATTCACCGTATTTTATAAATAAAAACATTGAAACCCGCAATGTGTGCAAGACCATCTTCACAAATTTGCAATATGGATATTTTTAAAGGACTCCTCTTCGTGTGATCCTTGTGTACTTTGCGGTTAAAGGTTAGATTGAAACCGGAGGACCCCGTAACTGGAAAGAATAAGCAAATGAATTGGAAAAGGTGTTTATACCAAAGGGATTGATAAAAGCACTTTGTGTGATTGGTTTTTCGGGCAGCAGACTGTTTTCCTCGGTTAGGAAAAAAGAAAACTCGAAGCTGCAAACCTGGCACTTCTCGTGGTAATCGTGAACGTGTTTTTCGGTTTTGGCGTTACAAACAAAATGGTCGTGATGGTGCTCAAGCTTCACAATGGATGGCAGGAACAAAGTCCCTATCATCAAAATGGAAATGCTATTTCTAAAAAGTTTGAGCATAAAAAACATCAGGTTTACAGAAGACAAAGAAAGCTTTATTTAGTTCACGGTGTCTATCAATTTGACAATAAATTTTTAAATTGCGGTTTTATTAATCTGAAAGTCATGTCGGTAAAAGAAATAGGTTGTTGCGGGGCATATTGCAAAACGTGTATGGTGTTCCTGACCAAAGGGCAGTGTAAAGGCTGTAAATTAGGGTACGACGATGGTTCGCGTAATCTTTCGAAATCGAAATGTGCCTACAAAAATTGCTGTTATCGCGACCACCACCTCGGAACCTGTGCCGATTGCCCCAATTACAGTTCGTGCGAACTAATCCACGGGTTCTATGCAAAAAACGGGTTCAAGTACAAAAAATATCAACAGGCGATTGAATTCATCAGAGCCAATGGATACGAAGCTTTTCTGAAACTTGCCGATGAGTGGAAAGGACCGTATGGAAAACTATTTTAAACTCTTCAATACTTTTTCGAGCCTCTTTTTCTGCGTATCCTTTTCCATTTCAGAATAACGATCACTGAGTAAGCTTATAAACTGATTTTTGTTGCCTGAATTTATTGCTTTTACCGATTTTTCGGAATACATAGGTAACTGCTTGGCCGGGCAACGCTTAAGTTGTTCGAACAATAAAGGGAATGCGGTTTCAGAATATTCACTTTTTGCCGCCAGTTTTGCCAGAATTGAAACACCTCCATCAATGGTAATGACCGAACCATGATCGATGGCTTTGCAAATGGCCGGAAGAATGGAGAATATCTCAGCTGGGTTAACCGAGGCAATGGAATCCAGTGCATACATGGCGCCCCAAATCAGCCGGTTATTTTTACTTTCGAGCAGGTTGCCAAATGTTTCGAAGTACAGGGCAATCATTGAGGCCGCACCTCGCTCCCCTATTTCGTAAAGCACCTTGATACAATCACTTTGGATGTTTTTATCCTTGCAGTTCAGGTTCTCAATTAGCTCCTTTACCCAATCTGTACGTTTTGATTTGATTATTTCATCGGCCAAATCCTGATTGGGTTTGTCATCGCTACGATTAAGCGATGTGGCCAGTAAGTCAATTACATTCATCAAATTTCCTTTTTTACCATATTATAAAATTGTAGCAATTCGGCTTTACGTTCTTGTGGAAGTTTGTTCCATTTGGTATCGCTCAACGAGCCATCCAACCCATAAAGTAAGGATATACATGCCCCTGGATCGATGGTCTGAAGCCGGATAAAAGCTTGTTCTGTTCCTACTGATTTCAATTTTTCGAAAGAATCGATGCCTACCTGAATTAGTTTGGCCTCGGTATCTTTCCCAATGTTGGTGTGTTTCGACAAATCGCTCTTCATATTTTGTAAGTTCTATAGTTGTCACAAATTTAGGCTACCGATTTGACAACTGTATGTCAGTAGTTATAATCAATATCGAATGAAACCTCGTTGGCGGCTTCCACAAATAGCTTCATGTCGTGCAGTCCGATTTGGCCTTTGTAGAAATTCTTCTCTTTGTTAATTTCCATGATCTTTTGGTGAAGCTCCACGTAATCGGCTTTTGAAGCTTTCTCTGCGGTGTCGATCCCCACATCGACCAACATTCGCGCAAAGGTGACGCCAACCCATTTTATGCGCGAAAGATCGGTTAGTTGGGCCAATTCCAATATTTCGGCTTCGCTGACGGTGGTTTCGGCGGCAAGCTTTTTTCGGCTTTCGGGGGTTAACACATGGTCGAATAGCTTTACCGTATCTTTAATCCCGATCTTTTCCAATTTAGAAACTGTTTCAGGAGAAATGCCAATGAATTCACTGATCTTGTTCGGCTTCGGCTGAATGCTGTTGATTTCGCGGAGCAGGATAACCAGATAATCTTCCGATAAACATTCAACTCTGGATAATTCAACCAGTTTTTCTTTCTTCTTGAGCAGCTTCTGCAAATCCAAAACATTACCGATGCCGATGCTTTTAAAGTAACCAAAGCGTTCAGTCAGCCTATCTTTTAGGATCATACGGCTGGGAAGTAAATCGGCCGATTCGAGTTTCGACTGGTAGTTGTCGAGACTGATGGATGCCAGGTCGGTGTAATATCCCATTTTTATAAGGTTTAATTTTTTTTCAACTCATACTTTGTGCTTCTTCCTCCGGCTGTCTCTTTTTGTAAAATGTCCTTGCTTATCAAATCATTAATATCGCGAATAGCAGTATCTTTTGAGCATTTGGTAATTTTTGCCCATTTCATCGATGTCAGCTTAACTTCAAATTCATCAAGTAATTTGTTCAGCACTTTTTTCTGTCGCTCGTTAATGATCGTTTTTGAATGCTTGTTCCAAAAATCAGCTTTCACTAAAACCCGAATCAGGATTTTTTCAGTAGCATTTAATGCATTTATCAAGCAACTTAAAAACCACTTTATCCATTCAGTAATATCAAGGTCGCCTTTTTGTGTTTTTTCAAGAATATGGTAATATTCTTTTCTTTCGATCCTTATTTGGGCCGACATACTATAAAATCGTTGTCTGCTTTTATCGGAACGGGCTAATAACATATCGGTCAGTGCCCTTGTTATTCTACCATTTCCATCTTGAAAGGGATGAATAGTTACAAACCAAAGGTGAGCAATGGCAGCTTTTATTACCAAATCAATTTTATTTTCTTCATTAAACCATTGCAGAAAACGGTTCATTTCCATCTCTACCAAATCCGCATCAGGAGCCTGAAAATGAACTTTCTCTCTTCCCGAAGCTCCCGATACAACTTGCATTTTACCAGTTGAATCTTTTCTCCAATCAGCAACTGTGATCTTGAATATTCCACTTCTGCCCATTGGAAACAATGCAGCGTGCCAATCAAAAAGCCGTTCTTTTGTCAACGGGTTAAAGCAATTACGGGTTGCATCAATCATCATATCAACCATCCCGTCAACGTTTCTATCCGATGTTATTATACCTGCGAATTCAAGACCCAGGCGTTGAGCAATTGAAGAACGAACTTGCTCGGGATTTAAAAGCTCTCCTTCAATTTCTGCCGATTTCAATACATCTAAAGTGAGGGTTTCAAGTAAAGCTTCATTTCGCAAATCAAAACCAAGCGTTTCCATTTTGCCAAATAATCGACCCTGTAGATTTCTTGCTTCGCTTAGCAGACTAACCAATTCTTCACTTTTCCAATTGAAATGTGGCCAATCAGGATTTTGATGTATGTAGTAGCCCATTCGCCTTATTTTTTGCAACAAATA
The DNA here is from genome assembly GCA_012719495.1 of Bacteroidales bacterium. Classification (GTDB taxonomy): domain Bacteria; phylum Bacteroidota; class Bacteroidia; order Bacteroidales; family Prolixibacteraceae; genus CAYMTR01. The sequence continues at coordinate 37,755 of JAAYAG010000042.1, forward strand.
TATACTTTAATCGTTGCAACCTGAAATTATCGTTGCAATATCTGCAACGAATAGCCCATTTAATCGTTGCATAGGCTAGCTTTCTGATGAAAACATTATTCAACAGGTATATAAATTTCGCTTTCCGATTGTTCGTTGCAGGCACCTTGATACTTTTCTCCATAGAACTCAAAGTTAAAGGGCTTGTTCAGTTTATAATCGGTTTCGGGCAGAAATTGTGTATAAATATAATTGTAGGTGTAACCAACTTTGTTGGATAAACCTTTGTGTATAAAGCGTAAATATTTTCCCCGGGGGATGATTTTCACCACGAACAACGGATTTACATCGGTTGCTTCGGTCACCTCGGTTCCGGTAAAAAAGTAGAGACCACCCAACTCCTGATTATCGGACCAATATTGCACCTGATAGTAGCATTCGGGAATGGTTTTATTCTTGATGGTGCCAGCTTCATTTATAAAGCGGCTCCATTCTTTCGAAAGGCTGGTTATTTCGGCATCGTCGCTGATAAAAAACGAGATGCCAACCAGAATTTTTTCTGGCAATTCTACTAATTCGGGAGCTTGGTTTCGCACTTTATCCGACTGGAAAATATAGTCTTCGGTAATTGGACTGACCAGCGACATGGATGTTAAAGAGTATCCGTTTCTGATTTCCGAAGGGTTGATTTGAAACTGCTTACGGAACGCGCGGGTAAACGATTCGTGGCTTCCAAACTGAAAATCGTATGCAATATCGGCGATTTTTTTGTCGGTACTGCGCAATTCGTGAACCGCCTCGGTGAGCCTGCGCTGCTGAATATAGTTCTTTGGCGAAAAGCCTGTAATACTCTGGAACAGCCTGATGAAATGGTAAAGCGAATAACACACCTCGCGCGAAACCTTAAAAACGTCGATTTCCTCCTTCAGGTTGCTTTCGATAAAGTTTATGGCTTTTAATACCACCTCTTTGTTAGTCATGCTGTAGCTAATTATCAGTCGATTTGTTAAAAATAGGAATAACGGCACAAAGAAACAACTGTATGATTTCCCTCTGTGCCGCCGTGTCGCCTTATTTGGTTTCTAAAAATTAAACTCGTTTTGCCAGTTAAAGGTCGCTGTATCTTCATCCCATTCAGGCCAATGGCTGCACCATTCAGGTACGCCACATTCCCTGACCCTTTCCGACAAATGGTAAGGTTTGATGTCCAACACCGGAGTGCCCTCTTCGGCATCGATGTAAGGCGTGTAAATAATCCCCTTTTCGAAATCAATGTGTTGAACGGCAATCGTGGTAAGCAGTATCGGATTAGGCCGAACAGGTGAACGGGTGGCAAAAACACCAATCACATCGGGTCCACTTTTATAAGGTTTATCTGCCACCAAGTGAGCACGGGCTTGTGGCGAATCGTAAAGATTTCCCCACCAAACAATCTGGAGGTGGCTGAAGCCGTCGATGTTTGTCAACGCAGGAAGGAACTTTTTATCAAGTTGTATCAAGAACTGGTTATTGGCCGAGTTCACACGTCCAATGGGGTGTATTTGAATTGTGTTTTCCATTTTTGCTTGTATTAACGATTAATAAATTTGAACGTTACCGGTAACGCGAGCAAAAATAGACGAATGGTTTCCCCTGGTCTTGACAAGTATTGCTAAAGATTGGCTGAAACTTGATAGAAATTGCTAAATGTTTAAGGCAATTCGATTACAAGCCCCGTATAGTTATAAAACACCGGCACTTCGCAATCGCGGAGCAGGTCGGCATATTTTTCTATTCCGGTGCAGTGGCAAACACCAAGCGACTTGGGTTGCAGTTTCTGGAAATAATGGGTTAGATGATTGTATTGTTCGATAGTGCAATTTTTAAGGTGGAAACCACCAACAATTGACCCAACCGGAAGATTGAAATGATGGATGGAAGCTTCGCAAATATTGGTGATCCCCCGGTGTGAGCAGGCTGAAATAATATTTACAAGATTGTTCTCAACTACCGCAATGTAGAGTTCGTCGTCAAATTCATCGGGAATAATTTCATTCTCCTTCACTTTCAACAAGCCATCGAAATGCGTGTCGATGGAATGTTTTATAGGAATGTTGGGCATGATGAAAACCCCTTCGCACAATTCGGTAACTTCATTGATGTAAACCAAGCGGTTATTCAATAATTCTTCATTTTTCGCGGTCCCAATAAAGGTTTTGTTAGTCCGGTATTTAGGATCGAAAAGCTCGCGCTTGGCATAAACCTTTGCTTTTTTGTTGATTTCGAGAAATGGATAAAGCCCCCCTGTATGGTCGTAATGGCCGTGCGATAACACCAAGCCATCTATGTCTTCAACATTTATTCCAAGTGTTTGAGCATTTTGAATAAACAACCCACTCTGGCCTGTGTCGAACAGCAGTTTACAGTTTGGGGTTTCAATATAAACCGACAATCCTAGTTCGGCAACCAAGCCTTGGCCATAGACCAAATTCTCGATAAGGGTAATTATTTTCATTCTTTATAAGAGAAAAAATTCAGTGGCTGCATACATGCCCCTCTTCACCGTGATGCTCGTGTGAGTGGCAACCTTCGCCCGAGTCGAGAATGAACCCTTTCAGGTAAGTTTCGACCACCTGACGGACATCGCCCTTGCAACCGCGTAAAACTTGAATTCCCTGGTTATTTAATACATTCAACGCTCCATTGCCCATGTTTCCGGCAAGCAATGTAGTAACGCCCATCTCTTTCAATACCGAGGCGATGTTGCTTTTGCAACCACAACCTTGTGGCGAAGGTACGGTTTCTGAATTTTCAATTCTTTTGTCATCACCAATAGTGAAAACGGTGTACATTTCACAATGTCCAAAGTGGTCATCTACCACATTCCCGCGTGTGGGTACTGCTATTTTCTTCATTCTGTTATGTTTTTTGCTGTTATCTCTGCAGCTTTTGCCACACATTGTGTACATGGCCGGGTGGCATAATATTCTTTGGTTCGATCGGCCGATTCGTAATGTTGGGCTTCACGTTTCTGGCTCAGCAAATCGGCACAGATAATCGAGCCCATGGCTGTTTTAAACTCCGCGGCGGTTTCTTGCACCTTCTTGTAATTTTCGTTTTTCGAGGCTTTGTTTTTTGTGTCGATGAAAGGGTATTCTAACCCCAACACTATGAACATACCACTTACGGCACCGCATACTTCGCGCAACCTGCCCATTCCCCCGCCAAACGAAGTAGCAAGTTTTGCCACCGTATTTATATCGATATCATATAGATCGGCATAGGCCATCACCACCGATTGAGAACAGTTGTATCCTTGTTTAAAGAGTTCAACTGCCCGTTTTGTGCGTTCTTTTATTTCGTCGTTTGGCAACATGGGTTCAATTTTGTCTTATGTTCTTCTATTGCTTTTAACACAAATTCTGGTGCGGCAAAGGGTTTCCAGCTATCCTTATCAACAAATGCCAGTTCGGTTTCGGCTTTATTGATTAATTCATTCTGCTCGTTATAGAGTTTGTAAGTAAACCAAATACGTACACCTTTTATTTCTTTCAATGTTGTATGGACAGTAAGCAAGGCATCGTAACTAGTTGTTTTCAAAAAATGGAAATTCATACGGATAACCGGAAGCATAAATCCGGCATCTTCAACCGATTTATAAGAAATTCCAATGTTGCGGAAAAGCTCCCAACGTGCGGTTTCGTAATACTTTGCGTAGTTCGAATGGTGCACAGTGCCCATCTGGTCGGTGTCGGGGTACATTACCCTGAATGAGTATTGGTGTTCAATCATGTTTCGATTTTAAAATTCCTTCCAAAAGTAAGTCAAAACCCTTTTTCACCGCGCTGTCGGCTAGCAATTCGTTAAGTTTTCCTTCGTCGCAACTGTTGCAAAGCCTCTCTGTGAGCGGTATTTGGGCAAGCAGGGGAATATCGAATTCATTTGCCAGAAACTCGCCACCACCTTTGCCAAAAAGGCAATATTTTTCATCGGGGTGTTTCGATGGGGTAAACCAAGCCATGTTTTCAACAATTCCCAAAATAGGTACGCCAACATTCTCGTTAAAAAACATTCCAACAACCTTTTGCACATCGGTAAGCGCAAGGTTTTGTGGAGTTGTTACCACAATTGCCCCATCAACCTCGTATTGTTGCAAAAGGGTAAGGTGAATATCTCCAGTTCCGGGAGGGGTGTCTATAATAAGGTAGTCGAGTTCGCCCCAATCGGTATCGTTCATAAGCTGCTTTAAACTGGTTGAAGCCATTGGCCCCCTCCAAAGCAGTGGCTGATTATTATTAACTAAGAACCCTATCGACATTACTTTTATCCCAAATTTTTCGAAAGGTTCAATACGGGGTTTTCCGCCATTATCGGCCATTACCGGATAATCATTTACAAGATTGAAGAGTGTCGGTATAGATGGTCCGTAAATATCGGCATCGAACAGACCAACCGAGTACCCTTCGAGCGACAACGAAAGTGCCAAACCTGCAGCAACAGTCGATTTTCCAACGCCACCTTTGCCCGATGCCACTAAAATGATGTTTTTGATATTGGGAGTTGGTGTCTTCTCTATCAGGTGGTTCGAATTCATTTTATCCATTTTTGTTGAATTTTGATCATGATTGATCGGCATTAACGGTTTGCCAAATATTTTTAATTTCTTGACTAATAACCGATGAAGGTTGCCATTCTATAATGCTCTTACAATGAAGCATTCCTTCAACAATTTGTTTATCGAAGGGTAGCCTACCTAACACTGGAATCGAGAAGAGTTTGCACCATTCTTCTATCTTTCTGGACATGTCGAGATTAAGGTCATACTTATTAATTACTACCGATGACTTTAAATTAAAACTTTCGGCAAGCTCGAAAATACGTTTCAAGTCGTGAAAGCCCGATTTGGAAGGTTCAGTAACCAAGATTACCTTTTTAACACCGGTCAATGATGAAACGACAGGGCAACCAGTACCCGGAGGCCCATCAATAATTATGGTTTTTGCATTTGTTTCGTCCGCTAATTTCTTTGCGTAATTGCGCACTACGTTCACCAGTTTCCCCGAATTCTCTTCGCCAGGGGCTAAGCGTGCATGAACCATTTGCCCATTGCGATAAGCACCAGCATACCATCGGCTTTTGTCGTTTGGCAACATATCAATTGCACCCACTGGGCAAACACGCGAACAGAGCTTACACCCATCGCACGATGTTTCGGATATTATGACCTTGCCATTGATGGTTGAAATGGCTTCGAAACGGCAATGGTCTGCACAAATACCGCAATGGGTACATTTACTGTAATCAATTTGCGCGCGGTGCCCCGACACATAAACCTCTTCAATTTCATTTTTGGGTTGAAGGATGAGGTACAAATTAGCGGCATCAACATCGCAATCGGCCACAACCATATTCTTTTCAAGCGTTGCAAAAGAGGCACTCAACATGGTTTTACCTGTTCCCCCTTTGCCGCTCAACACCACAATTTCGTTCATCGTTTAAGTTCTTTTTTAACAGATTGAAGCAACTGCATAAATTTGTCGGAGTATTTTGAATTCAGTTCAGCAATCAGCTTCCCCTCTGAATAAACCATTGCAATCTCCTTGTCAAAAGGAATCTCCATCAACAAGGATATTTTTTTTTCTTTCAACCACAAATAGACATCGCTGTTTCCAAGACCTGCCCTGTTGACTACCACTCCGTATGGTTTCCCTATTTCGTCGAGCGTGTCGACTGAAAGTTTCAGGTCGTTCAACCCGAAAGGTGTTGGTTCTGTTACCAAAACCACATAGTCGGCTTTATCAACCGTTGCAATGAACGGACACGAGATACCCGGAGGGGCATCGAGAATAATAAGGACATCATCGCTAGCATACTTAATCGCTTTTTTGATGACCGGCACTGGTGAATAAACCCCAATTTCGGTTCTGGCCTCAACAAGCACCGAAGGAATGCCCACATACATTTTTCTTATTGTACCTATTGCTTTTTCTTTCAACGATATTGCCCCCGATGTACATGCAACTGTACAGGCGCCACAATCGTGGCACAGCTCTTCAACAACTTTTATAAAACGTTTGTCGGGCAAATAAACAATGGCATTGTAGTTACAATAATCGAAGCACCTGCCGCAAAAAGTACATTTTTGGTCGTCGATCACCGGGATTTTTTGAACAACATTTTGCGTGTTCAGCACATAACCGGGTATAAATTCGGCATCGTTGGGTTCTTCTGCATCGCAATCGACCAATGTGCTTGGAATGCCTTGTTTTTGGGCTGCCCAAAACAGGTTGGTCGAAACAAATGTTTTCCCAGTGCCCCCTTTGCCGCTTGCAACTGCTATTATCATTTTTGAATGTTCTTCATTACAACAAAATCACCTTTTTTAACCCCTAATGCTTCGGCTATTACATCGCATTTGACCATTAACAGGAAGAAAACAGTCTTGTGGGTTTTGTGCAAAAGACCTTCGAGATTGCCCTGACCTTTTGAGATGATCACATCGGCATCGTTAAAATGCTTTTGAAATTCTTCTGAACATTTATCAATAATTGTCGATGGTGCATCATATCCATTCGAGATGACATCTGCCACACGGTCCATGCCAACATAACGAGCATCATCCATAGTGGCATCATTGATAATCGGAGTACCGCGAACAACATAAATTAGGTTGGAATGCATGATCGTTTCAATAAAAAGCTTATCAAAAACTATTTCACCAGCATTGTCACCAAGATATAGCACCGATTTTGCAATTGTTAAAGCTGTTCTTAGTTCGGATGAATGGTTAATGGCAAACTCCGAATTCAGAACGTTATGAATGGTTGCATTCAGATCGTAATGATCTCCAACAGCATAATCGATTATGTTCCCTGCAATAGCCAGCCGCAATGCAGTTTCAAATGGGTTTTCAGACTCCTGCAATCGTTTTCTTAATGAAGGATACATACCCAAAACCAAATCGTTGCTTTGTTTCTTTACCGCAACAAAAGGATCGGAATTTCTGCTATAAATTTTAAAAAATTGGTGAAGATCCCTGGAAAAAAGTGGAGCAGAGAAATTGCAGTAAGATGTACTATATTGCATAGCCATTCCTCGTACAAAACTATTTTTTTCGAACACAGTCAACTTTCCCTCGTTAAGTAATTTTTCAAAAGCACGAGCAAAACAAAAGAAACAACGATAATCTGAAACCATCATCCAATGAATTAATGGCCGCAGCTATGGTTTTCGTCGTGGTTGCAATAGTTTGCCGAAAGGTTGAGCTTGTTCTCCAGAAAGTCGGCAACCAATTCTTGCGCCGATTTTAGCGGTGCTCCCACAAATGCATTGATGTTTTGCTGGTTGAAAAGGTCAATGGCCTTTTGTCCCATGCCACCGCCAATAACATCGGTAACGCCAAATTGGGCCACCCATTGAGGATATAACCCTGGCACATGTTCGGGTGGTACTACTTCTTTAATTTCAGCGATTTCACTGTTTTCAATCTCTACAATGGCGAAATATTGACAATGCCCGAAATGGGCACATAAAACCCCATTTTCCATTGGGATGGCTATAATTTGTTTCATAACTTGATTTTTAGGTGATTAATCATTAAAAAAGGAGCCAGGATGAAATTTGTGAATGACTTTAAAGAACGACTCCCGGCCCCCTTAGGAACACCATCAGGCTTCTCCCCTGAAACGCATTCCCTTTCCTTTGCCTAATCCCTGACCGAATCCACGTCCTCTTCCGAATCCACGTCCCATTCCTTGACCTATTCCTTGGCCTAATGACTCGGAAGGAGTCCTGTTTTGTAAGATTTCATCGTCCGTTTTACCCTTGTTCATAGGGTTACACCGCCCCATCCTGCGCCCCGTCATGGCACCTTCGCCATTCGGGCCTTTTCTGTTTAATCCTGGCATAATTGCCTCCTTATTTTTTTTCAATTTTATCTAATCCGGCTTTCAGCCGTTTTCCCTTACCTTGCCCACCACCTGAATGACGGCGCAATCCCATTCCTGTTCCCAGCTTCAGAAGCGCTTCGTCAGGTTGAACCTGACGACATTTTCCCAATTTACGTCCGGTTTGTTCTCCTTCTTTTTCCGGGCCTGTCCCGTTTAATTGTGGCATTAGGTTTACTTATTATGATTTAATAGTTCAATTATTTCATTGATCGTTTTTTCTTCGTCGTTTAAAACAATCAACTGAATTTGAAGGCTGTCGAAAAGCGATTTTACTTTCGCGCCAAATTCGCCCGACACCACTTTTTTTGCATCGCGCGAGGCGATCAGGTTTACCGATGCAGGACCAGCACCTTCCACATTTTCTTTGTTCGGATTTGGAATGAATTCAACCGATTTACTTTCGGTGTCATAGATGACAAAAAACGAACATCGCCCAAAACGCCTGTCCAACTTCGATTCAAGGCTATTGCCGGTAGATGTAATTGCTGTTTTCATTGTATTTAATAGTTTTTATTTCCATTACGATAATGATGGGGCCCACCTTTTCTGATCATAAAGCTATTGCAATCTAGACACACCTCTTTTCGACATGGAGTACCCGGTAAGTGTTTCTTTTCCTTTCCACATTTCGGGCATACGCACACATCTTCAATTGCACTTTGGTCATTATCTTCATGATATTGTTTAATGTCGGGAGCTCCGCAAAGAGGGCAGTTTTTGATTTCCTGATCTTTTGAAGGATGATTGAACCAACAACCACAACCTGTGCAGGAATACCATTCACTATCGAAATACACTTTTCCGCCTTCGAACACAATGGGTCGACCTGAAACAAATGCCTGGGCCACTTTTCGTCGTGCACTTTCGTAAATGCGGGCATACGTAGGACGCGAAACTTCCATAACCTGAGCCGCCTCATGCTGTCCATATAATTCAAAATCACTTAACCTTATCGATTCGTATTCTTCGTAGTTAAGTATCACTGGATTGTTTTCCTCGGGCAGGCCAAGTGGCCGATACCCTTTAAAATGAGGCGGGTTTATTACTTTCCGTATTCTTTTTGGTCGAGCCATAATTATGAGCATTTGATCAAAACAAAAGTAATGATCATTTGGTCATTTACAAATATTTGTCGTAATTTTATGGTGCCTTTTTATAAAATAGCATAGAAGTTTGCACAACAAGTTAAACGACAACTAATTAACAACAATAAAAACAATTAACATGGAAAATCAAGAAGTAATTTCAATGCCACGTATTGGTGAAACTGCACCAGAATTCAAAGCAGTTACAACTCAGGGAACCATCAATTTCCCTTCTGATTTTAAAGGAAGCTGGGTGATTTTGTTCAGTCATCCTGCCGATTTTACCCCAGTTTGCACTTCTGAGTTTATGACTTTTGCCAGCATGGAAAGCCAATTTGCCGAATACAACTGTAAGCTGGTTGGTTTGTCGGTCGATGGGTTGTACAGCCACATTGCCTGGTTACGCACCATTAAAGAAAAGATCGAATACAAAGAGATGAAGGATGTTGAAGTTAAATTTCCTTTAATTGAGGATATTACAATGGAGGTAGCCCAAAAGTACGGGATGATGATGCCGGGAGAAAGCAATACGAAAGCCGTTCGCGCGGTATTTGTGATCGATCCAAAGGGGATAATCCGTACTATTATCTATTATCCTCTCAGCCTTGGCCGCAATTTCGACGAGCTGTTGCGTGTGGTTATTGCATTGCAAACCGCCGATGCATTCAGCATTGCAACTCCAGCCGACTGGCGGCCGGGCGACGATGTGATTATCCCAACTGCAGGTTCATGCGGAGTGGCCAAAGAACGTATGGAAACCAAAGAAGAAGGGAAGAAATGCTACGATTGGTTCTTCTGTACAAAAGAATTATCAAAAGAAAAAATAATGTCTGAGATTAAGAAAAAATAATCTTTATGAGATTTAAGGTAATTGCTAAAAGCACGAGGTTGAAGGTAAAAATGCTTCAGTTTCGTGCTTTTTTCTTGAAATTTATTCTTCATATTTCCACAATTAACTTTAGTTCGGATTTATTTATGAGCGTTAATGACCAAATCATTTATCTTTCACTCTACCTGTTTCGTTCTGTCAATTGCCCATTTCAATAACTTTTATTTTCGTTGACCAATTTTAGGTTATAGGTTTGTATCGAAAATCCATTTATAGTAAGTTCGTTAAGAAATTTGTTTATGCAAACCACAAAATCCATAAAAGGACAACGAAGAGAAGAGCTTTTCAACGATCGGTGGCTCATGGTTTTTGGCATTCTGCTTGCCGGAATTGGCTTTCCTATTCTATTTGGAATCAACTCGAACAATTCATCCTTTTATTTTGTGTTGATCACTTCGGTTTTAGTGACGGCAATATCGTGGTGGTTATCGCGCCGCTTTGGGCTTATTTTATGGAAACGCTTTCCTTGGAGCAAAAGTCCGATACTGCACATTCTCATCGTAATAGCTTATATCCTGGTATTTACAACCCTAATTATAGGGTTGGTTTTCCTCATTAATTTGCTTGTTGATGGGCCTACCACAGATTACTGGCAACGAAACAAAAATTTTCACCTGGTTATTCTTCTGGTTTTTGTTTTTTCGGTTCTTATCCACGAAGCTGTTAATCTTTTCTTTTTGTGGAAAAAGGAACTTACACGGGTGGCCGATCTCGAAAAAGAGAATATTCAGTCGAAATTCGAAGCGCTTAAAAATCAAGTGAATCCGCATTTCTTGTTCAACAGCTTGGGTACGCTTTCTTCGCTAATCAATACCGATCAGCAAAAGGCTGTTGAGTACGTGAACGAGTTTTCTAAAACTTATCGATATTTGCTCGAAGTTGATAATAACCAAATTGTTACACTTGCCGAAGAGATGGCTTTTGTAGAATCTTATGTGTTTCTGCAAAAAATTCGACACGCCGATGGTTTTGTCTTCAATATGAATATCGATCCGAGACTATATTCGGCTTATGTATTGCCACTTAGCTTGCAAATGCTTGTCGAGAATGCCTTGAAACACAACACAACTTCTTCGGCCAGTCCGCTGGTGATTAGCTTAGTTTCTGATGCAGAACGAATGGTGTTGCTTATGAAGAACAATTTGCAGCCTCGGACAAACGGGAATTCTACCAAAATAGGCTTGAAAAATCTGGAGTTACGTTATGCCGGGTTTGCAGGCAAAAGTATTTCGGTGTTGAAAACCGATGATGAATTTATTGTTGAAATTCCAATTATTATAAGTGAATGAAGGTATTAATTATTGAAGACGAACAACCGCAAGCAAGGCAATTGGAGCTATTTATTGCCCAAATAGATCCCGAAATTCAGGTTTTGGCACTTATTGCTTCGGTTAATGATGCGGTTTCTTTTTTGAAGGCAAATCTGGTCGATCTGATTTTTCTAGATATCCATCTAGCCGATGGTCTTTGCTTTGAAATATTTGATCAGGTGAATGTTACATGTCCTGTTATTTTCACCACAGCCTACGACAAGTACGCTATTGCCGCCTTTAAACACAACGGAATCGATTATTTGCTTAAGCCCATCGCCAAAGACGAGCTGAAGAAAAGCATCGATAAATTCAAACAATTCACGCTGGGAAAAACTGATATATCTCAATTAATCAATACATTGAATTCGCTCTCACTCGGCAGCTTAAACCTCAAGAGACGCTTTGTTAGCAATGCAGGGAAAAAACTACGCATAGTAAACGATACCGAGATTGCCTATTTCTATGCGCTCGAAGGAAGTGTTTTCATCCGCACGTACAAGAACGAAAACCTGCTGCTCGACGAAACGCTTGAAAATATTGAAAAACAAATTGATAGCTATAATTTTTTTAGACTAAACCGAAAAGTAATTGCCCATGTTTCGGCCATAAAGGAGATGATCCCTTTTTCGAAAAGCAGGCTGAAAATAATACTGAATCCCAGCTTCGACGAAGAAGTTCTTGTGAGTTACAATAACATGAAGGACTTTATGATGTGGATAAAAAAATGAAACAAACGAACATTATTAAGTTCTAAAATCTAAACAATTATCGTATGAAAATTGATTTTAAGGTTAGCCTTGTGCTATGCCTGATGCTAATTCTATGCCCTTATCTTAACGCTCAAATACTAAAAGGGAAGGTTTACGGAAGCGTTATCGACAAGCAATCGCATACCACCTTACCCGGGGTAAATATTGTTGCACGTGTTGACGGCAATAACTTTGGAACGGTGAGCGATGCCAACGGAAATTTTCAATTTGAGAACATTCCTGTTGGTCGTCTCGACATGGAATTCAGTTTGGTAGGTTATGAAAAACTTTCCATGCAGCATGTATCGCTAACTTCAGCAAAAAATTTGGTACTTGAAGCTGCCATGACCGAAAAAGTTGAAACGGTAGATGAAGTTGTTGTGAAAGCGCACAAAAAGGACGAGCTCATCAACGAATTTGCCCTCATTAGTGCCCGTACTTTCACGGTTGAAGAATCGAATAAATATGCAGGAAGTTGGGGCGACCCGGCTCGTATGGCATCTAATTTTGCGGGGGTGGTTACGGCTGGCGACCAGCGGAATGACATCATCATTCGAGGCAACTCGCCCTGTGGCTTGCTTTGGCGCCTCGATGGCATTGCCATTCCAAATCCTAACCATTTTGGATCGATGGGAACAACCGGTGGCCCCATCAATATGCTCAACAACAATCAGCTGGCTAATTCCGATTTCTTTACAGGAGCCTATCCTGCCGAGTTTGGAAATGCTCTTTCTGGTGTATTCGACCTAAAAATGCGCAATGGAAATCAGCACAAACACGAATTTATTGGCGGAATGGGCTTTAACGGTTTTGAACTGGGTGCCGAAGGGCCAATTTCGAAAAGCATGCATAGCTCGTACATGGTAAATTTCAGGTACACCATGATGGATTTAATGACAGCCATGGGCATGTTCGATGTGGGCGGAGTTCCAAAATATGCCGATGTTTCGTTCAAACTATTTATGCCCACAAAAAAGATGGGCACTTTTTCGATCATTGGCGTTGGAGGTAAAAGCTTCATAGCACTCGAAAGCCAGAACGATTCACTACAGGGAAACATAACTGGGTGGACTTCGGAAATGCTACCCGGAACGCATGTGAAAAACAGATCGAAAATGGGAGTGCTTGGGCTGTCGCACAAATATTTCTTTTCAGAAAAAAGCCGCATCGAATCTTCGTTATCGCTCAGTTATTCCAATTCGGGAATAAATGTTGATAGGATTATGGAACCTGAAAACTTCAATTTTTACAACGAAGATTACAGTGAAATAAATACCGCTTTTTCATCAAAATACACGTTGAAATGCAGTGCCCGCAGCACTTTTCAGGCAGGGGTGGATGTTAGGCGCATCGATTTCGACTATTTCGATGAAACTTATCTCGAAAACGAAAAGTACTTTGTTGCTGGTAGCGACACAAAAGGAAATGCAATGCTGTATCAGGCATATTTTCAGGTTATTAATCGCTTATCAGAACAACTTACAATCAATTGGGGGCTTCATGGGCAGTTGTTAGAAATAAACAATGGAGCTAGTCTCGAACCCCGCGCCAGCCTTAGCTATGCTTTGAACCGCAACCAGCGACTGAGCCTTGGTTATGGTTTGCACGGACAAATTCAACCCATGTTGGTATATTTTGTACAAACACCAATTAACAATAGCAACACCGATTATGCTCTTACCAATAAAAACCTGGGCTTATCGAAAAACCATCAATTTGTTGCAGGTTACGATTGGTCTCTTTCGCCAAATCTGCGGCTCAAAATGGAAGCTTATTACCAACATTTGTTCAATATTCCTGTTGAAGAAAAAGCTTCAACCTTCAGTATGTCGAACTACGGAGCAAATTTTCACAACGAAAACACAGACAGCCTCATAAATAGCGGGAAGGGAAAGAATATGGGGCTTGAGTTTACGCTGGAAAAATACCTGAGTCGTAATTTCTATTTTCTGCTAACAGCTTCGGTTTATGATTCGAAATACCTTGCCAGTGACCAGGTTTGGCGCAACACTGCATTTAACGGGAATCACACTGTCAACTTTTTGGCCGGCTATGAGTTGCCTATTAAAAACGATGTGCTGGCCATCAGCATAAAAAGTGTTTGGGCAGGCGGCAAACGTTTCGTACCTGTCGATTTGGAAAAATCGCAACTTGCACAAACCGAGGTGTACGACTACAGCCATGCTTACGATGAAAAATACGACGACTATTTCAGAACCGACTTGCGTATCTCGTTCAGTCAAAACTTAAAACGGGTAACACAAGAGTGGTCGTTCGACGTGCAAAACCTTGCCAATCACAAAAATATTTTCACCCAGCGATACGAAAAGGGAAGTGGTAAAATGGTAAATATTTACCAAATGGGTTTCTTCCCAATCGGATCGTGGAAGGTGTATTTCTGAAATGCATTGTAATTATGCTGTATTCAATTGTGTTTATGGTATATGTATACACCTAAATATCTGCAATACAACAGAAGTTCATTTCGCATGGATGGCATAGGCACACTATCAACACAAACGTAAAAATGGAATGAATACGTTGAAATACATTTTTATAAATGCCATCTTTGCAGCTTTATTTTTAAGCTTATGATCAGACCAATTATTGCAAAAGAAGAAGTTGTTGCCAAAGCTGTTGAATTTTTCGATGAAGGATATGCTTGTTCGCAGTCGGTTTTACTGGCATTTGCGCCCTTTTTCGAGTTAGATGAACGTACCGCGAAATTAATTTCATCAACATTTGGAGGAGGAATGGGACGCTTACGTCAAACCTGTGGCGCCGTAACCGGAGGATTCATGGTTCTTGGATTGGCCTATGGCAACGAAACCCCCAATGATATGGACACCAAGCTTCATGCCTATTCCAAGGTGCGCGAACTGAACAGACGTTTTGTGAACATTCACACCACGTCAAATTGCAAGGAACTATTGGTAAAACACGCTACCGAGGCAGATATTGCAGAACGCAAGCACCATAAAATCATTTGTCGCAAAGCCGTTGGAGATTCTGCCGGATTGGTTTGGGATATTTTGAATGAACAAAAATAATCTGTAACCGTTTCTTCATACAAAATAAAAGCCTCGCTTGGAATCCCTTTCATTTTATACTATCATTGTCAGACAAAGACATCTGAAATGATTTTTCACTTCGTTTGCGAAGCCATGAGGCCATTGGGAGATAAAAACACAAGTCGAAAAAGAATAATTCGAGCTAAATATTGAAGCTCAATATCAACACAAAACAAGAGCAAAATGAAGAAAACATTAGTAATAGGCGCCAGTGAGAACCCTGAAAGATATTCATACAAAGCGATAACAGAACTTGTTCAGAAAAACCACGAAGTAGTGGCCATTGGATTAAAAGAAGGGACTGTGGCCGGCGTTCATTTTGGCCCGGAAAAAGAAGCTTTTGACGATATAGATACGGTATCATTATATGTAGGTCCACGCCACCAGCCCGACTATTACGAATACATAATCAGCTTAAAACCCAAACGGGTAGTTTTCAATCCGGGAACCGAAAACAAAAGTTTTATCCAGATGCTCGAAGACAAAGGCATACAAACCGAAGTTGCCTGTACGCTTGTGTTACTGGCCACAAACCAATATTAGAAATAGAAATTTAAGCAATACCGCATGAAGAAAACCATTATAACCTACGGGGCTTCGGTACTGCGGCAAAAAGCCGAAAAGATATCAGCCAATGACAAGTACCAGGAACTGATTGCCAACCTCTTCGACTCGTTAAACACCGATGAGGGCATTGGACTTGCTGCACCGCAACTGGGTGTTGCCAAACGTGTTTTTGTTACCGCCATACCCCAGCCCGTTGATGGAGAGGGACCAAAAACCTTTGCAAGAAAAGCCTGGATCAATCCGGAAATCATCTCTATCAGCTCAATAAAGAATACTTACCGCGAAGGCTGCCTGAGCATTCCCGGCATTTTTGAAGAAGTATTGCGTCCCGAATCGTTGGTGGTGAGATACTACAACGAAGATTTACAACCCGTTGAAGAAGAAATTAGCGATCTCGAAGCCCGCGTTTTCCAACACGAATTCGACCATCTGGAAGGAATTCTTTTTACCGATAAGATAAACCCACTGAAAAGAAAACTATTAGGTGGAAAATTACGGAAAATAAAGAACAAAGTATAAGCATGATCGAACACCGACACTCATTCAGGGTTATGTACCCCGACACCGATCAGATGGGCACCGTGCACCACTCAAACTACGTAAAATATTATGAAACAGCCCATTGGCAACTATTCCGAAGTATAGGCATTTCATACAAATCGGTCGAAGATGCCGGATATATGCTCCCGGTAATCCGCATGAATTTTCACTTCAGAAAAACCATTGGGTACGACACGCTGCTCACCGTGCACACCACGCTAAAAGCCATAAAAGGAGCGCGTATATGGTTCACACACAAGCTTTATAACGAACAAAACGTGTTGGTAAACGAAACCGAACTGGCCTTTATGAAAAAAGAAAACTGGAAACCCTGCCCTGCACCCGATATGGTGCTAAATGCCATCAAAAATGTGTAATTGAATTTAATTTCATAAGGCTGTACGGGTTATAAAGATTGTTGCCAATGCAATCTGTCCATACAAGCAAGAGGAAAAATTAATGATCAATGAAACGTATCCATCCGACCAATCTATATTGACATTTATATCCATTAACCTTGGCCATGGACTTTCATTTTTTCCTTACCATTTCATCTATTAGATTTATTAATACCCAAAAACAGCACCACGCTCCTATCGCTGGATAAGACGCCCGGCTCTTTGGGTGTAGAAGTATTCTTGCAACGAACCAATTGTTCGCAATACAACGTTGGGAAGATAAAACTGCCAGTTGGGAAAACAGGAAAGGGGGTTGGGAAAATAGTTAGGGGGGTTGGGAAGATTGCATGCTTTTGTGCTTGTAAAGTAGTGATGAAGAATATACATTTGGGACAACCCTGTTGGTTTTGGAAAGATTGATTATTGAAAAAACGATAAAAATCCCCAACGATATGAAAAAAAGGGAAACAACCATGAACAATACCCATCTCGCAAACGAACATCAATTCTGGTAGCCCCCTTTTGGGGGCAAAAGTACAAAGAAAATAAAAGCCTTTGAATAACTTTTTTTTGAGGCAAAAGAAGACAAGTAATTATGTTTATAAACAATTAAAATATATACGTATGAAAAATAAGAAGTTAATATTCGCTGTTTTATTTGCAGGGATTTTAGCACTAAATACATTGGTTCTTTCTACCACTAACAACAATGATTTACAGTTGAACTCATTGTTTACATTGGCTAGTGCACAAGCTGAAGATGGGGAAGATGGAGAAAATTCTAATTCTCCTTATAATTGTATTGGTAAAATTACAGAGGAAAGAACAATCTATAATGAAGGCAATTATTCTGGTGCTGATTGTTGTATTGCATATAATTACAAATGTGATGGAAGTAACGGACCATGCTGTGAAGGTTGGGTTAAATGCTGGTATGTTGTTGAACCAGGGGAAACTACACCTCCAGAATACACTGAAGATTACCGCAATCATACCAGATGTGAAAATGTTAACAAATAAAAATCAAATATAAGGTACCACTTAATTAGTGTTGCCTTATATTTATCATTACAAAGCAAATTGACTTATGAAAAGATTATCATTAATTCTTATCACATGTATTCTATGTATCTTTTTTTTAAATTGTAGTCAGTCAGTTTTTTCAAATGAGAATTCAAAAACAATCAATAAAGATACTCTTAAATTTAAAACAATTCCACTTTCAGAAATATTGTCAATTGACGAAATAATACCTTTAGAGACTAGCCCACAATGCTTGTTAGAAAATATTTCAAAACTCATATTTTTCAATAATTATTTCTTTGTTTTAGATGTTGGCTCTAGGGCTGTATTAGCATTTTCTTCAACCGGAAAATTTATTAGGCGCTACGGCTCCATTGGCAAGGGGCCAGGCGAATTTGTCACCCCCATAAGTATTTGTGTAAACGAGGCCGATAATTCATTGTTGATCTATGACTTATCTACCGGTAATATTTTGATATATTCAATTAACGGGGCATTCATCAAATCAATAAAAGTTGATGACGGATTAACTGGCAAAGACATTGAAATTAAGGATAATGTCATTTATTTGAATACAACGTTATACTCAAAAGCCCAATATGAAAAATCCTATAACGTAAGGTTATTTAATATGGATGGCAAGTACTTAGGTGGGGTATTGAAAGTAAGTGAGAATAATTTAGGATGGATTGGAGACCTAGATAACATTTATAGTTTCACTAAATTTGGTGATAGCTTACGTTATTACAATTCTATTTCGAACAATATTTATAGCCTTGATAAAAAAAATGTCGATGTTTTGTATACAATAAAAAGCAAAAAGTATTTAACTGAAAAAGATGTTAAACAGTTATTTGGCAACAAAGAAGGATTATATATACACGAGAAAATAAATATGCTACTCGAAGCTAAAAAAACAATTACTTTTAAAAAGTTACTGGAAAACAGTAAATATGCTTTTGTGTTTGAATTTTTCATGAATGTAGTGATTCTAAATAAATACACAAAAGAAGCAACGCGTGGGCGCATTATCGATGATATTACAAATATTAATAACGTTCATAATTTGTTTTGTGTATTTACAGATGAACATTGCTTTGGTTTTGCAACTCCCGAAGATATAGCCAATTTCAAACAAGGGATTGACAATGAAAATAAGTCATTAATTAAGGAACAATTACATATTTTGAGCAGTGTTGAACGCAATTCGAATCCCGTAATATTTAAACTCAAGTTCAAATAGTGTAGCTTTATGAAAAACGTGTTTTTAGTTTCTTTTTGTATCCTTCTGTGTATTATGAATATTACTTTATTGAGCAATGTAATAAAATGCTATAATAAGAATACTGAAAAAGAAATTGTGATAAATAAATATCAGGACTACATATTCGATTTTCTAATAAGCAATATTGATGTAAGTGATGAAACATTGGAACATAATATTTTTAAGGATACCATAAGCGAAAGTATTATGATCTATAGATTTTTCAATGAGCAATGTAATAGATGTGTTGTTGACGAATTATCATTTTTGAAAGAAGTTCAAAAAAAATACGCAATTAAGATACTTGTTCTTCATCCAAAGCCCCAAAATAGACAAGAAGACATATTAAACATAAATATGCTTTCAGGGCTTGATTTTGAATATGTTTCAGAAAATGAATTTAATATTGATGATGTAGGTTTAGTAAATCGTAGATTTATTGCGGTACTAAAGAAAGACGGTACAATGACGGATATTCTTATGCTTAATTTCAAATTAACTTCACTGATTGATGCTTATTTCAACAAGAAAATCAAAATTTTGGAAAAAGAATAGTAAGTCGATTTTGCAGTTTGCCCCTTACCTAACTACCACTCGTTTGAGCGTAGCGGAAACTCATACCCCCGCTGGTTGGAACCCCAATGTGTTTTGAAAAACAAGGGCATATTAGTCAAAACAAGGGTTTTTCACGTTCGACTAGTTAGTGTTTACACTCAACTTATGCGTTTGGCTGCTCCCGAGTCAATCATCCACAATACTTCACCATTGGGTGGCTGTATGTGTGAAGCAGGGTATTGCGGGGCGGCTTCAATGGCTACTTTTTTAATGATCTCGGCCTTGGTTTCTCCCACCGAAATAAAAACAACCTTTTCAGAATGGTTCAATACCGGGCCGGTCATGGTTATTCTTTTTTGTCCGCTTATTGGGTGGGTAGCCACTTCACACCATTTTTTTGAATTGAGCAAATGGGCGCAGTGGGGAAAAATTGAGGCTGTGTGGCCGTCTTCGCCCAAGCCCAACATATTTAAATGAATAACAGGCAATTGATTATCAGAGGCAGCAAATTCGCGCAGTTCTTCTTCATATCGTAAGGCTTCTGTTTCGGGCAGATTTTCGCCTCTGATGCGGTGTATCTGTTCGGGCAAAACACCTATGGGCTTTAACCATAGCTCATAAGCCCATTTGTAGTTACTCTCGTCGTTGGTTGGTGCAACGCAGCGTTCGTCGCCCCACCAAAAATGAAACCGCCTGCATGCCAGCTTCGTACCATAATGCTTTTGAAGAAATAAAAAAATGGCTTTGGGGGTATTCCCGCCCGAAAGGGCAATATGGAACAGCTCTTCAGTTGGTTTTTCTGTTTCAGCAATGAGCATTTGGGCAATTGCCTCAGCAATAGCATCAACCGAAGGGTAAATTGTTATTGCTTTACTCATTTTTTCGAACCCTCGCAACAATTTCTTTTATATGGGCGGGAGTTGTGCCACAGCAACCTCCAATGATGTTGGCACCTGCGTTTATTAGTTCACCAACATAACTTGATGTAATGTCGGGTGTCTCAATAAAAATTGTTTCGCCATTTTTATATATTGGGGCTCCGGCGTTAGCATGGATCAGGATTGGAACATCGGGGTTTGCTTTCCGTATAGCGCGGGTTATCGCAATCATGTTTTCCATACCGTTCCCGCAGTTTGCCCCAATAATGGTTGCACCGGCTTCTACCAGTTCGCGGGTCATGTCTTCAGGGGTAGTGCCCATCATAGTAAAAAACTCGTCGTCGCCCGATTTATCAAACGTCATGGTGCAAATAACTTCACACCTTGTGTTTTCGCGGCAAGCTTTAATGGCCGCTTTGGCTTCGTCGAGATCTGACATGGTTTCAATAACCAGCGCGTCGGCACCTCCGGCTTCGAGTGCAATGGCCTGTTCTTTAAACGATTCGTACAGTTCTTCGAAGGTTACATCGCCCATAACGATCATTTTTCCGGTGGGACCAATCGATCCAAGGACTTTTTTTTCTGGGCCGGCTGCCTTACGCGAAATTTCTGCTGCGGCTTTGTTTAGCTCATACACCTTATCGGCAAGTCCAAAATGAGCCAGCTTAAACGAATTCCCGCCAAAACTGTTGGTTTCAATCATGTCAGAGCCAGCATCGATATAACTTTTAGCGATTTTGAGTACCTTATCGGGATATTTTACATTCCACGATTCGGGACACTCGCCGGGCTGAAGCCCCATTTTCTGAAGGAAAGTGCCCCATGCACCATCGGAAACCAGGACATTGCCTAACCTTATTTTTTCAATAATTGTTGCCATACCTTTTTCTTTTTTAGTAACCATCTCTGCTAATCAGCATTATTTCAACGCTTGGTCACACAAATAATATTTCTGCCAATTTGTCTATTTTTTTTTACAAATGCAATCGATATAAGCCCCTTAACGTTACATTTTTGTTGATACCTCCTACCCTAATGACTCGTATGCCGGGAAAAAAAGTAAAGCTAAAAAATCAATGTAATCGGTTGCATATATTTGGAAAATATCTTTCATTCCAACGCTGAAGTTTATAAATTAGTCGCCACATGTAAAAGTTCCGATAAGGATACATCAAAATAAAATGTGAATACCGGATTGTTTGTAAAACTAAAAATATAAAAATATGACAGATCAGCAGTGGAACAGGCTTACAGCCTTACTTAAGGGTGAAGGGAGCGGTACCTTGCCCGCAGGTTTTATCATCGATTGCCCTTGGCTTCCCAAATGGTACGGAATTTCGATTCTCGACTATTTTACGAACGATGACTTATGGTTGAAAGCAAATTTAAAAGCCATTGAAACATTTCCCGACGTAATGTTTTTACCTGGCTTTTGGAGCGAATACGGCATGTGTACCGAGCCATCGGCCTTTGGGGCCAAAAGTGTATTCTGGAAAAATGAATTTCCTTTTGCCGAAAAAGTCATTCATGAACCAGAAGACATTGATTCACTGCAAGTACCGGAGCCTGCAACCGACGGGCTTTTACCGTTTATGCTCAACAGGCTTGTTATGGCCCGGCCTGCCATAAAAGCTGCTGGTCATAAAATCCGTTTTTCAGTGTCGCGCGGCCCGCTAAATGTGGCGTCGTTCCTGATGGGGACCACCGAGCTGATGACTACAATGATGATGGATCCCGACCGGGTTCACAAATTATTGCGGGTCATTACCGATTTTCTGAAGAAATGGCACCAACTGCAACGGGAAACCATTCCAACTATCGACGGGATGCTTATGCTCGACGACATTGTTGGTTTTGTTGGCGAAGATGAATTTCTCGAATTTGGTTATCCTTATCTGAAAGAACTGTATAGTGCCGATGTGGCTGTGAAATTTTTCCACAACGATGCCGATTGCTCTATGTCGGTGAAGTACTATCCTGAAATTGGCATAAATTTGTACAACCCAGGCCTCGACCTTTCTATTTCAGAAATTCAGGATAAAACCGACCACAAGCTGGTAGTGCTGGGTAGTTTGCCACCGCGCGATGTGCTTGCCGCCTGCTCGCCCGATGAGGTTTATGCGCAAACCAAAGCTATGATCGAAGGGGTTACCGACCGGAAAGTGTTCCTGCCTTCGTGCGGAGGAGGTATGCCACCCAATGTGAGTACCGAAAATATTAATGCTTTTGTTAAAGCTGTGAAAGAATATACATTTTGATAACGATTGTTTTAGCAATAATCTTCACACTCCGGTTACATAATGTTTCCGGAGTTTTTTGTTGCCCGATGTAAAAATTGCCCATTTAAAACAGGATTACAACTTGTTATATCCGGTTGTTTTTTAGTCGTTTAGCAGATCCTGAAATTTATCAATAAATAATCCAACATGATAGCCATCCACGAGCGCGTGATGCACATGAACAGATACTGGCATTGTTTTAATTCCTTCTTTTTCAGTTACTTTTCCAAATGAAATTTTTGGGCAACTATCGGGATGCGAAAAACTTCGTGCATGAGATATGCCCGTAAAGTCGAGCCATGGTATTGCAGAAAAATGGATCACATTTTCTCCAGAAACTGACGGCAATAAGCTGTTTGTGCTCTTCACGTTTTCAATTTCCAACAACGCTTTTTCGTAAAAGGTGTTCTCATCTTCATAATAGTCGATATACGCAAATCCAAATGTACCGTTAGGGCGGCTGATTGTTGGCGAGGCATGAACATCAATGAACTCATAAGGTTGATTATCAATTATTCGGTACCGGAAATTCTCCACATTGTTGGCCGCTTTCAAGGCACGATATAAGTAATAGAGAAAGAATGAAACTTGTTTTTCCTTAGATTTGAGATAAGCTTTTGTACAGTTTACGTTAACCGAAACCCCAAAAAAAGGTTCTTCAAATGTTGAAAAGAAAAGGAAATGCTCTTTCCTGTTCCACTGTTCTATGTCAATTAATGTTTTCATTTTTTTATAGGAAATTCAGGATTTCGTTAATTTTTTTAAGTTGCAGAAAATGTTCATCATTTATTATTTGCGTCTGTTGCTCATGTGCCCAAGTAACATGAAAGGGAACATAGGCCCCATAGGCACCCAAATCGACTACAGGCATAATGTCGGATTTCATAGAGTTCCCAATCATCAGGAAGCTTTCAGGCTGGCAATCGATATGCTTTAGTAGCTTCTGATAATCAGCAATGTTCTTTTCACTCATTATTTCAATATGATGAAAATAATGCTCCAATCCTGATTTTTTTAGTTTTCGTTCCTGGTCTAATAAATCACCTTTTGTTGCAACAATAAGTTTATACTTGTCTTTTAGCTGTTCCAATGTTTCTCGAACGCCTTCGATGAGTTCAATTGGCTTTTGCATTAGCTCATGACCGATTTCAATGATTTGATCGATTACACCTAACGAGACGGCTCTGTTAGAAACCCTGTTTGCTGTTTCAATCATGCATAAAATAAAACCTTTAATACCATACCCATAGAGAGGCAAATTTTTCATTTCAGTGTTAAAAAGCTCTTGGGAAAGCCGATGTTGGGGAAGATAATTTTCCAGCAAAGAGCAGAACTGCATTTCTGCTTCTTGAAAATAGGGTTCGTTTACCCACAACGTATCGTCAGCGTCAAAAGCGATGGTAGTTATTCTGTTTTTATAAGACATAAATCGATTGCTGTTATACTACAATGTTGAATGTTGTCAGTTATTTATTTCGGCAAATATAAAGTGCATAAAACAAATTAAGATGAATATTCTCTAATTTAGAAGATTAATGTAACCATTAACATGGAGATTACTTTCAAATCAAAAAAATAGTTTTTATTTAGAACGCATTGAAAAGTAGCAGAATGTCCATTCCTAAAGTCCATTTCAGAAGTTGAAATGGTACAATTATTGTTATTTTTGCAAAAAAACCATAATTTTTAAAACACATGAAAACACTTTCTACTCCAATTCGAGTGACCTCGCTCGTTTTAACATTAGCCATTCTTACTACCAGTTGTGCAAGTACAACCATGATCGACTCGGTGCCTACTGGTGCAGATTTGTATCTAAACGGGGCTTATGTGGGGGCAACTCCACACTCGATGACCGATACCAAAGTACTTGGCTCGTGCACCGATATCCGTATCGAAAAAGATTCTTACAGGACCTATTACGGCTCAATTTGCCGCACCGAAGAAGTTGATTTTGGAGCTATCATAGGGGGAATATTCTTCTTTGTGCCTTATTTCTGGGCCATGAAGTACAAACCCACCCATTACTACAAACTCCAACCTAAGAGCGATGGTGAAAAAACAGAAGTGAACAAAACATCGGATGACGATTCTTTAGATCAACTTTGGAAAACAGAAGGCGAAGAGAAAGGACAGAAAATGGGCGTTGAAAATGCCCCCATTGCCCCAGAGCGCGACGGAATTATCCATCTAGATGAAGGGCGCGAAATTAGTCCCGAAGAATTCGAAAAACAAAAGCAAAGTACTCCCGGCAACATCCATTAGGCTCAAAAATTTGATCCAAGAGGTGGTTTATTGAAAACATCTTCTTACATTTATTGGGCAAATAAAACTTGAAACTTAAAAATTTAAAGAATGAGCCTAGTAAAAGAATTTAAAGATTTTGCCATGCGTGGCAATGTGGTTGACATGGCTGTGGGTATTATCATTGGTGGCGCTTTCGGGAAAATTGTAAGCTCACTGGTTAACGATGTTATAATGCCTCCACTTGGGTTATTGATTGGTGGAGTGAACTTTACCGACCTGAAAATAACCATTAAGCCCGAATCGGTTGACGCCGCTGGGCAGGCCGTGAAAGCAGTTACCCTCAACTGGGGAAATTTTGTTCAGGTGATTTTCGATTTTCTGATTGTAGCCTTTGCTATTTTCATGGTTATCAAAGGAATGAACAGCCTTAAGAAGAAAGAAGAACCTGCAACTCCGCCAGCACCACCAGCACCTTCAAAAGAAGAAGAATTACTTTCTGAAATTCGTGATTTGCTGAAAAAAAATTAATTTAAAGTTATTAAATTTAGTGATAGGCTTCTTATCGGATAAGGAGCCTATCTTTTTAACATTAAATATATTCATTTTTACAAGATATAATACATATTAAAATCACATTAATTATTGAACCAAACAGAAAAAAATTATTTTTTTTAACTTTCTTTGCATTCCTATTTTAAGATCGAAGTGTTGGACAAATAAATTATTGTAGAGATGAGCGATCTTGTTCTTTTTATTATTCTAGTATTAAGCATTGTTTCAGTTATAATGCTGGTTACTAAACTCGTATTTAAAAATTCTGTTTTATTCAAAGTAGGGTCAATACTACTTACCTTGATGGAAATTGTAGCCATTTTGGCCTATACTATTGGTAACCTTGGTTTTAAAAACATCTTTTGGGTTCTTCCAATAGGATTATTGTTTATTGCAATTATGTTCTATTTTTTATTTACCTCGTTAAGGGTTCCTGTTCTTTTACTCAAAAAAGACATTGTCGACAACTTTTCGAAAGGCAACCTCGATTTTGAAATAAATGAAAAAGTAACCAAGCTGAACGATGAGTTTGGCGAGATTGGGCAGTCGCTTGAGTTGGTTCGCAAAAAAATGAAAGGTTCGTTGTCTGAAATAAAGAAAACATCGGAACAAATTGGCATATCGGCTGAGCAACAAAGTAATGCAGCCGTTGAGATTTCGAATGGAGCCAGCGAGCAAGCTTCAACTACAGAAGAAATATCTTCTACTTTCGAACAAATTTCGGAGAACAACCAACGGAACAGCGAGAATGCCGCAAAAACAGGCCAATTGGTCGATTCAACACGCCAATCGATGGATGAGGTAACCAGTGTGGTAAAGAGCACCATAGAATCAATTCAAAATATCATTCAGCGCATTCAGGTTATCGACGATATTGCTATGCAAACCAATATTCTGGCACTGAACGCATCGGTTGAAGCAGCCCGCGCCGGCGAACACGGAAGGGGCTTTGCCATTGTTGCCAACGAAGTGAGGGCTTTGGCCGAAAACAGCAAAAAAGCTGCCGCC
The DNA here is from genome assembly GCA_012719495.1 of Bacteroidales bacterium. GTDB lineage: Bacteria > Bacteroidota > Bacteroidia > Bacteroidales > Prolixibacteraceae > CAYMTR01. Next base: position 64,080 of record JAAYAG010000042.1, read on the forward strand.
GAGATTCAGTCTCTCTCTAAAAACACTGTCGCTACAACAATACAAGCTGGACAAATGGTTGAGCAACTAACGGTCGATTTTGAAACAATGACTGCTTTGGTTAAAGGGATTAGCGAAGCAACTATTGATCAAAACAATAGCACACAACAGATAAATTCTGCTGTTTTCGAATTAAATAATCTGGCCCAAAACAATGCAACCCTTTCGGAAGAGATGGCTGCAAGTGCTGAAGAGCTTACTGCACAATCGGAGAGTCTTAACGACTCAATAGGCTTTTTCAAGCTAGGGCGTAATTAATTTCTTTACAATGTTTCTTAACCTTACTTAATGCCAAAACCACCAAACGAATGTGTAACTTAGTCAACGCTGGCGCCTCTCCCCTTTTCCATGTACCCTCATTTCCAAAAAAGTAAATGATAATTACAATAGGTATTATTCGATAAATCGAACAGATATTCGCAAAAAATTGAATTACGATTTGCATCAAATTCCGGTGGGGATTTATTATTTATGATTGACGATTTATTATTTATTCAGATACGGATCTTTCCTGAGGGTATTAGGTGGCTACGTCTCAACAAGACATATCTTTTTCATGCTGATCAATTGTCTGTTCAGTATATTCTCAACTACTCCTTTCTCTATTCTAAATCAGAACATCGGGACAGGGATATCTGAATAAATTCCTTTTAGAGGAGGCATTGTTATATTTATTACTTTACCGAGAACCATGTCAATATCAACATATAGTTTTGGTATCTGTTGTTTCATATATTTCATAATCCCTGATGGTTCTGTTTCGCGAATTAATACTGCGCTAGATATCAAAACCCTCTTTTTCATTGGTTCTGTATCGTCAGTATTTCCATGAGATGTTGTTCGCACTTCCGGACTGTATTCCGATGATGCCTCTTCGGCCATCCCCAATTCAGTGAGTATCCACTTTTGTGGCATTACGTAGAATATTTTTGAATCACTGTCAATATTCAATTTCGACATTTCTTCCTGTACTACACTGTCTTTAAGCATGATATCAATGGTCTTTTTTGTTATTTCAGGAGAAATATAAGATACCGAAACTGCCATATAATCTTTCCCATAAGAAGTTGACATTTTTGATATTGTGTAATTTCTCAAAGCGATAGCTGAAACAATTGTAACACCTACTACGCATATATAGATTAAAAAGACTTTTGCCGCATAGTTGAGCTTATTTTGAGGATTGGCAACTTTGGTTTTACCCAAGCTCAATATTTTAGGAAAGAACATGCCGGTTTTATTAAAATATGGAGGATACGTTTCGGGATATTTTTCCATACACTCCCGTTCTTCTGCCCTTGCTAAGTAATAATATATGAATATCATAGAAACATACATTATCCATACAATCATTCTTGACCATATAAGCGACATTCCTAATCCAAAAAGTATCCATGCAGCATATTGCGGATGGCGTATTACATTATAGATGCCTCCGGTTACCGCTCCTTTTTTTGCAAATTTGGAATAATAGATTTGAATAAATCCAATAATAAAAACCACTAAACCTATAGCCATCATTATCCACCCGGCATCTATCATGAAATGGAGGAATTTACTGTTCGTCTCTACAAAGTGAGGCAATATGGTTTGGATTAACCATGCTGTAACTGCATTTTCGTTTAGAAATTTCAACGGGATTTCGTAAACGCCATAAAAAAACGCTGCAAAAGGTGTTGCCATATAAAGCATTTCAAAAAGAATTAAAACATATGGCACCCATGCAAGGTTTAGCAACTTGCTTTTCTTTTGTGATGTGTTCATTTTCAATTTCATTTAATAGAATTTACTTTTCTGAGCGCAAAACCCGGTGCAACTCTCGACATTAGGTACAGAATTTTTGCACCACCAACTCTTATTTCAGACTCACCTTTCTCAAGCCCTTTAATCATTTGGCTGACAGCTTCTTCAACCCTTATTGCAATTTTGGGAGGAGTTCCCTTGTGCCAGGGAGTATTTACAGCCGGGAACATTACTTCAAATACTTCCGTTTTCTCATTTTTTAAATAAATACGTAGTGTTTGGGTAAAAGAATGCAATGCAGATTTTGATGAGTTATAGAACGGATATATTACCCTCGGTGCAAAAATCAAACCCGATGTAATGTTAATTATGGCAGGCGATTCATTAGCGCTGATTGTATTGTAAAGTAGTTTGATTAAACGAATTGGAGCAAGGAGATTGGTCTGATATTCATTTTCTGCTAATTCTAAAGCTTTCTCATCATTCAGAAAATCAATTTTGTTTACAATTGCCGCATTATTAACAATGATGTTCAGTTTTGGGTGATTTATTTTTATTTTATCAACCAACTCTTCGCATTCTGAAGTTTTAGCTAAATCGCATTGATACGTGATAAGCTTTGGCTCAGCTTTCTTTGCTGCCAAAAGTTTCTCATTTGATTTTCCGCAAATAATCACTTTGTTGCCGTTTTGAATCATGACCTTGCTTAATTCAAATCCGATACCTGAACTGCCGCCTGTGATTAATACAGTATTGTTTTTGATTTTCATATTAATACTTAATTTTGTTAAACAATACTGCAAAACTAAGACCCGGAATTTCCCTGTGCATTGACCTAAGTCAAAAACGGTTTTTTGAATTCAGAAAAAGTTAAGAAGAAACGTTATTAAAATTCAATTTTCCAACTTATTGAGGGAAGTACAATTTTGCCGTATTTATAATAAAATTCATTGGTCGATAAATTCTCTGTAGGCTCCATAGGGCATTTTGAATTTAAGACATTCAATATCTGAACTGACCAGATGGTATTATAATTCTCTTTGTTTTTTGTATAACTGGCGCTAATATCAAAACGATAGTTTGTTGGTTGCTGGCTTACAAAGAAAGCAGACTGATTGGTTTGATCGAGGTAATCTAAAGGACTAATCCAGTTACCACGATTGATATACAACCTGCCATTCAGACTCAAAATATTGTTGTTGATTTTAAACTCCTTACCCCCAAGCAGATTGGCAATGAAACGTTTATTGTAAATGGTATTGCGTTCAATCCCGTCGCCCCCTTTGAATTTTGAATCGAAAACAGATGCTGTAAACAAATAGTAGAAACCATGATTGAAGAAACGCTCAAGAGTGAAGTCTAAACCGATGTTTCTTCCGGTCCCTTTATTAACCAGAGCCTTATTGAATGTGTTTAAATCAATTAAATTAATAATTGAGAAGGCTGTGTTTGCTTCAACCGGAACATTAAACAAGGATTGATAATAAGGTTCGATTTTCAAATGAATGTTTTTGTTAATCAACAAGTCGTATCCAAGAATGAAATGGTCGGCCTTCATAAAGCCCAGGTTTTTATTTGGCAGATTAATCCCTGAAGGAGTTGTTTGTTCTACAAAATACACATTCAGTTGTTGTACCTGGCTGTGTCTGCCATAAGCAAAACTAAGCATGTTTTTTTCGTTTACCGACCATTGAATACCAACACGGGGTTCGGTGCTATTCGAGTTATTTAGTGAAAAATATTGTTCATGCAAGCCTGCATTAATACTTAAATTTTTAAGAAGGTTGTATTTTACCTGAAAATACAATTGCCACAAGTTACCCGTTCCTTTATGATTTACGATTTGCCCCATCGGATCAGGTATCGAGTTCGATTTTTTATTATCGATGTTACAAAATAAATTATCCATTTCAATTCCCGTTCTTAAACTCCAGCGAGACGATATTTTTTTGTTAAAATTAGTCGTAAACATGTATCTCCCCGAAACATCCTCCATTTTTTCGTCCCAGTAATAGTTTGAATCTGTCCACATCTTTTTTAATACATTCGATTTGGTGGATACATTTACTCCGACAGATGTAGTAAGATATGCCGTATTGCCAAGCAAAATTTTATGTTTTAACCCCACGATGCCTATACCCGATTTATCATCAATGATGATTTCTTTGTCCTTTTTATCTTCATTGCCCGATTTGTAACTTTCTAACCCGCCAGCGCCCCATAGAGAAAAAGTACCGGCTTTTGTTTTAAAATTCAATTTGAAACCTAAATCCTGATAAACTGGCAATCCGGTTTGGTCAGGCAAAATGTCTTTAATGATACCAAACGTAGAATAACGGTAGTTGAAGAGATATGAAGCATTCTTGTTTTTTGCCAAAGGACCTTCGGAGGCAAAGTCAATTCCCATAATACCAGCCTGAAACGTATGTTCGTAGCTTTCTGTATTCCCCGTCTTGAGGTTCATGTCGAAAACCGATGAAAGGGCATTGCCATATTCAGCAGGAAACGCCCCGGTAAGGAAATCGGAATTGGTTAAAATGTGCTTACTCAATATTGAAACAAAACCACCACCCAAAAAGTCTTCTCCTGCAAAGTGGTTTGGGTTATCGACCGACAATCCTTCGATACGGTACCCGGTACCAAACGGAGCATTTCCCCTTACAACGATACCATTCGATTGCAAATTGCCATCAGAAACCCCTGCAAACACAGATACCAACCTGCCCGGATCGTCTAGTCCGCCAGCATAACGGCTCGTTTCTTCTACGGTAAATGTACGTGCACTCAGGGTGGTCATCGTGTTTAAGGACTTATTCTTGCTGCGAGACCTAACCGTTACTTCATCAAATAAGGCAACCATTTCTTTTATGGCTGCATTTATAATTACCTCTTTACCAGAAGTAACCAATACCGATGAAATGACAGTTGTTTCATAACCAATAAATGACATCTGAATATCATAGCGTCCAACCGGAACGTTTTTGATTTTAAATTCTCCATTACTATCGGTTACTGCTCCCAATACCGGATTGGTCGATAATAATATAATATTTACTCCGGGTAATGTTGTCTGGCTTGCCTGGTCGCGGACGCTTCCTTTAATTGTTTGGCTGTATTGTGCAGTTGCCAAAATTGGAAAACAAAAGCTTACAACAACTATTGTAACCTTAAAAACAGTATTGTTTATTAGCTTCACAGTATAAAATATTTAGCTCAAGAATACTGCGAAACTACAACGCCGCTAATAGCTAAGCATTGACCTATATCAAAAAACGATTCTTCTTCTTATGCGGCTTAATGTTTCCGGTTTAATCCCCAGGTAGGATGCAATTATTCCCTGCTTAACTCTTTGTTCCATACCCGGGAATTCTGTGAGGAAATCTTTATATCTTGTTTCGGCATTGAGCAGTAGTAAGTCCCTTTCTCTTTTTTCTTTATTCATATACCCTTTTTCAATAAATTTATAGAGAAACTTAACCCAAAAAACATCACTCTCAACCAATTGTAAAAAGTCTTTCCACGACATTTCCAACACTTCAGAATCTTCTAATGCTTCGATTGAGAAATAGGATGGCCTTTCCATAATCATAGCTGAATATGAACTCAGAAAGAAATTTTCTCTCATAATTGCCTTTGTGAATTCATCTCCTTTGTCGTTAGTATAAACATACCGAAAGAGCCCTGAGAAGATAAATGCAACTTTGTAAGGGATTTCTCCAGCCCTGATAAAGTATTCCGATGAATTAATTGTTCTAATTTTCCCTATGGAAAGAAACTCATCGATTCTATTTTCGGGCAGCATTATTTTAAGTTGTTCTTTCATCTGTATAAAACTTTTAACGTACTGGATATCATTCGGAACGAAAGGTTGTTCATTGAGCGAGATTTCGACCGGATGGAACTCACATGTGTTTTTTTTATCCGTGTTTGCGTTTTTCTGCAATCATGTTCGTTTCATTGTTTAAAATAATTTCCGTCAGTTTTTATTTGAAATTCATTTTTTTGTAAAATTTTCTTCTCAAAACCGGTATTTTGTCTCTCCCCTATTTTGTCTTGGAAATCTAAAAAAATCAGCCGATTTTAAAATCAATCGTTAAATATATATTTTTCTCAGTGCTTTTGAAAATACAGAAATCCTAGCTGCGCAGGATGATCGCTTTTGATGCTGCGGATTGACAATTGAATCGTAAATCGGCGTAGCCAATTCGAACAAGGAAGAATCAACTAGATTTGTGACAGTAGAATTGCAAATCCATTGTTATTAAAGAGGTTCCGATTGCAAATGAGAACCAACATGGGTACTTTTATGCGAAGGAGCTGCATTCTTATTTCTTTTGTCCTCGCCGGACTGGCCCCAGTGATTTATGATTGACTATTTATTATTTCTTCGGATGCGGGGAGCGGTGGTTTTAGTTCATAAAGCTATAAGCCATAGGTTGCAAGCTTCAGGCCGACAATGGTATTTATAATCTATGATTAACGATTAGTGATTAACGGTTTTCAATTGCCTTCTATTGCTTTCCATTGCTTTCAACAGCTTTCACATTGTCAATTGTCCATTTTCAATTGTCAATTCAACATGGCCGCGGTAGGTTATTGGCAATTGCGGTAATGTTGATCGGGCGGAATGGG
>JAAYAG010000006.1 GCA_012719495.1 Bacteroidales bacterium
CCAATACCGATACTCAACCGATAACGGAAATAACTGGAGTGCATGGTCGACCAGTGTACCAAACTTTGCAGCGGTTGTTGGAACAAACATTATACAAAGCCGGCGCACAGCAGACGGCACGGGCTGCAGCACTTCGGCTTCGAACCAAGTAAGCTGGAACGTGGTGCCCCAACCTACCGCACCTACAATAAATACAAAAACTCCAAATCTTACAAGTGTTTGTCAAGGTAATGGTGTTAGCGCAACATTTAATGCCGGCAGTGGTGGTGTTGGTTGTTCCGATGATTATATTTTAATTATTGATGGTGGAGTACCAGTTGCTTATACCCCTAGCTCGACCGTTGGCACTACAGCCACCAGCAGCATTGTAATTCAAGGCCGTAGGGCAAACTGCACTTCAGGTGCAGGATGTACTAGCACGGCCTATTCAACATTGGTAAGCTGGAATATCAACTCCCCAACAGTTACTATTTCAACTGATTATGCTGAAGATTGCCCTGAACTTGATCCAGCACAAGGTTTTAATCCACAAAGTGGCAATTACGATGCCGGCTCTACAAAGTTGGTATTCGAAGTCTCGCTTTCTGGGACTACATCTGCCATTTGGAGTTTCAATTATGCCATTGGAGGAACTGGGGTTAGTGTACGAACGAGCGGTGTTCCAAGCCCTAATTATCCACAAAGCGACAGTGTAAGCAACACAACATCTAACCCGGTGGTGCTTACCTTTTACATCAACAATAACCCACCGGTAGAGTTGTACCCCTCTCTTACTATCAGCAATATTACAGATGCCAACGGATGTTCGGCCACTAATGTTTCATCTTCAGTGACCATTAAAGCCATGCCCGACGTGGGCGATTACGAATAAGTGAAATCTTTCTCTTCAATCTCTATAACTCCAGACTAAGGTAGAAAGAAGTTTCCTAATTTTTGAACTCATGGCAATCGGTATAATTTTGCTCCCGTGACTATTTTGATTGTGATCACAAAGTGATGTTGTTCTTATCTGATGATCATTCGTCGCGATAGTACATTTTTGTTGTTTACTGCTTTCACTATGTAAATACCTTTCCGCAAGTTGTATAAATCAAGTGTTTTCTCACTGCATAGTTGGGTTTCAAAAACCACGGCACCTGTGTTGTTGTAAATAACTACATCGCTTTGACCTTCGAAGCCAGTTATCTGAACAGTAAACCTTCCATCCGACGGGTTGGGATAAACTTTCAGGGTCGTCTTCTGAGAAAGCTCAATGGTTGAAATATCTTCAGATTCAACACTTTTTTCTAAAGCTTTAGGTGTGGACACAACTGATTCGGGCAAGTTGTCACAAAACGATCCGTCGGTGGTAATATATGCATGGACATAAGCTCCAGGCTCGATAACCGTACCGGGTAAAAACCGGATGGATTGCCCTGCAACAAGGTTAGTGTTTGAACCGTTTTGGAATAGAACCTCGTTGCCATTTTCGGCCACAACAATGGTTTGTACTGCTCCAACGCATTCAACTGATGAATCTTCGAACGATCTGTCTTCGATATTGATGGTTAGTGGCAAACCGGTTTCACTATTGGTTGTAACCAAAAGCGGAATGCTAGCCTCTGATGCGTTGTGGGTTGCAGTTTCGGCATAACGTTGTACAAAATAGTAATCTGTTTCAGGAAATAATCCAGTAAAAAAAGGCGAATCGCGCCAGGAGCTTCCTACTATTGAATATTCAAGCCCTTCGCCTTCGACGAGTAATACACTATAGGCAATTTTGCTCGCCAAAGTAGGTGGAGCTGGTGGAGCTACACTTGCTTTGCCGATAACTTGGGTTGTATCTGACGAAATGATGGTATCATTGTAACAACTGAAGCTACTTATTGTATAAAAAAATCTCTTGCCAATATCTCCTTCCCTAATTGTAAATGAGGGGAAAGAAGGAATTCCTGTTGTTGTGCCTGCTAACTCATCTATAGCATACCAATGTAGTCGTATTTCGCTATGCGGTATGTTACTGATAATATGTGTTGTATCTATTGATAGTATATCTCCGAATTGCGGTGTACCGTCGTGTTTTATTGTTGCTGAACCTTCAAGATAACCTCGTTCGAGATCTAATGATAAAAATGTATAGGGGCTGTTAATAGTTATTGTTCCACTTAAAGGAAGATAGCCCCTCTTTAATGTATTATATTGATGCTCTCCACGTTGGATATTTTGAAAAATAAACTCGTTGAACTCGTTATCTGAAGAATAGTATTTTTGATCTAAATTGAAATACTCCATGCTTAGCGTATCACAATTGTTGTATTTTACCGATAAAACACTTGATTCATTGTGTGTTGCCACATAATAAGTGTTCATTTTTTCAATGGTATCAAGTTGTTCGAAAAAATTACCCTTTCCATCTCGCCAACCAATAAAGTCATCATCGGTAATCACCGGCAAAACAAGCGTTGTTCCATATTGGCTGGCAAATGCTCTTGTTCCAATGAAACGGAGAGATTTGGCATTGCTTAAATCAAAGTATGGATTGTAGCTGTTCCAAAAAGCATACGCGTTGATTTCTTGTAAAGTGGAGGGGAAAATGAATTTATACGCCTCGTTGCGAGGAAATAAAGCATAATTGATTGATGTAACCGCTTTACCATTTATAGTATCGGGTATAATAACCACTTTTTTTATTATTTCGGCATTACACGCTGTTATTTTGCCTGTGCTGTCTATTTCGGTATCGGTTTCCGAAAGGGTATGAGTGAAAAGAGCACTATAGCTTTTGTACTTATCCTTTATGGTATCTCCGGGTTCATAATATTTGCCATAACTCCCTTCTTCAACCCATTTGTAAAAATTTGTATTGGTGTTTCGTGGTAATATTAACAGGTTATTTGTTGATGCAAAAGATGCATGCCCCAGCTTCCGAAGTTGAGTGAATTGTCTCAAGTCAATACCACTTAAGCTTTGATTATAAAAAAAGCTGTGTTGTTCAAAAATCTCTATGGTTTTAGGTAACCGTATTTTCAACAATCCTTTATAATCAAATACGCTTGCCCCAATTCCTCGTACTGTTTGGCCATTAACAGAATCGGGCAAATACACATACTTACAGTTGAAATTATAATTGCAGTCAACAATAGTGCCTTCTTCATCTATCACGAGTTCGTCATCGCTCAAAAAGTGAAGGTATATGGCTTCGTACGTTAAAGTTAAGTTAGTAACAAAAGTTTCACTGTCAATAGTATCTCTTGTTGAGGAAACCCATTTGTAAAAATTTGGTTTTGATGGAGTAGGCAAACGAAACCCACTTAATTCATTTTCAATGAATACATCATTTGCAATCTTGGTTAAGCTTGTACATCCCGAAAGGTCAACTTCTGATAAAAGGTTATTATAAAAAGCATGATCTGAAATCTGTTCTAATGATTTGCATGTACCAAAATTAACCGATTGAATACTGCAATTACTGAAGGCGTTTGAGCCAATGAAGCTCAATGAATCACAACCGGCGAAATCAAGTGTGTCGATACTATTATTCTTGAAAGCTCCGGCATAAATGCGTTTGAGAGAGTTGCAACCACTAAAATTAATTGTTTGTATATTGTTGTTTTCAAATGCATTCGGATTAATAAATGTAAGGTTTCGGCAATTGCTAAAATCAAGAGAAGATATTTCATTATTGCTCAATGTATACTGATCAATTGCATAGAGGGTGGAAGGAAAATATATTTTTTTGATGCCTTTGTTTTGAAAATCTTCACACATGTGGCTGATTCCTATAATTGTTACCCCATCAAGAATTTCAGGTATGCGGATGCGTTTATTTGAGAAATCGTATGTACAAAACCTTATATAACCATTAGACACAAAAACATCATCATTAGCAAGGGTATATGGAGCAATGGCATTGTAACAAAAATCTACAGAGGCCAGTTCTCCCGGCTGTTTAACGTCAACTCCATCGTCCCATCCCTCAAAACCAAACCTAATTGAAGCTGGCAAGGTATAATGGGTAACTATATTGTATTGAAATGGTCTATCAATACTGAGGAGGTTTTTGCAATCTGATAAATTTACAGTTGAAATGCTATTATGGCTAAATGCATTGGATCGGAGTTCGGTAAGCTGGCTGCAGTTCGATAAATTGATGGTGCTGATGCTGTTTTCGCGAAAAGCTAAACTGTCGATAATTTGCAGCGCTATACAAGAGCTTAAGTCGATAGCCGTTATGCTGTTGTGTTCAAAAGCAAATGGTTCAATGTGTTTTAGTGCAGTACATGTTTCAAAATACACCTTTTTTATTGACGAAAATGAAAAAGCATCTCTTCCAATCTCTTCCAATTGGGTTAAATTATTAAAATAAACAGTATTAATGTTGTTTCCGGTAAATGCATAATCGCCTATTCGTTTTATTGTTTGCGGCAGTTTTACCGAAGTTATGGCTTTATAGCAGAAAGGGCCAAGCATTGAGTTTTTGATTGATTTTACAGCGAAACCATCGAGGGTATCGGGAATAATTATGTCGGTGTTTGAGAAAAGGTAATTACAGGTTGTAATTTCTCCTGTGGGAGTCACCTGCACATCAGAATTGGTAAGTCGGTATGCTATTATGGCTTGGTACGAGCGAGCCAAAGTATAGATTTTAGCATTTGATATTAGTTGGTTTCCTTCGCTATCGCGCCATCCAGTAAAATTGGCATTGGAGTTAATCGGTAATTCCAGATAAGTCATTGAATTTCCACTAAAGGCACTGCTCCCAATTTGTGTTAGTGATGTTAAATTACTAATATTTATATTTTTTATCTTGTTTTCCTTAAACGCGCGTATCCCAATTTTTGTGAAAGTTTCGGGCAGGCTCAAGTTTGTAATTCCTTTATTTTCGAACACTCCAACCCAAAGGTCATCAGCAACACCTGTAATAATCCTTCCCTTTACCGATGAAGGGATGATTATATTGGTATTTGAAAAATTATAGCTGCATTGGGTAATTAATCCATCGGCGTTAATTGTTAAGTCTGCGCTGGTCAGGGTGTAGGGAGCAAGGGGTGCTGCACCTAAATTTAAGATACCTGCGAAAGAGAAGAAAAGTGCTATACGTATAGTTCTCCTTATTATGTTCATGGTAGTGGTGATAAAGTTGTTTGCTTACGGGTAAAAAATTATCTGCAAACAAACTTACCACTATGGTTTGTCAAGCAAAAGCAGCTTTTATTTTACGGCTCCCATGATATTTTTATCGGCCCAACTATTCTATTTTAAGGAAATCTTTATCTATTTAAAGCACCCTCTTTTCAATGGCCTCAAGCAATATGTCTTTTTTCCTTCGCGACACTTCAATCTTCACTCCGTCGGTAAGTTCAATCCATCCGCCGTCGCCTTTAATGTAACGTACTATTGCATTCATGTTAACCAGATGCGACTTGTGAATTCTTATAAAACCATGTGGGGCGAGCAATTCATCGTATTCTTTTAATGTTTTGGTTACCATCATCTTGGAGCCGTCATTCATAATGAATTGAGTGTAATTAATAGATGATTCGCAACGTACTATATCATTCAGGTTTATAATTGTTATTTTCTCGGCCGACCTTAACGCTAATTGTGTGAGGTTCTTCTCATTTTGGGCTAACACGTTTCGGCATGATTTGTTGTCGTTTGATTTTTTTACCCGTTCTATTGCCGATTTAAAAATATCAGGATCAATTGGTTTAAGTATAAAATCGAGTGCACTAAAACGAAATGCTTTTACAGCATAATGCTCATACGAAGTGCAAAAAATGAGCTTAAAGTCATCGAACTGCAACCGGCCTAATAGGTCAAACCCAGTACCATCACCCATTTGCACGTCGAGAAACACCAATTCGGGTTGAATAGACTCAATAAGCTCAATGCCAGTCTCAACACCATCTGCTTCGCCTAAAACCATTAACTCAGGAGCATATTTTGCAATAAAATTTTTAATTGTTTTCCGGCTTTTTTCTTCATCGTCGATTATTACAGTTCTCATACATTAAATATTTATTGCTTACAAAAAGGATGCACGACTACGCTTCTTCAAAAGGCAAATCAATGATTACAGTTGTGCCCAACGAAGTATCCCCATCGTATTTGTCAATTATTTTAATAGTTGCAAGCGCTTTGTTGTATAATGAAATATTCTCCAATCTTTCATTGGTTATACTCATTCCCAAAGAGTTGTGCTGTTTTTGAATATTGTTGATCATCGATGCTTTTCTTCCTATACCATTGTCATCAATTGTACACCTAATTGTTTCCTCACTAATTGTAAAATCAATTATAATGAATCCATTGTCGATATTTTTGAACCCATGCTTTATTGAGTTCTCGATGAAAGGCTGAATAATCATTGGCGGAATTGCAATAAAGTCGCTTTCAATTTCTTGGTCTACTTTAATGCTATAATCAAATTTATTGTTGAATCTCAATTTCTCCAATTGCATATATATTTCCAATAGCTCAAGTTCATCGTCGAGCACAACAAATTCTTTGCGTGAATGTTCCAGTATGCCACGCATTAGTTTGGCAAAATTGGCCAGATATTTTTCAGCCAAATAGCTTTCGTTTGCTGAAATGAACGATTGAATTGAGTTTAATGAGTTGTAGATGAAATGTGGGTTCATTTGTGAACGCAGCATTTTTTGTTCAATTTGCAAGTTCTTGATTTTTAAATCATCTTGTGTCGATCTGTTTTTTAGTTGGGTTAGTTTCGTAAACAAAAAAACAAGCAAAGCAGAAAGCAGAATCAATACCAAAAGCAATATAAGCAACCTGTTTTTTGCTTTTACTCGTTGATCTTTAATTTCGTTGTCTTTTTGTAGGTTCTTAATTTCATTTTCCTTTTGCGCTGTTTGGTACTTTGTGTCCAATTCTTCAATCTGTTTTTTCTTTTCCAAATCGTAATATTCCGATGATGCCAATTCGTATGCCTCAAAAGCTTCTTTTGCTTTAGCAATATTACGCATGTCGAGGAAAGTATTTACCTGATAATAAAGCGAGATAGCTTTCGATATGCTAATACTATGTTTTTGAGATAAAACTTCGGCTTGCTTCAAATAATCGATGGCTTGTTCATAGTTTTTGTTTATGTAATTGATAATGCCAAGATTGTTAAGTGTTGGAATGATTTCTTTTTCGTGGCTGCTGCCTTTTTTTAGTTCATAAGCCTTTTCATAATAAAACAAACACGAATCCCATGTTTGTTTTTGGTAAAAATAGCTTCCCAGATTATTGTATAATCGTCCTATTAAGTCGTTATTTCCCAAATCAAAAGCAATACTGAGTCCATCCAAGCATGCAGCTCTCGATGAGTCGATTGATCCCATGCTCCAAAAAATCTTACTGCGTGATAAGTATGCATATACCAAACGAGTTGGCAAATTGTATTTTTGGCTAATCGCCAAGGCTTTATCGTTAAATTCAAGGGCTTTGTTAAGATTTGCATTATCAGCGTTTATTTCTGCCAATTCATTGTAGGCAGTCGAAAGCTGCTCCGGTACTTGTTTATATATTTCACTTTTTTTTGAAATAATTGATTCATAAATCTCAATTGCCTTATAAAAACTCATCAGAGAAGAGTCGATCTGCTGATTGTTTTTGTATGCTAATCCTAATTGTTTCAGAGCATTGGCTTTTAAGAATTCATCAGAAGCAATTTGAGTGGCATTTATTCCATATTGAATAGCTAACTCATTGTTCACCAACGTATATTTAGTTGCCGAATCAATTAAAGATATGGCTGTGCTATCGCCTAATACTTCGGAGTTTGACACACTCATAATTGAAATAACAAGCAAAAAAACAGACAGTATCGTTCTTTTCATTCTTTTAATAAGTATAATTTCAAAATGCTAATTGCTTTTCGAGCGATATATGATCAGCTTCCCATTTCGAATATACTATAAATAATAAAACGCAGCTTCCGTAAGAAGCTTAATTTAAAACTTTTGTATTTGTTTAGACGGGAAAAAACTACTAAACGGCGACAGCGACTTCTCAGAGATACGTTTCACCCGGTTCATATTATCGAGCACCCGATTAAGCATGACTTCATCCAACAACAATGAGTACTGGCTCAGATAATCGTCGAAAACTGCTGTTGTAGCTGTTTGTTGCGACACACAGGTAACCGTAACCTCTAGTAACGCTTCAAATGAAACACTGTATATTTCACTAAAATAATCTATTTCGGCAGGTGTGGGAAAATTAAATTCCGTGATCCACGACTGAAGCTTATCTTCAAAAACGCTGCGAAATTCGTCGCGTTTTGTTGCATCGTTAAAATATATCACCGTTTCTTGAATTTCACGATCAAGGTGCTGGCAATAAGTCTCTACATGAAGCTGATAAAACGGATCAGTAATTATTTGCCTTGCCGTTTTTGCCATTATATCCATATTTATAAACAACCTGCTATACAGCTTCTTCTGATCTTCGAATCCTAATCGCTCACTGCTCCCAACAGCAATTCCATAGAAATACTCAACACAATTTCGGTCTTTTCTATCTTTCTCTTCTCTTCCCATACCTCAAATCAAATAACTAAACTAATATGTAAAAAAACAACTCAAAAACCATGCAGTTTAAACATTAAACGAAAAAAACGTATCAATACCGATTTATATTGAAGATATAGCCACTAATTATCAAATACATTTACTTCCAAACCAAAAAAACACTCCTAAAAATTACTCATATTATTTACCCTATGGTAAGCATTATTGATTTTTGCTGTCCCAATTTTGCAGAAAACATTACTTTTATGAATAAAACTTATATCGCTTTAATTATGATTGCCTTAGCAAATCTTTTCCAGCCTTGTACTGCACAACTTACTCCCGAATTCGTAAAAACTGTGGTAACTGAAACCCGGGAAAAATATCATTTGCCCGGACTAACCGTGATTACGATAAATAAAGATGAAATATTAGCACATGAATTTCAAGGTACTAGAAGCATAACAAACGATAATCCAATAGCTCGCGAAGATTTTTTTCATATTGGTTCCTGTTCAAAACTTGTGCTGGCAGTTATTGCCGGAAAACTTACTGAAATGAAGCAAATTGAGTGGGACACGCGTTTCTTTAGCCTATTTCCCGAACTGGAAAACTCATCACTCCCTGAATATAAACACATAACCCTTGAAAACTTGCTTACATGTACTGCAGGAATTCAACCATTTACGAATCTGTCACAAGAAGAATTTCCCACATACACTGAAAACGGCTTTGAAAAAAAAGAATTTGCGCTTTATTTACTGAATAAAAAGTCGTTAGCTCCATACAAAAAAGGCAAATTCGGATTTCTCTACTCCAACGCAAGTTACACACTGGCAAACATGATGCTCGAAAAAGTTAGCAAAATGAGTTATAATGAACTGATCAATAAATTTATAGACCACGACCTACAAATAAACACGTTTACAGGTTTCCCCAACAAGCACGACCCAGAGCAGCCGTGGGGACATATAATTCAAAATGATCAAATTGAGCCATTTGCACCCGATCATGAGTATATACTGCCATCATTGATAAAACCTGCTGGTGACTTAAGCATGCAACCCGATGGATTTGCCCGTTTTACACAGCTTAATTTAAGAGGATTAGAAGGGATTGACGGCTTTTTGTCGGCAAAAACTATTCAGTATATCCATTTTGCACACCGTCCTTTCTCGTTGGGAACCGGGAATGGAACCCTTGGTGGATTGACAATTAGCGGAACTGATGGCTCGACAGGAACTTTTTTCTGCAGATCGCTCATTTTTCCAGAAGCCGATTTTGCATTAATAATAATGACCAATGCAGGCAATGGAACAGGCCGCATGAAATCTGTTGAATACTTAACGAAGCGCTTGCTTAAAAAACAGTTTAACTGGTGGTGGAAATTCTGGATGTAATACATTAAAGAATGCTCATGACACTTCATATCGCAAAATAAAAAAGGAGGCTATCAACCTCCTTAAAAAGTGCCCAGAACAAGACTCGAACTTGCACACCCTTGCGAGCACCAGCCCCTCAAGCTGGCGTGTCTACCAATTTCACCATCTGGGCAGAAAAATTTGAACGCCGTCCTTGTCAGAACGGATGCAAAAGTAAAAAATTCCACTTTCCAAGCAAAATAAATTTTAATGACTTTGAAAAAATTATTTTTCTATTTGCTTTTTATAGGCTGTTCGCACAATAACCCCCTCTTTATCAATCTCAAATAAATATATCTCAACTTTCGAGTACGATGGGCTTATCCTCGGATCGAGGGTTCCACGGCCTGTACTGATCTCGGTTTGGCGTACAAAAGTCTCTTTTTCGTACTCAAAAATCCGGTTGCCATTCTCAAGAACAACCGTATTAACCGGGTTTCCCATCTCGCGGTATAACACTTCAATGCCCTTTCCGGTGTATTTTTTCGAAAGCCGTGCCGAGGTGCTGCATCCGGCCAGAAAGAGCAAGCCCAACAACAATATAGTAACTCTTTTATCCATAACTTATCAACATCTTTAATTGGGAAAAGCCGGCAATTCAGCCCTTAAGGCATTGTTAACAGTTTTTCAAGCTTGTGGTAAATATAGCTCATATTCCCATATACCAGCCCTTTTTCTTATATTTGCAGCGTTAATTTTCCGTAACGAAAACCTTCAGAATTATGATCATATTCTTTCACGCGCAAGGCAACAATTACATCGCCGTCAGTGCAAAAGAAACCCTTTCAGGGGAAAATATCAACAAATTAGTGTGGTTATTTGGCGAAGCCGAGAAAGTAGAAAACAACGTAATCGATGGCTGGTTTGTTGGCCCGCGCAAGGAAATGCTTACTCCATGGAGCACCAACGCCGTTGAAATTACCCAAAACATGGGTATCGTGGGTATCGACCGCATCGAGGAGTACATTAAAGTAGATAACGAGCACGCCCGTTTCGACCCCATGCTCCAGCACCTTTACCACAACCTCGACCAATCGATTTTTACTATAGACAGAAAACCTGAACCCATTATCAACATCGATAATATTGCCGCTTACAACGAAAAAGAAGGACTCGCCCTCAGCAGCGAAGAAATTGAATATCTCAACTCGGTATCGGAATTACTTGGCAGGCCGCTCACCGACAGTGAAGTATTTGGTTTTTCACAAGTAAACAGTGAACATTGCCGGCACAAAATCTTCAACGGAACCTTCATTATCGATGGCGAAGAAAAGGAACTCTCTCTTTTCAAACTCATAAAAAAAACCACTGCAACCAACCAAAACAGTATCGTTTCGGCATACAAAGACAACTGCTCTTTTGCCGAAGGACCTGTAGTTGAACAATTTGCACCAAAAACACAAGATAAAGCCGACTTCTTCGAAACCAACGAGATAAAAACAGTTTTATCGCTGAAGGCCGAAACCCACAATTTTCCCACCACTGTTGAGCCGTTTAACGGCGCAGCCACAGGCACTGGCGGCGAAATTCGCGACCGTATTGCCGGGGGAAAGGGCGCACTTCCCATTGCAGGAACCGCAGTGTATATGACTTCATACCCCCGTTCGGAAGAAAGCCGCTCATGGGAACAAGCCACCGAAGAACGTCAATGGCTTTATCAAACCCCAGAAGAAATACTAATAAAAGCATCGAACGGAGCAAGCGATTTTGGAAACAAATTCGGACAACCGCTTATCAACGGAAGCGTACTCACTTTTGAACACTTCGAAAACAATAAAAAGTATGCCTTCGACAAGGTAATTATGCTTGCTGGAGGAATTGGCTTCGGTAAAAAAGACGACAGCCTGAAAGACACCCCTGTACCTGGGCAAAAAGTGGTTTTGCTGGGTGGCGATAATTACCGCATTGGTATGGGCGGGGGCGCTGTTTCATCGGTAGCAACCGGCGAATTTGCCAACAAAATTGAACTCAATGCCGTACAACGGGCCAACCCTGAAATGCAGAAACGCGTATACAATGCCATACGCGCCTTAGCCGAGAGTACCGGCAACCCCATTGTATCTATCCACGACCATGGAGCCGGCGGACACCTTAACTGTCTGTCGGAACTTGTTGAAGAAACCGGAGGAAAAATTATCATCGACAACCTGCCCGTTGGCGACCCAACCCTTTCGCTGAAAGAAATAATCGGCAACGAATCACAGGAACGCATGGGCTTGGTTATCAAGAAAGAAAATATTGAAGAATTAAAAGCGATAGCCGAACGTGAACGGGCACCTATGTATGTTATTGGCGAAACAACCAACGACAAAATGTTCGTTTTCGAGAAAGCCGAAACTGGTGAAAAGCCCATCAACTGGAAACTTGAGCACATGTTTGGGAACCCTCCGAAAACCATTATGATGGATTCTAAGATTACGCCCAATTATGCCGGTCTCTCCTACTCGATCGATAAGATTCAGGAGTATGTAGAAAATGTTCTTCAGCTTGAAAATGTGGCCTGTAAAGACTGGCTCACCAACAAGGTAGACCGTTCGGTAACCGGGCGGATTGCCAAGCAACAATGCGCCGGAAAACTTCAGCTCCCATTAAACAACCTGGGCGCCATTGCCCTTGATTACCGGGGGAAAAGCGGCCTCGCTACCGCCCTGGGACACGCACCTGCAGCCGGGCTTATCAACGCAGCGAATGGCTCAATCCTTTCGATTGCCGAAGCCCTTACCAATATCATCTGGGCACCCATGCCAAACAAAATGCGTAGCGTAAGCCTTAGCGCCAACTGGATGTGGCCTTGCAAAAACGCAGGCGAAGATGCCCGCATCTATGAAGGGGTGGAAGCCGCTAGTAACTTTGCCTGTGCCTTGGGAATCAACATTCCAACAGGAAAAGACAGTTGCTCGATGACTCAAAAATATAAAGACGACGTAGTTTACTCTCCGGGAACTGTAATTATTTCGGCATCGGGCGAAGTAAGCGACGTTAAAAAAATCGTAGAACCAGTTCTAGTAAAAGACAAAGCCCTTTATTATATCGATTTTTCGAAAGCCCCCAAAGAATTGGGAGGTAGTGCTTTTGCCCAAATTGTCAACAAACTGGGAACTGCAACCCCAACAGTATCTGACGCTGCTTATTTTGTAAAAGCCTTCAATGTAATGCAAGAACTTATTGAAAATGAATTCATTGCCAGCGGTCACGACATTGGAGGAGGGGGATTAATTACCTCATTACTCGAAATGTGCTTCGCGAACAACGAAAGTGGGTTGGATGTTGACCTTACCACGCTCAATGAAACCGACACCATTAAAACATTGTTTGCCGAAAATCCGGGCATTATTTTCCAGGCCGATGAAAAAGCAGAAAAACTGCTGAACGACAACAATATTTTCTTTTTAAAAATTGGAAAGCCTGCCCGGCCCGGGAAAGTAAGCGTAAGGAATGGACAAGAAATACACGAGTTCGACATTCCTTCATTGCGCGACCTCTGGTTTAAAACCTCTTACCTGCTCGACCGCAAACAAAGCGGTGAAAAATTGGCACTCGAACGGTATAAAAACTACAAGAAAAACGAACTTAACTATCAATTTGGCAACTTCAATGGAAAGTTTGCCTCATTGAGTATCGACCCGAAGCACCGCACAAAAGAAAAAGTTAAGGCTGCTATTATCAGGGAAAAAGGAGTGAATGGCGACCGCGAGATGGCCTATAGCATGTACCTCGCCGGTATGGAAGTGAAAGATGTTCACATGACCGACCTCATAAGCGGACGCGAAGATTTATCAGAATTAAACATGATTGTCTTCGTGGGTGGTTTCTCAAATTCCGACGTACTAGGATCAGCCAAAGGCTGGGCAGGGGCATTCAAATACAACGAAAAAGCCCGTGTAGCCCTCGAAAATTTCTACAAGCGTGACGACACGCTCAGTTTAGGGGTATGTAACGGTTGCCAGCTCATGGTTGAACTTGGACTGATAGAAACACCTGACGCAGTCGCACCCAAAATGTTGCATAACGAAAGCCATAAATTTGAATCAATTTTCCTCAATGTCAACATATTACCTAACAAATCGGTTATGCTTGGCAACATGACTGGAAAAACCCTTGGCATTTGGGTAGCACACGGCGAAGGTAAGTTTTCGTTGCCTTCGGGTGAAAACAAATACAACATTGCTCTCAAGTATTCAAATACTGGATATCCGGGCAATCCAAACGGCTCCGACTTCAACACGGCAGGAATTTGTTCACCCGATGGACGCCACCTGGCCATGATGCCACACCTCGAAAGGGCAATATTCCCGTGGCAATGGGGCTACTACCCCGAAGACAGGAAAACCGACGAGGTTTCGCCTTGGATTGAAGCCTTCGTGAATGCGAAAAACTGGATTGAAAACAAATTAAAATAGACTTTCAAAAGCTAAGAAATAAATGAAAGGCATCGGAAACGATGCCTTTCATTCGTATTATAATTTAAATAAATTACCGTCAATTATCGGCACCAGCTATTGCCACAAAACAAATATCTTTAATAGCTTTGCATTTAGGTGTAATACATTGAATACAAAACATCGGACCATGCGTTATATTAACTCAGCAATATTTCTGTTAACCATACTCACACTGTTGTCTGTCAACACGATGGGTCAAAAAATTTCAGACAAGGAATTCTACCGGCAACTTCAGGAAGATCTCGACCTTTTTTCAACCGATTCGCTGTTAGGGGAAAAAGTATGGGGACTGGCAACCTTTTCGGTAGTAAACCTGCGGGGAGAAGCCCGTCATGCCTCTGAACTGGTTTCGCAAATAACCATGGGAACGCCGGTTAAACTCATCGAAAGCACTGAAGGATGGTACCGTGTAGAGACCCCCGAAGGCTATAACGGATGGATTGACACTTGCGGGCTTAAACTTGCCACGCATGATGAAATGGAACTATGGAAAAGCCTGAACCGATATGTATACAACTCAATATCAGGGTATGCCTACGAAAGTCCTTCACTAAAAGCCAATGTCGCTTTCGACGTGGTTTTAGGCGACATATTTGTAGCCCGCGATAAGAAAAAAGGCTTTCTGAGAGTAACAACTCCCGACGGAAGAGTTGGCTTTGTGAAAGAAAAAGAATGCATACAATGGGCTATTTGGTCACAAAAAAAACCAAACATTCAAGAAATTATATCCACAACACAAAAAATGAACGGCGTCCCCTATCTTTGGGGAGGCACATC
The DNA here is from genome assembly GCA_012719495.1 of Bacteroidales bacterium. Taxonomy (GTDB): domain Bacteria; phylum Bacteroidota; class Bacteroidia; order Bacteroidales; family Prolixibacteraceae; genus CAYMTR01. Next base: position 15,136 of record JAAYAG010000006.1, read on the forward strand.
GTCGAAAGCTGTTGATTGCTCCGGATTAGTTAAAATTGCCTTTTTTGCACAAGGTATCATCCTTGAACGCGATGCATCGCAACAAGCACGCAACGGAGAAGTTGTAGACTACACCGAGGCCGCAAACCTTTCCCCCGGCGACTTGATATTCTTTGGCATGTCGCCCGAAAAAATCAGTCATGTAGGCATTTATATAGGAAACGGGAACTACATTCATTCTTCGGGTTATGTACATATCAATAACATTGACCCCAACCATCCCAACTTCAATTTTGCCACGAAAAAACATATTGTTGCAGTGCGAAGGATCATCAACTCACTGAATACCGAAGGAATTATTGAGGTCAGAAACCACCCATGGTATTCATTTGAGCCATAAAATTGCGGGTATGAAAACGAACCGAAGAAATTTTATCCGTACCACCGGATTATTGGCCATTGCCAGCACGGCAAGTATAGAATCGGTATTTGCCACAAGCGCTGCATTTCCTTCAAAGAATAAAAAAAATGGATTATCGCTGAGTTTTGTTCCGCATGAACTGCAATTGAAACATGTTTTCACCCTGGCAAACAGTTCGAGAAAAACCACTCCCGACGTGCTCACTAAAATTGATTTTCAAGGATATACTGGCTATGGGGAAGCATCAATGCCACCCTATCTGGGCGAAAGTATCGAAAGTGTTATACGTTTCCTATCGAAACTGGACCTCAACCAGTTTACCGACCCATTTCAGATTGAGAAAATTATGCACTATGTAGACTCAGTCGACGAAGGAAATTGCGCGGCAAAAGCGGCAGTAGATATCGCACTGCACGATCTCACCGGAAAAATAATGAAACAACCGTGGCACAACATCTGGGGATTCGATAAAGAAAAGACTCCCAACACCTCGTTTACCATTGGCATAGATACCCCCGAAGTAGTGAGGCAAAAAGTAGCCGAAGCCGAACCCTACAAGATTCTGAAGGTGAAATTGGGAAGAGAGACCGACAAAATGATGATCGAAACCATACGCTCGGTAAGCGATAAACCAATCTGTGTAGATGTAAATCAGGGATGGCCAGATCGCTCCCGTGCATTAGAAATGATTTATTGGTTGAAAGAAAAAGGAGTTGTTTTTGTTGAGCAACCCTTACCCAAAACAGCCATCGACGACAACGCATGGCTCACGCAAAACAGTCCGTTACCCATAATTGGCGACGAAGCAGTGCAACGCTTAGCCGATGTAAAAAAAGCTTGGGGCGTGTATTCGGGTATCAACATAAAACTAATGAAATGTGCCGGTATGCGTGAGGCCCACCAAATGCTCACCGCCGCCAAAGCACTGGGAATGAAGGTTATGATTGGATGCATGACCGAAACATCGTGTGCCATATCAGCCGCTGCACAACTCTCACCCAATGCCGACTGGGCCGACCTCGACGGTAACCTGCTTATTAGCAACGACCCATATACCGGCATGGAAATCAAACAAGGGAAAATTTGTCTGACGAACGAGTCTGGAATCGGGATCGACGTAAAAGAAAAACTGTTTTAATCTGAAAGAATAAAGGTCCTCTTTCTTTGCCATCGGAAAATTACCATCAATATAGGTTCAATGCTATTACGAAATATGAACAGCACATCAATGAGAAAACCACACAACACACTGTTAGTAAATACAATAATCGCTATACTGCTAACAAGCCTTTCGGCCTGCGGAAACAAGCAGAACTCCGGTAAAAGTGGCCTGATGCAAAAAATTGAATCGGTTTTCGAAACAGAAATTTCCGATGATTACACCCCGGCAAGTGCGATGCTTGTTGTGCCACTCCACCCCTCTCCCGGTGAAAAGTTTCATATAGTGAGTGCGGGAGGGCGCAGCATTCTCAAAGCCAACCTGACTGTTTCGGGCGCAATGTCGGAATTAAAAGCAGTAAAACAAACCACAGGCAAAGAACTTCCATATTGGAGAATCGATGAATTTGACGGCACTAGCGAAGGCTCGTACACCGCAACCATAAGTAGCAACGGAGAAAAAATTGTAGAAATAAGTTTCACCGTCTCAGCAAACAAAAACGAAACCTCCCAGGGAAATATCTGGAAAACCAGACAAAGCTGGACCCCTGAAATGGAAACCCTTTATTCAGCTTGGGTAAATGCGCTGTTCAGCAGCGGCAACGAACAAAGCTCATGGCCAGCGCTTCATGAAGTTACACAAAACAAAGAGCAAAACTTTCTTTACAACGCTTTGTCGCTCGACGAAGACAATGCAACGGGAAAAACAAGGGTACTTATGGAACCCGACTGTGCCGACAACCCCTACTTCCTAAGAGCCTATTTTGCCTGGAAATTGGGATTACCCTTTGGTTTCCATATAGCCGATCGCGGCTGGATGGGAAAAGCTCCAAGTACCGGTCAGTGGATTACCAACGAAAGTCCCTCGTCGAAAAAACATCCGGTATTGGCCTTTAACTCATTTATCCGGACCATAATGAACGGTGTGCACTCGGGAACCGCTCGTGCCGCCCTCGACAATGAAAACACTGACTATTATCCTATTGCACTCAACAAAGAGTCGCTTAGGCCAGGAACTATTTTCGCCGATCCCTATGGTCATACATTCGTTTTGGTAAGCCGTAAAGCACAAACGAAAAATTCACCCGGAGTGCTGCTTGCCGCCGATGCACAACCCGATAAAACCATCGCCATAAAACGATTCTGGAAAGGAAATTTCCTCTTCAACACCAGTGAGGTAATTGGAGAACCCGGTTTTAAAGTGTTCAGACCAATTATTGTTGAAAATGGGAAATTTATGTTGATGAAAAACCAACACATTGATGAAAACTCTGGATTTGTTCCATTTTCGATGCAACAAAAAAATCTGGACCGCGAAATTTTCTACCACACCATGGACAGGATTATCAATCCTAACCCGCTGAATCCGGAAGAAGCCCTTGGCGATCTCATCAACGCACTGCACGAGCAGGTACTCGTACGAATAAAATCGGTTCAAAATGGGGAAGAGTACATGAAATCGCACCCCTCGACAATAATACCAATGCCTGGAGGAGCTAAAGGTGTTTTCCAAACCGGCGGCCTATGGGAAGATTATTCAACCCCCAACCGGGATCTGCGCCTGCTCATTGCCATCGATGCGGTGATTGGTTTTCCGGAAAGAGTGGCTAAATACCCTGAAGATTTTGACTTGCGAGGAAACCCTTCGTCGGAAGAAATTAAAACGAAACTACAAACGTTGCTCGAAAAAGAGATCGAGAAACGTTCGGTTACATACATCCGCAGCAACGGCAGTGAGCAGCAACTCACACTAAAACAAATTATTGACCGGAGAGAAGCGTTGGAAATGGCTTATAATCCAAATGACGGCGTTGAAATACGCTGGGGAGCGCTCGAAAACAGCGAAGAAATTAAAACTTGCAAGCGCCGTGCTCCGGCCAACCAGCGCGCAACAATGCAATCGGTACGCAAATGGTTTGCCCAACGGCTCCACCCCCCAACATAATTTTTGATTGTTGGGAAAAAATTCACGAAAAATAAACGTTTATATATTTACGGAATTATCGGCTTAATGGTGGTATGAATTGCCACGGCATAAATGCAGTAGATTGCTGTTTACAAGTGGCGGACAATGAGCTTTGCATAAAACACTGTTTGCCTGCATTAAATTTCCTCGATTTAGCCCGCTAATACTCAAAAATTTGCTTTGTAAAACAGCGTTTTATGCCAATCTGAACTTTAAAAATAAAATCGAACTCAGGTTATTACCTTTCGTCAATATTGTTAAGTTGTCTATCAAAAAAAACAACCTTATTAACAATATAATTTGGGGGGGGCATTTATTTGATATATATTTGTAACATTTGATAATTATATGTAAGGCTAAACTATCCAATAGCATGAATACAAACCTCTTGAAAAGTCAACAGTCTTTTCTACTGCTCAACAATAAAGAATTAATATACGCATACAAACACCATTGTCCTACCTGAGTTTTTCGTACCGTGCTTGAATGTGCCTGTTAAACTTTGGCTATTAACGCAACCTGAGGAACGTGGTTTTTCTATTGAGTTATTATTTAAAACAAAAAAGGCATCACGGTACGAACAAACGAAACACGCGACACCTTTTATACTTAATTATAACAAAGCTAGGAGCTACGAACTCCCAGCTGCAAAAATAAGAAATATGAAGCAAATACTAGTTTTTGTTAGCTTAATTATTCTTTTCGCATCATGTGAAAAGGATATGGAATCAAAAAATATTTTACTCTCTCACAAAACAAATATTGAAGAAGTTGAAGTTGAATCTGAAAACGATTACTTGGTATTAAAAAGCTTTGAAGATGCCAATTCACTTGCTTCTATTCTGCAAAATTATAACATTGATAGACTAAAAGATTGGACTAAATCTTTGAATATTTTATCAATGAGAGAATATTTTGACGGAATAAACAATCTTGCGTTATCCCTAACAAACTCAGATTCGGTCTCGCTTATAGTAGAAGAGTTGAAACAAAATGGCTATTTCAATCATAACGATAGCAGCGTCTGTTATCCAATATTTGACCCCAAATGGTCATCGATACTCAATAAAGATGGGATTATTAAAATTGAAAACATAATTTATAAGTTCCTAGATAAGGATATGGTTTACACGGAAGAAAATAATATTGAAAAATTAAAACAAGTAAAGTCGACGGCTGATTACAATAAAATGAATGTTCGTTCCTTACAAATTAATTATCCAATAAATATTAACAATTCATTCAAAAGTGGCATAATGACTCCACTATTAGAATGGGATTTAGTTGCATACAATACTGTTGCTGGTGATAATTATCGATCTACAGCGAACTTCTTTAATGAGTATTATGTCTGGGAAGGGGCTGTAACGTTTGATTCTTATTGCATGAAAATATCTTTACACAAAAAAACATTAGGGATTTGGTGGAGATACAATGATTATGTTTACAGAAAGATGTGGGATGTTATAATTGGAGGTAACAATATTACCACAAATTCTTCAACAAAACATCCACTAGTTGACTACCACAACCCCTCCCCTGAATATGTTACTAATTATCTACAAAAATGGGATCATAGTTATTATTTATACCCATATGAACTATATGCTTCGCCATCAAATTATAATCACCCAACTGTTACACAAGTTGTATATGAATGGTATTCGATGAAAGTAAATCAATCCCAATGGTGTGTAGTAAACGACTTAGACTTTTAAACCGATATTATGACAAAAAAAAATATTCTTATTTCATGGAAAATTGCTTTAATTTTTTTGATTTTGACTAGTCAACAATTCGTTTATGGACAATCGTTTAATGCCGGTCCGGTTCTTAGCCCCGGATACAGCATAAACACCCCTGTTGGCGACGAACAAATACTCTATAACCATAGTGTCGACAATTCAAAAATAATTTCTTCCGGATTTTTTGTGAATTATAACCTTTTTAAAAAGATATCGGTTCATTCAGAACTACTTGTGGGTTTTGAGAAGCTAAACTATAATTATCGTGACACAAATGCCAATATAACGTCCCAATTCTATGATTTTGAAAATGGGCAGGACATCGATATGTTCAATAACAGGATAATTGAAAAGAGGAGTATTTTTTCCGTAACGTTGCCCATTGAATTGCGTTTAAACTTGTTTAAAAACAATTCGATATTAGGGGGTGTTGCGGCAAGGTATTCAATAGGTAACACACTAAAAAACCCGCTCGAAACATATTCTGTGTTTGGCATTGAATCAATTATACATAAATTCAGGATTAAATTGTTTTTCGAAGGATCATTAAATAATCGCAAAATTCAAGTTGAAGAGAATAGTTTTACAAAGATGAACCCCTCACTAGTGCCTCAATTTTCAAGCCGAAGCATAAATCTTTCATTAAGCTATACCTTGTGGAACAACTGACAAAAAAAATATCATTAGGCATCATGGTAATCTTATTTTTCCATGCTTGCATAGTCGATGTAAACCCCAAGTTACCACGAAACAATAGCGTTGTGCTTAATGGGCTTATAGTTCCTGGCGATTCAATTACTGTTTCTCTCTTCCGATCGGCAACTGGTACCGACACCTCTGAATTCGAAATTGTAGAAAATGCAGAGGTCACATTGCTTGTCGGAAGTGAGAAAACAGTACCTTTTTCGTATCTGGGAAACGGGGTATACCGAGCCGATGAAGTAGCCTCCGAACTTACCCGTTACAAAGTAATTATAATAACCCTTGAAGATGAGGAGATTTGGGCAGAAACTATTACACCGGAAATAACGTTTGGTGCAGTTTTAACATCTGAGAATACAACCGGCTCATTTGATAACACCCAAAATTTCTTGTTGACTATAGCAGATAATCCGAGCGCTAGAAATTATTATTGGATTGCTGATTTACAACACTATCTAACACCTGATTCGGTCAGCTCGCGTAATCTTTGTTATGCCCTATACACCAACTCTGAATATGTAGATATGTTTAACGAAACATACGACCCCGCAGGATATGGAAAATATTTTTTTGAGTATAATTCGTTTATGCATTTCCCGGATTATTCTTTTTCGGGAGAAACCATTACCGTTGAATTTAAACCGGCACATAATGGTTCAATAAAACAAGACAGTATTATAGTGTTTAATTTCGACGAACATTACAGTAATTACTTAAAGTCGAAGTTGATATATGAGCAAGGAGGAGAGCGGATTTCAAGCAATGCTCCTCCAATCAATTACATCCCTTCTTTTATATATTCAAATGTACATAATGGACTGGGGATATTAGGTTCGTACACCGCTGTCTCAAAATGCTTTCGCTATGAGTAAGCTGAGAAATTTTCTTATTGTGTTATTTGTTTTGATCCTGGAATCAACCTATAGCCAAATAACCATTTCAGGAAAAATTACTGATGCGGGTACTGGGGAAACCCTTGTAGGTGCTACAGTATACAACCCCGCTAATCAAAAAGGGACAAGCACAAATGCTTACGGGTTTTACAGCTTGAATATTCCATCCGGGAAACAGGAACTTACATATAGTTTTGTTGGGTACTCCTCAAAAACCATAATTATAGACCTGGCATCCGACAGCGTTGTAAACATTCAACTACCAACCCACAATGAAATAAAAGAAATAACAGTTACAGAATCGAACCGCGAGCGCTTTCTGATTAGTACAAGTATGGGAGAAAACAGGCTCACTTCGCGAGAAATTGAGCAGCTACCAGCCTTGTTGGGTGAAACAGATGTTTTAAAAGCCATACAATCGCTCCCCGGAGTTAACGCAGGCAGCGACGGTTCTGCGGGAATATCAGTCCGTGGAGGAAGCCCTGACCAGACTCAAATTTTGCTCGATGAGGTTCCAGTGTATAATGTTAATCATCTGTTTGGTTATTTCTCGGTATTTAACAACGATGCCATAAAAGAAGCAACTCTTATTAAAGGCCCTATTCCGGCACAATACGGAGGCCGTTTATCCTCTGTGCTAGATGTCAGGATGAAAGAAGGAAACTTATTTGAGCATTCGGGCAAAGCTTCACTAAGTACCTTATCGGGCAAATACACCATAGAAGGGCCAATTGTGAAAGGAAAAGGATCGTACATGCTTTCGGGAAGGGTCACTTGGCCAGGGTTGCCATTGAAGCTTTATTACTACCTTACTAACAGCACCATGAAGGTTTCCTATTCATTTTTTGATTTGAACGGGAAAGTTAATTATGAAGTTTCGTCTAACGATAGGTTTTTTGTGAGTTTTTATACAGGAAACGATACGTTCAATTATACCACAGAAGGCAATGAATATTCTTTTGGGAGCGAATCAACTAAATACCTTTTTAAATGGGGAAATAACACATTTTCAGCCCGATGGAACCACATTTTCTCCCCTAAATTATTTTCAAATTTGACAGTTTACTTCAGCAGATATAAATACAACCAGCAGTACGATTTGAAAAATAACAAAGACACAATCTTTATTGACACACACTCATCACTAGCCGATGCAAGTTTTTGTTACGATTTCGATCTTTTCCTTAAGAATACCCATAAAATAAAGTTTGGGACAAAGATATCGTACCTCTTTTTTCTTCCGGAAAGAACAGACACCGACAGTAGTACAACCCGCTTAAATTCCTATTCAAAAGCCCCGGTATTCGACTTTTACGTCAATGACGAATATTCCATAACCGATCGTTTCAGTCTCAATATTGGGTTACGCCAGTCAATATTGAAAAAGAATGACAAATTTGAATCTCACTTTGCCCCTAGAATCTCAGCGCGATATTCGCTTTCTCATACGCTCTCGCTAAAAGCGGGCTACACATCAATGGTTCAGCACCTTCATCAGTTAACCAATCCATCGTTGAGTTTACCAACAACCATGTGGGTATTGTCAAATGCCTCTCTCGAGTCGTCAACCGCTAATTTATCGTCACTTGGATTGTATTATATGAGCCATTCAGGAGCAGAAATATCGGGCGAAATTTACTATAACATCATGGATAATGTTATTGATTATCAACCAGGAAAAGAGAACTATCCGATTGATGAGAACTTCTGGAATCAAAACATTATGGTTGGGAATGGGGTTTCTTATGGTATCGAGTTATTCGCAAAACATAAAATAAACAGTTATTCAGGCCAATTGAGTTACACCTTCTCTCGCTCATTCAGAAAATACAACAACCTTGAAAACATCGGCTTTTATCCCTACATGTACGATAGGCCACACAATATTTCTTTTCAGCTTACTAAAGAGTTTGAAAACAATAAAAATTCAAAATTCACAAAGCGCATATCAATATTATTCAGTTATATGAGTGGTCATTTGATTTCGTTTTCAAACTATACAATACCAGCAATCATACCCGGTGAACTTCATAACTACAGCAAATCGGTCAACAATTACAACTTTTTCATTCCACACCCAAACAATGTAAGACTTCCGGCTGTACATCATCTCGATATCTCGTTTCACCTCGACAATAGTGCTAAAGAAAAAAGCTCTTGGATATTTAGCATTTACAATGTGTACAATAAGAAAAACATAAGCTTCTATTACATCGAAAACAACAAGATAAAAGGAGCTGCACTTTTGCCTATAATTCCATCCGTAACATGGAATTACAAGTTTTAGCAGAAAAACAAACTTAAAATCTCTTCTATAAGGCACTACAGACCTTCGGGGCACTGCATTACAATTTTCTTCTTCCGGGGATCGAATTCTAGCAACAGGTCGTCGTGAAAAGGCACAAGGAGCTCGTTCCTCCCTTTGCCCACCGTAAAAACCATGTTGCCCCCATAGTCATCAACTGCAGTAATAGTCCCCCGTTCTTTTCGGTGCTGGTCAATAAGGACAAAGCCTTTCAGTAGTTGTGGAGAAAACTCAACGTCGGAGTCATCAAATGCCTCGGTTTCAATAAACAATTTGCATCCTGCAAAGGCTGCAGCCTTCTCTTTTGAACGTAGTGTTTCGAATTGCAAAATGGCAGAATTTGGACCAATAGAAAAAATGGAATCGATAAAAAAAGGCACCAAGAGCCCTTCCACGTCAAAAAAGAGATAGTCGAGCCCTTCAATAAGCTCATCAAGCCCTTCCTGAAAGACAATTTGTACTTCGCCCTTCACGCCATGGGTCTTCTTTACATACCCAATTTCGGTACAATTTGCTTTGTCTATAGCTTTTCGCATAACACCTTGTTTATGTCGCAAAAATAGCGAATTTGAAACGATCTGTTTTACCTGATTCATTTTTAAATTCCGACAAGGCTTTATACCGATTGATATTTTCTGCCCACGTTGTTTCGTTAAAGTCAACCATACTATGATGCAGCTTCTCTTCCGCTCGGCAAATAAGCAATGACGGGCATTATTGAAGAGGATGAAAGCTGTCCATCCACCAACCCTTTTGGTCTGAATAGTCAACTTTACTCGCGTGAGCTGAGCATTGGTCTATTAACCTGAGTTGTTAATCATTTCATAGAAAACAGAGTCCTCATGTGTGGGCGTTAATTATTTCTTTAAAATTTCAGAAATCTTTTGAGGAACCAAAATGTCATTGTCCATAATTTCCTGATTCATTCCTTTACTTAATCCCCAACGGAATATCCATGAAAATCCTTGTTTATTATATGTGGTTACATGAGTCGAATATGCTGGATCATTAAATACTTCGTCCTGAGAAACAAAAGAATAACCATTTTTTCTATACATGTCTGCTAATTCATCAAAGTAGTCTGCATTTAAAAGACTGGAATGAATCAACAAACTTTGTGTAATATTTCTGTTGAATACTTCTATTGATTTTTCCTCAAAATAGTGTAGTTTTTGTTCCATGTAATTGATATACTCCACTCCTATTTCCCTCTTTAATGAGCTGTTATTTTCTTTATCCGCAATTGCATAAGCTTCTGCAAAAATGTAATCATCATTGTCTATAGTTACAGGTGCTGCGATATAATTGTTTTTCGACAAAAAATCATTTAGTGATTTACTCCTGATTGAATCATAACCCGAATGAAGATAGGGATGCCTGAAATATTTTAATACCTTATTATGCTTTTGCAACAATGATTTTAAAACTGTTTGACTTTTGATAATATCATTAAAATAAGCGGTGTCGCTAACACTATTATAATCAAAGTGAGAGTAAGTATGATTGCCTAAATCAAATCCACGGTCCAACCACATTTCAATTAGTTTCAGGTTTGTTGAATCTACTGATTCTCCATCGTAAAGCTTTCCGGTTACGACAAAACCGATAGCAGGAACTTTATATTTCTCAAATGTTTCGGTAAGTTTAGTTGTTATCTCACTTTTTATGTTTTTATTGGTTGAGCCATATGTTACTGCGGGTAAATCGTCTACCGTAATACAAATTTTCTTATCGTTTTGTTTTATCGAATTCTGACCGTAAGATAATGTCAGGGTTAAACTTAACACTCCAATTATTAATAAATTTTTCTTTCCCATTATGTATCTTTTAATAATGTGCACTAACAGTTGGTGTAGCATATATCACTATCCCTCTTTCTTTTATCTTCTCTCGGCCCTACTGTGTGCGTAACATACATTAAATGATAAATATCAATTAATTGACTAGGCGATAAAATTGCGCAGTCGCTGGGCAGGTTTCTCAGGCAATCCTTTTTTCATACAAATACTTCTGGAACTCGATAAACAATTTACTTATATCCTGTGCACCTCCAAGAACAGCCATTGCATCTTCGAGCGACTGGTATTTGTTGGTTAACAGGATGGGCAGTTTTTCTTGATCAAGTTCTTCAAAACCTGATTCAACATATTTGCTCAGCACAAATTCGATGAATTCTTTTTGCTTGGCATTGAGCAGCGCAAAAATGGTGGCTTGTGTTGCCGATACCCGTTGAACCCTTGACATGGGTTTGGTATCGCTGTTAAACACATATTCCAATACATCAAACAGATCGCTTTTTTCAGCATCGATCAATTTTTGGAGGTTTTCCAAATCATCTTTTCCGAAACCTGCTTCATCGAGTTTTTCAAGCAGGGTTTTACGGGTTAACGGATTGCCCCAAATTGTGCGTAATTCTTCTTCATTTTGAAATAATTTGGGCAATTCGCCAAAAAGATTGTTTAAGAATTCTTCAACCGAAATGGGTTTACCGTCGGCACTCCAAAAGGAGGTGGCGATCATGTGTTGAATTTCACGTTCTTTTCCATCGCGCAATTTCACCTTTACTTTTCTTATTCGATTGCATTCGCACGGTGCTTTTCCGCACTCGGGACACGGATGTACAACGATTTCGCAAATACATGGCCTTTGTCCACAAACGGCACATGGTCTTGGCGGTTGTTTTATGCACACGCAAGGAATTTGGCCACAGCGTGGGCAAGGGTCTTCCGCCATTGGTTCGCCATCCCATTCAGGATCGGCAAAGTGATGGTAGGCATTCACAAAATCGTAAATGGTGAAGAACTCTTTGCCATCGAACAAGCGTGTGCCACGGCCAACAATCTGTTTAAACTCTATCATGGAATTGACAGGGCGCATTAAACATATATTACGAATATTGCGGGCATCGACACCCGTTGACAGCTTTTGCGATGTGGTGAGTATGGTTGGTATTGTTTTCTCGTTGTCTTGAAATTCACGAAGGAATTGTTCACCAATTTCACCATCGTTGGCGGTTACACGCACACAATAATTTGGATTCGTGCTCATTTTATACTGGTTTACCAAATCGCGAACGGCAGCGGCATGGTCTTGGGTGGCACAAAAGATGATTGCCTTTTCATTTTGATTCACTTCGTCCATGAAAATTTTCACCCGATTGGCTTCACGTTCTTTGATTTCAATAATGCGGTTAAAATCAGGTTCTGTGTATAAATGACCTTCTTCAATTTCGCCTTCAATTATTTGGTCGTCGCTGGTGTAAATGTAGTCGTCGAGGGTGGTTTGGATGCGTTTAACTTTGAAAGGGGTTAGGAAACCATCGTTTATTCCTTCTTTAAGTGAATAAATGTAAACAGGTTCGCCAAAATATTTGTAGGTATCCACGTTGTCGTTCCTTTTTGGGGTGGCAGTTAGCCCCAACTGAACAGCAGGGGAAAAATATTCGAGAATGGCCCGCCAATTGCTTTCATCGTTTGCCCCGCCACGATGGCACTCATCGATGATGATGAAATCGAAATAATCGGGCGGGTACTGACCGAAGTTACATTGTTTTGTTTGGTATTTTACCGCAGGTTCGGCAGCCTTGTTATATGCAGTTGCAGGTTCTTCAACTTCCTGTGCATTGGTCATAAAGGTTTGAAAGATGGTGAAGAAAATACTTCCATTGGTGGGTACCCTTCCTCTATTTCTAATTTCATCTGGTTTTATTCGAACAAGAGCATCTTCGGGAAAAGCAGAAAAAGAGTTGTAGGCTTGGTCGGCTAAAATATTACGGTCGGCTAAAAAAAGAATCCTTGGACGACGATTACCATTGCGGTTCAAATTCCAACGTGTTTGAAACAGCTTCCAAGCTATTTGAAAGGCAATGGCTGTTTTTCCCGTTCCCGTTGCCAGGGTGAGCAGGATGCGTTGTTTGTTTTGTGCAATGGCTTCGAGGGTATTCTTTACGGCCAATTCCTGATAGTAGCGTAATTGCCATTGGCCGCCTTTGTCTTCAAAAGGTATTTCGGCAAACTTTTCGCGCCACAGTTCGACAAGCTCAGCAAGCGGCTCATTTGCTTTGGGGTAGGTTGCATTCCAAAGTTCATCGGGCGAAAGGAAGTTGGTGACCAAGCCCTCTTCTCCCGTTTGCCTATTTACCTGATAAATCTCTTTGCCGTTTGTGGAATAGGTGTAGGCCAAACACAATTTTTCCGCGTAGAGTTTTGCCTGTGCCACGCCTTCCGAAACCGAAACATCGACCGCTTTAGCCTCGACCACTGCCAGTTTAATGCCTTTATAAACCAGAATATAATCGGCAATAAGTGGTTTGCTTCGCCTGCCGCCTGTTTGAATGCGGCCTTCGGTGATTTTGCACACATTGCGCTCGCGAAGAATTTTTGATCCTTCGGTAACACCCCATCCATTTGCTTTTAGTTTGGGGTCGATTAGTTCAGCTCTGGTTTCGGACTCGTTCATTTGGTTTATTTTAATTTATCGGTTTCCCAATTTTGTGGATTATTGATGATGTATTCCGAAATGGTATCGTACGATTTTTCATCGCGAATAATGTGTTCCCAATAATTGCGTTGCCACAATTTTTGGTTAAACCGCGGCCAGTCGTTGGTTTTAACGTTTCGGATATATTCATTTGTTGTCATGGTTTTAAACCAATCCATTGCATCACCAATGGTTGCACCGTATTTTTGGTTGTGCATTCCGTATTTTGAAACATTGTTATTTTGATCGTCGTCGTCTGTTATGGGACGCAAACATTCGTCCGAAATAAAATGATCATGTTCGTCCGTAATGGGACGCCCACGTTCGTCCGTGATGGGACGCCCACGTTCGTCCGTGATGGGACGCCCACGTTCGTCCGTGATGGGACGCCCACGTTCGTCCGTGATGGGACGCCCACGTTC
>JAAYAG010000043.1 GCA_012719495.1 Bacteroidales bacterium
TTTTATGCAAAGCTCATTGTCCGCCACTTGTAAACAGCAATCTTCTGCTTTAAAATCACTTAAAATAACCCGTTATTCCTGCGTGATTTTGCATTGAATCTTACTGTTTACAAGCGGTCTGAACTCATAAATAAAGTCGAACTCAGGTTAATAAAAAGTAAATAAACACTTTGCATTTTCTTTTTTAGGCTCATCACTCAGGAAATCCTTGAGATGTAAAATTTTTGTCGAAACTTGAATGAAACGTTTCAGATATAAAATTGAAGCTTTATTTTTGCGACCTATATTTTACACAAAATCACAACGTTAGTTTACGACAAAGTTTTTATCATCATGCATAAAATTGTATCGATTATCCTCCTGTCTTTTTTTGTTGCTATTGCTGGTAATGCTGTGGCACAATCGGTTGAACAGCGTTCGGTGGCACCAATGAGTGCGTTTTCACCTCTTGAACCAGCGAGCTATATCTTGCTGGGTGAAGGCTATGGAAATATAGAACCGTTGGTATATGAGGTGGGTTTTGCACCTCAGTTTCGTATTGCGGCAAATCGTTTTCCAAACTTTGGGTTTATATTCACTCCTAATTTCGTGTTGAGAATGCGGGATCAGTTTTCGCATCCTATTCGTACTCCATCGTATATGCCTAAAGGAACGTTGTTTTATCATGTGGAAAATGATGAGGTTACTGGTGTCGATCGGTTTGCCTTTCTCACTATTGGACATCACTCTAACGGTCAGGAAGGTTCCTTTTTCGAAGCGGATAGCCTAACTATCAACACCTTCAACGGAAGTTTTTCTTCCAATTATGCTTCGCTGGGCTACGAGTGGATAAGCCCGAACAAGCGCACTTTTAACCCGACCAGTAATTTCAGGCTTTCTTCTACCTTTTATTTTGTAAATAAAATTATTAGGAGTATGTATGGACCGTTGCGCTTTCAGGCCGATTTGCAATCGACTTTATACCTTACCGGCGAAAAGAATAATTTCTTTCGGCCAGAAAAAACCAGAGCAGCATTGGTAGGTAAAATGAATGTTACCTGGCTGGCTATGGGCGTGAAAAATGCCGAACCGATTGACTTAAAACGATTGGTTTTTAGCTATACTCTTTCTTATCAGCCATCTTTTATCAGCGATGTAGCTTTTTTTACCCGTTTCTATTACGGGCAGGATTATTACAATATCAATTTCGAGCGTACCTTAAAAGTGCTACAATTTGGTTTCTCTGTTCGAAATATTTCATTCCGCTGACATGTAAAATGGGTTATATAATTTTCACAGAGTATAATCTTACCTATCTTTGTCTTTTGAAAGTAACATGTTGTATCTTAATATATTTATCAAGCTAAATAGATTAAAGGGATGAAAACCCGTTCGCTGAAAAAATTTATCTATCTGTCGATAGCCGCAGCAGTTATAACAATTGTACTCAAGGTTATTGCTTGGTACATAACCGATTCGGTGGGTTTATTGTCTGATGCTATGGAGTCTTGCGTTAATCTTATTGCGGCTATTATTGCCCTAGTAATGATTAATATAGCTGAAAAACCAGCCGATCATGAACACGCTTTTGGCCACGGAAAGGCTGAATATTTTTCCAGCGCCATTGAAGGGGCTATGATTATTATAGCCGCCTTTAGTATTATTTGGTCGGCAGTGCCGCGTTTATTACATCCTCAGTCAATCGAAAATGCTGGAATCGGGTTAATGGTGTCGGTTTTTGCATCGCTGATAAATCTTGCTGTAGGCCTTATACTTATTCGCAATGGGCGGGCAAACAATTCGATAACCCTTGAAGCAGACGGGAAGCATTTAATGACCGACGTTTATACTTCAATAGGTGTATTGCTTGGTATCCTTTTGGTGAAATTGACCGGATGGCTGATACTAGACCCGATTGTTGCTGTGGGGGTTGCATTAAATATCCTTTATACCGGGTATCATTTAATTCAACGTTCAGCTACTGGTTTGCTTGATTGCGCTCTTTCTGATGATGAAATCACTCGTATTGGGCAGGTAATGAATGGTTATCAGGAGCAGGGAATTACCTATCATTCTCTGTTGACCAGGCAGGCGGGGCAACGTAAATTCATCGAGTTGCATTTACTTGTACCCGGAGAATGGACTGTTCAGGAAGGGCACAATTTAGCAGAAGATATTGAAAAACAGATAAGCTCCCAGTTCGATGGGCCAGTGAGGGTTTTAACCCATATTGAGCCTAAAGATGACCCCGTTTCGATGCACGATATCGGGATAGATCGGCAAGATTGGTAGGTATTTATTCGATAGATTTTCCTTTATCGTATTCTGTTTTATATCTGTTAACCTTTGCTCTCCACAAGGCTTTATTTTTTTATTTCATTGCAGAAATGAATTCGATTTGTTTTATTTGCTTTCCTGTCAGGAAGAAAAATTAAAAGATATATAATGGAAAAAATGTTGCTTTTGGGGGCCGAGGCCATCGCTCAAGGTGCGCTCGACGCTGGGTTAAGTGGAGTGTATGCTTATCCGGGAACCCCTTCAACCGAAATTACTACTTACATTCAAAATTCATCTGAAGCCGCAGAACGGAAAATCCGCGCTAACTGGTCGGTCAACGAAAAAACAGCATACGAAGCTGCATTGGGGATGTCGTTTACAGGCAAAAGGACTATGGTGTGTATGAAGCATGTAGGGCTAAATGTGGCAGCCGATGCTTTTATTAACTCTGCTGTTACCGGAGTTAACGGGGGTTTAATCATTGTTGTTGCCGACGACCCTTCGATGCACTCTTCTCAAAATGAGCAAGATTCACGTTTTTATGGGAAGTTTGCCATGATTCCAGTATTAGAGCCCTCGACTCAACAAGAAGCATATGATGCGGTGCGTTATGGTTTCGAAATTTCAGAGAAATTCAGTTTACCTGTCATGATGAGGGTTACCACCCGCATGTCGCACTCCCGTTCAGGAATTGCACGTTCGAAGGTTCTTCCCCAAAACGCAATCAATTTTCCATCAGACCCTATGCAGTTTATGCTTTTGCCTGCTTTTGCCCGCAAACAATATCATAAACTCATCGAAATTCAAGGGGAATTGGAAAGAGAGTCTGAGAATTCAAAACTCAATAAGATCGAAATTAACAATAAAGGGGGGATTGGAGTACTGGCATGTGGCATTGGCTACAATTACCTGCTTGAAAATATTGCTCAAACCCGTTCATCCTACAATATTTTGAAAGTTTCACAATACCCGCTTCCCCGGAACATGGTTGAACAGCTTTTTGCCAATTCATCGAAAGTTCTTGTGTTGGAAGAAGGATATCCAATTTATGAAGAACTGTTACGTGGATATTTAAATTCTGCTACTGCAGTGCCTATCGACGGACGCTTGAATGGAGTTGTTGTTCGCGAAGGTGAATTAGATCCCGACAATGTGGCACTTGCCTTAGGAAAGAAAACATCGCAGCCTGAAAGTATCGATGGAATTGTTAAAAACAGACCGCCACAATTATGTCAGGGATGTAGCCATCACGATATGTATGAAGCGTTGAATGAAGTTCTCGCTGGTTTTCCTATCAAAAAAGTGTTTGCCGATATTGGCTGCTACACGCTTGGAGCTATTCCTCCATTGAAAGCAATCGATACTTGTGTCGATATGGGGGCGTCGATAACAATGGCCAAGGGTGCCGCCGATGCTGGTTTCCGTCCTTCGGTTGCTGTTATTGGCGATTCAACGTTCACCCATTCTGGTATAACAGGTCTTCTCGATTGTGTTAATGACCAATCGGCTGTGACCATTATCATTTCTGATAATTCGACAACTGCTATGACTGGCGGGCAAGATTCTTCGGGAACAGGCCGTTTGGTAGAAATTTGTGTGGGTGTGGGTGTAAATCCAGAGCATATCCGCGTAATTGAACCGTTGGGGAAAAACTTCGAAGCAAATGTTGCCATTCTTCGTGAAGAAGTTAATTATGAGGGTGTTTCTGTAATTCTAGCTCAGCGCGAGTGCATTCAAACCCAGTTGCGCCGAAAGAAAACCGAGAAAAAAGACGACCCATTGGTAAGAAACTGTAAACATTAATACGAAATGAAGAAAGACATAATATTAGCCGGAGTAGGCGGTCAGGGAATTTTATCTATTGCAGCAGTGATTGACTCTGCAGCTTTGTCGCTTGGATATAAAGTTAAGCAAGCCGAGGTTCATGGCATGAGCCAACGCGGGGGTGCGGTACAGTCGCATCTTCGTATTTCTGACACCGGAATTTATAGCGACCTTATTGGTTTGAAAAGTGCCGATTTGATCATTTCTGTTGAACCCATGGAGAGCTTAAGGTATATACCATTCTTGTCGGAGAAAGGCTGGGTGGTAACCAGTCGCGACTGCTTCAAGAACATTGCCAATTATCCGGAGGAAGAGGAATTATTTGCTCAAATTGAAAAATTACCAAGGAAAATAGCTGTAGATGCTGAGAAATTAGCTCGTGAAGCGGGCTCGGCTAAAGCTTCAAATATTGTAATGCTGGGAGTAGCTGCTCCGTTTTTAGGTATTGCTATCGATAAATTGAGGAAGGCTATTGAAATAATTTTTGCCGAAAAAGGGCAGAAGATAATCGATATTAACCTCCGGGCTTTTGATGCAGGTTTAGCATGCAACAACCAATAATATTTACTTACTTCCCGCCTTATTTTTTGTAAAGCGGGAAGTTTTCTTAATCGTCAGCTTTTAATTTTTTTTGGGAGAAAATAATGAATTAGCTTTCATTCAGTCTTTTAATGTCGCAATACTTTCTTATATTTGTTGAGTAACATTTATTTACTTAACAAATGATACTGAAAAAATCTCCTTTAACCTTATTATTAATTGTAATTTCACCATTCCTTTTTGCTTCTTCTGACGTTGATAGTCTGGAGCAACTGTTTGCAAAGCAGAAAGGTGCAGATAGATTTGAAACCGGATTACAGCTATGTGATTCAATGGTTGAAGAACCGGAACAACAAATTGACTTTGCTAAGTCTCTTATTTTACTGGCAAAGAAAGAAATACCTGGCTCTATTCAACTTGCAAGGTTGCACCATAAATTATCAGACAGTTACATTTTGCTCGATAGTTTTGAACAATCGAGTCAACAGTTGCATTATGCTATTGAAGTTGCTGAAAAACTATCAACGTTCGACACTATCTTTATTGCCGAAGTATACAGCGAGCTTGGTTTGAATTACAATGAATTGGGCGATAATAGTAACGCAAAAAAAAATCTGCTTCTTTCAATCGACCTATTTGAAAAAGTGGGTAACAGTGATGGATTAGCCGATGTTAAAAACGATCTGGCGGTTGTATTCCACGATCAGGGCAAATATCCGGAGGCCATTTCTCTTTTCAATGAAGTGTATCAAATGGATTTGGCCGCGGGCGATAAACGCAATCAATCCTCGTCGCTTAACAACATTGGACGAATGTATGTCGACTGGAAGAAATACGAAACAGGTCTCGATTACTATTTTCGTTCAATTGAATTACTTGATACCATTGCCGATAAAGAGGTGCTTGGAATACGTTACAACAATATTGGAATGGTGTATCAGCTTATGGGAAAACACCGTGAAGCAATTATCTGGTTTGAAAAAGCAAGAAAAATTGATCAGGAAGAAAACAACTCGATCAAATTAGGCATTCGCTTTTGCAATATTGGCAACTCATATCTGGCACTTGGCGATTTTAAGAATGCCAGAATAAACCTTGAAAAATCGTTAGCTATTTTTTCCAATAGCAATATGTATTCCCGTATATCAAAGGTTTACGGGAGCCTTGGAAGTTTATTTCTTAGTGAGGGAAACTTTCTTGCTGCAGAAAAGCATTTGTTGCATTCGCTCGAAATGGCCGAAAAAGGGGAGAACATCCCTGAGATTTCTGGTGGTTATTCAAAACTATACCAGTTTTACAAACAAACCGGAAACCACAAAAAGGCACTCGATTATTATGAATTGTTCACTGCCGCCAACGATTCGATTTACAACCTTCAGGCTTCAAAACAAATTGAAGAACTTGAAGCCCAATACCAAAACGAGAAAAAGGAAGCCGAAATCACCCGGCTCGAAAAGGAAAACGAACTCAAAATTAAAGAACTAACATTCCGAAAAAGGGAACGAAACTGGGCAATTGCCGGAGCACTGCTGTTTTTGGTTGCTGCTGGTAGTTTATTCTTTCTATTTTCAACTGTTAAGAAACAAAAGGCAAAATTATCGGAACAAAACCTCGAACTCGACCGATTAAACAAAACCCTGAACCGGCTTTTTGCCATTATATCGCACGACCTTCGAAATGCCACAGCAGCCTATCAAAGCAGCGCAAAGGTAATTGAACATCATCTGGGGAAAGGTCAACCCGAGAAATTATTGCCGATTGCCGCCGAAATCAATGCGAATGCCAAAAACCTGTCTGCAATGCTCGAGAAACTGCTACAATGGGCGGCAATCCAAATGAAAGGAATTTCTCCTGACCGAGAAAACCTATCGGTTAGTGAAGAGGTCGAGAAAGTTATTAATTTGCTGAAAAACGATGCAGAAAAAAAAGGCAATAATATTGTAACAGATGTTGGCGCCGATCATAAAATTTACTGCGACAGGGAGAGCTTTTCTCTGATATTGCGCAACCTGATTGGCAATGCCAATAAATTCACATCGGAAGGTGAAGTTGCAATTTCATCGAAAAAAGATGGGCAATATGTGATTTTGTCAATTAGTGACACCGGTTGCGGAATGCCGAAACAAATGGTTGAAGGGATTTTCAAAAGCGATAAAGAAAATATCAGGCAGGGGACATCCGGTGAAAAGGGTACTGGTCTTGGATTGATGATGGTGAAAGAACATGTTGAAAAAAACGGGGGGAGCATCACTGTTGAAAGTGAAGAAGGTAAAGGAACAGCATTTACCGTTTTTCTTCCTCTAAAATAAAAATATTTGAATTATGCGTGTTTTTATTGTTGAAGATGAACTGATCCACCTGGAAGCAATAAAGATTGCCATTGAAGAGGCAGGGTTGGAGCTGGCTGGTGAGTGCGGCAATGCCGATCTGGCTTTTGATTTGATTGGGAAAACTATGCCCGATGTGCTACTAGTTGATATTGCTCTGCCCGGATTACTCAACGGCATCACACTTGCTGAAAAGGTTCACAACGAATTGCGCATTCCGCATATTTTTACCACTTCGTTTACCCAGTCGCAAATTATCGAACAGGCTGTTGATACCAACCCTGTGGCCTATTTGCGAAAACCGGTCGATACCGCCAGCTTGTGTGCTGCCGTAAAAATTGCGATGAAAAACGAACACGCAAACCAAAAAACAATCAATTGCCCCGATGAAAATGCAAAAACCTTTTACACGAAAATTGGCGATAAGCTGGTGCGTGTCAATTTAGATGAAGTTTTGATGGTAAAAGCCGACGGTGAGAACTGTATCTCAATGGTACTCGAAAAGCGCGAAATCGCCTGTCGTACTACTCTAAAAGAACTATCACGCCAACTGCCATCACATTTCATACAGGTACATCGTGGCTATCTTATCAACCTCGACCACCTCGACACCTTCAACGAGCGCGAACAAACCGCGGTACTCAAAGGGCACAGTGCCCCGGTAGCCCGAAGCTTCCGAAAAACTTTTCTAAATTCCATACGAAAAGTGTAAGTCAGACTTTTCCAACATTTCATTTTCCATCACTCCATCAACTTTTCACCCTGTAAATATCACCTTTCACCCCCCAAATCCTTCCTCCCGCCACCCTTTCCCGGCAGCCCGTTTCCCGGTAATCTACCTTTGGAAGAAAAAACGGCTATGTCGAGAATTTTTGTCCTGCTTTTCTTCCTTCTGCTCAGCGCTGCCTGCGAACCTGGTCCGGTAAAACTTCCGGCCACCTGGACGGTGCTGGAAAGCGAACCGGCCAACAACCTTTTCGCGCCCGGTATGGAATTGTGCTTTGCCGGCAGCCGCCTTTCGGTAGTGAAGAACGGGAACACTGCCGAATACCAATATGTATGGGTCGATGATAAACTGGCTGTCCGCTCCACCTTTTCCGACTGGCTTTTTAAAACCGAAGCCGGCGCCGGCGATACGCTTTACCTGTATGAACAATATGCCGGGCACCCGATGAAAATTAAATTAATACGAATCAATAAATCGAAAAAGAACAAATCATGAAACGAATTTTAACCCTTTGCACCTTATTGCTGGCCTTTTCACTGGCCACAAGCGCCCAGGTCTCGGAACAGGAATTCCAGGCACTAAAAGCTCTTTACAACGCCACCGATGGCGACAACTGGTTTAACCGCACCGGTTGGGAAAGCATTAATACCACCGCTACAAAGGATGATGTGACCACCGTGTGGGCTGGGATAAAAGAAATTGAAGATGGACATATAACCAAGATATCTTTTCGTGGCGTAAGCAATAATCTTTCCGGGCCCTTGCCCCCCGAAATTGGTAACCTGGTTTGGTTGTTTGAGTTAAACCTTCCTGGTAATCATCTTTCCGGCGTTTTGCCCGAGGAAATTGGGAATTTAGCGAGCTTAGATAATCTTGATTTAGGTTACAATAATCTCTCGGGGCCATTGCCTGCTTCACTTTCAGGCCTGGTGAACCTGCGTTCAATCAGAATTTCTAATAATCCTTTAAACTGTGATTTCCCATCCGAAATACTGGTAGGACTATCCAACATCAGAAGAATAAACCTATACTCTTGTGGGTTAACCGGTACGCTGGGTAATGTGTTTGCATCGCTCACCAATCTTGAAGGATTTGATGTTAAGGACAATCAAATAATGGGTGAAATTCCTGCTTCAATAAACACATTGACAAGGCTTAGTGAGATCCATTTTGATAGAAATCAGCTAACTGGGAATTTACCTTCGCTTGAAGGTTCGGCAGCAACCATCTATTACCTGACTTTTTCCGGCAATCAATTATCCGGACCCATACCATCCAGCTACGGTAGTTTTTCCAAAATGCAATATTTTCAAGTTAACGGGAATCAACTGTCCGGTTCTATTCCCGCTGGTATTTTTCTTTTACCCAATTTTAAAAGGCTGTACATTCAAGAGAATTATTTCACTTTTGCAGGTATTGAACCGGTTTATAATCAGATTAATGCACTTTCACAAAAATATTATTGGACGACAAAAATATTCCCAGTCACGCAAAGTTCTTTTGTTTTGAATGCAGGCGATGCTCTTGCCCTGAACGCTGCTGAGCTTTCTGTTCATGCTTTGGGCGGCAACAACAACCGCTACAAATGGTATTGCAACAATGTGGAGGTCTATTCAGGAAACAGCCCGGTGTATACCGTTCCTTTGGCAGGGGCAGCCCATGCCGGGGTTTACCGCTTCGAGGTTACCAACACGGTGGTTACCGATATTACGTTGAAATCGGAAACCATAACCGTAAACATTATCGGTGGCAACGAAGCCCCTTCCGATATCATCCTTTCGGCAACTTCGTTGGATGAGAACATTACCGGCACGGTGGCCACCCTGAGCGCTGTTGACCCCGACGCCACTGATGTGCATACCTTTTCGCTGGCTAGCGGTAACGGAACCAACGATAAGAACAACGGTAAATTTCAGATTATCGACGGCAATCAGTTGAAAATGATCAGCAGTGCAGACTATGAAACTACCCCTTCATTATATGTCCTGATTACGGTAAACGATGGCAACGGGGGGGTATTTACCAAAGCGGTCACCATCGCGGTGAACAACATCAACGAAGCCCCGAGGTACAACGACCAAACGACAAGTGTTTCCATCGACGAAAACGCGGAAAACGGCACAACGGTTTGTACCCTCACGGCCCAGGATCCCGAAGGTGCAGCTGTTACTTATTCCATTACATCGGGGAATGACAACGGAGCATTCGGCATTAACGGAAACAAGCTTGTGGTGGCCGACAATACAAAGCTGAATTACGATGTCAAAAACCAGTACAGTCTGGTGGTCAGCGCCAGCGACGGAACCCTGAGCGCGAATGCCACAATCACGGTATCGCTGAACAAAATCAACCAGATGCCGCAGGTTGAAAATCAGGTATTTGCCCTCGACGAGAATTCCCCCGAAGGAACGATGGTGGGCAGCATTGTAGCCACCGACCGCGAAGGTGATCCGCTGACTTATAACTTCCTTACCGGCAACGAACTATTTGCATTCAAATTTAATGGCAATACTATTGAGGTTGACAATACCGAGGCACTCGACTTTGAACTACACCCGGTTTTCAATCTAACGATCAATGTTTCTGATGGCATATCAAATGTTCAAGCTACGGTAACCATCAACCTGAATAATGTAAGTGAAAATACCGATAACGATATTCTAACGTTCTCGGTGCCCGAAATGGTTGGAAATGCCGTAATCAATAATGCATCCCACACGATTGCTGTTAATGTTAGTGATGTCAGCTTATCATCGTTGGTGGCAACCTTTACCATTTCACCTGATGCAACATCGAATCCGGTTAGCGGCACTTCGCTCGATTTCACCACTCCTCAGACCATACAGGTTACTTCGCAGTCGGGAGCAACACAGGACTGGGTGGTTACGGTTACCAAGCAGGTAAGCAATACCACTTTTCAGAATCAGAACCTTAACGTTTATCCCAACCCTGCGGTTAGTTTTTTGCAAATAAACGGATTGGGAGAGGCTTCTTTAATAAGGGTTTTCAATTCTGTCGGGCAGCAGATTTTGTTGGTAAACACAACCAATGAAAACGAACAGATTGACATAAGCCAGCTTAAAAAAGGGAACTACCTGCTTATGGTTGAGTCGGAAGGAAAACGTTCGGCACATAAGTTTTCAAAACTATAAACCATTAATAAACAGAAGATTATGAAAAAAATCGTTAACGTTGTCATTGCGATAACAGTATCTATGCTAATTCTACTTAGCAGCGAAATCTCAGCGCAGATACCCTCAGGAATAAGTTATCAGGCAGTAATACGGAACTCTTCAGGCGAACTGGTGCAATCGGAAGTCGTAGGAATCCGTATATCAATCCAAAAAATATTCAAAGGGGTTCCAACCACGGTATATGCCGAGACACATACCCCAACAACTAATGACAATGGCCTGATAAGTATTGTGATTGGAAATGGGCGGCCAACAACAGGAACCTTCTCAGCAATTGAATGGTACCAAACCTTATCTTCATTTAGCTTGAAAGCAGAAGCTGATCCGGAAGGAGGAACTAACTACAGTTTACTTGGGTCCAGTTCAATTTATTCTGTTCCTTTTTCTTTTTTGGCACAAAAAGCTGACACTGTTTTGCACGAAGGCGATCCGTTGTTTAATGCTTCACCGGCAAGGTTTATACTATCAAGCGATGTTGTAAGGTGGAATAGTTTTAGTTTGGGTACTGCTTATTCAGGTGGTAGAACGATTACTGCCAATAGTGGGCCGGTAGAGATAAATGGTACTGATGGCATTCTTTCACAAGGCACCTATATGTCGGGAACAGCCTTACAATCAAGTGGAGCCGGAACAAGGTTGTTATGGTATCCAAAGAAATCAGCGTTCAGGGTTGGAACAGTCGCTTCAACCGAATGGAATGATGTAAACATTGGTCCCCATTCTATCTCAATGGGGATGAATACAATTGCTAGTGGCGAACGTTCAGTTTCTTTTGGAAGAGGATCGGTTGCCAGCGGAACGAATTCAACTGCTATGGGCAGTAATACTGAAGCTACCGGGGATTACTCTGTTGCAATGGGCAGTGTAACAAAGGCAACTGCCGATGCTTCAACCTCAATGGGCTATTTGACCGAAGCGAATGGCGATGCTTCAACTGCGATGGGAAATGAAACAACTGCAAGTGGTTCAGCCGCTACTGCATTGGGAAACCAAACAACCGCAAGTGGTGATGCGTCATTTGCATCAGGGGCTTCAACCACTGCGAGTGGAACTGCTTCGTCGGCAATGGGGGTTTTGGCCTCTACAAACAATTTCATGGGCAGTTTTGTCATTGGCGATGCTTCAACGTATGGAACCACGAATGCCATCGTATCAAACTCCGCTTCAAATCAAATGACAATGCGTTTTGCGGGTGGATACCAGTTGTACTCCAACAATCTGGCCAATATCGGGGTTTCGTTGAGTGCAGGTGGTAATAGTTGGTCTTCGATTTCCGATTCAACCAAAAAAGAAAATTTTCGGGCAGCAAATGGTGATTTTTTTCTAGGAAATATTTCAAAACTTAAACTGGGAAGCTGGAATTATAAAGGACAAAACCCCAAATTATTCCGGCACTATGGTCCCATGGCACAGGAAATCTTTCACTACTTTGGAAATGATGGTATTGGAACTATTGGTTGTGACACTACACTGTCTACTGCCGACATGGATGGGATCATGATGATATGTATTCAAGCTCTTGAACAGCGAACAATTACCTTGCAGGACCAAAACAGGAAACTTGCCGAAGCTAACAATCATTTGATTCAACGTCTCGAAAAAGTGGAGGGAATGCTTGAAAAACTGGCTGCAGTTAAAGAAATGAATAGTCATTCTGATTTAGCAGAAAAATAAACAGACCGATGAAAATCAGCGTAAAGCATACCATTATGAATGTAAAAATAAAACATATCGGCATACCGATTCTATTCGGCTTTATCTGTAACGGGTTATTTGCGCAACAAGCTATTCTGTCATCAGGTGGAGGTTCTTCCAACGGAATGTTAAGCTATTCTTTTGGACTAGTTGCTTTTCATACCTATACAAGTGGCAATAGTTTTATTGCAGAAGGCATACAGCACCCATTCGAACTATTTAGCAATGACAGCGAAGTTCCAAACACACTTGAAATTACTGATGAAACAACTTTCGCTGCTGGTACTGAAGAGTGTTTTGGAGCACAGCAAATAATTACCGTAGCAGGTGGAGGAAACCCGGTGGTAGTTCAAAGTGGGGCAACTGTTCGTTTCATCGCGGGACAATCAGTTCAGCTTTTACCGGGATTTCATGCACAGGAGTCAAGTTCTGTTCATGCGTTCATTACAACCGACGGCTCTTTTTGCGACTTATATCCATCGCCAATTATTGTACAGTTACCACCAGATAATGAGAAAAGCGCCTCTGAAAACCCATCGACAGAAGAAAGTGCAGATCAACCTTTTCAGCCTCACTTGAAAGCGTACCCGAATCCATGTAACCGAAAGTTCACCCTCGAAATCAACAATTTTGGGAAACAAACAGAAATCGTTGTTTTCAACATGCTGGGTATGGTTGCTTACCGGAATAAACATAATCTTAACAACAAAGTGGAACTTAACCTGCCATTTCTGGAAAGAGGGGTTTACAACATACGAGTTAATGATGAACTTATAGTCAGGTCTGTAAAGATGATCGTACTGTAAGATTTATAAAAAGAAAAATCCTTAAAAATCAACAAAAATGAAAACAATAAAATTCACAGTAATCCTTTCCCTAATTGTTTGCCTTACACTGTCGGCCTCGGCACAATTGGGAAACATAAAAAGTATTGGGAAAAAGGTGGTGAACAGCGCCGAAAAAGCAGTTACATCCCAATCGGATCAAAACCAATCGAATGCAGCTAAGGGAGATCAATCTGAAGTTTCAACTCCAACATCTGCAGTAAGTTTACAAGTTTTATATGTTTCGAAAACGAAAGGAAACAACAAGAACGATGGTTCACAGGCAACACCGCTAAAAGAGATCGATAAAGCCATTGAACTTTCATCGCCGGGAGGTGAAATTCGCGTTGCTGGTGGCCGGTATTCTGGAACATTAAACGTGGGATTTTTCGTAAGCGATAAACCAGTCAGA
The DNA here is from genome assembly GCA_012719495.1 of Bacteroidales bacterium. Lineage (GTDB taxonomy): Bacteria > Bacteroidota > Bacteroidia > Bacteroidales > Prolixibacteraceae > CAYMTR01. The sequence goes on from JAAYAG010000043.1 coordinate 13,800, forward strand.
ATTTTTGGAAGTTTCGATGAAGATTTTTCTGCTCAGGATATCGTAGTCCATCCTACACTTTTGCAACCCGATAACGAAAGCGCCCGCTCGAACCGTAAATGTGTAATGCAATTTACCAATGATGTAGCTGGTACAGTGCTTGATCATTTGGTTTTTGATGGTGGAGAGCGAAATGCTTATCATGCAACCGAAGGAATTATTGAAGGGATCGAAGGAGGAAGGCTTCTGCCCCCAACCGAAAAACCACCGGTAGCAAACCCAACAGTAGGAGAACCTCTTCTTCAGTTTGTCAGTGCAACCACAGGAGGAGATGTAACCGTTCAAAATTGTGTTTTCACTAATGGCGCCAGTTTTGCCTTGCAAGCTGGCCATCGTAGCGGAAAATTCACAGTGAAAAA
>JAAYAG010000044.1 GCA_012719495.1 Bacteroidales bacterium
CAACATCGAACAAATTAAGTAGCTACAAAACAAATATAATACTTTACATGAAAAACATTTTCAAAAGGGGCGAAAATAAAGGATAGAAATTATTTATCTACTTTTAGGCCATGTATTCAGTAGTTGACATAGAGACCACGGGAAACGGCGGTAAAGAGGGTAAAGTAACAGAGATTGCTATTATTTCTTTCAATGGGGAAAGAATTACAAACTCATTTGTCTCGCTGGTTAACCCTGAATGTTCCATCCCCTATTACATTACAAAGCTCACGGGAATTGATAATAATATGGTACAAAATGCCCCTAAGTTTTATGAAATTGCTAAAGAAATTGTACTTCTTACTGCAAATACAATCTTTGTAGCGCACAACTCGGCTTTCGATTACAATTTTATTCGAAGTGAATTCTCTCGCTTAGGATATAATTATCAACGTAAAACTCTCTGCACTGTTCAACTATCGCGAAAATTACTTCCCGGGCATGCTTCATATTCTTTGGGTAACTTATGTAATAACTTGGGAATTACGGTTACTAACCGTCATCGGGCAGAAGGTGATGCCCTCGCAACCGTTGAATTATTGAAAATTTTATTGCAAAAACACCTATCTACGGAAACAGATTCGCTTTTCTCACAAAAAAAGGGACTATAAAGCCCCTAATTATTATTTGTTCTCGGTTTGTTCCTTTTCTTCTTCTTCGTCAAAAACCAGTAACCCTTTTTCTTTCAAAATACTATACCAAGATATAAGTTTCTTTATATCTGACACATAAACTCTGTTTTCATCAAAGTCGGGCAAAACCAATTTAAAATAGTTTTTTAGCTCGGCAGACGAAGCTTTAGGCGAAACAACAGCTTGTTCTGCCTCTTTTTCTTCAATACTTTTCAGCACATTTTTTAATGGCACTTCGCCGCTTTGGGTGAAAATTGCAATGTCTTCCAACGACGTAATTTTGTACGAAGAATGGGCTGGCTGACGTTTACCAGTTAACAATGACTCTACAATGATGCTATTGTTTCCTCTCGAAATAACCTGAAACAGACCGGGTTGACCCGAAATCGCTAAAATATCTTTCAACATAAAAACAATCTTTAAATTTTTTTTCGAAGATAGTAAAATTGTTTCCCCTCCCAAGAAGTTGCTAAGGAAAATCAACTTTTTTGGTTATACCCAGATAAAACCACCTTCCTGGTTGTACTATATTTCCTATATCAAAGTAACTGTTGTTAAATATGTTATCAACCATTCCATATATTTTCCATCCCTTCGCCTGCCACCCAATTTTTAAGCTAAGTAAACTAAATGGCGAGTAGTTTTCCATCCCAGCATAATTCCCGTTCTCATACTTTTCATACTGCCCGTTTCGATCTTGCCATGCATAGTGCCAATCAGCAACAATATTTTTAAATATTGTATGACTTAGTGCTAAATCCAAACGGTGTTTCAAGTAATTCAACGAATAATTAGATATATGATCTGTTGTCGGCTTTTGCTGAGTAAGATACGTGTAATCAACCTGTAAATATCTGATAATTTTAACGTTATCAATAATTCGGTCAAAATATACACGAGCCGATAATTCACCACCCAAGGTGTTAATTTCAGAATAGTTTATGGTGTGCCATTTATCTGAAATATCTTTTTTCACCCAATCGATCAAATCGGTTCCTGTAGAATAAAACACAGAAGTGTTTATTTGAAAAGCATTTATTTTGTAGGAATACCCCAACTCATATCCAATGGCTTTTTCGGGTAATAGGCTGGTATTTCCAACGTTAAGTGGCCCCGAATAGTAAAGGTCTGTAAATGTTGGCATACGCATGGTTTTATTCATCGAAGCAGAAATAGTTGATTGATCTGTAAATGAATAATGCACATCGACGCCGGGGAAGAAAAACCATTTGAGTGCCTGATCAGAATTTCGGGAAACGTTGAGAGAAACATTCAACGCCAGTTTTGAAAAATAAAGTTTCTGCCCCAGAAATGCAGAAAAAGTAGACC
>JAAYAG010000045.1 GCA_012719495.1 Bacteroidales bacterium
ACGTTTGTGAATTGGACAGAAAACGGATCAATTGTTTCAACGTCGGTGAGTTATATTTTTCAAGTAACATCCAATCGAAATCTGATTGCAAACTTCGAACTTATTGCTGGTGAGGAATATTCTGTTGACTTGTCTGTTGCTCCTGCAGCCTCGGGGACTGTAAGCGGTGCCGGCTCTTTTGAATCGGGTAGCTCGGTTACTGTTTCAGCCACTGCTGCCAATGGATATAATTTTCTTAATTGGACCGAAGGTGAAAATATTGTTTCTTCAAGTGCAATATATACATTTACAATTACTTCTGATCGTAGTTTGAAGGCAAATTTTGAACCAAAAATGTTCACGATCACACTCACTGCAAACCCATCATCAGGGGGCTTTACCAATTTTGCCAGTAGTCAGTTTGCCTTTGGACAGAACGTTACCGTTAATGCAAATCAAAATAGCAATTATACTTTCGTTAGCTGGACTGAAAACGGCGTTATTGTCTCAACAAACAAGTCTTTCACTTTTACTGCAGAAGCAAATCGTTCCTTAGTGGCCAATTTCATAATTGAAACAGGGGCAGAGGATATCAATGAAATTACGATGTTGGTTTATCCGAACCCGACAACAGGCATTGTGCATGTTTCCGGAATATCGGAAGGTGCAGAACTTAAGGTAACCGATATTTCGGGCCGATTAGTCCATTCAGTAAAAGCCGATAATTCTACCGTAATTCTCGATTTGTCAAGCGTTAGACATGGCGTTTATTTCATTCGGGTTGATGATAAACAATATCATTCAACGAAGCGGGTTATTCTTAGATAGCTAACATAGATTAGCTAAATTGATTCAGAAAAGATTATGGTTTTTAAATATTTCATTTGAGACCTTGTTGCTGGTATTCCTTACGTTAGGAATATCAGCACAAGTTCCTGATGTATTGAGCTTTTAATCTTTCATTTGTGATGCTAATGGGGCATTGGTTAAATCTTCATCGATTGGTGTGAGAGTTACAATCTAAATTTTAAAATAGAAAGATTACCAGCGATGCAAACATCGAATGAAAAATGGTATCATTTCAATTTTACCTTGTTCAATGAACCTAAATCCATTTATCCTCGATGGCCATTTTTACCAGCATGGCCGTGTTTTTAGCACCAAGTTTTAGTAATAAATTTTTACGGTAACCTTTTATTGTTTCAAGGCTGAGGAATACTTTATCTGCAATCTCAGGATTCGTGTATCCTTCAACAATCAACTTAAGTAAATCGCGCTCGCGTTGGCTAAGCCACACTTCGTTGTTGTCCTTTTTTTTCATCAACAAATCAACCTCATGACAAAGAAATTCGTCGCCATTTGCAACGGTTTCAATTCCAGTAATTACCTCTTCACACATTGCATTTTTTAGTATATAGCCCGAAGCACCACTTTCCATCATTCGCCTAACAACAGTGTATTCGCCGTAACTTGTGAGAGCCAGAATTTTTAGTTCAGGATAAAGTTTCTTTAGTTCTTCGCACAAAGTAACCCCATCGGTGTCGGGCAAGTTAACGTCGAGTAATAACACATCGGGCTTTTCGTAAGAGAGTTGTTTGCGGCATTCATAGGCAGTATAAGCAATTTCTTTTACGGTAATCGTGCCCGATTCTTCAATAAGTTTACGAAGTCCTTCAACCAATATTTTATGATCGTCAACAATATTTACTTGTATCATGATTTTTCGTTTTTTAAATTGAATTCAATATTTATTTCAGTTCCCTTTTCGGGTTCTGCGTAGATATTCATTCCCCCGTTAAAGGTAGAAACCCTGTCGCTAATGCTTTTAAGTCCCATTCCTGAATTTTGAATTTTAGGGTTGAATCCTTTACCGTTGTCCTGAACTGTAATTGATAAACGATCGGGTTCCTGAACAATTTGCACATTGATTTGGTTGGCTTCAGAGTGCTTTAAAGCATTGTTAACCAGCTCGTGAATTGAACGATAAGTGAGAATTTCGAGATTGCTGTCAATCCGTTGTTCATTTCCAAAGTAGTGAAATGACACATTTGGAACCGCATTGCAAAAATCACTTAGTGAGGCTTTTAGTCCATAGCGTAAAAGCGACTCGGGCATCATGTGGTGGGCAATGCGTCGTAACTCTTTTATCGAGTCGTCGAGCATATTCACTGTTTTATTGAATTGTTCAACATTATCTGAATCGAGCACACTATAATTCTTCATGCCGTTTAAATTGAGTTTAACAACCGACAACATTCCGCCCAGTCCGTCGTGCAAATCTTTAGCCAAGCGAGTACGTTCGGTAGTTTCACCTTCGAGCACAGCTTGTGTGTTAAGCAGCTTTTGCTCTTGCTCCATTTGGGAAATGCGTTGTTCTGCCAAAGCTTTGCGGGAGTTGGCCAGCCGGGCACTGAAGAACAGTGCCAATACAATGGCAATTAGTGCAAATAAGCCGACGAGGGCAATTCCTAAAATGAGCCGTTGATTGTGGATCAATTCTGCAATTTGTTTTTCTTTTTTCTCTGTTTCGTATTGAGTTTCAAGTTCCACCATTTTTTCATGAACAGCCAAATTTTTGACTTTTTCCTGTTGTGCTGAATACGCCTCGAATTGTTCTTCAAAAGCTGCCAGATCGCCCCGGACGACACTTAGGTTGATGGCTGCCAGATAAATATCGAGCTGTTCAGTATCCGAAAGGGCATCTTTTATTTTCATGGCTTCCTGCACATAAAGTTCGCTTTGGTCGTATTGTTTCTTGCCTCGGTACACATCGGCCAGACATGATAATATGTAGGCTTCGGGACGTTTCAAGTTGTTTTTGCGGGCTAAGTTTAATGCTTTCATAAAATAAGTTTCGGCTTCGTCCCATCGGTTCAGTTGCAAGTAGTTGGCTCCAATATTCAAGGCTGCAAAACATTCTTTTTGTTCCGATTTCATTTGGCGGCTTAGTTCCAGCCCTTTCAATTGATATTTTAGAGCTTCTTCGGTGCTATCGGCATTTTGCAGGGTATTTCCCAAGGTAGAATAGGCTTGTTCCAAGGCCCACGGATCCTTACTTTTTTCGGCGTACTTCAAAGCTTTGTAGGCGTAGTCGAGTTTCACCTGAGAAGTTGCGCCCACTTGTCCGTACAAATATGAAATATTGGTGCATACGGCGCACATTTGAGGGTAATCATCCATTTGTTCGCTATATTTCAAAGCTTCGAGGTAGTATTTAATAGCTGTTTCGGGGAAACTTCGAACCGTTTTCAAGTGACCAAAGCGGTTGTAAATTTTAGATCCCATTTCTGCATCGGTAGAGAATTGGGAGTGAAATTCATCGAGGGCTTGGTTCAGCAACGTTTCGGTGCTGTCGTATTGCCTTTCGTTCATGGTAATTCCGGCCAAGGATATGCGGCCATATTGCTGGGCCAATTCATGATTGGAACGATTTAGCTTTTCGGCATATATACGTGCCTGTGCAGGTTTGTAGCCGGTGTAAACTGAAACAAGATTGTACCAAATTGTGATTTGCTCGGTTTCTGAAAGTCCTGACGAACTGAGCTGTTTCAGTAGTTCTTGTTCGCGTTTTGCCGGATCAGCTGCGTGCAGCATTGTTGAAAATAAAAGGATCAAAATAGTGACCCCAACTCCAACCAATTGCATTTTATTTCTCATTTTCGATGGTTCTGAAGATGTTGAACAAAGGTAAAAATCAATATGAAATAAAAATACCCCCCAAAGGGGGTTTCAGGTGCTCCTCCCAATTCAGAACTTTGATTTCATAAAACCAAAATCAATTTGAATAAATTATGAAACCAACTATTTATTTACTAATGTTCTTTATGCTGTGCTCTGTTGGTGTAAATGCACAAATCGACATAGAGAGCATTGATGACAAAGAAGATACGGAAGTCGTTGATGAAGCAGATGTTTCCGATGAAGAATCTGAAACTCCCGCAGTAGAAGAAAAAGCTTCGAAAGGAATAACCAGCTACAGTAAGTTTGATTTTATTCCCGGAGAGAAAGTGATTTTCTTTGACGATTTTACCCAAGATCCAGTTGGAGAATTTCCTGCCAAATGGAATACCAACAACAACGGCGAAGTAGTTACTGTTTCAGGAGTGAAGGATAAATGGTTTAAATTGCCTGCTGAAGGAGGTAATTATTTTCCTGAATTGAAATTGACATTCCCTGATAATGTAACAATTGAGTTTGATGTATTGCTTTCTGAGCAAAATACGTTTGTAATTACCTATTACAGTGAAGCTTCATTCGATGTGGATGCGTATGGTGTGCCCGGAGAAGCTGGTGCTGAAGTGATGATTAGTTCGGAAGGACATGAATTTAAAAATTATGACACCGGCGACCAGGGCATCAACACCTCAAGTAGTAAGGGCGAAATTGAACCCGGAAAACCTGCCCATGTTTCTGTGTGGATACAGAAAAGCCGATTTCGCATGTACGTGAATGAAGTCAAGGTATTTGACATTCCTAAAGGCGTATTCACCGATTTCAAATATAACCGTTTCCGTTTCGAAACTTCTAATACTAAAGAAGATGTCAACATATCTAACGTTCGAATAGCCGTTGGAGCGCCCGATACCCGCAACCAGCTTATTGCCGAAGGAAAATTGGTGACGCGGGGAATTTTGTTCGACGTGAATTCCGATAAAATTAAGCCACAATCCTACGCTTGTATCAAGGGAATTGCCGATGTGCTAAAGGAAAATCCCAGTGTAAATGTGCAAATTATAGGCCATACCGATAGCGATGGAGATGAAGCCAAAAACCTCGACCTTTCGCAACGACGTGCTGCCTCGGTCAAAGCTTTCTTGACCAGAGAATTTAATATTGACGATACACGTATGAAAACTGATGGAAAAGGCGAGGGACAACCCATTGATAACAACAGCACAGCCGAAGGGAAAGCCCAAAACCGCCGCGTTGAATTTATTAAAATGTAAAAAACCTAAAAGAACATATACGAATGAAAAACTGGATGTCAATGTATTTTAATGAATAATTGACGGCGTTGATATTTAGTTGCTTAGTAATGATAGATAATCACGAACTAATTAACGTTGAAATATTTTAAATAACTCTTCAATAAAAAATCAAAATGAAAAACGAAACTAAGATTAATCAATCCATTTGCCGGATTCTAATATTTATGGTGATAATTGTCGCCAGTTTTACAACAAATAAACCAGTTCTGGCAGCGATACCTGAACCATCTGAAATAACAGTAATCGATCCCCCAAAAGCCAGTGACGCCACTCAAATTACTACCACATCGTTTCAGGCAAACTGGTCTTCAGTTAAGGGAGCATCGAGCTATAAATTAACTGTAGCAAAATGGGGTGGGCGAGATATAAGGACTGGTGATGATATTTGGAATCCTTTGTTTAGCTATCGGGATATCAGCGTTTCTGGTACAAGTCTTGTTGTTACTGGTCTTTCTGCGGGTACAAGGTATGCATATATTGTAAAGTCTGTGTCTTTAACTGAGATTTTACCTTCAGATCCATCAAATATTATTGAAGTTACTACAACCCCAGAACCACCTGTTGCCACATTTATTACAAACCTTACTGACAATTCTTTTGTTGCTAATTGGGATGCTTCTACCGGAGCAATAAGCTATAAGTTGTATGTTCAATATAGACAATATATTCCTATTACTCAAACTTATATTTGGAGATCCATAACGGGATATGAAACCGGGCTTGCAGTGTCAGGAACTTCGTATACGGTTTCAAATCTTTCACATAGTACTAATTACCGATATAGTGTTAAGGCTATTGGGAGTTCAGCAGAGTCTGATTATTCAAATTCAATAACTGTTCAAACGCTCCCCGGATCCACTGTTGCAACAGCTGCAACAGAAATTACAGCTACTTCGTTTACAGCGAACTGGGAAAGTCAAACTTGGGCTGATTCTTACGTCGTGCGCTTAGTTCGAGAGTCGGACCAAGCGGTTATTGGAGACCAAGAAGTTGAAACGACCTCGTATACGTTTACCAGTTTAAGCCCGGGATATAGCTACCGATATCTTGTAAAGGTGAAAAGCGGTGACCTTTCATCACCATACAGTAATTTTATTTCTGTTGCTACAATCCCTCCGGCTCCTGTGGCGATAACCGAAACCGATCTTGAGCACAATTCATTTAAGGCGCATTGGAATGCTGCCGATGGGGCAACCTCTTATCTTTTGCGTGTTGTAGAAGATGAAACGCAAGGTTACATCTTAGAAGATTACGAAACAACAGATTTGTTTGCTACTGTTAGTGGTTTGCAAACAAATAGTTTGTATCATTATGCCGTTAAGGCAAAAAACAGCTCTGGAGTATCTGCCATCAGTAACTGGATACATTTGACGACTAAGCCTGCGCCTCCTGTTTTAAATCAGCCAACAAATATTACAACTAGTTCTATTTCTTTAAGTTGGTCGGCTGTTTCAGGAGCAACCGGGTACAAGCTATATTATCGATCTTCAGGGGGCATTATTCTAATAAGGTATAGCTCCCAAACCCTTGGTAATGTTACCGAATATACCTTCACCGGATTAGATATAGATCCAGGAACCCCATACGATTTCTATGTTACGGCCCTTAATGCAAATGGAGAGTCACTAGCATCAAATAAACTCACCGACGTATATACCGCTCTTGGTGCTCCAATAGCAAATGAAGCTACCAATATAGCATCCGAATTGTTTCAGGCAAACTGGTCGGCGGTTTCAGGGGCAACAGGGTATAAGTTGTCGGTTTATAAGCCAGGAATGATACGTGGTTCCTGGGTTGTTTTGTCTGAATACAACGATAAAGATGTTTCAGGAACAAATTTTAAGGTTACGGGGCTGACTCCCAATTCTGGGTATCGATATGGTGTTAAGTCTGTTATTGGAACTACTCCTTCTGTTATGTCAAATTATATCTTTGTAACTACAACAGAAGCAACTCCTGAACAAAATACTGTTTCATTAAGTGCCTCGCCCTCCAATATGGGAAGTGTGAGTGGCGGAGGAACTTTTGACAAAGGCAGTAGCGTTACCGTAACTGCAACACCTTCATCAGCATTATACCGTTTTGTAAACTGGACCGAAGGAGCATTGATTGTATCTACCAATGCAAGCTATACGTTCACTATTAACAGCAACCGCACTTTAGTTGCAAACTTTGAACTAGTGC
>JAAYAG010000046.1 GCA_012719495.1 Bacteroidales bacterium
ATGCAAAGCTCATTGTCAGCCACTTGTAAACAGCAATCTTCTGCTTTAAAATCACTTAAAATAACCCGTTATTCCTGCGTGATTTTGCATTGAATCTTACTGTTTACAAGCGGTCTGAACTCAAAAACAAAGTCTAACTCAGGTTATTAGCCGATTAACAAGAAAACGCAAAAAAGTGCATAGGCCAAAATTAAAAGCGAATTACGGCTGCCTTCGCCCTTTTTTTGTTTTATCTTTTTGGTTATAAAAATTTCCAAATATCTTCAATCAATAAATTATCAAAAGTCTTAATGTGTTCTTTTAAAATGTGTTCCGTTTTCATATTCGGTCTAATGTCACAGTAATAAACCCCATCAAGAGGATTAAGCTTAACCGTATATCCTTTGAAATGTCCGGGAAGAAAAGTCGAATTAATTCCGTATTCACTTTCCTTTTTTGTGTTTTTTCTTTGAACGTCATTTAAGAAAATTGCAATATGTGGTGTCGCTTTTTCTGTAAGTTTGTTGTATAGAAATTTGTCAATAAATATCTTGTCAATACGGTCTTTGCTTGATGTTTTGATTGAGCCAATAACTTTAACATCATTTTCTTTCTCAATTATTAGGTCGTGTTGGTAGCTCATATTGAAAGTTGGTTTTCCATCAACAATTACAGGGACTTGAATTGTTCCTGATTTGCAGTCAATCCCTATTTCACTGATGATTAAACGGATAAAATGCTCAAACAAATCACCGTTTAATTTTCGTGCCGTATTAGATTGACCAGCAGGTAAACCGTCTAACGCAGAGCCAACCGATTGTTGAATAGTGTAAGTTGCGTTGTTTAAAATGTTTCTTAAAGCTTCATCTTTCTTGTTTATTGTCTTGATGTTTTTCAGTATACTCAAAAACTCTTTTGATGATTTTGTAAACTCTTTTGCATCATACATCAGGTTAGAATTTATCGGTCTAGTAATTTGGAAGTTGCCTTCTTTTTTATATTGATAGAACCGATAATGATTTTCGTTTTGCGATACAATAATCGCTTGTAAATTATCTGCAATGAAATTCAAATACTCATCGCAAAAAGAGATGTATGCTTTTAGGTTAGTGAAATTACTTTTATCCTTCGCTTTATTCACAATTTGTTTTAAATTCATCGTATTGAGTTTCTTCTTTTTTGGTTTTCAAAATCGTATTTAATCCACTTTTCAATGCTCCATTCTTCAACAAGTTCAATTCGATTAGCTGCCCAATCCAGATATTCGGGAGATAAATCACATGCCATCCATTTACGTTTAAGTTGTTCCGCACATACAGGTGTTGTACCTGAACCACAGAATGGGTCTATAATGGTATCTCCAATATTTGATGATGCTAATATAAGTTTCCGCAATAATTCTTCTGGTTTTTGTGTTGGGTGAGGTGTCTTTTCATGCATTCCATTACAAGTAGTAGGAACTTCAATTATATCCTGAGGTATTTCTAAAACATCCTTCGGCTTTGCTCCAAGTGGATTAGGTTCCCAAATATTATTACCATTTTTACCATTACCATATTGACTCGTTTCAGCTTGTGGATGGCTTGGATACTTTAAAGTATGCTCACCATAAGGAATTCTTATAGAATCTATATTGAAAGTGAAATTTTTCGATTTTCTAAAATGCATAATACTTTCATGACTTCTACCCCAGTCTGACCCTAAATTTGCTTTATTTTTATAATTCCAAATTATCCAACGACAAGACTTGAATAATTTTGAAGTTGGGTGCTTCAAATCTGCAAGTATTTCGGAAAAACCGCAAATAAATAATGTTCCTGTTGGTTTTAGAACACGTGCAGCCTGTTCAATCCATTTCATGGAAAATTTTATATATTCTTCCTGACTTTCAAATGTATCCCAGTCGGCTTTCTTAATATTGTAAGGCGGGTCAGCAAATACCATATCTACACTTTCATTTGGTAATGTCTTTAACCATTCAATACTATCACCTTGCCAAAGCTGCCCATGGGGATGTTGATAAAATATTGTTGGAGAAACATTGTTAATAAAATTATTTTCAATCCGTTCTCCTTTAAGTAAGACTTCACCAAAAAACGTTGGTATTTCTTTATTTCTTGTCATAGTCATTCCCATTGTGTAAAGTTTTTAAGTAAGACACTTTTTCTTCAGCGACCTTTAAAATATTTAAGTCACCATCTTCGTCCAAAATTTTATAAGCAATTTGGTCGCTCAAAAACTCAGTAAGCAATTCTTTCTCATTTGCGTGAAAGAAAGAAGCTAAATTTTTGATTAGCTGCTTCGTCGGAGGTCTTTGATTTCGCTCAATCTTAGCAAGTAGTGAAGAATCAACGCTTATTGTTGATGCAACTTCTCTCAATGTCAATCCAGCATTTTCTCTCAAAGTTCTGAGATGTTCTCCAAAATTTGTATGAATCTTTACGTTCTCCATTCAGGACGAATTTTGTCCAAAAGTAATCTATTTTTATTAATTGGACAATTGTTGTCCACAAAACTTTTCCACAATTTATCAAGTCAATTAATTTTCCCCTGTAATGTCATTACTTGCACGTCTTTTTTAGGGTGAGGCATTACATGTTTGCTATTTGTTGTCCCCATGCCATAGCTCGCTCTTTTTCTCCATCTTTTAGAGGCCCTTGTTCGCCAGTTACAAAGAAACCCTCGGGCGGTAAAAGCAGTTTAGCCTTTCGCCTCACTAACTGATTTGCCATGGTTTTTGCAGCATAGCCGCCAGTATTTACAACAAACCTGAAGAATCGTGATTTAATGGTTTCTAGTGCTATGCGGGTATCGAAAGTGGCTACTTTGAGCCCTGTAAGCGTTGCCGGCAAATTTTTCAAGAAAGCAGTCGTGACATCCGATGGTTTAAAACCACGCGTGGGCGAGCCAATAATCAGGTGGGTAACACCCTCCAAATCGGCTTGAAGGACTTCGCCAGTCCGCTTTGCTACCGTTGTTTCAGTATCGAATGCTTTGGCAATAGCCAATCAAATTTGCTCGGTATTCCCAAAAAAAGAATCATAAAGAATAAGTGCTTTCATTGCAAGGTGATTCAGTTAAATAAATTAATCTGATGAAAATAAGAAATTTACAATCTCCATAATAAAAATATCGGGCAAATGCCTGTAAAAACCGGCAGAAGAAATACCACAACATCAGAACAAAAAAATGCCACCCTCAAATCCAGGTGGCATTTTCTTATTTTCGTCACAAGAATTTATTTTCTTCGCTTGCTTTTCTTTTCTGTCTTAGGCGGTTTTTCCTCGGCTGGTTTAGTTACCGGCGCTTCGTTACCTATCACAACACCATCTTCAACCAGTTTAAAATCAATTTGCTTTTTCTCAAGATTTGCAGATACTACTTTTACTTTTACTTCGCCACCCAACTGGTAGCACTTGTTGGTATGCATACCCGAGATGCAGTAATTTTTTTCATCGAAGAAGTAGAAATCGCCGGTAAGGTCACGGATTGAAACCATTCCTTCGCACTTATTTTCATCGAGCTCGACATAAATGCCCCAATCGGTAACACCCGAAATAACACCGCCATATATCTGCCCCACTTTGTCTTGCATAAACTCAACCTGTTTATATTTAATTGAGGCCCTCTCGGCATTCACAGCCCGTTGCTCCATGTTCGATGAATGTTTACACTTTTCTTCAAATGTTTCGGCATTCACCGATCGCCCACCAACGAGGTAACGTTCCAACAGACGATGTACCATTAAATCGGGATAACGCCTGATTGGCGACGTAAAGTGCGTGTAATATTCGAACGAAAGCCCGTAATGGCCAATATTCCGGGTTGAATAAACCGCTTTGGCCATTGAACGTACAGCAAGTGTAGAAATTACGTTCTCTTCGTGACGACCTTTTACCGACGAGAGTAAGTTGTTGATCGACTTCGAGATGGCTCCCGGTGCATCAAGACTAAGCCCATACCCGAATTTTCCGATGAAATTATTGAACGACTCAAGTTTGTCGGGATCTGGACGGTCGTGAATTCGGTACACGAAAGTGCGGGCTTTCGATTTATCTTTCACTTTACCAATAGTTTCTGCCACTTTCTTGTTGGCCAGAAGCATAAATTCCTCAATAAGCTGATTCGATTCTTTGGCTACCTTAAAATACACTCCAAGAGGTTTCCCGTTTTCATCGAGGTTGAATTTTACTTCTGCCCTATCGAACGAAATAGCTCCGTTTTGATACCTTCCCGACCGAAGTTTTTGCGCCAGCCTATGAAGGGTAAGCATTTCATCTTTTAGCTCACCTTCGCCTGTTTCGATAATTTGCTGGGCTTCTTCGTAACTAAATTTCCGGTTTGAATGAATCACGGTGCGCCCAATCCAGTGTTTGCGAACTGTGGCATCGTCGTCGATCTCGAAAACAGCAGAAAAGCAAAGTTTATCTTCATTCGGATTGAGGGAACACACACCATTAGAAAGTCTTTCAGGGAGCATAGGCACCACCCGATCAACAAGATACACAGACGTTGCACGCTCATATGCTTCATTGTCGATAAGCGAACCAGACTGAACATAATGGCTTACATCGGCAATGTGAACACCAACCTCCCAGTACCCATTTTCGAGTTTTTGTATCGAAAGAGCATCGTCGTAGTCTTTCGCGTCGCCCGGGTCGATGGTGAAAGTGGTTATATTCCTGAAATCGCGACGCTTGGCAATTTCCTCAGAAGTAATTTCCACCGACAGTTTTTCAGCAGCACTGTTCACCTTCTCAGGAAATTTATAGGGCAAGTCGAACTCGGCCAGAATGGCATGCATTTCGGTGTCGTTGTGCCCTGGTTCTCCCAGTACATCAACAATTTCGCCAAAAGGATTTTTTGCACGAGCAGGCCAGTCAGTAATTTTAGCTACCGCTTTTTGCCCTTCTTTTGCCCCTTTCAACTTATCTTTCGGAATGAAAATATCAAAGTTGTTTTTCCCCGACGGCACAAGAAATGCAAAATTTTTAGACATTGAAACCACCCCTACAAAATTGGTTTTTGCACGCTCAATTATTTCAACCACTTCACCTTCTGGCTGTTTGCGTTTTCTTTTCGCATTAAGGTAAACCCTCACTTTGTCGCCATTTAGCGCGCGGTTCAAATTTGGCCCGGCTACAAAAATATCCTCCTCCAATTCGTCGGAAACAATAAAGGCGTAGCCTTTCTGAGTCATATCTACAATGCCCACAACGTAGCCGGTTTTGACGATGAGTTGAAACTTGCCGCGCTCTTTTTGCTCAAGGTAACCGTCGTCTGACAATTCTTCAATAGCGACATTGACAAGCTGTTTGGTAGAAAGATCGCTAACAGCAAGCATCGAAGTTATTTGCCGTGGGGTAAGAATTTTCTCCGAATCTTTGTAGAAAAGTTCAAGCACCATTTGCTTCAACTCTTTCTTATTTATGCCCTTCTTCATTTTGAAAGAGCTTTTGTCTTTTTTTCCCATAATCGGATAGTTAATATTGTACTACCAGTCGACAGTATAATATAATGCTGTAGAAATTACGCTGTTAAACTGGCTGTATGGTGAATAATAAAAAAGTTTGTTATTGGTTGTATAAATAGGTAATGCCGAAAATTGGAACCGGAAATCGAGCTTGAATTTTGAAGCCCAATCGCGCCTTACCATTTGTTCAAAGTCGATGCGTATACCTGCAAAGGCGGCAATTTCCCAACTATGAAGGTTTTGGCTTAACTCAATTTTCCCAAAGCTATCTTCGGCCGATCGGTTCACTAAATAATTAAAAGAAAGCCCCATAAGAAACGAATAATAATCACTGTTGTGATATCCGAAAGCCACAGGTATATCAATATAATTAAGACGGTAGATATACAGGTAATAATCGTTTTTTTTCGAAGGGTTCATACGGCTACCTTTCTGGCTGTATTTCAATTCCATCGTCCAATAGAAATTGTCGTTAAGGGATGTTTGCACCCAGGCACCAGCCAGCAAACCCATCTTGTGAAACCCGTTAGAATACAAATCGCCTCTAACCTGACTCCCGTTAAACCCTGCCAGCAAGCCTCCATCGAAACCTTGTGAAAGCCCTGGTTTTGCTAAAACAATAAATAATACTAATAATAAAATGCTCCTGAATGTGATTCTTCTTTTTACCGTTACCGAAACACGTGAAGAAAATTTATTGTTTAAACTGCCAGAAGTCTGGATTATATATCCCTTGTCTGTTCTGCTCATATAAAACTATTAACAACTATCAATCAACAAGGTGTAATCAAAAAAGCTTGCTTCTAAACATAACAATAACTACTCAAATACGGAACAAGCAATGAAATACAAAACCTTGTAAAACTGGAAATCAGTTTCAGGTTATGAATTTACAATAATTTTTGGAGTTCTTTGGTTAATATTTCAAGCCCCTTTCCTGCTTTTTCCTGAATGAAAATAACTTTTTGGTAAACATCAACCGGTTTGGGATCGATAAGAAAAACAGGGGTGTTGGGTTTAACGTAATGAATTAGGCCTGCCGCTGGGTAAACATTCATTGAAGTGCCAATTACCACGAAAATATCAGCAGCCTTAACCATTGGAATTGCCTCGGAAAT
The DNA here is from genome assembly GCA_012719495.1 of Bacteroidales bacterium. Lineage (GTDB taxonomy): Bacteria > Bacteroidota > Bacteroidia > Bacteroidales > Prolixibacteraceae > CAYMTR01. The sequence continues at coordinate 6,571 of JAAYAG010000046.1, forward strand.
AGCAGGGACTGCTTCACCAAACCACACGATGTGAGGTCTTAGCTGGCTCCCTTTGGTACACTTTTGGCCCATCTTCAGTTCCCATCCATCAATATCATAAATTAAATTTTCATCGACCGAGCTACGTGCTTTTTTCAGTTCTCCATGTAAATGAAGAACCTTTTTACTCCCGGCTCTTTCGTGCAAATCATCAATATTTTGAGTGATAATATCTACGTCGAAAAGTTCTTCAAGTTTTGCCAAACCTACGTGCCCGGCATTAGGATTACAATCAAGTAACTGTTTTCGGCGTTCATTATAAAAACGCATCACCAGCTCAGGATTCCTTCGCCATGCTTCAGGGGTAGCAACATCTTCAATGTTGTGCTCTTCCCAAAGGCCATCTGAATCGCGAAAGGTTTTAATCCCACTTTCCTGGCTCATGCCTGCCCCTGTCAAAACAACCAATTTTTTCATCGCAGACAATTATTAAATTACCGGACTCTTTATTTTATAAAATACCTGAAAAACTAGCAAAGCAATTGAAAGCTAAACGTTTTGCAAAAGTTATTCTTCACTTTCGTACTTGAATTTCTGCAAAATATGCCCCATACGATCGCGTTTCGTCTTCATATAGAACTCGTTATATTCGTTGGGTTCTACCTCTATAGGAATGTTTTCAACCACTTTAAGGCCATAGCCCTCAAGTCCAACCCGTTTAACTGGGTTATTGGTTAAGAGCCGCATTTTTTTTACTCCCAAGTTTCGTAGTATTTGAGCACCAACGCCATAATCGCGTTCGTCAGGCGCAAAACCAAGATGCACGTTAGCCTCAACCGTATCGAGGCCTTCTTCTTGCAGCTTATAGGCTTTAATTTTATTTAGTAGGCCAATGCCACGACCTTCCTGGTCGAGATACACAACAACACCTTTACCTTCTTTTTCAATAAGATCCATTGATTTATGGAGTTGTTCTCCGCACTCGCAGCGCATCGACCCAAAAATATCGCCTGTTATACACGATGAGTGCATGCGCACCAAAATGGCCTCGTCTTCGGTCCACTCGCCTTTTACCAACGCTACATGTTCCTTTCCGTTCGATTTCTGCAGGTATGGAATTATGCGAAACTCTCCAAAATGCGTAGGTAAAAAGGCTTCAACACCGCGTTTGATAAGACTCTCTTCTTCAACTCTATACGCAATAAGATCGGCAATAGATACTATTTTCAGATCAAATTTTTTGGCAATATCTACCAACTGAGGCAAACGAGCCATGGTTCCGTCGTCGTTCATAATTTCAACCAGAATACCTGCGGGTTGCAATCCAGCCATACGAGCTAAGTCTACTGCAGCTTCGGTATGCCCCGAACGGCGAAGTACACCCTTATTTTTTGCCATCAAAGGGAAAATATGCCCGGGACGGCCAAGGTCTTCGGGCTTGGTTTGTGGATCTGACAACATTTTAATGGTCACGCTACGGTCATAGGCCGAAATTCCTGTGGATGTACCATGCCCCAATGCGTCGACGGAAACAGTGAAAGCTGTTTCGTGAAGCGAGGTGTTTTTTCCAACCATTGGATGTAATTCAAGCTCTTCGCAACGCTTTTCGGTTAGAGGGGCACAAATGAGCCCACGTCCTTCCTTCGACATGAAATTGATCATTTCGGGAGTTACTTTTTCGGCAGCTGCAACAAAGTCGCCTTCATTTTCACGGTCTTCATCGTCAACTACGATAATGATTTTACCGTTTCTGATCTCTTCTATTGCTTCTTCTATGGTATTGAGCTTGAACTCCTTCATTTTGAAGTGTATTAAATTTGGGTGCAAAACTAGCAAAAAGATACCAATTCCTTACAACCTTTTGGCTTTATCCCAAGCCGCAGACTGTTTTCCTAAGAAATAGCGGAACTGACCTCTGATGGTTGCTAAATTAATGGCGGTGAAATAGTAAGGTAAGAAAATGAGTTTAACCCTGAGACTTAACTTTTCGAATATCCATCCTAAAAACACAATTAAATAGAAGATTGATTGAAGGATAAGTGTTAGAATGAAAAAGTCTTTTTCGGGTTCCGATATCGCTATCAGCATATTAACGGGGTATAAAAGGAAGAAACACCATGGTGCAAAAGTCCATCGCGAAACTTTATGCGAAAAATATTGAAATGAAAGTTTTCCGTATCGAAAGGGGTTCAAAAGATGTTTCATTCTGAAAAAAGTTTGCATACCGCCAGCCGCAATCCTCACTTTTCGTTTCAACTCTTCGGCCACATTAAATGAAGCCGTTTCGGAAGCAATGGCATTGGGCGCATATTTCAGAAAATATCCTTTGGAGACGATGTTGAACGAGATCATAAAATCGTCGAGGACGGTATCGGCCTGAACAGGCTCGAACAATTCAGTACGAATGGCAAAAAGCTCACCAACAGCACCAACGGCTGAGTGAAATTCGGCATCTTTTGCCTTAAGCCACGACTCGAATTTCCAGTAAACTCCTTCGCCAGCTTCGGCGGCACTTGCTTTATCGGTGCTGATAACTTTCTTGCTTCCGGCAACGCAACCAACTGTTTTGTCGAAGAATTTGGCGGTTATGACTTTTATGGCCTCTTTGTTTAATGAAGTATTGGCATCGGTAAAAATTACAATTGGCGAAGTAATAAACTGCATTCCGCGGTTCATCGCATTGATTTTGCCTCGACGTTCAGCTTCATGATAAACTGTAATTTCGGGAAATTGTTTCAGAAAATCCTGACTTCCATCGTTAGAGCCATCTGTTACAAATACAATTTTCAATTTCCCTTTAGGATAATCGAGAGAAAAGCAATTTTCAATTTTCTCTTTAAGTATACTTTTTTCGTTGTAGGCAGTAATGAAAAGGCTTACTTCGGGCCAGTCAAGTGTTGTATCTTCGATTTCAGAATCTCTCTTTTTCTTCTTGAAAATAGTGAGGAAGAATAGCAGTATTGCATACCCTATGTAGGTGTAAAACACTGCAAAGAGAAGAATCCAAAAAAGTATCGTCATTGAATATAGGTTTTGTAAAAGTCAGTTAATCGGTTCGAAAGCATTTCGTTTGAATAATTTTCTTTGACAAATTTATAGCAATTATTGGATATTGAGGTTTGCAGCGAGATGTCTTTAGCCAGTGCAATTATGTAGTTAATGAACTCGCTTGGGGTTACGGCAATAAAAATGTCTTTTTCGTTCTCGGCATCAATTCCTTCGCAACCAACGGGGGTGGTAACAATTGGCTTTTTAAGGCTCATTCCCTCAACGATTTTCACACGCATACCGCTGCCCGATAAAAGTGGAGCAATCATTACCCCATGTTTTTTCATAAATTGATATGCATTAGGCACTTCGCCAACGTAGTTTATCTGATACTTCTGCAGCGTTTTAACAAACCAATCGGGGGCATTTCGGCCGGCAACCGAGAGCGATATTTTTGGGCACTTCTTTTTGATTTCGCTCCAGCAGTTGTCGAAAAACCATATTAGTCCTTCCTGATTTGGAGTCCAGTCGAGAGCCCCAATAAAGAAAAGATCGTTTCGCAGTGGCTTTACAACCGGCTCTTTATCTTGAAAATCAATTCCAGCAGGAATGGTAAGGGCAGGTTTTCTGTTTCCCAATTCATTCAGCCGCTTTTCATCTCTCAGTGTTATTGGCACAAGCAAATCGTAATGGTCGATGAGCGAAATCTCAAATTTCCGTAGTCGTTGACTAAGGTTTTTGAGGTACAATTTCTTGATTCCTTTCGCCTGACTGGCAGTTCTTTCCCATATCTCGTGCTCAATGTTATGGCTTCGGTAAACAATAACACTATTCGTAACCTTACGAATAAAAGGAACATAGGGAAGAAGATACAAGCCTTCTATTTGAATTATGTCGTAAGAATGTGCCTCGAGCAATGCCAGCAGCTTGTTTTGGTACTTTTTGTCGATAAAGCGTTCAGCGTTATATGGCAATTTTGAAAAAAAGAAATTGAAAATTGCTCCTTTGGCGGTTACCGGAGCCGACACCTCTACAAGGTGAAGAATGGTTTGGTTCGTTAAATCGGGAGAAAGATCCCAGGGCGTAACATGGTGTTTACGGGTGTTCATTGCCAGGACGGTAGTTTCGTGGCCAGCACGCGCAAAAGCATTGATCATTGCCAAGGTAGCAATGGCTCCTCCGTCTTTAGGCGGATAAGGTGGTTTATTGGTCAAAAACAGAAGTTTCATTTTGATCAGGCTCCTCCTTAAAATTTAAAAAACTCTTTAAAAATTTAAATCTCTTCAATATTTTACTGTTAACACTGGCCGAGACCAACAACGTATCGGCCACTGCCTGATAAGTCATAAAAATACTAATAATCAAAAAGAAGTAAGTAGAAAACCACATGGTAAGTGCGGGATCCCAAACCCCCTCTCGAGCAAAGTTTTCGCCAATCATCGACACAATATAATAAAAGATAAACATTAGAATAGACACCACTACCGGAGTTCCAAACCCGCCTTTTCGAATAATTGCTCCCAATGGAGCTCCAATAAAAAAGAAAATCAAACAGGCCAGCGACATGGTATACTTGCGGTGCCATTCAATGATGTGCTTGTTAATCCATTTGATTTTGTTATATAAAATGGGTTCGTTCTGCAGAATATTTCGCTGGTTCGACTGAGCTAAGCGCTTAGCATCCTCGAGTATCATTGCTTTTTTGTCGTTGTCGAGAGAAGTGAATATCTGGTCGAATTCGACAGATACCGACTTGAGGTCGGCCAGCTTAGTAACTTTCAGCGAATCAACCCTGAAATGATCTTTAATTTTTTCGTTAAGCTCACTATTGTAGTTTCCACTAAAAGTTGTTGATTTCTCAGTTTCAACATATATTCTTGTTAATGAATCGACCACAGAAGAAATCTGGTCGTTTTTCAACATCTGGTAGCCATCTTTCCAAAGGCTTTCATCAGCACGCTCAAGGCTGTAATCCTTAACACTGATTACAATTTGCTGTTTCGAGAATTTTTCCCTACGAAAAGGATGTGACGTTCGTTTTTCGCGCCCCGAAGGTTTTTCATCGTTATAACTCTCTCCATTATAAAGCGTTAATATCATATATTGCTTATTGTCGGAAATACGCAGATAGCCTGAATCGGCAATAGTAACCGCCACATTCCCCCGATCCTCGGTATGGTCGTAAATCATTATTCCGTACAAGAGCTCAGAGTCGTCGTCGCGCCGGTTTACCTTTATGCTATACCCATCAATTTCGTTTGAAAAAGCACCCTCTTTAATGATCATCTCCGGGCGTTGCTCTCGTATACTCCATAACAGCGCTTTAAATTTTGCATTAGTGACAGGAATTACATCATTAGCAAATACAAAAGCCATTATGGTAATTATACCAGTTAGCACAATAAGTGGTTTCATTATTTGGAGCAACGAAACTCCACTGGCTTTTATGGCAATAAGTTCGGAGCGTTCGCCAAGGTTTCCGAATGTCATAACCGAAGCAATGAGAACGGCCAAAGGCAAAGCCATGGGAATAAGGCTAATCGAAGCGTACGACATCAATTCAACTATAATAGACGTTTCGAGACCTTTACCCACCAGTTCGTCGAGGTACCTCCAAAGAAATTGCATCAGCAACACGAAGATGCTAATAAAGAAAGTCAGAAAGAAAGGACCTATGAACCTTTTTATCAAATATAAATATAGTCGCTTCATAAAAACCATTCGATGAATTTACAAAGCTAAAAATTAGCTTCGATTAACGTTGAGAATATAGAAAAGAAAAGAGTTAAAAAGGGTGAAAGAGCCAGGCACACAAACCTACGACCCCACAACATGCTTCAATAAAGCCACTTGAGAATCCCACAACGAACGAGACTCTGGCAACTCGTCGGGTTCGGCAAAATCGGTAATCAACAAAGAAACATCACCGGTAAGTTCATCACGCGTAATCCGGAATTCGAAAAAAGTGCCATCATCGACCCAATTATACCTGACAATGAGGTTTTCTTTCATAAAGCTAAGAATTGCTTCACGGCCTGCTTTATCCCAATAAAAAGTAAACTTTTTCCCATTTACATCGACATCGTCGGCAAACCACTCGGCCAAACCCGATGCAGTATTAAGCCTGTAATACAGCACCTTGGGCGAACAATTGAAAATATATTCCATATCGAACTTAACTTTGGCCATAGGATTTATTTAATCTATTGAACGCAATATATCAATTAAGTTTTAATTTACCAATCATTGATACAGGCTAAAAAAAGCCATGAATAGATATAATGGGCAAAGAGTCTCATTTTCTTATATTTGTTAATGGTACACTATGCAAAATAGTGCGGCCGCCACTTGAAGCCCAAAAAAAGGGATGAAAAATTTAGAAAAAAAATAAAATAGTCTATATTTGCACCGCTCTTTTCAGAGAAACATGGCGAGGTAGCTCAGCTGGTTAGAGCGCATGATTCATAATCATGAGGTCGCCGGTTCAAGCCCGGCTCTCGCTACTTGAAAAACAGGAAGTTGCAAAAATGCGGTTTCCTGTTTTTGTTTATAATATGTACATCAAGAAACTACCATAATGAGTTACTTCAATCGGTATAAAAGACTTAATTGTGTTTTTTCGAACTTTCTTTTCAATAAATCCAATTCTATTTCAATACAATACATTAATATTTGGCAGTTTTTTTCGCGCTTTGTGATATAAATCACATACTTATTGAAAAAGAAGATAAAAACATCTTAAAAATAGCTTCAAAGAAAAGAACTTTTTTGTCTTAATATATGTTCTCCATCCTGAGTGTGTTAAAATATATTAAAATGTTTTACTAATGCTATGACAATGAGAACACTTCTACAACCTCCTGCAAAGATTCCTTGTTGCAGTACTTTTGTCAAAAAAACATCTTCCAAAATGTTAACTCTACCAAAGAGAATTCTTTCTCTCAATTCCTCTATTTCTATCCTTTCAATGATGCTTTTTTTTCTTTCTGTAGTTATTCCATATAATTCTCAAGCGCAAACTACACCAAATGAAGCAATATGGAACGGTTACGGTTACTCCTTGAAAAAAGTTGTGAGCAACACTTCTATCCAAAGCGGTGTCAATTTCAGCTATACAATACTTTTTACAGTGCCTGCAGGTGCCACAACAGTAACGATTCAAGATCTGATTCCTTCGTCGCTTAATGTTGTTAATGTACCTACACCGGCAATTGTAAATGGTGTTACCCCTGTGGTTACCACTTCTGGCCCTATTGGTTCACAAGTAGTAACCTATACATTGACAGGCTTGCCAATAGGAAGCCCTGCATCGGGTTCGTTTACCATTGTGGTGAAATTCCCCGAGGGAACGACCTGCAACGGAGCAACTGCCCGTAACCGGGTTGGTATTCGTATTGGACAGGAATGGTTCTACACCCCTTATGTTTCAACATCTGCGACAGCTGTAGATCCCTGGGTCGTATCAAAAGCAATTCTTTCTGGTCCTGTTGTTAATCCCAACGGAGGCAACTGCGGTTACCTTATGAATGCCGGAACCACTGTAACTTATCGGCTTTCTGTTATGAAAGCGAATGGATTGTGGGGGAGCAACATCGGTCAGATGAATATGAGTAGCGCTGCTGTTACCGATATTCTCCCTGCCGGGGCGGTGTTTGGTAGTGCAACACCACCCACCGGTGTTTCTCTGTCAGGAAATACAATTACCTGGACTCCAAATTCGGGAAATCTCGATGCAGCAAACCCTTGGGCATACTATTGGGTAGATATAACGGTGACCTATCCGGCAGGTCCTTTCCCCAATGGAAGTTTTATCTATAATCAGACTACGCTTACCGGGTCTATTTGTCTGCAACAGGCTACCCATCAAAGTAACCAAACCTGCATTGAGGTTGCTGATGTTACGCCTAATCCTAATGCCTATTTCCAGAAATATGTAAACGTAACAAACCGAGTTCCCGGATGTCAGGGATTTTATACTATTATATTCTGCAACAACGGGAATGTACCACTTACAGCATTCAATATCAATGACGTAATCCCTGCTGGTATTTCGGTAGAAAAAGTTCAACTATATGGTGCGGGTGTAACTACCCCCGTCAACATAACTGCCAACAGTGGGGCAAATACCATTGTAAACGGACTTACCAGTAACTGGTACGACTCAGGTACTATTGGTTATAATGTAGGCAATTTGCAATTTGCCATGACTGGTTCATTACCTGTAGGTAGTTGTCTTTATATGTATATTTATTTCAACATCAATTCAAATCCTGCCGGTACACAAATTACAAACTGTGCTACGTTTAACGGATTGGCCAACGGATTAACGTTGCCCCAAACCTGTACAACATTTACGGTTGCTGCAGGCTCACCTGAACCTTGTTTGCTGAAGGATATTTGTTCGCCACAAACCGATTATGAACCGGGCGATGTGATCCGTTTCAGGTTGAGGGTTCAGAATATTGGCAGCGCAAATATTACAGGAGCATCTATTCAGGATATCCTACACCCTAACTTCCAATATCTGGGAAATGAATCGTATTATGTTTCGAGTTCTTACAGTCCGCCATGTGGAAGTGGTAGTGGAATTCCATCGGGTACAACGGCATGGACAGGCGTAGCGGCAAGTCATAGCGGGAACAACCTAAGTTGGAACCTACCAACAATAAATGCCGATTGTCAGGCTTTCTATGTAGGTTATTGCGGTTACTATGGAACATGGGGATTGCCTTACTACTTTATCGAGTTTGATGTGGCAGTAGATGGTTCAGCCCTTCCGGGTGTAACTCCAAATAACTATACCATTTCGGGTGGAAACTTGTCTGGAACCACAACTTCGAATACCGTGAATGTACTGGTGGTTGCTAAATTTGGTCAGGAAACCGAAAAAGAAGTTAGTACCGACAACGGAACAACCTTTGCTTCATCGGGAACAGTAACTCCGGGTGGAACCGCCAAATTCAGGTTGAAATACAAGAACACTTCGAATGTTCCTGTTGCCTCAATCAATTTGGTTGACTTGTTGGCAAAGGATGATGGCCCAACAAATGACTGGTTGGTTTTGAACCGTTCGGCATCACGCGGAAGCCAGTTTGATATCACTTATGGAGCAAGTCCTGCAACATCGCTATTACCATCGGGATCGCCTCCAACACCAATTATTAATTTCGCTGCTGGTGAAAATATATGTCTGCCTCCGTTTGGAATTTCCTCCGGTTGTACAACAACATCGTGGGCAGCATCACCTGTAACAGAAAATATAAGGTTCAATTTTGGAACTTACAGTTTGGTATCAGGCTCAACACTCAGAGAAGATTTCAATGTAAATATTCCTTTGACAGCTACTGTGCAACAGACTGTTTGTAATGACTTTGCTGCACTTGCCACAGCCAACTTCCTACTGAACGGAAATCCAACAGCTGTGGCACTCACGCCAATAGCAGCGGCTCCAATTTGCCTAACGGTAGGCAGTGCAGCACCGTGCTGTGATAGTGTTAAGGTAAGTCAGTATTCGAGCCCTGACGCTCCGGGATGCTGTGCACGTATTGAAAGTTCGTGTGAGATTAAATCGATAACTATTTCGTTGGTTAACGCTACTTTCAGTTCAGTAAGCTGGAACTGCGGAGCCATTCCTCCGGGATATGTAGGTCAAAGCACGTATACATTCGCACCAGGCAATTGTGCCCCTCTCGATATGGTGACATGCTTTACCCCGCAACAAGCTGGAGTCATCATTGTTAATTATACCATCAACTTTGCCAATGGCGAAACTTGTACGAAAGTTCTTGACCTTAATTGTAGCAACACCCCAGATCCCGATTGTTGCGATAGTATCAGGGTTAGCCAGTCGTATGGTTCAACAGGAGTAGTTGGTTGCTGTACTAAAATTGAATCGACATGCGATGTTGAAAAAATTGAAGTAAATGTAACGAACGGGACAATCAGTTCTGCAACCTGGAACTGTGGTCCAATCCCTGCAGGATATGTTGGACAGAGTAATTATACATTTGTTGCTAATGGTTGTGCTGCAACACTCTACACATGTTTCGATGCCATTCAAACCGGAACGGTTACGATCAATTATACAATTACCCTGATTGATGGTACTGTTTGCCATAAAGAATTTAAACTCGAATGTGAAGCAACAGCAATTAATTGTTGCGATAGTGTTAGGGTTTCCAATTATTCCGATCCTACCCATGCTGGTTGTTGTTTGAAGCTGGAAAGCTTATGTGAGATAAAAGCAGTGAATATTTCTCTTGTTAACGGAACATTTAACTCGGCTAATTCAAGTTGCGGAACGTTAACTCCGGGGTTCATCGGACAAAGCAATTGGACATTTGCCCCTGGAAATTGTGCTCCGCTTGATCTTGTTACTTGCATCGATCCAAAACAAACAGGAATAGTAATAGCTAACTATACCATCTACTTTGCCAATGGCGATACTTGCCAAAAAGTGATGGATATAGATTGTGCCACTACCGCTATCGATTGCTGTGATAGCATCTCAGTTGCTCAGGTCCACAATTCCGACGGTACATCGTCTTGTTGTACACAAATCGAATCGTTGTGTGATGTTGAGAATATAGAAGTAACTGTAAATAATGGAACAATAAGCTCTGCAAACTGGAACTGTGGAAACATTGCCCCGGGTTATACCGGACAAAGCAACTACACTTTTGTTGCAAACGGTTGCGCTGCCAATCTTGTACTCTGTTTTGATGCAATCCAAACAGGCTTGGTAACGGTAACGTATACCATTACACTTACCAATGGTGAAGTTTGTGAAAAAATAATCAGGATTGAATGTGCAGCTTCAGAAAAATGTTGCGATGGCGTTAAAACAGAGAGAGTTTCAAGCACTTCAGACATTAACGATTGTTGCGTTAAATTGACCACAACATGTAAAGTTAAATCACTAACAGTTGACATTTCGAATGGAACCCTTAGTTCTGCTTCTTGGAATTGCGGAACACTTCCTTCGGGATATGTGGGTCAAAGCAGTTATACTTTTGCGCCTAATGGTTGCATTGTCGACTTAACTACGTGTATCGATGCCATTCAAACCGGAATAGTTGTAGTAACCTATTCTATAACCTTCGAAAATGGAGAAACATGTAATAAGAGCATTGAGCTTGATTGTGCAGTGCCCGACGACGATTGTTGTGCTCTTGTTGATTTCAAACTGAAACAAAAGTGGCCGTTTAAAACACAAACAGGAACATTCAACATTACTAATGTTAATCCTGCATCGCCAATTTGCAGCATTACAATCAGCGCTTCGCCTTCGGCAATATTTACTCCAGGCTCGTTAATTGTTGATGGTATTCCTTCCAGCCAAGTATGGAACTCAACATCAATTCCGGCATCAGGAACACTTACCAACCCTGCGGTAAACACCCTTTCATTCAGTATGACGGGGAATTACAAGGGTGTAATAACCATCTGTGTGGTTAAATGCGATGGTACCCGTTGTTGCTTCGACTTTAAATGGAACAAAAATCCGCTTACCGATGTAGATATTTCGCTCGAGCAGCTAGATATCAAAGATAAGTTGGTTGCAGTGAGTGTTAACCCAGTTGTAATCGATCCGGTGAACAACGGAGTTAAGTACCTATCGTTTGGGTTCATCGACGAGACCGAAGTTAAAAATGAGATTGCTGAGTTCTTTGCTATATCTGCTTCGCAACTTGGTGATGATGAATATCCTCAATCTCTTGCTTCTCCGGCTCAAGCATACATGGGTAAATATAATGCGTTTTTCGAATTGCAGCAACCAGTAAGCGCAGGTCATGATCTTGGCGCGTTCAACTTAGTATTTGCTGGAGTTTTACCCAAATTAGGCTGTACCTTGTACGACCAGGAAGGAAACATTATATACTCGGGAGCTATCGATGTATCGGTGAACGATTCCGTAATTACCTCAATCGAAGAATTAATTCCGACGAAAAGCGGTATGTTCGAATTCATTAATGTATTTCCAAACCCATCATCCGACGGATTGTTTACACTAACTTTTGCTACCGGAGATCAGAATGATGTTGAAATCTCGGTAGTGAATACTGCTGGACAGGTAATGAATAAAATGACACGAGCAATTAGTTATCCCGGAATTCACAAACAAGTAATTGATACGCAAAGTTATGCTACCGGAATATATCGAATGGTAATCTCTTCGGGAGGGAAAGTGCTAAGCAAATCAGTCTTGAAAAAATAATACAGATTGTAAACAACAAAGGGTCCTTGAAAAAGGGCCTTTTGTTGTATTGTCATATTTGTAAGACTTTTCACAAATACTGATAAACCAACCTGATGTTCAAAAAGGTTGCGTTAATAACAGCAAAAACCCAACGCCAACATTGCGTTCTTTTCGTATTTTTGCATCCGAAAAGGGAAATACCATGGCAAAAATATTATGTATCGAAACCTCAACGGAAGTATGTTCCGTAGCAGTTACCGAAAACGGGCATGTATGCACTTATCTTGAAGATCTTGGCGGCCAAAGCCACTCAACATTGTTGACAGTATTCATTGATAAACTTGCAACCAATGGTCACGAAATTTCATCGTTCGATGCAGTAGCCATCAGCGAAGGCCCCGGCTCGTATACAGGCTTGCGTATCGGAACATCGGTAGCCAAAGGCCTGTGTTTTGGTGCCGGAATTAAGCTTATCTCAATAAGCCCATTGGCTGCCATGGCATCACACGTGGCCAACCATGCCGAAAAATACGGACTCGACCTAATTCAAACAGACCTCCTTGTGCCAATGATCGATGCCCGGCGAATGGAAGTTTACACTTCGGTTTTCGACAAAGAGCTTAATACTATCACTCCTGTTGAAGCGTTGGTAATTGATGAAAGCAGCTTTGAAAGCCTCGCCGATAATTCACGGCTCATTCTCTTTGGCAATGGGGCCAACAAATGCAAGCCAGTACTTATTTCATCTTCATTTGTTTACATTGATGATATTTACACCTCGGCACAACACATGGCCATATTGGCACAACAGCTTTATAATAAGAGTATTTTTGCCGATGTAGCATATTTCGAGCCATTTTACCTGAAAGAATTCATTGCAACCGTTCCCAAAAACAAAGTACTATAACCTGAGTTCGATTTTATTTTTAAAGTTCAGATTGGCATAAAACGCTGTTTTACAAAGCAAATTTTTGAGTATTAGCGGGCTAAATCGAGGAAATTTAATGCAGGAAAACAGTGTTTTATGCA
>JAAYAG010000047.1 GCA_012719495.1 Bacteroidales bacterium
ATAATAACGATAATGCGTGGATTAGCACAAATAACGGGTTGTCGGTTTTTAACCCTGTTTCAAAGCAATTTAAAAATTATACAACGTCTGATGGCCTACAATCTAACGTGTTTTTCAAAACGGCAAGTTTTAAGACCAGCGATGGGATGTTTTATTTTGGGGGAATCAAGGGTTTCAATGCATTTCGTCCCGAAAATGTTACAGGAATTCAAACCGAGCTTACAGCATCTATTATTAACTTAAAGATTTTCAATAAAGAAGTGCGGGTTGGTGATGTTTTTGGTAAACGCACAATTCTTGGAAAACCAATAGGGCAAACCAATGCTATTCATTTAACCTACAAGGAAAAAGAAATTTCTTTCGAGTTTTCAGCCCTCAACTATATCAGCCCCGTTAAAATACATTATGCATACAAACTCGAAGGCTTTAACAATGATTGGCAAACAACCGATGCCCAAATGAGGGTGGCAAAATATACTAACCTGAATCCGGGAGAATATACCTTTTGTGTTAAAGCGACTTACAACGAGGATGAATGGCCTGAAAAAGCAACTACATTGAAAATTATCATAGACCCTCCATGGTGGAAAACTCTACCTTTCATGTTCTTGATCCTTGTGCTTTTCGTTGTCTTTGTTTTAGGTATTTTTTACTTGCGCCTGAGTTCATATCATAAACAGCAAAGAGTATTAAAAAAGGCTGTTGATGAAAAAACGATCCAATTGCGCATTGCAAATCAGCAACTTACGGAGGCAAATGTGACTAAAGATAAGTTTCTTTCAATTATTGCCCACGACCTTATTAACCCTTTCAGCAGTATCATTGGTTTTTCTGATTTATTACTTTCAAATTACTGGGAATGGGATGATAAGGCACGTCTCGATGCCTTAAAAACCATTGGACACTCATCGGAACAACTATATGAATTGCTTGGAAATCTGCTTCAATGGTCCCGTTCTGAGAGGAATACCTTAAAATGCAATCCGGAAAGGGTAAACATAAGTCAAAATATACGTAAAATTGTCGAGCTTCTGAAAGTTACAGCTGATGCAAAGGAACTTACAATTGAAAAACATCTCGACGAAGAAAACTATTTTGTATACAGCGATATTCAATTGCTGAACACTGTAATTAGAAACTTGCTGAGTAATGCCATAAAATTCACCCCAAATGGAGGAAAAATTCAGATACGGACCGAAAAAAATGAAGGGTTCCTTGTAGTATCTGTTATTGACAATGGGGTTGGGATGTCAGAAAACGATATTAGTAAACTTTTTAACTTGGGAGATGCCCACTCTACCTTGGGTACAAACAAGGAGCGCGGAACCGGGTTAGGATTGTTTTTGGTTAAAGAATTTGTAGCCAAGCAAGGCGGCGAACTTGCAATTCATAGCGAGAAAGGAAGGGGAAGTAATTTCTCGTTTACCGTACCATTGTGGGTTGATGCTTCAAAATCATCTGTTTATTAACGTTTTAGTGATTTGTAAAGAATGCGAAAAAATCAGTGAAAGCGACTCTAAATATTCTTATATTTAAATTGTTATTGATGATATTAAAATACAGATTGAAAAAAAGGGAGATATGAATCAACAATGTTTTTCAGAAAAGTCGGTTTTATTAACTGACATTACACCTTATGTTTATGGAACAACTCGTTTGGGGGACGAGAAAATTCCATTCGAAGAAAGGGTTGAAATGGCAAAAGCGGCACTCGATACCGGGGTGTGGTTTCATACAAGTCATTGGTATGGCGATGCCTTGCAGGTTCTTCGTAAAGCGTTCGATATCGACAGAAACAAAATTCCTAATCTTATTGTAAAACTTGGCGGGGAAACAATCGAAGAATTGAAGGCTGATATTCGTAAGAATATTGATCCTCTGGGTATTGAAAAAATCGAGCTTGGTCAGTTGTGTATAGGTGGAAAATTGGCCGAAGACTTTGCCAATGGGGGAAATTGTTTCAAAGAGTTTCAGAAAATACGTGAGGAGGGGCTTGTTAATCGTTTTGTGATGGAAGTATTCCCTTGGACTTCAGAGGCTCCGCTCAAGGCACTCAAAGGTGGGTATCCCGAGGGTATAGTCGATGGTTATATTTTCTACCTTAATCCGCTGCAACGTTTTGCATCGAACGAACTTTGGGATATGCTTAGTGAACGAAGTGAACCGATAATTGCCATGCGAACAGTAGCCGGTGGGCCTGTTCACAAGCTGAGCGATGTTCCGGGTTTTGCTTGGAAAGAATATCTTCAAAAACGGGCTGCCGAAGTAGCTCCTGTTTTCGAGCGTTCAGGCATCAAAAGCTGGACTGAATTCTGTGTTAGGTTTGCTCACAGCTTTTCGCAAGTGAGGGCTACTGTTGGTTCAACCTCTAATGCCGAAAACCTTAACGAGTTTCTTTTGGCTGCCGAGTCTATTGAACCATTACCTTACGATATTGTACACGATATAGTAAAACTTCAGTATCGATGGTCTGATGAGATGGATATTCATGCAGAACCTTGGTCAATGTGATATGAGATAAGTATCTGAAATAAAGTGGGATTAATCATACATTTCTCAATAGGCTAATTGTCTGTTGAGAAATGTTTTTTTTGTCGTTGATGTATTCCTGTATAGTTGTTCTGTGGTGTTTGTTTACTACAAACAACCTATATTGCAACCAAAACAAATACATCAGTCATGAATAAATTAACAATTCTATTGCTTTTTCTTGCGGGGCTTGTTTTACCGGTGTGCGCTCAGCAAAACGAAATGGACAGGTTCATTACCGACCTGTTGGGAAAAATGACGTTGCAGGAAAAAATAGGCCAGCTCAATCAAGTGGTTCCTGGCGGAGGTGCTGTTACCGGTTCTGGCATTAGCCAGGGTGTTGAAACAAAAATAAAAGAAGGTAAGGTGGGCAGCATGCTCAACAGCCCAAGTGTTGAATATACGCGCAAGGCTCAGGAGTTGGCCGTTACCACTACGAAATCGAAAATTCCAATCCTTTTTGGTCTTGATGTTATTCACGGATACAAAACAATATTTCCAATCCCGCTAGCTCTTTCCTGCTCCTGGGATATGGACCAGATTGAGCGCAGTGCTCGTATTGCAGCTATCGAAGCTAGTAGTGCTGGAGTAGGATGGACATTTTCACCAATGGTCGATATCTCACGCGACCCACGCTGGGGACGTGTTGCCGAGGGTGGGGGCGAAGATCCCTATTTAGGCTCCCGAATTGCTGAAGCGATGGTTAAAGGCTACCAAGGCAATGACCTTAGGGGCGAAACCTCTATTCTGGCTTGTGTAAAGCACTTTGCCCTTTATGGCGCTTCTGAAGCTGGACGCGATTATAATACCGTGGATATGAGCCGGCTGTCAATGTATCAATATTATTTTCCTCCATACAAAGCAGCTGTCGATGCTGGAGCTGGTAGTGTAATGACTTCTTTCAATGTTATTGATGGAGTCCCTTCTACAGGTAACCATTGGCTGCATACCGAAGTGCTTCGGAATCAGTGGGGTTTTAATGGTTTTGTGGTCACTGATTATAATGCCATTCTTGAAATGATCCCTCATGGGTTGGGCGATATTAAATCAGTTTCAGCACTGGCCCTTAATGCCGGGGTCGATATGGATATGGTTGATGAAGGTTTCTTATCGACACTCGAAAAGTCGGTTGAAGATGGTTCGGTTTCAGTAGAAAACATCGATAAAGCTTGCCGTCGCATTCTGGAAATGAAATATAAATTAGGTCTCTTCGATAATCCATATCGTTTTATTAATGAAGAGCGGATGAAGACCGATCTTCTTTCTGCCCAACACCGTAAAGCTGCCCGTGAAATATCACAGCGCTCGATAGTGCTCTTGAAAAATAGCGACAAAACACTGCCATTGAAGAAAGAAGGAAGAATTGCAGTGGTTGGGCCTTTGGCCAAAAGTAAAATAGATATGTTGGGAACCTGGACTATTTCGGGCGATCCATCTGAGGCTGTTACTCTGGTTGAAGGAATAACCAATGTGGGCGGCAACAAAGTTAGTGTTAACTATGCCCGTGGTTCACAGTTTACTACCGATCCGATGTTGCAGAGAAATGGAGGCAATGTATGGGTCCGTGTTGTTGAAGAAAAAACAGAAACAGTGTCGGATGAAAAAATGCTCAGCGATGCTCTTGAAGCTGCACGAAAAGCAGATGTTATTGTGGCTGCAGTTGGTGAATCAGCAGGTTGGTCGGGCGAAGCTTCAAGCCGCTCTGATATTACAATCCCTGAATGCCAGAAGCAATTACTGAAGAAACTCAAAGAAACAGGCAAACCTGTAGTTGTGGTTGTTTTCAGTGGTCGTCCGCTTGATCTATCCTGGGAAGAAAGCCAATTCAGTACAATTATTCAGGCTTGGCACGGGGGTACCGAGGCCGGAAATGCTTTGGCCGATGTTCTTTTTGGCGATTATAATCCTTCGGGTAAGCTCTCTATGTCGTTTCCACGAAGTGTAGGTCAAATTCCTGTATATTATAATCATTTCAATACTGGGCGGCCATATAATGCGATGAGCAAATTCTCTTCGAAATATCTCGATGTGGTTAACGATCCGCTTTTCCCCTTCGGTTACGGATTGAGTTATTCAACGTTTGAATATGGCAATATCGAATTATCGAACAATAAGCCAGTGGGTGAAACAAAAATTGAAGCCTCTGTAGTAATTAAAAATACTAGCAAGTATGCTGGTGAAGAGGTTGTTCAATTATATATTTCGGATAAAGTTGCTGCTGTTTCGAGGCCTGTAAAAGAACTCAAAGGGTTTAAAAAAGTGATGCTTCAACCAGGCGAAAGCAAAAAAGTGACCTTCGAAATTGGAACAAAAGAATTAAAATATTACAACAATAACCTTGAATATCAGTGGGAACCAGGAGATTTTGTTGTTTATATTGGCACTAGTTCTGCCGATAATCGTTCAGCGAATCTTACCTGGATGAAGTAGAGTAAAAAAAACCGCAGAGATCGGGGAAAAAATCCTTTTTCTCTGCGGTTTATTTTCTATTTTTTCTGTCCGAATACCCGTTTCAATAAATCAGTAACCCGGGCATTAATATTCGTTCGTATTTCTTTTTCCTGATCGCCAACCTTTATGAACAGCCCACGGAGTGCCTGATTCGTAACATATTCGTCGAGGTTTACGGTTATTGGGTGTGCCTGAACGAGTTTTCCTGCCATTGAGTTTGCAAATTGGTTCCATTTCGATGTGAGTTCGTTCCACGTTTTTTCGGCCGAAACGCCACCAACAATCGGTTTTGCCAGCGATTTTTGCATCACCGGACGATATAGGCTGAATAGTTGCTGGTAGGTTTTATCGCGAAGGTAGTTTGTTGCCGAGGTATCGGCCCCATTCAGTATTCCCCACGCATCGGCAATGGTCATTTGTGTGATAGCGGTTTTGAATATCGGGGCGGCTTGTTTGGCGGCATCCTCTGCAGAGCGGTTAATCTGGGTTATCACGTCGTCAATCAGTTTGTCGAGACCTGGAACTTTTTGCGCATATTTTACAACTTCAGCGGTTTGTGGTGGCAGGTTTATTTTTATTACTTTATCGAGCAGGTAACCATTTACTTTTCCTATTCGTGTGGTGGCGGTATCTGTTCCAATTTTCAGGGCTTCTTTTAGCCCGTTGGCTACTTCGGTAGTGGTAAGTGGTTGTTCACTTTGCATGACTGTTGAGGCAGTTTGAAGCAAAATGTCACACGAAGTCAGTAAGATAGATGAGCTAATTATGGCTATCAACAAAAATTTCTTTTTCATTTTTAATCTTTTTTAAATTGAATTTAACTAATGTACAAAAAATATTTTACGAAGTTTGTAACAAAATGTATACCCCGAACACTAATTACACAACTATAAAGTTAATAATTTGGATTAATCCCACTAAGACAATAAAAAGTAAAGTAATGAGAAAATTTTCCGTTTTTATGGCTGCAATACTTGTAGCCTCGCTTGCCAAATCTGGTATAGCACAAAACCCGTTAGCTCAACCTGCTCCCCTCGATCCAGAAATCCGTTACGGAGTGCTCGACAATGGACTAACATATTACATTCGTCATAACCAAGAGCCAAAAGAAAGGGCTAGTTTCTACATTATTCAAAACGTGGGCGCTTTGCTCGAAGAGGATAATCAGAACGGGCTTGCACATTTTCTTGAACACATGGCATTCAATGGTACCAAGCATTTCGAAGGGAAAGGGATCTTGAATACTCTTGAAAAACACGGGGTCGCTTTTGGGCGGAACATTAACGCTTATACCTCTTTCTCCGAAACAGTTTACAACCTTAGCGAAGTGCCTACCACCCATGAAGGCCTGGTTGATACATGTTTGCTTGTTCTTAGCGATTGGTCACATTATCTGTTACTTACAGATAAGGAAATTGACAATGAACGTGGTGTCATTACAGAAGAATGGCGTACTCGGCGAAATGCAAGTTTCAGAATGAGGAGTCAGTGGTTCCCGGTGCTTTTTAAAGGCTCTCAATATGCAGTGCGCGATGTAATTGGCGATACCACAGTGATAAGATACCATGCTTACGAAACCCTTCGCAATTTTTATCACGACTGGTATAGGACCGATCTTCAGGCAATTGCTATAGTTGGCGATA
>JAAYAG010000048.1 GCA_012719495.1 Bacteroidales bacterium
CTATTTTTTCGATAATCTTACGTTGGCACACATCGCACAAGCACACAACATCGCCAACGCTCGTGCAATATCCGCCATCCACCATAAGTTCATTGCATCCATATTCTTTCTGCATCTTACTCCCCCTATAATCTGTGTCAAAAACTTGGCGCGTTGTCGGTGTAACGCAGTTACGCCGCAGAGCGTCCACCGAACATTTGCTTAACCTGTAATTCCGGCCCGTAGGGATTGGCGTGAAAATTGCCGAGCGTAGCGACTGCAATTTTCATGACAAAAGGAATTATCAGGTTGAAGCAGTTGTTAGCTTTCTCTTTCTATTATTTCTATTCGTACTTTTACTATTCCGAGTTGTTCCCATTTCCTAAAAGTACTATTAGTTTTTATATTTGCTTTTATGTCTGATTTTTCAGTAAGGTTTGAAGCGTTCCAAATTTCAGTTTTGATTGTACCATTATTATAATACCAAATCCTTTTCGCTCTTTTTACTCGTAGTAGCTCCTTTTTAAATATTTCAAGATTATCTGGAAATAATTCAATTTTTGGAGTTGAAGAAATAATTGTATTAGTGCGAACAGCTTTAATATTTTGTTGTATTGATATTTCTTTAATGCTATCAATTTTCGTGACATTTATATCACTAATAATTCTTACATTTTTATTATCAATAATATTCTGTAAATCAGATGTTATATCTTTTGATTTTGGATTACTCAATAATTCTTGATTTGTTGTTAGCACTTTACCATTCTGATGTTCATTTCTTGTTGATAAACGTTCTGCTGTTTTAGAATCTATTTCTACAGCTTTAAGAATATTTCCTTCTTTACTAAACAGAACTACAACAAGATAATCAAAATTCCAGCTTCTTATTACATTCAAACTTGTTGTTGTTAGTTTTTCAATTTTTCTTGATTTTACTTGTATTAGTTTACCATCTGGTGTTTTTATGTCCGCACTTTTATTTGATGCTGGTAATTGCTCGCCATTATAATATTTTGCGACTAATACTTCGGCAAATTCACCTACTTCATTAGCCGTTCCACCCATTGCTTTTGTTAATAAAGAACTCGCATTGTTGTAATTTTTCCATAATGAAACGAGAAATTCAAAATTTGATTCCATTTTTTTCCTCTGCGCGAAGCGTCAAGCTAACATATGTTTAACCTGCAACGCGTACATTGGCACGTGTTTTTGCGCGAGCGATAGCGAGCAATGCAAAAACCGTGACAATAGCGTTGACAGGTTGAAACAATTGTTAGAAAAGCTTCCGACTATCCTTTTTACTTTCGTTTACCGTCGCAATCTGATGAACCAACGAGCTCCTGCCGCAAAGAGGCGCGCCTTCTTGCGGCCGATACCTTAACCCGTGGTTCATAGCAAAGTTCTACCAGGCTGTGGCTGATTGAACCCGAATGATTTCAGCCGAGTGTTTACCACCCTGCACCACTTTACATTATGAAAACTGTCGAAATACCAATTGCACATTTATTGTTCAGAAATCGTCCAACTCAAAGCATAAACGCTCGGCTGAAATTATCTGCTTTTTATGCGCAGCCGTCATCCGCGACTGTGTGTAACACAACATGCAAGGCCGCATCATATCTATTGACGGGAGACACTCCGCGCCTCTTTGCGGCATCCCTTAATTTTTCATACATTTCTTGTCCGTTACGCACCGCGAAGCGGTGTCGTTCTAACATTTGCTTAACCGGCATTGCGTACATTGGCGCGAAACTTGCCGAGCGAAGCGAGATAGCAAGTTTCGTGACAATAGCAATGTCCGGTTGAAGCAGTTGTTAGATTTCTTCCTCTTATTGA
>JAAYAG010000049.1 GCA_012719495.1 Bacteroidales bacterium
CGCCATCCATGGCGTAGAGTGCCAATGCAAAAGCGGGCTAACAGACAAACAACAGCCGCATGCCGGGTGAGTACACCCCAAATTGCGCTGAAACTGGTGGTAGGTAAAATTATCGCCTGATCAAGACTCGAGGACTCGCTCGACAGGCAATAATTTTACATGGTTATAGGCCCAACTTCGGCATGCGTCGGCCGTTGCAGTCAATAAATTGGAACGAATGAAATTATAGTCGGCGGCAAGACAAAGAGAATTAAAGACAGCCCGTTCAAAGACAGAAGATGGCGGCGCAGGAAAAAGAAATTAAGAGGGGGACCGGAATGAAGAAAAAACTTAAAGCCCTTAAATGCAAAAGCTATTTTGAAAAAAGCCGCGCCCCAAAGCAGGCCCGGTCGTCCTAATTGGGCAAAAGAAAAGAGAATTTATGCAAAGACTTTCACAAGACGAACTTCAAGCTGCAAAGCGTATTTATAACCGCGTTAATGACCTTACGAATAATTATTATGGCAAAAAGATAGCTGCTTCAGTGAAAGATTTCGTTTCGTCGAATAGGTGGATTATGTTCCCTGTAAACAATGTTACATCTTTACGGGAGGGAGCATCGCATCCGGTGCCAAATGTCTTTATAAGTTTTGAAGATATTATTGTGGATAACCAATGCGGGCAAGTCAATGGTTGGGTCGGCTTAACATACAACAATTCAGAATCGATGTTGTGGTTGCATGAAAGTCTGCGGCCAAAGAAAGCAGAACATTTTCTAAAAATTTTAAGTGGTTTGACTTCTGATTGGATTGTAGAAATATCACAGAAAATTAAGACAAACTTTCAAGATAATACTCCGAAATATCACCAAGCAGTAAAGCCCATCAATGCTTCATCGGCTACTGCGGAAGCAATAAAAACTGCAATTAAAAATTCAGATGTCCAACTACCTAAAAGGGGCGACTATTATGATTCAGAGCCTGTACTTAATGCAATTACTATGGTTTCAGTGTTAAAAGAAACAACCGTCCAAACTTTTGATAGCGATATTAAAAATGTTTTCGAATTGTTTTTCAAGGTATTGGGTTATAACAACGACATAAAACAGGTTCCAAAATAATGGCCGAAAAAGAAGCAAAAGCCCGAATAAAAATCAATAAGCTCCTCGAAGAAGCTGGTTGGCAGTTTTTTGATACGCCCGAAAGAAGAGCAAATATTCTTCTTGAAAACAATGTTAAGTTGACAGTTAATACCCTAAATGGCTTCGGTGAAAATTTTGAAAAAACTGGCAACGGCTTTATTGATTTTCTTCTTCTTGATGCCCAAGGTTACCCATTTATAGTTCTTGAAGCAAAATCAGAGGATACAAATCCACTTTTTGGTAAGGAACAGGCACGGAAATATGCCGTTTCTCAAAATTGCCGTTTCGTTATTCTATCTAATGGTAACATCCACTATTTCTGGGATTTAGAAAGAGGCAATCCACATATAATAAGTCGCTTCCCCGCACCAGAAACGGTAAAAGGATATTCGACATTTAAACCTGAAAGGCAAAACCTTGTAGATGAAAATGTTGCTGATGATTATATCGTACTTACGCAAAAACCAGACTACAAGAATGACCCATCGTATACGGATGAAAACAACCGTAAGGCCTTTATTGAGCTAAATAAACTCAGATTTCTACGCAGGTATCAAATTAGTGCTATTCAGGCAATTCAATCTGCTGTTAAAAATGGCAGAGATCGCTTCCTATTTGAAATGGCAACAGGAACAGGTAAAACGCTTGTTTCAGCAGCGGTTATCAAATTGTTTTTACGCACAGGAAATGCCCGGCGTATTCTGTTTTTAGTTGATCGGCTTGAATTAGAAGACCAAGCATACAAGGCATTCGTTCTGTATCTAAAGAATGACTACAAAACAGTCATCTATAAAGAAAGCCGTGATGATTGGCGGAAAGCAGAAATAGTTGTATCAACTGTACAAACATTTTTAGCTAAAAATAGATACAAAAGGCTTTTTTCTCCAGATGATTTCGATTTAGTAATTTCCGACGAAGCACACCGAAGTATTGGTGGCAATAGCCGTGCTGTTTTTGAATTCTTTATCGGTTATAAATTGGGGCTTACGGCAACACCAAAGGATTACTTAAAAAATATAGAGACTTCTGAGCTTGGTGAAAATGACCCCCGTGAGCTGGAAAGACGGTTACTCTTAGATTCATACAAAACATTTGGTTGTGAAAATGGTGTGCCAACATTCAGGTATTCACTTCTTGACGGAGTTAAAGAAGGTTTCCTTGTAAATCCAATTGTTGTTGATGCCAGAACAGAAATTACAACACAGCTTTTATCCGAGCAAGGGTACACTATCTCTGTACAAATTGAAAACGGAGATGAATTAGAGGAAGTTTATATTCAAAAGGACTTTGAAAAAAAGTTTTTTTCAGAAAATACCAATCGCGTATTTTGTCAATCATTCATTAACAATGCTCTTCTTGACCCTATCACGGGAGAAATCGGAAAATCAATTATTTTTTGCGTTTCGCAAAATCATGCCGCAAAAATAACCCAAATACTCAATGAAATTTCACATCAAATGTTCCCCGGCAAATACAATTCTGATTTTGCAATACAGGTAACTTCAAGAATATCAGATTCACAACAATTTACGATTAATTTTACAAACAACAGATTGTCTGGAACTGGAAACTTTAATCAGCTCTACAAAACGAGCAAATCACGCGTTTGCGTTACTGTCGGTATGATGACAACGGGTTATGATTGCCCAGATATTTTGAATCTTTGTCTGATGCGCCCCATCTTTTCACCTACCGATTTTATACAAATTAAAGGAAGAGGAACTAGAAAACACAATTTTACTGAGGAAGTTATTGACACACAGCTAAAGATTAAAATTGGTCAAAAGCAAAAAGAACATTACAAGATGTTTGACTTTTTTGCCAATTGCGAATATTTCGAGTCCAAATTTAATTACGATGAGGTATTAAAACTTCCGCAAAAAGGAACAAGTGGCGAAGAAACAGGAGGCGGAGAACCACCACCACACAAGCCTGAAGGATATACCTCAACGCGTAGCGATTCAATTTTCTCAGTCGCTGAAACCGCTATAGGTTCTGATGGTATGAAAATAGACCGGATGTACTTTGAGAAATTCGAACAAAAAATTATTGAACACCCTGTTTTAAAAGAGCAGGCGGAAGCTGGAAAATGGGATGAATTACTCGGTTTTATCGAAAGCAACATTCTCGATAAGCCTGAAGAATATTTTACGTTGGAAAAGCTGCGAAATTCGGTTCATGTTGATCGTCGTATTTCATTACGCGAAATTGTTGAAAAGATATTAGGGATTATACCCTATTTTAAATCTAAAAACGAACTGTTAGACGAAGAGTTTGACAAGTTTGACAGCCGGTATCTGCCGAAGGAAGAATATTTTATTTATTCAAAGACAGTATTTAAGGCGTACATTCTCGATACAGAATTCAGGAACATTATTGACAATGGTAATTATGCCTACCTGAATATTACTCCTTATGGTGAAGCATTTAAGAGACTGTCCCCAGAATTGCGCAAGTTAATACCGGAATATATTAAAGACTATGTACCGCTGAATAAATTCGCGGCATAACAAATAGGAGATTCTGTGTTAGATAATGAAACTAAGCGAAGAATAGATACTGCCCGCGATATACTTGTTGGCAAAGTACCTGATCCTAAAAGTCAGGTTGAGCAAATTACGATTGCTCTTGTTTATAAATTTATGGATGATATGGACAAAGATTCTTTGTCAATGGGAGGCAAAGCCAGCTTTTTTACGGGTGATTATGAACGCTATGCGTGGTCGAAGATATTTGACCCGCGAATAGGCGGACATGAATTGTTAGGATTGTATGGTGAAGCCATTGTAAAGCTCAACCAAAATCCGAATATTCCCCAACTATTCCGTGATATTTTCAAAAATGCCTATCTACCTTATCGTGATCCGGAAACTCTTAAGCTGTTTTTAAAAACTATTAATGAATTTGTATATGACCATTCTGAACGCCTTGGTGATGCTTTTGAATACCTGTTATCTGTACTTGGCAGCCAAGGAGATGCTGGCCAATTTCGTACACCTCGCCATATTATCGACTTTATGGTTCAAATTGTCAACCCGCAAAAGCATGAGAAAATTCTTGACCCTGCCTGTGGTACAGCCGGTTTTTTAATTTCATCCTATAAACATATTTTGAAAGAAAATACCAAGAAAATACCAGGAGATTTATTAACAGGTGAAGAAAGAAAAAAACTGTTAACAAATTTCAAAGGCTATGATATATCACCGGACATGGTTCGCCTTTCTCTTGTTAATCTTTACTTGCATGGTTTTGTTCAACCGCAGATTGTAGAGTATGACACACTTACCAGCGAAGACCGTTGGAATGAATATGCTGATGTTATTTTGGCAAATCCGCCTTTTATGTCTCCTAAAGGCGGAATCAAGCCGCATAAAAAATTCAGTGTTCAGAGTAATCGCAGTGAAGTTTTATTTGTCGATTATATTGCTGAACATTTAACACCAACTGGTCGCGCTGCCGTCATTGTACCCGAAGGAATCATCTTCCAAAACGCTGGTGCGTACAAACAGCTTCGTAAAATGCTCGTGGAAAATCATTTATATGCGGTTGTTTCACTTCCTGCGGGTATTTTCAATCCCTATTCTGGCGTTAAAACATCGATACTTTTAATGGATCGGCAAATTGCTCAGAAATCTGATTCAATTTTGTTTGTAAAAATTGAAAATGATGGTTTTGGCTTAGGGGCGCAAAGACGCGAACAATCTGGAAGTGATCTCCCGGATGCGGTCAATGTAATTAATGATTATGTAAAGGCTATTCGAGCTGAAGATTTGAAGTCATTCATACCTGAAGAAAAACCTTGTGATGTTTTAATTGTTAAAAAAGAAATATTGGCAGAAAATGAATATAATCTAACTGGTGAGAGATATAAGGTTATTGTCCACAAAGGACACCAAAAATGGCCAATGCTAGAATTAATGGATGTATGCGTTGTAGAAAGTGGTTCAAGACAAAAAGGTGGTGCAGTTGATAATGGCATTTATAGTATAGGTGGCGAGCAGATTAGTGAAGATAATGCAATACGGTTTGACAAAATGAAATATATCACTGAAGAACATTTCGCTGAAATGAAAAGAGGAATATTACTTAAGGGTGATGTATTGATGGTCAAGGATGGTGCAACAACAGGGAAAATGGGATATTGGGCATATGATCATAAAGCGGCGGTCAATGAACATGTCTATATTTTCAGAGCGAATGATTTAGTATTATCGAAATTTCTTTTTAGAGTTTTATGGTCTGAAGGATTCCAAAGAATTTTAAAGCCCTTTATTAAAGGTATTATTGGTGGAGTGAGCTTAGAAATTCAGAATATTAAAATTCCTATTCCTCCGCTAGATTTTCAAAGAGAAATTGTACATGAAATTGATAGTTTTCAAAGAATCGTTGATGGCGCTCGGCAAATTGTGGACACATGGAAACCACAAATTGTGATTGACCCGGATTGGCCTATAATCAAGCTTGGTGAACTAATAAATGGAAAACCAAGAAATGGTTATTCTGGTAAACCTGTCGATTATGAAACAAGATGGAAAGTACTTTCATTATCTGCAACGACCCAAGGATATTTGAAAAAAGAACATTTCAAATACTTGGATGAACCCTTTGAAAATGATTTCTATGCCATTTGTAAAAAAGGTGATATTTATCTCCAGCGTGGTAACACAGCTGAACTTGTAGGTATGCCAGCTATTTTTGATATTGAAGATGAAGGCTACATTTTCCCGGATTTGATGATTAGGATTCAACCAAATGTACAAATAATTGATACAAACTATCTTCATACTTATTTGTTAAGTGATCGAGGAAGAAATTTTGTCACATCGAATGCAACTGGTGCAGCAGGTAGCATGCCAAAAATAAATCAAACAATCGTGGAAAGTATTCCTATCCCGCTCCCACCTCTCGAAATCCAGAAAGAAATAGCCGCAAAAATCGAATGCGAAAGAGGTATTATCAACGGTTGTCGCCATCTTATCGATATTAATGTTGATAAAATCAAAGCCTTAATGAACAAGGTCTGGGAACAATAAATGGAAGAAGCGCAAAAGATATTTGATTACCTCCCTGCATTATATAAAAATTCGACCGAAAAAGAATATGTCGAATTTCTTTGGGATGCTTTTCTAACCAATTATAATGCTGGCAAATATCCATTTGCATTTCTATCCTATCACATGCTTTTCATGTGTTTTGTTTATTTCGAAATTTGGCAGATAAAAGAAAATTGTCCAGCTGATTTTCAAAAAGCAATGGTTGGCTTCAGCAAAGACTTAGAGAAAGAACTTCTAAATGCAACTACACCATTCGCATTATGGCAAGTTAATGAAAGCTCCGTTTTTCGCTTTTTGAAGCTTATTGAACTTGATAATTCTACTATAGGTCGATTCACTAAAATTGTTAAGGAAAGAAACGATACAGCACATTCAAACGGTAATATCTTTTATAAAAACCAGCAAAGTCTTGAGGATAAGATCAATGAAATGTTGTCATGTATTGAAACAATCCAAGAAAAATCTGCACCTATTATTAAAAAAGCCTATAGGACTTTTTTGTTAGAAAGCAGCAATCCAGAAGAACGAGAATTTTTAGATGATGAAAGCCAAATTCGTGAAATCCTTGTTCATGGTAATTACCTTTCATTAGAAGATGTAAAAATCGCAAAGGAATGGGATATTTCCGAATTGTCTACCACAAGCAATTTTCAGAATATTCAATCGTTAGCCCAAACCTTGAGAAACACATTCAAAGAAGATGAATAAGCAACCATTACCATACGACACTCCTATCGAAGATGTTCTCGTTAAAATTCGAGAGACATTTAAAAATCCCAACATAGGTAAAGTAACGCAAGTTCCGCTCAAGAATGGCCCGCGCACACACCGTTTAGCCACACTAATGGAAATTATTGACCCAGAAACGAAGAGCTTTCATCATTATAGCTTGCGCATTGATACTCTCGACCGGACAAAAGCCAATGGATGGTTCAGCAAACCAGATTCTTCAACCCGACTTGAGGGTGGTGAAAATGATGAGATATTGGCACTTTATAAATTCCTGAAAGTCGCTCTTGAAGGGCAACTTCCCGCAACAAGCTGTGATGTACACATTATTGGTGATGAGCAATATAGTCAGCTACAACGATTTCTTGAAGAATTACCTAAATTGCCTACTGTGGACAAACTTGAAATCGTAAAAGCACTGCTTGGCCAACTGGACGAATCATTCGGTGAGGTAAAAGAATACATAGAAATATTTAAAAATGGCAATGCACTCGCATTAAAAAATATCGCCGCAGCTGCCAAAATGGTCGAATATAAACGCGCCTTTGATATTATGCAAAACCATGTAAACGCGAATTGTCCTTCAGAACAAACGATACAAGAGCATTTGAGGGCAAATCCTTGGATGTTCGGTAGCGAATACAGTGAGTTGGTTGACAGGCGTACATGGACACGTGATGACCAGATGGATTTCATGCTCCGTAGGACCGTTGACGGGTACCTTGAAATAGTTGAGATCAAAACTCCCTTTGATGACGACTTGTTTATACATGATAAATCACATGATAGTTATCATCCTTCTTCAAAATTGACTCCTGTTATTGGGCAAGTAATGCGCTACATCGAAGAAGTTGAGCGTTACCGCGATTCAATTCTTGCAAAAGATAATTGTGATACTTTAAAAATTAGAGCCAGAATAATTATTGGGCGTGATGGCGACACTGAACAAAAAAAAGCTTTACGAAACTTCAATCACCATATGCACGGTATTGAAATTTTGACATTTGACCAACTTGTTAGAATCGCAAACAAAGTTCTTGATGTTTTTGAAGTAAAACAGCCTGTAGGTGTACCTAATTCGAATGAAGGCAACTTACCTTTTTAATAAGAGAAAAAAAAGAATAAAAGCCACCTACGCAATTATGGCTCCGGCAGTAGATAGGCGCTGAAAAATATAAAGTAAGAATAGGATTCGAAGGCCCCCAAGAAAAAGACAGTGTAACAACATAGTGCCGAAGATAGAAAGGAGCGCGCCCGATGGGGAAAGTAGAATAAGCCAAATTGATGATCCATCAAATACTCCTGATCAGCTCGTTCTTGGGAAAAAACTGGAAAATCCGTATTCCGTTTCCTCCATGAAGCGGGCAAGGGATAGCCTTGTTGCGCAAGGAGTTCTTAG
>JAAYAG010000050.1 GCA_012719495.1 Bacteroidales bacterium
CAAATTCGTAATTAATATTGTCGACATTGATCGGGGCATCGGTTGGGGTGAGGCGCAGGCTAACATCGAAATTTTTACTGTCTTCGAGCCCCACGGTGGAAATTATCTTTTTAGCATTCAAGAAACCATCTTTAAATGCAGCAAAAATATATTCAGTTTCGGGCTGCATGCGAAATTGGAATTTGCCATCTTCGGAACGTACTTTCAGGTTGGTTCCATCGGTTCCTATAACCCTCAGGTAAGCATCTTTTACCCGTGTGTCGCTTTCTGTGTTAACGATCTCGCCTTCGGTTCGGTATACTTTTGGAGGCAAAATGAACGAGTAAAGGTCGTCGCTTAGCGAGCCTTTTCTGTTCGACGCAAACATACCCTGGTCTTTGCCCGGCAAAAAAGTTATGCTAAAATCGTCGCCGGTTGAATTGATTGGCGATTGCATATTTTCGACCACCAGCCCATGGGTTCCTTCGTAAGCTTTGAATATGTCGTAACCGCCCATACCCGGGTGGTAATCAGAAGAAAAGTACAATTCGCCATTGTCGCGGATAAAGGGAAACATCTCATTTCCGGGAGTGTTAATCTCGGGGCCAAGGTTGGCGGGTTCGCCCCATTTGTCGCTAAGCTTGTCTACTTTCCAAATGTCGTTTCCTCCGTAGCCACCGGGCTTGTCGGAAACGAAATAAAGGGTAAGCCCGTCTTTCGAAAGAGATGGATGGGCAACAACAAGACTATCTCCAAGAATCTCAACACTAGTCGGTTCCGACCATGTGTCCTTGCTCTTTTGTGTTTCGTATATTTCTGCCCCCATGGCTTTTGCCTTGTCGAATCGGCAGCGGGTGAAAAACATCAGACTTCCATCGGCCGAGAGGGTTGGCGCACCTTCGTCGTTGGGTGTATTAATAAGTTCTTCGTTGTCAATTAGCTCTGGTTTCTCCCATTTTTGTTTCTGGATATCGAAATATGATTTCCACAGGTCGCCGTTTCGTTGCCCTGTAATTCGGCTTTTTTTTCTTCCGGTAGCTCCGTCGCGTGTTGATGTGAAAATGAGGCTATTATCGAGGCCTCCAACATATGCCGGGGAGTAATCGGCAAATCGCGAGTTGAGGTTTTTTTCTTGGGTCACAATAAAACGGGTTGGCTTTTCTTCCCAAATTGGGGTTAACTCACATGATTTTATCCCGTTTTGGGCCTCCTTGTTTTCGGGAAAGCTATCAAGATATTGTTTGTAATTTTGAATGGCTTCGGGATATTTTCCATTGAAACGCAGCGAATGGGCATACTTTAATACCAAGGTTGAATCGGCACTGAACTTTTTTGTAATAAGGTTCTTAAACCGAGGCTCAGCTTTTTTGTAATCACCAATACGCCAGTACGAGAGGGCAATTTTGTGATCTATTTCCATCCTCAATGCCGGGTCTTTTTCTTTTCGCGAGGCATCTTGCAATTCTTTTATAGCGTTGTAATATTCACCAATTTCGTACGTCTTCATGGCGGTGCGGAACGAGTTACATCCCGAAAATGTCAGAAGGATTAAAAATGAGATAAATAGTTGGGCAAACGATCTCTTCATACAATTAATTTCAAAAACGGGTTAAAAATAACGATTTTTCGTTGAAACCCCCGAAGTTCTGTTTTCGTTACCTTTATTAACGTTCTTTTTATTGAAATGGTATGTTATAAGGTACTTCCAATGCTGAAAATTTCGCCTGCTTTTCCCTTAAATGTTTTCTCTTTTCCGTTGTATCTCACCTTAACAGGGTTTCCTTTTAACGACCTGATTGTTGCCGAAAGCAATTTCCCGTTTTTCCATTCCATGTCGACCTCGAATGCCCCGCGGGCTTTAAGCCCCGAGACTTTCCCGTTCGACCATGCCGATGGCAGTGCTGGCAGCAGGTCAATGGCGTTGGCATGGCTTTGAAGCAACATTTCAGCAATGCCTGCTGTTGCTCCAAAATTACCGTCGATTTGAAAGGGTGGGTGGGTATCGAACAAATTGGGTTTTGTTGATTTTTGCAGCAAGGCTATCATGTTTTCGTATGCTTTTTCGCCATCTCCGAGCCGGGCAAAAAAGTTAATGATCCAAGCGCGGCTCCAGCCGGTGTGCCCTCCGCCGTGCGATAAACGGTAGTCAATTGTTTTTCGGGCTGCTGCAGCCAGTTCGGGAGTTTCTGCCGGGGTTATTTCATTCCCCGGATGTAATCCATACAGGTGTGATATATGCCGGTGACCAGGTTCTGGCTCTTTAAATTCTTCTGTCCATTCCATTATCCGTCCATCGCTTCCAATTTTTAAGGGGCTCAACTTGTTTAAGACCGATTCAAGTTCTTTCCTGAATTTCTTGTCTTTTTTCAAGATTTTGGCTGCCGAAATAGTGTTGTTCAGCAACTCGCGAGTTATCGACATATCCATGGTTGGTCCCATGGTTATATTTGAAATTAAACCATTGGGGGTTTCGAATTTGTTTTCGGGTGAACTCGAAGGGCCTGTAACCAGATATCCGGTTTTGGGATCGATGGTCAGGTAGTCGATAAAAAATATTGAAGCTTCTTTCAGTATTTCATAGTTTTTTTCAAGGAAATCGATGTCTTGTGTGAAAAGATAATGCTGCCATATGTGAGAACAGCACCAGGCGGCACCCATGGGCCACATTCCCCATTCGGCCTTGCCAACTGCTGTTGTCCAGTACCATGCATCGGTGTCAAAGTGGGCAACAAAACCCCGGCTTTTATACATATTTCGGGCGGTTTCGCGTCCGTGCCTTCGCAAGCTGTCGGTTAGGGCAATAAATGGTAAGTGGCATTCTGAAAGATTGGTAACCTCGGCAGGCCAATAATTCATTTGTATATTGATGTTGATATGGTAATCGGCACTCCAGGGAGGAATCAACCCGTCGGCCCATATACCTTGAAGGTTTGCAGCAAGGTCTCCTTCGCGCGAACTGCTGATCAGCAGGTATCTTCCAAAGTTAAAATATGTAGCCATCAGGTCGTTATCTGGTTCGCCTTCTTGTATTAGCGCAAGGCGCTTGTTGGTTGGGAGCAGTGATTTTTCCTTTCCACCCAAGTCGAGGTTAACTCTTTGATAGTATTGCTGATAGTCGGCAATATGTCTGGCTTTTAATTCATCGTATGTCTTTTGTGTTGCATTTTTGAGGTTGCTCAGGCTCTTGCTTTCCGGATCATCTCCCCAATAATTTGTGGCTGCTGTAAAGAAAAGGTATACAGTAGTTGCTTTGTTTATAAGCAAACTGTCGCCCGATTCAACGATTTCTCCATCATCGGTTTTTGCTTCAAGTGCGGCAAAGTATTTTACGCCGGGGTTTATCCCTTGCATATCAATGTCTCCGGCAGTAACTTGACCGGCCATGGTAATGTGGTTATTGTCGCTATTAATTGCTGCATCTTTAGGGCGGCTTAGTCTAACCCCCAATGAGAGACCGTTCTTCCGGGTTGAACTTATTTTCATTACCATAACCTGGTCGGCAGCACTCGAGAAGTATTCGCGTGAATATTCTGCATCATCAGCAGTGTATGTTACTTTTACCAACGCTTGTTCCAGACATAGTTCGCGACGGTAGTTTTCTGTTTTTTTTGTAGAGGGGAAACTAATGTGCAAATCGCCAAGGGTTTGATACATGTTCCAGTTGTTTATGCCCATAAACTCATTTTCAGTGATTTCCTGAGCGCGGGAATATTCCCCGTTGAAAAGCATTTTACGTATTTCGGGCAATATTTTCCATGCCTCGGGTTTATCGGTAAATTGGTAGCGGCTACCGGTCCAAAGCGATTCCTCGTTAAGTTGAATCCGTTCATTTTCTACGCCTCCGAAAATCATCCCGCCCAGACGTCCGTTCCCAATTGGAAGGGCAACCTCCCATTCTTCGGCGGGTGTGTCGAGCCAAATAGTATGTCCCCCGAATGACGAAATACACATGCATAAAAATGCAATACTGATGAAATGCTTCATATCGATTGTTTTTCTCAAAAGTAACCAATCTACGGAATTCAGTGTTGACAAAAATGCTACAGATATTGGCTAAAATGTCCAATACCCCGACAAATTTTTATCGTCATTTTTACGTTAAAAAAATATAGTGTATAAAATTGCAATCGGTTGCAATTTGTAATATCGAATTAGCTACCTTTGCTGTTCAATAGATTTTTTTGGAAAAGAGGGATGAACGACGAAAAAGAAGTTACCATATACGACATTGCCCGGGAATTGAAACTTTCGGCCTCAACCGTTAGCCGTGCGCTGAAGGGAAATCCAATAATCAATTACAAAACACGGCAAAAAGTGGCAGAATGTTCCGAAAAATTAGGCTATCGCACTAATGCTTTTGCCAGTAATTTGCGTCGGAAAAAAACCAATACGATCGGGGTAATTGTTCCGCGGCTCGATAGTCATTTTTTGTCGTCATGTTTGGCAGGTATGGAAGAAGTAGCCAGCACCAACGGGTATAACCTCATCATTGCCCAGTCGCACGAATCGTCGAAAAAAGAAGCTGAAAATGCAGTGACAATGTTCAATAACCGGGTGGATGGGCTAATCGTTTCGCTTACTGCTGAGAATAATCAACCCGACTATTTCAGAAGATTCACTGAAAAGCATGTTCCCATTGTATATTTCGATCGTATTCCAGCTAAAGAAGATGTTACCTGCGTGTGTGCCAATAATTTCGAAGCTGCTTATAAGGCTACTCATCATTTAATAGCGAAAGGGTGCAGAAGGTTGCTTCATATCACAATTCCTTCGGCATCGAATGTATACGCCGATCGCTGTCAGGGGTTCGAAGCTGCTGCTAAAGATGCCGGATGTATCGCTTCAACCTTGTTTCTGCCAGCACTTAACATGGAAACAGGCCGGGATGCAGCAAATCAAATTGGCAAAATGTCTCCCCGTCCGGAAGGAATCTTTGTGGCAAACGATATTGCTGCGGCTGGCTGTATGCTTCAACTTGAAGAACTCGGGATTGCTGTTCCGAACGATATACTAATTATTGGGTTCAACAACGACCCGATTTGCATGCTGGTTAATCCACCGCTCTCTTCCGTATCTTATTGTGGAAGGGATGCCGGCATGATGGCTGCTGACCGTCTTTTTGAAATGATAGATAATTACGATTTTGCTTTTCAAAAGATAATAATTGATACTTCAGTGATTGAACGTGAATCATCGTTAATAAAACAATAACTGGTAAAATATTTAATTATGGCAAATTTGACTAAATTTTTCCTGACTTTTTTATTGCTGTTTACATTCCTTATTGGAAAGTCTGAAGATGGTTATGAGCTATGGCTTCGTTATAAACCCGTTGATAATCAGGTGTTGCTTAACGAATATTGCAAAGCCATAAAAGAGGTGGTCGTTTTCGGGCAATCAGAAACAACCGAAGTGATAAAGAGTGAAATTGCCAGAGGGCTTTCGGCAATGCTTGTACAGCCATATTCTGTATCGTCAGTGGTGTCTTCCGAAAATGTTTTGGTAATTGGGACTCCATCCAATTCGGAATTTATCCGGTCGCTCAATCTTGTTTCGAGGCTCGACCGCTTAGGTAACGAGGGGTACCTTATTGTTGAAACAACAAGCAAAGGAAAAAAGAACATCGTTATTGCATCGAACAGCGAGGTGGGTACATTGTACGGAGCTTTTCATTTTCTTCGTCTAATTCAGTCGAATAAATCAGTTGTGGCTTTGAATATTGAAGAAAAACCACAAACGACGCACCGTTTGCTCAACCATTGGGACAACCTTGACAGGACCATAGAACGCGGCTATGCTGGTTTTTCAATTTGGGATTGGCACAAATTGCCCGATTATATCGACCCCCGATATACAGATTACGCCCGGGCCAATGCGTCAATTGGTATTAATGGAACTGTAATTACCAATGTGAATGCCAATGCGCTGGTTCTTACTGATCAATACATAAAAAAAGTAGCAGCTTTGGCTAAGGTTTTTCGTCCTTACGGAATTAAAATATACCTCACAGCCCGGTTTAGCGCGCCAGTAGAAATTGGAGGACTAAAAACAGCTGATCCGCTTGATGCCCAAGTTGCCGATTGGTGGAAAACTAAAGTTGAAGAAATTTACAAGGCAATCCCCGATTTTGGTGGATTTCTTGTAAAAGCTAATTCTGAGGGGCAGCCCGGGCCTCAAAATTATGGTCGTAATCATGCCGATGGTGCCAATATGCTGGCTAAGGCGCTGGCTCCTCACGGAGGCGTGGTAATGTGGCGTGCTTTTGTATACGATCATAATGTGCCCGATGACAGGGCAAAGCAGGCATACACCGAGTTCAATCCGCTCGATGGGAAGTTTGATGAGAATGTGTTTGTGCAAGTGAAAAACGGAGCTATCGATTTTCAACCACGAGAACCTTTTCACCCGCTTTTTGGGGCTATGCCAAAAACTCCCCTCATGATGGAATTCCAAATAACTCAGGAATATACTGGTTGTGCCACTCATCTGGTTTACTTGGCACCGTTATTTGAAGAATGTCTCGATGCCGATACGCACGCGAAAGGTAAAGGTTCTACAGTGGCAAAAGTTATCGATGGTTCACTCGACAATCATCTTTATTCAGGTATGGCAGGCGTCTCGAATATTGGGAATGATCGCAACTGGACCGGTCACCCTTTTGCTCAGTCAAACTGGTACGCATACGGACGTTTGGCATGGAATCCGAATCTTTCTTCTGAAGATATTGCTGATGAGTGGATTAGACAGACATTTTCAAACGATAGTAAGGTTATTGATGTGCTGAAACCGATGATGATGCAATCACGCGAAGCAATGGTTGATTATATGACCCCGCTGGGATTACATCACATTATGGCAAGAAACCATCATTGGGGTCCTGGCCCTTGGGTCGACGGTGGTCGTCCCGACTGGACTTCATTGTATTATCATCGTGCCGATTCGTTGGGAATTGGTTTCAACCGGTCATCAACGGGGAGTAATGCGGTGGCTCAGTATTACGAGCCGGTAAGGCAACAGTTCGACAAGCTCGAGAATTGTCCCGAAAATTTATTGCTTTGG
This sequence comes from Bacteroidales bacterium, assembly GCA_012719495.1. Taxonomy (GTDB): domain Bacteria; phylum Bacteroidota; class Bacteroidia; order Bacteroidales; family Prolixibacteraceae; genus CAYMTR01. Next base: position 7,039 of record JAAYAG010000050.1, read on the forward strand.
TTCCATCATGTTCCTTGGACATACAAGTTGAAAAATGGTCAAACCCTCTGGAATGCAATATGCGACCAATATTATAGGGGAACCGATGCGGTAAAACAAATGCAGAAACAATGGCAGGGGCTGAAAGGGTCGATCGACGACCAACGCTTCGATCATGTTTCCCAGCTATTACAAATACAGGTAAATGAATCGGTTTGGTGGAGAAATGCTTGTTTGCTTTATTTCCAGCAGTTCTCGAAGATGCCGATTCCTGAAAAATATGAAAAGCCCGATAAGACATTGGAATATTACCAGAACCTTCAGTTTCGGTACGTCCCGGGTATTGAAAATTAATAGAAACATGTATATGAGTTATTTAGACAGATTATTCAATTTAGAAGGGAAAGTTGCCGTAATTACCGGCGGAGGAGGAGTGCTTGCTTCGGAAATAGGACACGGTTTTGCACAGGCAGGTATTAAAGTAGTTTTTCTAGACATTAATGAAGACGCGGCTAAAGCTGCTGCTCGTAAGGTTGAAGAGCAAGGGGGCGTGGCAATAGGTTTGAAAACCAATGTTCTGGATATGGATGCGCTAAATGCAACGTGTTCTGTCATTCTTGCAAAGTTTAGAAAAATAGATATTCTGGTCAATGCAGCAGGGGGGAATATGGCTGGTGCCTCAGTCAATCCAGGACAAACCATTTTCGATATAAGCATCGATGCGTTGGATAAAGTTACTGACTTGAATTTTAAAGGAACCGTGTTGCCTTCGTTGGTATTTGGTAAAGTTATGGCTGAACAGAAATCGGGAAATATCATTAATATTTCGTCGATGGCTGCACTTCAGGCGATAACACGCCAGGTGGGGTATTCGGCAAGTAAAGCTGCGGTGTCGAATTTTACGATGTGGATGGCTATGGAAATGGCAATGAAGTTCGATGGCAATGTGAGGGTAAATGCTATTGCACCCGGCTTCTTCGTTGGAAACCAGAACCGCGATTTGCTCATTAACCCTGATGGTTCGTACACCGAACGCAGCATGAAAATTTTAGCTAATACCCCAATGAACCGCTTTGGCGATGCCAGTGAAATTGTTGGGGCCGTATTGTTTCTGGTGAGCGATTCAGCTTCGTTTGTTACAGGCGTGGTGCTGCCTATCGATGGCGGTTTCAGTACTTTCAGTGGAGTTTAGTATAAAGAGAAGATTACTATGAAGTTTATCTATTCATGGAGATGGTTCGGTCCCAACGACCGGATAACCTTGCCACAAATCCGACAAGCCGGGGCACAGGGCATCGTGAGTGCCTTGCACCAAATTCCGGTTGGAGATATATGGACAAAAGGACAGATTACCGAGCGTAAAAAAATCATTGAAGATAGCGGCATGACATGGATTGTGGTTGAAAGTCTTCCCGTAAGTGAAGATATTAAACGGCAAACCGGTGACTATCTTAAACATATAGAGAACTATAAGATTTCTATTCGGAATTTGGCCGAGAATGGCATAAAAACAATATGTTACAATTTTATGCCAGTGCTCGATTGGTCGAGAACCAACCTGAAAGTACAATTTCACGATGGCAGTCAAACTTCAGGGTTTCAGCTTTTCATTTTTGCAGCGTTCGACCTTTTTATTTTAAAACGTTCTGGTGCTGAAAATGATTATCCCGAAGAAGTAATAAAAAATGCTTCTGATTATTTCTCAAAACTCGATGACGAAGGAAAGCAAACCCTCAAAGATACAATTCTTTATGGGCTTCCCGGGTCGATGCAAACATATTCGCTCGACGAGTTTCAGCAGCATTTGAACCTGTATAGCGGAATCGACAGGAAGAAATTGAAACAACATCTCAGCTATTTTCTCAATCAGGTGGTTCCTGTTGCTGAAGAATGCGGGGTAAAAATGGCCATTCATCCCGACGATCCGCCATGGAATTTGCTGGGGTTACCCCGAATTGTAAGCACAGTCGACGACCTGCACGATGTGGTGAATATGATCAAATCACCATCGAACGGGATAACCTTGTGCACTGGTTCTCTTGGTGCCGGGCATTTTAATAATCTTCCGGCAATAGCTAAAGAGCTGGCTCCGTCAATTCATTTTACCCACTTGCGTAATTTAACTCGCGATTCTGGGCTTAATTTTCAGGAAGATACGTTCTTTGATGGCGATATTGATATGATAAACGTTGTGAAAGAGCTTGTTGCCGAGGGATATAGAAGAGAAAAGGAAACAGGTGAAGCCTGCTTACTTCCTGTGCGCCCCGATCATGGGCACCAGATGCTTGATGACATCGGGAAAGAAAATTATCCGGGCTACAGTTTGTACGGGCGTATGAAAAACCTTGCCGAAATTAAAGGCTTAACGCTTGGTGTTATTGCAATGTATATTCCATAAATTTGCTTCAATGAAGCATGTTTTATTGATAGTAATTTTTGTATTGGCTTTTTTGTCAACTGGATGGACTCAGGGCCATATGCTGGTCGTTGAGGCCGAAAGCGGAACCTTAGGGGACGATTTTGAAATTCGGGAACAAGATACATACTCCTATATAGCCTCAACAAGTAACGATGGTGGCAATTTCCCCGGCACAGTAGCGAGGGTTGCTTCCTTTCAGGTTTCGTTACCTGCAGTTGGCGAATATTACTTATTTGTCCGACTGCGTGTTGGTGCCGATGGGGCAAACGACGACAGCTTTTTCTACGGAAATGGCTTTGGAACAAAATCAGAGACTGAAGGGGATGATTGGATTACTGTTAATCAGTTGAGCCTTACAGGATACGACAATCAGAAAAGCGTAGTATATGAAGATGGTGGTGCCGGAAACCTTGTTTGGAAATGGGTTAACCTTTCAGCATTTTCTTTGGCCGAAACCAAAATCACCTTCTCTGCCGATGAAGCAGGGAAACCGCTCACTTTTCAAATTGGGGGCAGAGAAGATGGACTTGAGATCGATAAGTTTGTGTTTGCACCTGCCGGGTTGTATTATACCGTAAAGAATCTCGATAACGGGGAAGAAGGTTCTGTTGATTTGCCAGAAATTGAACTTGGTGATAAGCCGTTGGCATACGGGTTGTCGAAATATGTGGGCTGTGCGTATGCCTCTCATACAAAGGACAATTTTGAAAAATATTGGAACCAAGTGGTTCCTGAAAACGCAGGAAAATGGGGATCGGCCGAGCCTTCGCGCGATGTTATGTCGTGGGGGCAACTCGATGAAGCTTACAATTTTGCGCTTAAGAATAATCTTCCATACCGGCATCATGTGTTGGTGTGGGGTAATCAGCAACCTGAATGGATTGAAAACCTCCCGGCCAGTGAACAGCTCGAAGAAATTCGCGAGTGGTTTCAGGCAGTGGCTAATCGTTACCCAAAAGCCGAAATTGTTGAAGTAGTGAACGAAGCTCTTCACGATCCTCCAAACAAACCAGACAGTGGTGGCGGAAACTACATCAATGCCCTTGGTGGTACAGGACAAACAGGATACGATTGGATTGTAAATGCCTTTAAAATGGCTCGTCAATATTTTCCGGCAACAACTAAGTTAATGCTCAACGAATATGGCATTACCGACAATGCCAATAATGCTCGTCGTTATAAAACCATAATCGACTTGTTGAAGAGTGATAACCTAATCGACGTGGTTGGTGTTCAGGGGCATTCGTTCAATACGGGTGTTTCGGCTTCAACAATCAAAAGCAACCTTGATATTGTCGCCCAAGCCGGTTTGCCAATTTATATTACCGAGATGGATGTAGATGGAGAAACCGATGCTATACAGTTAGCTGCCTACAAAAAAATATTCACCACATTTTGGGAACATCCTGCAGTGAAAGGAGTTACGTTGTGGGGTTTTCGACCAGGAATGTGGCGCACCGATGAGCGAGCCTTTCTTGTTAATTCCGATGGAACCGAGCGTGAAGCCATGACTTGGTTAAGAGATTATCTTCGCGGGTTCCTGTCTGCTGATGAGATTCAAAACACTCCGGGTTTCACTATTTATCCTAACCCGGTTTTCAGCGGGGCGATTCAGATTATTGGAGCAGAAGAAAAACGCGAACTGAGGTTCTTTTCAACGAGTGGGCAACTCATAAAATCTTTTGCAGCCGAAAATCAGCACATTGTTTCTGTCGATATCGACTTTATGCCGGGTATTTATGTGGTTCAACTAATCAGCAATAAACAAATTACTACACGGAAAATAGTGGTCAAATAGTTTTAAAATTGGATAATAAGGAGGCTTTTATTTAAATGGCTGATGTTACAATGTGTTGATTTTCAGATTTGTGATACCGGCTATTTTTATCTTCCCAATGATCTGATTATTCAAATTGCAGAATAGAAAACAGAAATAGGAGTTGACAAAAAAGCAAAAAAGGAATATTCTGAGTTGAATTTTCCTGAAAGATTTGTCCCTCATTATTTGTCTAAATTCCTCCTAAAGTGAATAAATTAGAGGTCGCATTGATGACATAAAAAGTTCAAATTTGTACATCACAGAACATGCCGGTTCAAATGCGGTTAACTTTAATGAAAAAAACATGAATACGTACACAAAAAAAATCTCGGCTAAACTGCATGCTTTAGCGCTATTGCTTCTGCTTGTGCTTGTTGGGTTACAACCCGCCAATGCCGATGTTAGTCTTCCTTATGTGTTGAGTTCCAATATGGTTGTTCAGCGCGAAAAAGGCACAACCATTTGGGGTTGGGCATCGGGTGGCGAAAAAGTAAAGGTTACCTTTCGAGGAAAGACCTTCTCGTGTAAAGCTTCGAAAGATGGACATTGGAATGTAAAGATTGAAACAGGAGCTGCTGGTGGTCCATTCGAACTTGTGGTTGAAGGGAAAAACAAAATCGTCTTGTCAAATATTCTTGTAGGCGATGTTTGGGTTTGTTCAGGACAATCGAATATGGAATGGCCACTTAAAAATGCTATGAATGGCATGGCCGAAGTGCGAAATGCCAATCATCCCAACATCCGGCTTTTCTTTGTAGATAAAAACGCAGCCCTTAAGCCAGTGGAAAATACTGGAAAAGCGCAGTGGGAAGTTTGTACACCGCTTTCGGTGCCCGACTTTTCTGCTGTAGGTTATTTCTTTGGAAAGAAAATTCATGAAGAAACAGGCGTGCCTATCGGGCTGATCAACAGCAACTGGGGCGGTACAATAGTTGAAACCTGGACGAGTGCCGAAGCGGTGAAACAGGATCCTGAAACAGCTCAGTGGTTGGCTCAAATTGAAGGAATTGATGTTGAGGCAATTGCTCGCGAACAGGAGAAGGTTTTTAATGCTTATCAGGTTGAATATGAGAAGGTAAAACAAAAAGATTGGTCTCATCAATACATACTCCCATCATTCGACGATTCGAAGTGGATGACCGCGAATCAGCCTGAATTGTGGGAGAATATTCACACGTATGAGCAATTCGACGGTATCATGTGGTATCGAAAAAAAGTAAGCCTTCCTTCGGGCTTTAACCTTGAAAAAGCAAGTATTGGACTCGCTAAAATCGACGATTCTGACATTCTTTGGATAAACGGACACCGGGTTGGCGAAACATATAATCAGTATAACGAGGTCAGAATGTACGAAATACCTTCGGGGGTGCTAACATCTGGCGATAATTATTTAGTGGTACGTGTTGAAGACTATACCGGAGGAGGTGGATTTTGGGGATTAGCTTCAGACATGTTTCTTTCCGATGGAAGCATCAGTGTCGATTTGTCGGGGAATTGGAAATTGATACCTGATGAATTAAAAACCCCGGCGAATCCTACAAGCCCTGCTATGACAGGTATTCAACCCAATCAATATCCTACATTGTTGTTCAATGGAATGATTAATCCTATTGCCAACTTCGCCATAAAAGGGGCTATCTGGTACCAGGGGGAATCGAATGCCGATAATTTTAACGAGGCGTTAAAATACGAAGTCCAATTGAAAAGCATGATTGCCGATTGGCGAAAACATTGGAATTGTGGCGATTTTTCTTTTTATCAGGTGCAGTTGGCAAACTACATGGCCGAAACAGAAGTACCGCAAAACGATGTGTGGCCTTATCTGCGCGAAGCCCAGGTAAATGTGGCAAAAATGCCCGGTGTTGGTATGGCATGTATTATTGATATTGGTACTGCCGACGACATTCATCCGCGTAACAAAACCGATGTTGGTAACCGTTTGGCTGCTATTTCATTGAAAAACGATTACGGAAAATCAACGATCATTGCCAGTGGACCTAGGGTTGAAAAAGTTACTTTCGACGGGAATAAAGCCTTGGTAACTTTTACCGAAGTAGCCGATGGGTTAGTCCTGAAGAACAAATATGGATACATCAACGGATTTGCTGTAGCAGGCAGCAACAAGGAGTTTGTGTATGCAAAAGCAGCGTTGGCTGGGAAAAATACTGTTGAGGTAACTTCATCCGATGTAGATAAAATTGAATCTGTCAGGTTCCTTTGGGCCAACAACCCGGGCGAGATCAACTTGTTCAATTCAGTTGGACTCCCCGCTGAACCGTTCCGTACAGATTCATGGTAGTTTCTTCGTTGGTGATTTTTATACGATTGAAACTCAATAAACAAAAAAATTTAGGGTATGAGAAGGATTGTTTTAGCCGCAGTTGCCGTTGTGTCGTCGCTGGCTGTGAATGCGCAAAAGTTCGAAAACATGGCTCCTACGCCTCCTATGGGGTGGAATAGCTGGAATTATTTTGCCTGCAATGTAGATGAAAAGATGATACGCGAAGTTGCCGATATTATGGCAGAATCTGGTATGCAAGATGCAGGATATGAATATATTAATATAGATGATTGCTGGCATGGTACGCGCGATAGTTTGGGGTTCATTCATCCCGATCCGCAACGTTTTCCTTCAGGCATGAAAGCACTTGCCGATTATGTGCACTCGAAGGGCTTAAAACTGGGAATTTACTCCGATGCCGGTTGGAAAACCTGTGGAGGCCGACCCGGAAGCCGTGGACACGAATATCAGGATGCCATGATGTATGCCAGTTGGGGAATTGATTATTTGAAATACGACTGGTGTTTTACCGACGGGTTAAAAGCTGAAGGTGCCTATCTTACCATGCGAAATGCCCTTTACGCTGCCGGGCGTCCAATGGTGTTAAGTATTTGTGAGTGGGGCGATAACCAACCCTGGATTTGGGGCGATAGCATTGGCCACTTGTGGCGCACCACTGGAGATATTTACCATTGCTTTGATTGTGTAATCGATCACAAGACCTGGAACCAGTGGGGGGTATTACAAATCCTCGACCTTAGGGATAACAGCGAACTGCGGAAACATGCCGGGCCAAATCATTGGAATGACCCTGATATGATGGAAGTAGGAAACGGAATGACCGTGAGCGAAGACCGTGCTCATTTTTCCATGTGGTGTATGCTGGCCGCCCCGCTTATTGCCGGCAACGATATTCGTAACATGACTCCCGAGGTGAAAACCATTCTTACCAACGCCGAGGCAATTGCTGTCGATCAGGATCGCATGGGGGTTCAAGGGCTTAAATTTGCCAGCGAGAACGGGGTCGATGTTTGGTATAAACCCCTCGAAGGCGGCGATTGGGCTGTTTGCTTTCTGAATCGCGACACTATCGACAAAAAGATGTCTTATAAATGGTTCGATCAGAAGGTGGTTGATGATGTTGCCAAGCGTTCAACAGATTTCTTGACAGTGAACTATACATTGCGAGATTTGTGGGCTCATAAAAACCTGGGCGACACCAGAAAAGCCCTCGACTTTACTCTGCCTGGCCATGATGTGCTTATGTTGAGGCTTTCACCAGTGAAAAAATAAGCAGGTTTATAAAGCAAACCCTTTTCGAAAACAGGGAAGGGTTTTGTAACTAACTTATAATTAAAATTTTTCCATTTATGAAAAGATTAGTTTTTACAATTCTTGTTATTGCTTTGTCAGTTTCTGAAATTATAGCCGGTGGCTTCTTTATCAATTCATTGGGTTACCTTCCCGGGCAGCCAAAAGTAGCTTCAGTTGATCCCTCCATTGTTTCATTTCAGGTGGTTGATGCTGCTTCCGGAAAAGTAGTATTTTCAGCTGCTGCCAGCGAAATTCATTCGCAGGCCGATGTTGAACGTTCGGTAAGGTTTGCCGATTTTTCTGCTGTTTCAGCACCGGGAAAATATTATCTGCAAGCTGGCGACACCTTAAAGTCAGCCGCATTCTCTATTGGTGCCAATGTTTATAACGATGCGCTATATACTTCATTCAGGGCATTCTATCTCTGGCGTTGTGGTACTGCCGTTGAGGGCGAACATAACGGGGTTCATTTTTCGCACCAGGCTTGTCACCTTAACGATGGCTGGCTCGATTCAATTGGTATTTCAGGACAACAAAAGAATGGTACCGGTGGGTGGCACGATGCTGGCGACCACGGTAAATATGTTGTAAATGCTGGTATTACAGTGGGTATGATGTTTATGGCTTGGGAACAGTTTAACGATAAGCTTAAGAAAGCCGATTTCGATTTGCCGGAAACAGCTCCCGGGTTCCCCGATTTTCTTAAAGAGTTGAAATGGGAAACCGATTGGCTCCTTAAAATGGCTTATCCCGATGGCTCAGGCCGTGTTTCGCACAAACTTACCCGTACAAATTTCGAAGGGTTTGTGTTGCCTGAACTCGATACGGAGAAAAGGTTTTTTACCGATTGGACCTCTGCTGCAACTGCCGATTTTGTAGCTATGATGGCACAGGCTGCCCGCTATTTCGAACCGTATGATAAAGCCTATGCGAAAACTTGTCTCGATGCTGCTGTTTCGAGTTATAATTTCCTGACTAATAATCCGGAATATAAGCCTTTAAGGCAGCGGTTCCAGACGGGTGGTTACGGTGGTCGCGATGATGATGACCGTCTTTGGGCTGCTGCAGAAATGTGGGAAACCACTGGAAATAAAGAATATCTTGCCGATTTCGAAAAACGGCTTTCATCGATGAACGTTAAGGTAGATGAAGATTGGGATTGGGGCAATGTGCGCAATATGGGAACGTTTACCTATCTTTTATCGAAAAGAGAAGGTCGGAATGCTGAGCTTCTGCAAGAAGTTAGGAAACAAGTGGTTGATGTAGCTAATGTAATTGTAGACAAAGCCACTAACGATATCTTTGCCCGTCCGTTAGGTTCGAGGTATTACTGGGGGTGTAACGGAACAGTTGCCAGGCAAGTGCTTAATCTTCAGATTGCCAATAAAATTAATCCCGACGCTCGTTATGTGAAAACGGCTCTCGATGCTGTGCATAATATTTTTGGCCGGAACCAATATGGCAGGTCGTTTGTTACCGGCCTTGGCCATAAGCCACCTATGCATCCTCACGATCGTCGCTCAGGGGGCGATTCTGTTGCTGATCCATGGCCCGGGTATATTGTTGGTGGAGGTAATAAAGCCACCGACTGGAAAGATGAAGAGGCAAGCTATACAACCAACGAAGTGGCCATTAACTGGCAAGCTGCTCTGGTGTATGCACTTGCTGGTTTTATGGAATAAGAATTAAAAGCAACTTGCATAGTGCACTGCTTCAAGGTTGTCAAACCATTCCGGCGTTTCACCCGGATTATATAGGTAGATGCTTAATTCGTGGTTGGGAAGATCTTGCTGAATGAAAAATTCTAGCTGAAGTTTTTCCCAACCATTTTCTTCTGTTTCAATTACCTTATCGCCGTGCAGATAAAGCCCTCCGCCGCCAACCGATGCTGCTACAATACCACTTCTGCTGTCTTTCTGTGCTTTGCGCCATACCGAAATAGCAAAACTATCGCCTTTTTGTATATCGTTCAGCCTGAGAGTCATGCCGAACGGATTGTTTTTATCGAGTTTTGCCGAATATTTTCCTTCTAATGCTTCTTCCGGGCTTTGTGTGTTTCCATTTCCTGCTGTAATGACATTATCCTGAATGATATAGCTATCTTTCTGGTCGTTCAGGGTTTCTGCATCGCAGCGAATAGTGTAACGTATTTTTCTTTCGGGGAGCGTGTAATTTTGCGTTTGATTCTTTAGATCGAAAATAAGTACATTCCCGTATTCACCTACCAGATTGCGGCTGAACGCTTGCAAATAGGGTTTTATGTATAATTCTTTAATCCCATTTATTATCAGATATTTTGCCCCGTTTTCTATCGATTCAGCAATTCCAGCGCTGTCGTGGTTATAGTATTTTTTTTCTCCCCGGTTGAATTGTGCGTCGACATACTCAGTCCAGCCTTTCTGATTCATCGCATAAAGGCTTACATGGCTATAATCAGGGATCGAAATTACCCTGTCGTCATGTTGTATGCCTAGGGAACGCAGGTATGGCTCAATAGAGTACAAATCTTCTTGACTCTGGAAGTTATTGATGCTTTCATACCTTTCTGTTATAATTTGTTTTGCGTGCCAGGCATTTATAGTCACAAAGAGGGCAAATGCGATTTTTAAATAAGGTGAATTAAAAATGGGCTTTGCCAAGGTTTTCAGCCGATCGAAAGTTGCCAGAATAATCAGAACAGGAAGTATGTACATGTCGATCACATAATAATCGTGTTCTTTGAAAGTCCAGAACTGAAGTATGCTGTATGCCAAAAGCTCTAACGAGATGAAAATCATGATCCATTGAAGTGGCTTGTTGCCTTTTCGGAAGGTGAAAATCAAAAAGAGCACACAAATTCCTAAGAAAATCAAGGTTGACGGATGAAAATAATTGTCGAGCCAGCGTTGGCTAATTGCTTGTAAAACGGTGTTGATGCCTGTCTTGTCTAAATCCCATATTGGAAAAATTGTGGTTGAAAAGTACGTGCAACGGTGTGAAATGTTGTACCAGTGGGCAAATAAGATCCAACTGCCAATTACGAAAAAGGCTGCAAGGAATGGGAGAAGATAGAAGTACGTTTTTCCAAAAAGCTTTTGTTGTTGCCCGAAGTTTACCTGTTTGAAGAGTTCCAGAACAATGATACCACAAATGGCAAAAGCGCTGAAAAGGGCAGTAATCTTACATGCCCCGCCAATGAAAAAGGCCAGCACCGAGAGCAGGAACCAGCGATTTTTCTTCTCGTCGAGAAACCGTGAAAAGTAATACCAGCCTACAAACACAAAGGCCAAGGCCGATGAGTTAGAAAGGTAATTGTTCCCATAATATACTAATACCGGAGCTGTGAAAATCAATAAGGTAAGCGCAATGCTCCAGAATATATCTTTTAGCACAAAACGAAAAAGCTTAAAAAGATAGAAAAGACCGAAAAAGAAAATAAGTGTATTTAAGAGCCTGAAAATAATGTCGTGATGTCCAAATGCTGAATATAACAAGGCTACACAGTAATAAAGAATGGGGATTTCGCTGGGGCTGCATTTGCCCGTGGTGCCCCCGTCGGAGGTGAGGTTGTGTGTTTCGGGCTCGAAAAACCGCATCCCGTTTTCATAATAATTGAGGGTCAACGAGGCACAATCTGATTGCCTCCATGCGTGTATCGATTGTGGTGGTTTGCTGATAATTGATTGATAATCATATAAAAATGAAAACACAAGCAATGTTGTAACAAAAAGAAATCCGGGATATTTCAGTAGTATGTCTTTAAGGTTATGCACAAGGTTTTAATTTTTATTTTCGAGTATAAAGATATGTTCATTTTATATTTCGGCAAGTTTATGATACAACGATCAGAGAAAGTATTTTTGTTGAGATATTAATCGATGCTATGCCTGAAATCCGTAAAATATTTCCTTCCGATAAATTGTTGTGGGGGTACACCCGGAATTTACTCGAAATATCGTTCCCTGAGAATGAGCGGCGTGATTTTTCCCGACAGTGCTTGTTGGCTTGTTCATCCGAGGTATTTTCACAAGGAGTGATCATTGAGAATAAATTACCTGTTGGCGTAATTTGCTGGTGGGATTTTCCGAAGTTTCTTTATATAGAGCATTTTGCTATCGACCCATTACAGCGAAACAGACGACTTGGGGAGAAGGTGCTTAAAACAATGCATGAACTTGCCTGCCTCACCTTGGTTGTTGAGGTTGAATTGCCTGATAGCGAGTTAAACAACAGGCGAATTAACTTCTATAAGCGGAATGGTTTTTCGTTGTACGATGAAGATTATTTACAGCCACCTTACCGAACCGGTGATGATTTTTTGCCCATGAAGCTTATGGCAACAAACCTCTTAAATCCAGGGTTTGATGAAATTAAGCTAACGCTTTATCGCGAAGTATACGGGTTTACAGAGTAATAATGCCCTTTTCATCCAGCCGCCGATTTACAATAGCAAGTGCTTGTTTCTCTAATTCAATGGCTTTGTTTTCAATGCAAATGGCCTCGTTTATTATGCTGTAAATTAGTTCTTTGTCGTGAAAAAGCGGAGCGTTTGCCCTGATGGTTATTGCAGAACTCCTTACCGCAGCGCATAGGGCAATAGCTCCTGTGGCTGTATCGGCCAATGTGCTTGCAGGACCATCTTCGGCCATGAGAATTAACATTTTCAATGCCGATACCCCTGTTTTCATAAGTTCCAGGGGAATTTCGGTAGCACTTTTTGCCGTAGTTGCTAAATTCTCAAGCCTGAGTTGTTTTTCATGAGTGGTTCCTTGGGGTAATGCCAAGGCATTCATCAACTGCCGATAGGCTTCAGAATCATCATTGCAAAGTTTTAATAATTTGGTTATTAGTTCTTTGCCTTTTTTAGACAATGCTGAAAATTTTGTTTCACTGCTTTCATCTCCGTTTTTTTTGTGCAAAATATTGGCAACCATGGTTCCGAGGGCTGTTCCAAGGGCAGCAATGGTTGCTGAGGCTGAACCTCCGGCTGGGAGTGGGGTAGGTGCTGCCGTTTGTTCTACATATTCTTTTACCGAAAGATCGGTCAATTGTGATTTTTTTTCTTTATCAATAAGAAACTCAATAATCTTCTTTTTCGGGTTGAATGGGGCTAATTCTGCAAGGCCAAGAGAATCAATGGCAACTTGTAAGATTTCTTCCATTGAAATGTCGGTTGAGCGGTGTTGCTTCTTCAAAAAATAGGTTCCGGCATTGAGTATGGCCTGAAGTGGAATTAGTCCTATGAGTTCGGAGCCTGTTACCTTTATCCCATGTGCTTCTGCCCTTTCACATGTAGTTTCAAAAACCTGTTCAATCGATGTTTTTTCCAGATCAGTGATGTTGTACGAGCATTGAGCAATTCCGTAATCTTCAATATACCAACCAATTCCTTTCACTCCTTTAAGTAATCCGGGGTCGAAAATTGTTTTTCCTCGTTCGTCTTTTATTATGTCTCCATGAGGCATATTCCCGTTGCGTTTTGGGGTGCCTTTTTCTCTCACTTCAGCAGCAATTTCGCTGGCAATTTGTGCCGATTTGGTGTTCAGGTTAACATTGTATGCCAAAAGTATATTCCGGGCTCCCAGGGCAATAGCTCCTGTTTGCGCTACTTTTGTGGTGAAGCTGGCTGGTCCAAAATCGGGTTTCCACTGGGGATCTGTCAATTTTTGCGGAAGGTTTTCATATTCCCCCGCACGACAACTGGCAAGGTTCCGGCGTTTTTCTTCAAATGCGGCAAATTCGTAACAGTAAATGGGTATTCCAAGTTCTTCGCCAATGCGTTTGCCCAGTTCTCGGGTTAGTTCCACTGTTTCTTCCATGGTAATCCCATACAGGGGAATGAGCGGCAACACATCGATAGCACCAAATCGTGGATGTTCACCATGGTGCTTCCTCATGTCGATAAGTTCTGAGGCTATTTTCACCATGTTAAACGCAGCTTCACAAACCGCATCAGGGGTTCCGGCAAATGTTACTACCGTTCGGTTGGCAGCCCTGCCCGGTTCAACACCGATGAGCTTCACCCCATTTATACTCTCAATTTCACGGGTTATCTGGCCTATAATCTCCATATTGCGGCCTTCGCTAAAATTGGGCACGCATTCGATATATTGCTTCATTGTTACTAAATATATATGATATTCAGTGTTTTTAAAAGGTATGAATGATTGTCGAAGCGGTTGTTTCTTTACTTCGGATGCGCCACTTTTATAAGTTTCGAAACATCGTATCCGCGAGCTTTTGCTTTGTTTAGCAGCATGTTGTAAGTATCATTGTCCATGTTGGGTTTTCTCGAAAGTATCCAGAGGTATTTCTCGCTGGAACTGCCAATTAGTGCATATTGATAGTTTTCATCTAGTTCAAGAATATTATAGGGCGAATAGAATATCCAGAAAAACGATACTTTCAAGTTGCGAGGAGTAGCAGCACTAGTAAGTTTGGCCTTACCGACGGCTTTTTGTTTTTTACCGTTGACCCCGTTTTTGTAGCCTTCGTTCACAACTTCTATGGTTCCGTCGTTGAGTAGGGTATAGGTGGCCGTTGTTCCCTCAAGCCCTCGTTCAAACGAGTGGTCGAAACGGGCTACTTCGTACCAGCGGCCTAGGTATTTGCTCAATTCAAAAGGAAAAGTATTTGTTATGGTTTGATCGGGTTGTGCCATGGCAGTGAGTTTGAATGCAATTAATAATAAGGTTGTTACAATCATATTTTTCATCACCTCAAATTTTAATTATTATTTTATGTTTTTCCTTATACAAAATAACAATTTTAATCGGATTGTTTCTTTTTGCATTATTCTTTTATTTTTCTGCCCGATAATTATTGATTGCACTTCACAGTGACAACTTCGTTGAATATGAGTATGGTGAGGTGCAGATTGCTCTTTTGCTTTGCCACGATGTGATGTATATAAGAAAAAGAAAAGAGGCTGTATTTTTTACAGCCTCTTTTCTTTTTTATTTCTTCTGAAATTTCACCGTCTTGATACTTTCTTCACTTTCTGCAATCAATGTGTAAATTCCTCTTGTAAGCGACTTAACATCAACGCTTTTGTTGTTTTCAATCACAGGTTTCTTTATAACTTCTCTTCCCGACAGATCGACAATTGTAATTGATGATATTTCTTCGTTTCCCGAAAAATAGAGTATATCGTCCACGGGTACCGGGTAAATTTTCAAGTCGGATGTTTTCATCTCGTCGCTCGAAACTGTTTTGTTGACTTTAATATTGGCAAAGCCTTGCACCATGTTTTTCCCTTCAGCATCGAAAGCTTTTAGGGTGAGAAGGAGTTGGCCGCTGTTTTTAGGCTTTCCAACCACTTTAACCGAAAATGCATTACTGGTTTTACTGGGGTAAACTTCAATTTTGCTTACCAAAGAATTGTTATCAGGAGTTACAAAGTATTGAAGATCAACGGCTGATGGATTTGTAACCATCACCTCGAATGTGATAGAATCGGTGTCGTTTAGTTGCATATCTTCAACGGCTTGGATTGAAAAATCGGGGGTTCCATTCATGTAATAGATGCAGTTAATCATTGGCCCCCAGATGTTTCCGGGTAGCGAATGCCCTACGTTAGGTACAATTTCCAGATATACATCGGCATTGTGCGCTTTTAGGCTATCGTACACGTTAATGATGGGAGTATAGTTCGGGTCTTTCGAGCCAACGGAAATAACAATCGGGGTTTTGCAATCGAAATTGTACAATTCAGGGTTTGCAGCTGTAATCCATGGTTCCCATGGAAAAATCCCTTTGAATGGATAGAAATTATTAAGCCCGTGGCGGGTAATATATTCTCCGTTACACGACATGCCAGTTAGGTAAATTTCATTCTCGTTTATCGGATAAAATGCTTTTGTTGAGTCGATTGCTGTAATCAACATGTTTAATTCACTTTCGGGAATAACTACCGATTTATTGTCGGGGCATACTACAATCATGCGCAGGCTGTCAGCCAGGGTCGAAAGGGCATTTCTGTATTGATCTGCACTTCCTCCGCAATAGTGCATGGCAACAATTAAGGGGTACTGTTTGGTTGAATCGAAATCGCTGGGAATGCTGTAGCAGAGTTTGTAGGTAATTTCGTTCTCAACCATCGATGCATCTACTTTAATTGCCCCACGTGCAGGCGAAAAGCAAAGCATGAATAGAGTGAAGATGATTAAAATTTGTGTTTTCATGGTTTTTATTTTAAATAATTTATAAAAAGATGTAATATAGTTTTGTATCGAAAAATATGCTAATGATTAGTTTTTCGTAATCAAGACATTCGGACAGAAATTAACCCCTATGCCGCAAAAGCCAAAAAATTGCTTTGGGAATAGCTTCTTTGTGTATTGACAGGTGTGCCTGACGGCTTATTATTTATTGAAAGATAGTGTGTTGGCCTCGTTGGTGTTTTGCTGTATTACGAAGGTGTTTTTTTTCAAAGAGATTTGATTTTGATATTTCCTTGTTCGGTGTTCAAGGAAAGTGTATTTATCAGCAACTAAGTTGGATAAACGGGGCGGAGGTAATGCGATGCAGCTTTTCAGGAGTGAAATGCCTGTGCCGGGCTTGTATTATTTACA
>JAAYAG010000051.1 GCA_012719495.1 Bacteroidales bacterium
CAGGTAGTAGAATCAGAGTTAGGTACTACCCCTCAGGGGCAGTGCTGGTTTTCTCTTGCTCTCCACGGGCTAACGCCCGCGGTTATTGAGATATAACCGCTTCGCGGTAGGTTCATTGTGCTTAATAACCTGAGTTCGACTTTATTTTTGAGTTCAGACCGCTTGTAAACAGTAAGATTCAATGCAAAATCACGCAGGAATGACGGGTTATTTTAAGTGATTTTAAAGCAGTAGATTGCTGTTTACAAGTGGCTGACAATGAGCTTTGCATAAAACACTGTTTTCCTGCATTAAATTTCCTCGATTTAGCCCGCTAATACTCAAAAATTTGCTTTGTAAAACAGCGTTTTATGCCAATCTGAACTTTAAAAGTAAAATCGAACTCAGGTTATTAAAACAAAAGCGGCTAAAGCCGCTTTTGTTTTGTTATTCATTAAGCAAAAATGCTTTAAAATATTCAAAGTCTTTGTCTAAATTAATGCTCTGCTTCTTACCTTTCATAAAGGCAGCAAGTTTTTCGGGCAGAGGCACATTGCCTTTCCCAACAATTTCTTCAACAGTTTCGGTAAATTTGGCAGGATGCGCAGTCTCGAGGAAAATACCGACTTCGTCATCAGACAAATACTCTTCAAGGCTACGGTAGCCACAAGCCCCATGCGGATCGAGTAAATAACCCGTTTCATTGTAAACCCTTTTCAAAGTTTCGCGGATCTGATCGTCACTGTAAGTGTAGCCTTTAATATCGGTAGAAATGGCTTCATGTGAGTTATTGTATAAATCGAGAATTCTCACAAAGTTGCTTGGATCACCAACATCCATTGCATTGGCGATGGTTTGTACCGAAGCTTTGGGATTATACTGACCTGTTTTCAGGTAATTAAATACAATATCGTTCGAGTTGTTGGCCGCTATGAAACGTTCAACAGGCAAGCCCATTCGTTTAGCAAACAACCCAGCCGTAAGGTTTCCAAAATTTCCGCTGGGTACCGAAATGACCAGCTTCTTATCTTTTTGTGGATTGCGGGCAAACGCATTGAAATAATAGAATGCCTGAGGAAGAAACCGTGCCACATTGATTGAATTGGCCGAAGTGAGTGTCATTTTCTGGTTCAATTCAGCATCGAGAAAGGCCGATTTTACCAAGCGCTGGCAGTCGTCGAATACACCGTCAATTTCAAGGGCAGTAATATTCTGTCCAAGGGTGGTAAACTGGCACTCCTGAATTGGGCTAACCTTCCCTTTGGGGTAAAGCACGTAAACATGAATGCCCGGAACTCCTAAAAATCCATTGGCAACTGCGCTACCTGTATCGCCCGAAGTGGCAACCAACACATTTACCAACTGATCGGAACCTTTCAGAAAGTGGCCCAGCATTCGAGCCATGAAACGTCCGCCAACATCTTTAAATGCCAGTGTTGGCCCATGGAAAAGTTCCAGACTGTAAATGTTGTCTTTCACCGAAACCACAGGGCAATCGAAGTTCAACGTGTCGTAAACAATGGTTTTAAGTGTTTCATTTTCAATATCTTCGCCAAAGAATTTTTTGGCTACTTCAAACGAAATTTCCTGAAAAGAAAGATTTTGAATATTATCAAAGAATTCAGGTTCAAACTTTTCGATATGTTTGGGCATAAACAAGCCGTTATCATCGGCCAAGCCTTGAGTTACCGCAGTTTTCAAATCGACTTCGGGAACCGTTTTTTTTGTGCTGTAATATTTCATTTTTCAGTTGATAACTTGAATTTTGTTTTGCAAAACTAATGGTTTCAATAAATATTTTAAACGCCAAGCAATGCTTTTATAAACTCATTATCCTTCAAAGTCTTATAAGCACCTGCTTTAGCACTCTCTTCATCATACGTTGCTACGCCATCGGGTTCTTCGCCGGGACGGTAAATAATGAAAGGTATCGAATCGTGAGTGTGTGTACGCAGTGCACATGGTGTAGGATGATCGGGTAAAATAGCAATCGCTAACGGTTCGCTCATCTCTTTTGCCGCTTCGACTATTGGCTTCACAATACGGTCATTCAGGTATTCAATGGTTTTGGTTTTTAACGCCACATCTCCTTCATGCCCTGCTTCATCACTGGCTTCAATATGAAGGTAAACAAAGTCGGTATCACCTTTCAGTGCATCGATAGCAGCCTGAGCTTTCCCTTCGTAGTTGGTATCGTAAAGGCCGGTTGCTCCTTCTACTTTCAATACCTCCATACCAGCATACACTCCAATCCCCTGAATGAGGTCAACCGCTGAAATCACAGCCGATTTACCAATTCCAAACAGTTCGTTGAGTGTGGGCATTTGAGGTTTGTACCCCGGTGACCATGGCCAAATGGAGTTGGCCATATCTTTCCCTGCTTCTTTTCGCTTCTGGTTTATTGGATGGTTCGCCAACAACTCTTGTGATTTAAGGATCATCTCGTTCAACAGCTTTGCCGTCTCAACTCCCTCTTCGTTCAACGGTTCGATCATCACCTGCTGAAAAGGAGTGCCGGGGACATCGTGTGGGGGCGTGCATTTCAAAAATTTATTTCCTCCCTTAATGACTAACAAATGGCGATACGAAACGCCGGGATAAAACTTCACGGTATCGGTGCCCAATTCTTTATCGAGGAAATTAATCAACTCTGCCGCTTCGGGACTAGTAATATGACCAGCCGAATGGTTTTTAATCTTTTCATCTTCAATGCAGATGAGGTTGCAGCGCAACCCCAGGTCGCCATCTTTAATCTCTACACCCATGCTGGCAGCTTCGAGCACGCCACGACCTTCATAAACTTTGTGAACATCGTAGCCCAAAACGCCCATGTTGGCAATTTCGCTACCTGCAGGCATATCGGAAGGAACAGTAACCAACAGACCATTCTTCCCTTTGCGGGCCAGTTCATCGATATGGGGAATATTGGCCGCCATCAGCGGCGTTTTGTTTCCAAGTTCTGCGATGGGCTGATCGGCCATACCGTCACCCAGAATAATTATGTATTTCATTTTGTTCTTGTTTTATCAATTTTCTGCTTGTTCCAAGTCTTCAGACCGGTCAACGGTGAAATCTCCACCAAGGAAATCACCACTTGTTGGCAATATCAACTTGAATTCGGGCAAATAGCCTATTTCGAGCGATACTTTTTTTACATTAAACGCCAGAATATGTCCCCCACCCTTGCGGTCTGCTGTGAGAAAATGAAGGTGTAAACCTGTTACATTAATCCCCTGGGCATACGCCGGACAATAGAAACCAACAATTTCACCCTTCACCTGGTTGAACTCAAATTCGGGTTGATTTTTGGTCACCTCGGCCAAAGGCAAATAGGGTTCCGACTGTGCCGGAACACTACGGGTTTTCATATAGCTGAACTCGCCTTTCATCTTTACTGCATAAAATAGGTTGGGTGTAGGAAAAAAGCTGTTGAAACTGGCCTCCAAACTATCGTAACTAATGTCTTCAAGGGCAAACGTTGTATCGGCACTGAACGCTGTTATTGCAGCAAAAGGCGTTGTGACATCAGATGCAGGTTTTGCAACAGCACCTGTCGATAGCACTTGAAAAACAGTATCGTTCAGCACGACCATCTCTCCGTTCAGCCCGTGAAAAGTGCCAATACCGAGGTCGCCATACTCAACAAGTTCACTTATTGGCATAATTCCATCGTAAATTCCTTGCAACAAGGCATCGATCACCGAAACCTGAACCAGTATATTCTTCTTAGCAGGGGTTTGCTCGTTCACTTTTTCGCTGTTACAAGCCCACAAAAAAGTAAAGATAGATAAAGATACCAAAAGCTTTTTCATTACACTATACAGTTAAACCGCAATATATTAACTTCAGCACAAGGATAACTAAATATTTGCTACGCGGACAATATCGGCAAATACCCCCGCTGCAGTCACTCCTGCACCGGCTCCATACCCTTTTATCTGCATAGGATACTCATTGTACCGTTCAGTTGTGAATAAAATAATATTATTACTTCCTTCAAGATCGAAGAATGGCGATTGTGAATCAACTTCACGGAGTGCGATTCGCGAACCTGAATTGTCATATTGCGCAACAAAACGCCACTTTTTATTCTCAGCTTCGAGTTTACGTCGTTTGTCTTCGAATTCGGTATCGAGCAGCTTGAGCCCGTTCCAAAACTCATCGATCGAACCTGTCATCAGAGCATTTGGAATAAACGTTTCTACAGCTACTTGATCTTCTTCAATACTATATCCAGCTTCGCGGCAAAGAATCAGCAACTTCCGCACCACATCTTTTCCACTAAGATCGATTCGAGGATCGGGTTCGGAGTATCCCTCTTCTTTTGCCATAAGAACGGCCTTGCTAAGAGGGATACTAGAACTAATTGTATTGAAGATATAATTCAATGTTCCTGAAAGAACCGCTTCAATTTTCAGAATGCGGTCGCCACTGTTAATCAAATCCTTAATCGTAGATAAAATTGGAAGGCCTGCCCCAACGTTTGTCTCGAAATAGAACTTGATTCCTTTTTCTACCGCTGTATCCTTCAGTTGTTTATAGTAACTATACGTTGAAGAAGCGGCCACCTTATTGGCTGCCACAATGGAAATACTCGACTCAAGTATTGACAAATAATATTCGGCAAGATCTTCATTTGCAGTACAATCAATAAAGACTGAGTTAAACATATTCATGTCTTTCATTTGCTGAACAAAGGCATCGAAAGTTGAAACTGATGAAGATTCTTTGAGCAACGGCTTATAATTTTCGAGTTCAATGCCATCGCGGTCAAAAACCATTTTTTTACTGTTGGCTACCCCTACCAACTTTAGTTTCAATCGCTTCTCGTTGAACAACTTTTCCTGTTGCTGTTGTAATTGTTTGATGAAATTTCCGCCAACAGTACCAATGCCCATCAGAAACAAATTCAACTCTTTGTATGAAGTAAGGAAAAAGCTCTCGTGAACAACATTTAATGTTTTCCGTAAATCACTGGTTTTTACCACCCAGGAAATATTCAATTCGGAAGCCCCTTGAGCAATAGCCCTAACATTAATCCCGTTTTTCCCAATAGTATTGAACAGTTTACCAGCAATTCCTGCACTTTCACGCATATTTTCACCTACAATGGCTACAATGGAAAGCTCGTTTTCAACTTTAACGCTACTGACCAATCCAGCCTCAATTTCTTTGTGAAATTCTGTATCTACTGCTTTTGCCGCCTTCTCAGCAGCAAGAGTTGGAATGGCTACCGAGATAGAATTTTCACTCGATGCTTGAGAAATCAAGATCACATTGACATCTTCATGAGCCAACGAGGTAAACAAACGCATAGAAATACCAGTAACCCCTACCATCCCAGAGCCTTGCAATGTAAGCAATGAAATATCGGAAATAGATGAAATTCCCTTAATCAATCGCTCTTTCCCATAGATTTTTTTATAACCTATAAGTGTTCCCGGCTCATCGGGGCGAGTGGTATTTAGAATCCGTACCGGAATTTTCTTCCGATAAACAGGTAAAATTGTTGGTGGATAAATAACCTTTGCACCGAAATGTGAAAGCTCCATTGCCTCGGCATATGTTAGATAATCAATAGTATAAGCCTTCCTGATAACCCTTGGGTCGGCAGTCATAAACCCATCCACATCGGTCCAAATTTCGAGTGACTCAGCATCGAGGGCTGCGGCATAAATTGCCCCGGTAAAATCTGATCCACCACGGCCAAGGGTTGTTGGTTCGTTGCGATCGTTTGATGCAATAAACCCGGGTGCCACTGCAACCCCCGAGAATCCGACGAACGCCTGTCTTATCAGCTGGATGGTTCTATCAAAATCGACAGATGCTTTCAGAAAATTGCTGTCGGTTTTAATCAGCTCCATACTGTTGAACCAACGAGCGCCTAAAAACGGGGCGATGATTGATGAGGATAACATCTCGCCCATTCCCCCAATTTTATCGAGGGTTTTTGGAGTCAGCTCCCCAATAAGCGAAACACCCTGGATAAGGCCGCTCAACTCATTGAGTTTTTCCTGAAGAATATTTTTAACCTGCTCTTGATTTTCAACAGGAACAAGTGCTTCGATGGCGGTAAGGTGGCGGTCCGTAATCTCCATCATTTCTGTTGTTGTGAAGGTTCGCGTGGTAGCAGCTGTTCGAGCCATGGTCAATATTTTATCGGTAATACCGCCAAATGCAGATACAACTACCACTACATCGTCTTTCTGACGATCAATAATTTCTTTGACCTTACGTAGGTTTTCAACACTTCCTACCGAGGTTCCGCCAAATTTTAAAACCTTCATTCTCTAAATTTTTAAGTGTTACAATTATGAGTTAACTAATAAAAAAAATCTTTCCGGTAAAAATGATTTTTCGCCGGAAAGATAGACAAGTAATAATAATATTTTAATGACCCGCTACATTTCCGCTGGTTGGGATGTTGTAAGCGCTTCCATAATCTTTGCTTCAAGCTCTTGTGCCAACTCCTCGTTATCTTTAAGCATGTTTTTAACAGCTTCGCGTCCTTGCCCAAGTTTTGTATCCCCGTAGCTGAACCACGATCCACTTTTCTTAATGACATTAAGTTCGACACCTAAATCAACAATTTCGCCGGTTTTTGATATGCCTTCATCATACATAATATCAAATTCAGCTTTCTTGAATGGAGGAGCCACTTTGTTTTTTACCACTTTAACACGGGTGCGGCTTCCAAGCGAGTCTTCACCATCTTTAATGGTGGTAACCCGGCGAATATCGAGCCTTACCGATGCGTAAAACTTCAATGCATTTCCACCAGTTGTTGTTTCAGGGTTCCCAAACATTACTCCAATTTTTTCACGTAACTGGTTTATAAAGATACAAGTAGTTTTCGTTTTGTTTATTGTAGCTGTAAGTTTGCGAAGAGCCTGTGACATAAGTCTTGCTTGTAAACCCATTTTTGAATCGCCCATGTCGCCTTCAATTTCTGCCTTAGGAGTTAGTGCTGCAACTGAGTCGATCACAATGATATCGATCGCTCCGGAACGAATAAGATTATCGGCAATTTCAAGGGCTTGTTCGCCATTATCGGGCTGAGAAATCAGCAATTCGTTGGTGTCGACACCCAATTTACGGGCATAAGAAGGGTCGAATGCATGTTCGGCATCAATTATGGCTGCAATACCACCGGCTTTTTGAGCTTCAGCAATGGCATGAATGGCCAGGGTTGTCTTACCCGATGATTCGGGACCATAAATTTCAATAACACGGCCGCGCGGATAGCCTCCAATTCCCATTGCTACATTAAGGCCTATTGAACCCGACGAAATTGCGGGTATTTCTTCGGCAACTTTATCACCCATGCGCATAATCGACCCTTTACCAAAGGTTTTGTCGATTTTATCCATGGTAAGTTGCAATGCTTTCAGTTTCTCTTTGTTTAGCTCTTTATTTTCTTCGCTCATGGTTGTATTTTGCTAATTATTTGATTTGTATGATTTTTCGTGTCCACTTTTTCAAAAACATCGGAAATATTCCCGTTTTCATTGATGACAAAGGTAGTTCTTAAAACTCCCATATACGATTTTCCGTACATCGATTTTTCGCCCCATGCACCGTAGGCTTCCAAAATTTTGTGTTCGGTATCGGCTATCAAATTGAAACCTAACCCATATTTATCTGCAAATTTTTTATGCGAGACTACACTGTCGGGACTAACGCCAATAACTTCATATCCTTTAGCTAACCACATGGAATAGTTATCGTTAAGGTTACATGCTTCTGACGTGCACCCAGGAGTGTTGTCTTTAGGGTAAAAGTATAAAATTACTTTCTTTCCCCGGTAAGTTGACAAAGATATTTCTTCGCCATGTTGATTTTGCCCCTTAAAAACAGGAGCCAGATCGCCAATTTTCAATGTTGCCATTTTGTTTAATATTTTGATATTATTATTTTATAATTGCACTATTACTTGGAAAAAACTGAATTGGTTGATACTTTTAGAACAAATTGAACAACGCTAATAATGATAATTGAAAAGCACATACAAAGTAACATTTTTTTAATCATAATTGTTTTGTTAACGTGTGGTTTTCCTGCTTATGCAAATGGGAATATAGATGTTTATGAGCTATTTAAACAAAAAAGATATGAAGAAGCGTTGCCTTATTTTGACTCGTTGAGAACCTTAAACCCAACTGATTATTCGTTAAATTACTACACTGGAGTCTGCCTTACCGAGACGAACCGTTTTGGAGAAAAAACCATCCAATTGTTGCAACAATATGAGAGCGACAATGCCCCATACGATACAAACTATTTTTTGGCAAAAAACCAACATGCCCTCAATAATTTCAAAATTGCGACTTCGTTTTATAACGAATTCTCAAAACTTGCCACAAAGATTGAAAGAAAAGAACTTCAAATTGACAAACTTACTGGCCTTTGCAAAAAGAGCATCAATCCATTTACCGTTTCTGAGGATCCTGAAATCTTTCTTAACCGCTTGAATGAAAAAAGAAAAGCAAACAAAGAAAAGGTCCGCGAAAAAGAAATTGTTGAGATTCCCGCGGAGCTTATCGACACCACGATTAATTTCATTATCAGCTCCGAAATATACTATTCTCGAATAGGGCAATTTAAAACAAACCAAGGGAAAAAGAACTTTATTGGCGGGTGGACAAATGCCGGATTACTTAAAATATTGATGCAAGAAGTCGATAGTCTGCGTACCGAGTATTCAAAATCATATTCAAGTGAAAATAAGCATTATTTGTCTACAAAAGTGCTCGATCTGGAGCAAAAAATCATGCGCACCAAGAACCTGTCAGACGAGAAACTAATGCTTGCCAATAAGTTGGAAGCAGAATGGTGGAAAAAAGCCCAAGAAGATGAAAAATGGAAACTGGCAGCGCAAAATGACTCGATACGAAAAGCCGACGAAGAAAAAATAATGAAACAGCAATTGCCTGTGATACTTCCCCAAATGGAAGAACCTGCCGACACTACAGCGCAACTTACCAACAGCACTACAATTCAAGAAACTGAACCAATAACAGAAGTTCCGGAATCAACAGCTAATCAGGTTGTTTTTAAGATACAAATTGGGAAATACAATACACAGCTTCCTGAGTCGACAAAAAAGTTGTTCAAGAAAATATCGGTTCTCCGAAAAATAGATCAATATACCGACGAAAATAATTATATTGTATACACCATCGGCGAACTCACCAACATAAAAGATGCCGTAAAACTTCAGAATCAAATTCGTCAGGAAAGTGTTAAAGATGCGTTTGTTATTGCAATAAAAGACGGAAAAAGAATACCTTTGAACGAAGCACTAAAATTGACTGGCCAATGACCAAAGAAAAATATAAAGAAATTCCTCGGTTTGAAGATTCTGCGCTAAATGATCAGGAACACGAGCTGGTACTACTAAACGATGATGTTCACACCTTTGATTATGTGATTGATGCATTGATTAAAATATGCGACCACACGCCACAACAAGCTACACAGTGCACTTTACTTATTCATTATAAAGGAAGCTGCGATGTAAAAAAAGGGGACATCAAAACATTGCGCCCATTACGCAGAGCCCTTATTGAAAAGGAACTAAATGCAAAGATTGTTTAGCCGGATTATTTTTCATAACTTAAACCCTTTAACTACACTATGGAAATACTAATTATCATCATGCTCATCATCCTCGGGATTGTACTCCTTTTTGTTGAGTTTATGCTTATCCCCGGAGTTTCGATTGCGGGAGTAGGCAGTTTACTGTCATTTGCCGGAGCTGTTCTTTTTGCATGGAAAACAATGGGAAGTGCCGGGGGAATTATTACACTGGTAGTTGAATTGATTATTGTTCCAACGCTTTTATACCTCATATTCAAAGGGAAAGCAATGAAACCCATGATGCTCGAAACCGATATCGACGGGAAAATGAAAAATATTGAAGAAGGTCAAATAAAGCCAGAAGATATCGGCGAAACCATTGGCCGCTTGGCCCCTGCAGGAAAAGCAAAAATCAATGGAATAGCCCTTGAAGTTAGAACAAACGGACAATTTGTCGATCCTCACACAAAAATAAAAGTCCTTAAAATAGAGGGCAACTCAGTATATGTAGAA
Organism: Bacteroidales bacterium; assembly: GCA_012719495.1. Taxonomy (GTDB): domain Bacteria; phylum Bacteroidota; class Bacteroidia; order Bacteroidales; family Prolixibacteraceae; genus CAYMTR01. The sequence goes on from JAAYAG010000051.1 coordinate 10,072, forward strand.
CCAATAAAAGAATAAAAGATGACTCAATTACCCATTTTTTTACTCATCGTAGGAGCAGTAATACTCCTATTCATTTTCCTCTACTTTATCCCTATTGGGATTTGGTTTTCGGCACTTGTGTCGGGCGTGCGTATCTCGCTGATGCAATTGTTCCTTATGCGCTTTCGGAAAGTTCCCCCGGGAGTTATCACCCGCGCCATGATTGAGGCACACAAAGCAGGTCTTGGTTTTGTGAAGCGCGACGAACTTGAAGCCCACTTTCTGGCTGGTGGCCACGTTGAAAATGTGGTACATGCTCTGGTATCGGCTGATAAAGCGAACATTGAACTTACCTTTAAAATGGCTACGGCCATTGACCTTGCCGGCCGCGATGTGCTCGAAGCTGTACGTATGTCGGTAAATCCAAAGGTAATTAACACTCCTCCGGTTTCGGCAGTTGCAAAAGACGGAATCCAGCTTATTTGTAAAGCAAGGGTAACCGTTCGTGCCAACATTAAACAATTGGTAGGTGGTGCCGGCGAAGAAACTGTACTTGCCCGTGTAGGCGAAGGGATCGTTTCGTCGATCGGATCATCGCAATCGCATAAAACCGTGCTCGAGAACCCCGATTACATTTCAAAAGTTGTACTTGACAAAGGACTCGATGCCGGTACTGCCTTTGAAATCCTTTCCATTGATATTGCCGACATTGACATTGGCAAGAACATTGGAGCATACCTGCAAATGGACCAGGCCGAAGCCGATAAAAATATTGCTCAGGCGAAGGCCGAAGAACGACGTGCAATGGCTGTTGCTGTTGAACAGGAAATGAAAGCTAAAGCACAGGAAGCCCGTGCCAAAGTTATTGAAGCCGAAGCGCAAGTACCTCTAGCCATTTCTGAAGCATTCCGCAATGGAAACCTGGGTATTATGGACTACATGAAATATCAGAACATTAACGCTGATACTAATATGCGTGATTCAATTGCTGGTGATAAACCGAAAAAGAAAGAATAACAGACCAACGATGATTAAGCCCCGGAAACGGGGCTTTTTCTTTTTTAATTGCCAGTTTCAGAAAAAACAATGATTACATGCTGACTACCGCAATTGGGGCAAACATCTACTTGCTCCACCCCACTACAAGCATCGGTTGAGTCGCAAAGGAGCTCATTCTCGGCACCACTCCATCCACATTCAAGGCATTTATAGTTCATTATCATCAAGTACTTCAGCGGCTTCATAAAATGCTTCAATTCCGGGATAATAGAACCTTTTAACCGCAATTGATTGAGGATAAATAAAATAATTCAATGTGGCTTCGGAACATAATTTCCCGCTTCCATCAAATATTGTAGCAAGAATAATTGCATTCTTTTCTGTTTGTTCAATGAGTTTTGCTCTTAATGAAACTTTACCTTTGTCCATTCGCAATGGGTTCAAGTACTTAACTGTCATATCCTGAGTTACGCCAACTGTCTCACATTTTATATACACAACCCAGCCTCCAATCTCATCGAGCAAAGTAGCCTGAATTCCTCCATGTAAAATACCGGGATATCCCATGTAGTTTGCATCTGGCTGCCATTCAGCATATAACTCTTCGCCATCTTCGAAAAAATGAAGGTGCAGCCCAATTCCATTGTTCGGAGAACAACCAAAGCAATTGTATTCATCGCCAGAACAATCATGATACGGATTTAAAATTTTTCTCACGCTTAATATTCTTTTGAGTTAATTTTAATTTTCACTAACATATACTAGTTGATTCGAATTCAGGTACCATACGTACCCTTCTACTTTTCCGATTCCCATCTGCCTGATTTTTTTCAAATATCCCAGAACTTGCTTCCGGTGCGATTCTGAAACCAGTGAAGTAGTTTTGTAATCGACAACAATGGCAAAATCGTTGCCCAGCATTACCCGGTCGGGTCGCTTCAGGTTGAAGTCGGGCGAAATAATAGTGGTTTCATTTAAGATTTTCAACGAGCCATCAAACCAGCATTTCACTTGCTCATTCAGCAGCAAAGCTGTAATCTTTTCTACAAAAAACGACGACTCGCCAACATTGATTTTTCCCTCAATCACAAGCTGCTTCACGGCTAATGATATATCATCAGAAGTTTCAATCAATGAAAGTATACTATGCATAAGTGCACCTTCATTAACTTTTTCACTCATCTTTTCTTCCGATTCTTCGAGAAAATTATCATAATTTTTATGCAACTTCAAGCTATTAGCAAGGTTCAGCTTAACATCAATCTTGCCCGACAAGTTAATTTCGTTGACCGGATTTGTTTCCCGTTTTTCACACTCAAGCGTACCGAAGGAAAACACACTTTCATTCAATGGTCTCAACAGTGACGAAGCGTTATCGGTACTAAATGTTGAAGTAAGCAGTTTCGCTACATCCAAACTATTTTTTTGAGTTGCTTTGGAAAAAATAAACAGACCATCGACTGCCCGGGTGAAAGCCACGTACAACAAATTAAGATTATCGATGTAATACATGAGCAACTCGGTGTAATAAGCTGATGCAAAATATGTCTCGCTAAGCACTTTACTATATGACAGCGGCAGCAGCGGAAATTTTTCACCCAAGTCATCAACAGGTTTGCACCAAATTAAATTGGTTCCTGATTTCGATGAGCCATCAAAAGTCCAATCGCAAAAAGGGAGAAAAACATAAGGAAATTCCAAGCCTTTTGATTTGTGGATAGTCATAATTCGAATTGCATCCCGGTCGACTGCTGTTTGCACTTTTAAACTACTTCCTTTCAGCTCCCACCATTCAAGGAACTTGGCAAGATTTCCTCCTTCTTTTTTGGAGAAATCAATAATAACATCGTGAAATGCCTGCAAGCTTGCCTGTTCTCCGGGCAGCTTATCCAAAGAATAGCGAGTAATCAATTCAGCAGTAAGATCGGTTATCGAAAGCGAAGCCCAATGCCTGGCAATCACTTTTGAATCATTATTGTTGAAAAAAGGGAAAAATTGAAGGGCGATGTCTTCACTAATTAATTTTCCACTAAAGTCTCTGTTTTCCCCATTATCAACAGCCAAAATGCTTTCTTTCTGCAATTGCGGCAGAATATAATGATGGAAAAGGAAAACGATGTTGGCGCGGTTCACCATGTCGTCTGGCGAAGTTACAAACCTGAACATTGACACAATGAAACGTACAGAAAGAGCCACCGCAAGAATGAGTGAATCGTCAGATACAACTTGGAAATTACAGGGCTTCAATGGGTTATTCTTCTGGTAATTGAGCAATGCATCGACTACAACCATGGCCTGATTATTCTTTTTTACCAGAATTGCCATTTCAGATGCCCTAACCCCAACATCCTGCAACTTTTCAATTTGAGAAATCAAGCGATCGGTTGTAGCACTATAATAATCGGGTTGCTTTTCCTCATCAATCAATTCACATTGAACAATACCTCCACTTTTTTTGCTTGCTGCAATTTGCTGCACGTCGGCATACACATCAACAATGGTAGACTGATATGGATTTGCAGAAATATTCGCCTGATTATATGCGTCTTGTAAAAAGGCGGCAGATATGGGGAAAAACCAATTGTTGAATTCAACAATATTGGTACGGCTTCGCCAGTTGCTGCTAAGGTTTTCTTCTGAAAGGGTGTAATTTTTCAAATCGTCTTTGATGTTACTATTGAGCAATTTCCAATCACTGTTCCTCCAACGGTATATTGATTGTTTTACATCTCCTACAACAAGATTGGGATTATTCTCAGCCAGCGAATTAGTAATCAAAGGCTTAAAGTTATCCCACTGAACTATTGAGGTATCCTGAAATTCATCGATCATGAAAAACTGATAATAATTACCTGCCTTTTCATAAATAAACGGAGCATCATTTCCTGCAATTATACCCCTCAAAAGGTTGTCGCTTTCGCTTAACAGCAAAGAATTGTTTTCTTGCCCCACTTCACGCACAAACTGCGATAAGGTAGACAACACCCCTAAGGTGAAAATATTAGAATAAATTGCTTTAGCCGTAAGATATCTTGTCCAATTTTTTTCATAATAATCGAGAAAATCCTTAACGAGTTGGTTCATTCCATCGTGATAAATTGCATCAATCCTGGAGGTGTTCTTTTTATCGCCATACCATGATTCTACGTTATCGGCAGCATCTTCAAAACGTTTTGCCATTTTTAACTCACCACCCTTGAAGTTGGCAAGCTTTTCAAACATTTTAGGGAATGAGGTTCCTTTGTATTTAAAATCATCAAACGAAAGGTTATGCTTTTCCATAAGAGCAAGTCCCTCTTTTCCAACCCTTCGGCACTCTGCTTCATACTGCTTTTTTATAGTTTGCAGTGCTTTTTTTAGTTCATTGATGTTTTCCCGTTCTTCGGCTAAAGTCCCCTGATGAAGTCTATAATCAACAAAAACACTCTTCGTAAGCTCTTTCCCAACCGACAAGATGGTATCCTTTATTTGCCAACCCTTTTCTTCCTGCAATTGGTTTTCGGCCATTTGGGTTAGCCATTCACGCAGTTCAGTATCTTTATCAATACTCATAAGCATACGGTCGCAAGCTTCGGCTAAAACAGCATCCATATCGAGATCGATTTCGTAAGAACCATACAAACCTGATTCACGTGCAAATGAACGTAGAATTCCCTGGAAAAAACTATCGATGGTACTTACAGCAAAGCGATCGTAGTCGTGTAAAATAAGTGAAAGTGCACGCTTCGAGTTCAACTCCACATCTTGGGCTGAAACGCGGCATTCGTTCATCAGCAACTGTAATAGTTGCTTGTTCTCCTGCCGTGACAATGAATATAAATCACGCAGAATACGTTCTTTCATTTCGGTAGTTGCCTTGTTGGTAAATGTAACAGCAAGGATATGTTTATAATTGTTTGGGTTCTTGATTAGTAATTTTAAATACTCGACTACCAAACGAAAGGTTTTTCCAGAACCAGCAGATGCTTTAAAGATTTTAATTTCAGACATGGTCACAAAGTTAACAAATATGGTTCACGAAAGCCTGAGCATTACCTCGGGAATTTTCGGCCCCGGCAGTTGCTCTTTTCGTTAGAATATTGATTAGTTCTTTATTTGATTAAGTTTACTGTGGACTTTTTACAGGCAATGTAAATACAACTTTTGTGCCTGTTCCCAATTCACTTTCAAGACTGAAATGGCCATTATTAAGGGTAATGAGTTCACGGCATAAAATCAGCCCAAGCCCGGTACCTTTTTCCCTATTCGTTCCTTCAGTTGAAACCACATCATTGCCTGACAACAACAATTCTTTTACGCCAGCACTAATTCCCACACCACTGTCGGATATAGAGACAACAACCTGATCAGATTCTTGCTTAAGCGAGATCGAAATTTCGCCACCCTGAGGAGTAAATTTCAAAGCATTCGAGAGCAAGTTCCGTAGAACAATATGAATAGTATTTTCATCGTACCAAGCTGATACATTCGACGGTACATCTTGATAGAAGGTAATTTTCTTGTTCTCCGAGATTCCGGCATAATTCATCACCGTACGGTTTATCAGTGTCGAGAGATCACATTCATCGGGATAAATTGTAAGCTGTTTATTCTGACTCAATCCCCACGAAAGTAAATTATCGACAAGCAACGCCAGATTGCTAACTGAAAACAGAATTTTCTGGACAAAAGAATTCCGGTACCCTTCATCGATATTTTTATCAGAAACAACATCGAGGCCCATAATAACAAATGACAACGGACTACGGATGTCGTGTCCAATTATTGACAAAATTCTGTTTTTCAATTTAATATCCTTCTGCAACAACTGATTTTGCTCTTCAATTATTTGCGTTTTCTCAATAACTTGTGAGGTCCTTTTTTCGACGGTACTTTCGAGTTCAATGGTGAGATTCGTCAGTTCATTCCTTAATTGTTTTTCAATCTTAAGAGTTGATGCATAGCGCTGAAAAAAGCTTACCGATAACAAAAGAACAAAAACGATAAACATTTGGGGCAGAATATAAAAATCGAAAATATAGTTATCAGAAGCAGCAATCATAAGGTCGTTGAACGCCGCAAAAACCAATACAATTGCCCCCAACACGTACAGCATTGGAACGCTGCGGTTTCTGCGCATAACAATCACCAATTGAATGGCATATAAAAGAACAAAAGAGACAAGAAACACATAAAAAGCATATAATGTGTATGAAAAAACAGCAACCTTGGTGATTAAAATTACAATTAAGGCCAAAATATTTGCTCCGGTGAAAAACTGCATCACCCACTTAATCCAGCGGATAGGTTTTATGAAATAGAATCCCCAAACCCCCAACAACAAAGCACCAAAAGTACTAAGATACTCAAGCTTGACCATCCACTCCCACGACAATGGAAAAACAAAGTTGATAGGAAAATGGTTGGTACACATTCCTCGAATAAAGACAAGAATAAAGGAAACCGATAAAAACAAAAGTGATTTCTCTTCTTTGTTGAAAAAAGAAAAAATCAGGTAGAAAAGGCCAAATGCCAGAAGCACTCCAAGTGATATAAAATCGAACACATGGTCACGAAGAAAGTAATTTTTCACTTGCTGCAGTTCACCAAACTTCACCTCCTTCCAAATTCCGCCACGCCGATGGTGGAAATTTGAAACATGAAAAAGCAGCTGCAATGTATCTGTTTGCGGCCAATATTCAACCAGCGAATTCATATAGCCCGGGACTTCATCCTTTTCCGTTGTTCCAACCGTTCCAACACTTGCCATCAACTGTCCGTTGATATAAAACCTATATGCGACATCAATAGCTGGAATCAAAACACCAATTGGCCCTTTTTTATCAGAAGAAAGCACGATTGTTTTAGTAAAAGTCCCAAATCCCAGACCAGGAAGAGTCAATCCATTTATTGTATAATCAGACCAATAGGATGGCAATTGAACTTCAATTTTTTCAAGCGTATCCTGTTGATTCAATAATTCACCATGATAAATCTTGTTCCAATAAAAATCCCAAGGTCCGTGAATAGAAATTATATCATCAAACCCAAATTTCTGCAAATTCTTTTCCGAGTCACTGCCCGAATGCGATAACCCAATTGCGGGAGAAAATAACAGTATAATACCAATAATATAAAATAATGCACAAGCTCTCATCATGGTAGAATAACATGCAAAATATACGCTTTTTTTTGTACCAATTATTCTAAAAAAGAAAATTACAAAACATTCAACGGATTACAAACAGAAAACAAGTTAGAAAAATGTTCTAAAAATGTATATTTGATACACTATATTTTACCTGGACATAAAATGAAAATCGATCAGAAATGCTGAAAAAAATACTTATTGGATTACTTTTTCTTGCAACAATTATAGGGTGTAAAGCGCCTAAGCCACAAAAGCCTAGGTATGTCGACTATCAGCCATTTTTCAACCAACTCGACAAATCATTTGAGGGAAATAAATATGCAAAAAACGATCTCGACACTGTGGTAAAAATCCTTTCAAACCTTCGCGACGAAGTATACCCCATTACCACAACAATTTCATTCACAGACGAATTTGAGCTAAGCAAAGGAGAATTGCTTATCGACATTGAACTTATTAACGAAAAACCCCCATTATACGACACCTTCATGGTAGTTAAAGATTTTCTCATGAGCGAAGAGCTGATGAACACCCTTTTCCCGTTGCTAATAGATACTACTCTTGAAAAATCAATTCCAATAGATACCCTAAAAAAAATAGAACCACTCCCTGAAGAAAAGCCATTTACCCCCACAAAAGCGACAATGCCAACAAAAAACAAACAAAAAAAACGTGTCATCAAAGGTGCGAACCCCTATAAATCAATCAATCCAAAAGATAAAAGATATTCAAACAAAAAGAGTTACTACTACCCTAAAGAAACCGAAAAACCTAAAAAAGCCCCAGAACCAATTAAACCGGCTGAACCTGAAAAACTGATTACGGAAGCCAAAGATTCTATCGTTAAAAAACCACGGAAGTTTTACACCCGTCAAGAAATACTAAGTGATACTACACGCGATCTACTTGATGCAGATACTTTGATAACCAATATTTTCGCCACTACAGGCTGGCAAATTGGAGATTCCATTCCCCTTTTTGCTGAATATAGCAACTACACCCCCGACTCTTCGATGCAACTTGTTACCGATATGGTTTTTGTTGAACGCTATGACCCCTCAAGGGAAGTCAAACAATACCCTAAAGAAGAACTTACCCGCGAAGTAGCTACTAAGAAAACAGAAAACGAAAAGTTTGTTTACAACGATAAAGTTACTTTCAGAAAGTTTTATAAAGACGAGGAAGATGTTTTCATCACTATGGTAAAAGTCAAAGGCGACCGTTTCAAAATTGGAAATAACGAATTCGACGAAGACGAACGCCCGGAATACGGCATTCAAGTATCTGATTTTCTGATCGGAAAATACGAAACAACCAATGAAGTCGTATGTTCCTTTCTGAATATGTTAAAATGCAATGAAAAAGGATACAGAGAACGAACAAGAGTATACAACCTCGATTCTGAATTCTCCAAGATATACTGGGACAATAAGATCGGACGGTTCAAAGTAATTAAAGGGTTCGAAAAATACCCTGCTGTAAATATCACCTGGACTGGGGCAAACCTTATTGGCAAAACAGGAGGAGGACGGCTGCCCACCGAAGCTGAATGGGAGTTTGCCGCCAAAGGAGGCCGCTATGCTATTAAATATCACACCAATAGTGAGCGAACCGATTACACATACGAACATCGCTTTGCCGGAAGCAATACCATGGCCAATGTTGGCTGGTTTGTCGATAATTCAGGCGGATACTATCATCCGGTGGGTGAACTTATGCCTAACCTGCTGGGAATTCACGATATGTGTGGAAATGTATGGGAATGGTGTTTCGACAACTACGACAAAGAGTTTTACAAACGCAATGGCGACAGCACCGACCCGTTCTGTGTAAACAATACCAGCTTGAGGGCAAACCGCGGTGGAAGCTGGAGCAGCGATGCACAATATTGCAGGATTACCAACCGCAATTTTCTCGACGAAGGTCAATGCAACCAATTCCTTGGCTTCAGAATACTCAAAGAATGGAACAGGTAAAGTCGTTGACAGTCATGTGCGTCAATGATATCAAATCTTCGGGGGCAATTTTTATTTGCATGCCCCGCACCCCAGCGCTGATATAAATAAAATCGAATAAAAGGCACGACTCATCGATAAAGTTTGGATAAGCTTTTTTCATGCCAATGGCAGTACAACCACCCCGAATATAGCCTGTTAATGGCAACAGTTCTTTCATTGCAATCATCTCAGCGTTTTTATTGCCCGAAGCTTTGGCGGCTTTTTTCAAATCGACCTCTGAGTTGCCCGGAATAACAACCACAAAAATACCAGACTTATCGCCCCGCAATACCAGAGTTTTAAACACTTGTTCAACATCCTGTCCCAACTTCTTCGCAACAGCTGTTGCACTTAAATCTGATTCATCAACCTCATATTCAATCAACTCATAAGAGATATTATGCTGATCAAGTATGCGTACTGCATTTGTTTTTTTCATCCAAATATAAATTTGTTTTTTAAGGTCGGATGAAACTCGCATGTGAATATTCATCCGTGTTTTTGTTTGCATCGAACATGCTCGTTTCATAGAACCTATGAAATATTTTTCTTTATTGGTTGAGCTTATATTACCCTGAAACAAATACAAAAATATATTATCCGGCCAATTATCCCCGACGAATTGTTTGTTTAATCAGAATAAGCGATATTTGAGAAATTAACAATTCCAACGAGTCTGCTCTTGAGTTCAGAGAATTAATCACATATAAAACAACACAATACGTAATTCCAACCAAAGAAACAGGCAACAATAAACATTCGAAAAAATAAAAAAAGGCTATACGTCATGAGTATTTTAATAAAAAACATCGAGCTAAACAAAAAGATTCAAGATATACTAATCGAGGGCAATACTATTGCAAGAATTGGCTCTTCAATTGATTATAATGCCGACATAGAAATAGACGGAACAAACAAGGCTTTAGTGCCAGGGCTTTTTAACGGCCACACCCACGCCGCCATGAGCCTTATGCGTGGCTATGCCGACGACATGCCACTTATGCCTTGGCTACAAGAAAAAATATGGCCACTCGAAAAAAACATAACAGAAGAAGACGTGTACTGGGGCACAAAACTAGCCTGTCTGGAGATGATCAAAACCGGCACAACTCTTTTTATCGACATGTACCATCACGCTATGGCATCTGCCCGCGCCACTGATGAAATGGGGATCAGGGGAATGCTAACCCTTGCCGTGCTTGATTTTAACGACAAAGAGATTTCTGAAAAATTTAAAAAAGAAATTGAACAATTTCACCGCGCAAAAACGGCCTTTTCAAACAGGTTGGAAATTGCCCTTGGCCCTCATGCCATTTACACCGTGTCAAAAGAAATGTTGTGCTGGATGAAAGGGTATGCCTGCGCCAATAATATAAGAATCCAAACCCACCTCTCTGAAACCGAAATTGAAGTGAAAGATTCCATTTCCATGTTTGGATGCCGCCCGGTAAATTACCTCAACTCGATTGGCTTTTTGGGACCAGAAATAAGTTTTGCCCACAGTATATACATCAACGATGAAGAAATAAAAATGCTTGCCGACAATGGATGCCAGGTAATTCACAATCCGGCATCGAACCTTAAATTAGCCTCTGGTACTCATTTTAGATACGGTGATTTGAAGAAAGCCGGCATCACCGTTGGCATTGGAACCGATGGAGCTTGTTCGGGCAACAACCTCGATATGTATGAAGCAATGAAATTGGCTTCGCTTAACGCCAAAGCTGCATGGAACGATCCCACCCTCTGGAATGCCGATGAAACTTTTGCAGCTGCAACTAAAACCGCCGAAATAATAACAGGCTTCAAAACAGGTACAATTGATGTTGGATACCTTGCAGACATTGCCCTGATTGACCTGAAAAAACCAGAAATGACACCAAATTTTAATCTGATTTCCAACCTGGTATACTCGGCCAATGGTTCAGTGGTCGATACACTTATTTGCGATGGAAACATTATTATGAAGAACCACCATGTCGATGGCGAAGAAGAAATAATAAGTAAGGCAAATGAAATTGCACACAACTTAGTAGCACGAAAGAAATAATCTTTACTGACGGTTTTTCACTTCAACATCGAAAGGTAATGCAAAAGAAAATTCAATTATGCCTTTGTGTTCACCATTTTCCTCCCATGGGAATTGCCGAATAAGTCTCCGTTCTTCTTGCTTTTCAGTAATATACACATTCACAGAGGGGATTTCGAGCATTTCTCTAATTTTTGCAGATGAAGCCGGATTGTGACAATCGAAAAGTGATTTACCCAGGAGTTCATATCCGCCATACTTATGCATCCCCAACGCAGAAGCTTGGTTCATATAAACTATAACGCCCTTTTTGTTGCACACGGTAACCCTTACATCCATTTCGTGGGCCCATGCAGCAGCGTCAATCAGGTTCATATCTTGCGGCGTTTATAGCACCTAATCCAATCAATATCAAGTCGGTGCGGCAAATTAGATGTTGACTTAACAACCTCGGTTTCAATACGCAAGCCCAACTTTTCATGCGGTACATTTTGCGACAATGCCCCCATGAAACGATCGTTAACACGCCACTCTATACGTTCGGGAGTCCATTCAACTGACAGAAGAAGATAGCCAGAAAGCTTGTGTTTCATGTTGACTTTTGAGATAAGGCGTTGTCCTTGTTCGGTAATAATAATTCCGCCAGATGCCTTTCTGAAATCCAGAGAAATAAGTCTTATACACTCATTTTCATCATCATCAGCAAGAGATACAGAGCTAATAACTCCACGAACTTTCGATGCTTTTAGCTTCATTTCAAAAAGGCCATACTCCTGTTTGAAAAAATTGTTTGAATGCATAAGCCCCGAAGTGTAGTTAAAATCTTTCATCACAAAACCAAAATTTTCATCCCAATAAAGCCCCTCTTTCTTTTCTTGATGAGTCTCTAAAGTGAAAATTCCGTTTTCTGTATCGATATTTTTATCATCATTGTAGCATTGCAATTGGCCATTCACCGAAAAATTGCGGCCTGGCCCTTTTTCAGCAACTGGCGAAATAAACGACCATTTGCTCTTATCTATTTTTTGAGAAAAAGATTCTTCAAGCACCAATGACCATTCACGAAAGAATTTGAAAGAATCGGTTTCGTTGTATTTGAAATATAATTTTATCGCTTCGTCATTCTCTAACTGCTTATATTTCTCCAATAACTCATGGTCCTCGGTTTTCAGATAGCGATATTTATCTTCGAGAAATGCTTTTCTTTCTTTAAATTTTTCAGATGATACTTCCTTTTTAAGGTTCTCAAAATCACTGACAAGTGTAGAACCATCGAGTTCTGTAAATATGCGGTAATCAGGTGATTTTGAATATTTTTTACAGAAATCAGCTTCTAGTGAATCGGGTTTCAAATCTTGATCCTTAAGCTTTTTGTACCGTTTAAGGTCATCCGAAGCATGAACTTTATAATAGGTTTTAAGCTTAGGATCGGCTTCAAGTTTTTCAAAGCGCTTCACCATAGTCTCTTCTGGAGAGCCTTTAAATTGTAAGCCTTCAATTTCTTTCTTTCTGGCTTTAAAGGGTGCAGACTCAACTTTCTCTTTCAATGCGAGAAAATCTTTTAATTTTTTCGACCCTTCAACTTCAGTATACACCTGATAGTCATCTTTTAACTGCTGCCATTCCTGCTCGATTTTTGCAACCGATTTACTTTTCCCGAATAAAAACATCTTCTTCGAATATTTAGTTTTTCTAAAATCTAAAAATAAGAATTTGTAAAATTACTTACTCGTGTTAAAACGAATTATATTGTAAATAAATTATCGACCTTCTTTTTTTCTTTCCTAAATGAAAGAAATACTATTGCCTCGCTTATTTTCAGCAACAAATATGCACAAAGTAAAACAAATATTGCATTTCTATACAGCTGCTTTTACGTTGAGAAATGAAAAATACTTCTGTAGGGTTCCGGTACAATGTATTATATGCCTTCACTATTCCACAAAGAAGCCCACCAGTGTATAAGCATTTTACTTTTTAGAACTCAGGTTAATACTTTCGGGTGCACCAAGATACGATTTTGGCATCTCTGCACCTGTCTGAATAAGAATACGTTCGAAACAAACCCCTGGGTCAATCATCCAAACTTTCAGTGTGTGGTTCCCAGCTTCGGGAATTTTAAACAATGTGTTCAACACTATCGAATTGGTCCGGACCGATTCTTCCCAATCTCGAGATGAATAGTTTTTATGGAGATTGAGAATTACAGGCTGCTCATTATCAATCGAAACAGCAATTTCCAATCCTTCATCGTTGAAAATATTCTGGGTTGGGGCACAAATAAGGTTAACGGTTATATCGCCCGATTTCTGGAGATAAATATCATATTCGAGCGAAGGACTTCCTTGTCCGGGGCGCTGTGGCAACGCAGTAACCGGAGTTGGGTGCATTGCAGAAAGGGTACGTCCCATGCCCGGAATAACCTTCCAGGTTGCCTGATTTCCAGCCAGATTTCGCATATAATGTTCGGCTTCTATTGAAATTACTCCATTGCTTTCGAAGAAACCCTTCATGATTTTTTTCTGATCGGCACTAACATTGTATGTTGGAACTTGTATGGTTGTGGTAGAACCTTCGGATCCGGTTATGGTAAACGGTGCGCAATTATCGCCTTCGGGGGCTTTGCTCCAATCGACCTGAACTGTTAATCGTTTTTCATTATCGATTTTCCCTTTTACTTCCGATACTTTTATCCAGGGCTGGCTCACTTCAATCTGATAAGTAAAACCTTTCTTTCCAAGATTGAATATTTCTACATAATACGACTGATTGTTAAAGCAATCGAAAACGGGCAATACCAAATCGCCCTGAAAATGTGGACGGAAATTTGAAGAACCCTCAACAGCCACCCCCATAGCTTGTTCGCTGCGCGGCTGAATAACGTTTACTGTTGGCATAACATTTTTCTCGGGTTGTTGCCAATACGTATAGCCAATATGGGTTTGACTCATCATGTTGTTCCATTTTCCCCCAGCAAGTTTAGTGTGATAGTAATCGGTAATTTCAGCATCTTTTTTGAAAAGTTGTTCGGCTTTTTTGGCAAGTTCAAGCGACTCAATTCTCGACTGACTTGAATACAATCTGTTTTTACCTACCACATAATATAATTCATTCAAATTGGCACAGGCTTCAATTGGGTGCATAACCAACTGATAAAATGCATCCTGATAATTCTTTGAAAGCTTTTTGCCAAGCTTTGATGCGCGATCGACTAAATTATTGTAATCAGATACAACGGTTTCAAACTCGCGATAATTAATCAAACTATATGTTTCAGGCTCGAGCAATTCAGGTTTGCGTCTGCTGTTATATTTCAAATAGGTATCGATAAGGTCAGCTGCTTCTTTCGCATATTTCTCGCCAAACTGCTGTTCTGCCCACTTTACACTATATTCGGGCAGTTTTTCGGCCGGAATTTCCAAGGGGTTCCATGCATAATCGAGAAAAAACGAAATTGGATATTCCATTGGTTTTAAATCACCTACATTAACCACCCATAACTCTGTAACTCCATGTTCGTAAGCAAGGTTCATCTGTTCCCATATCCGTGGAATAGGACAAGTGTTCACCCATTTATAATTTCTTGGTCCGCCTACATAATCGAAATGGTAGTAAATTCCATATCCACCTTTGCGGGGAGCTGCCCCGGGTTCAGGGAGTTTACGAATGTTGCCCCAATTATCGTCGCACAAAAGAAGAGTAATATCATCGGGAACCCGCATTCCCTGATCGTAATAATCTTGAACTTCTTTGTAAAGTGCCCACATTTGCGGGGTTTCTTCAGTAGGCTTTCCGGTTACTTCAGCAATCAGTTTGCGCTGGTCTTCAACAATACGTTGCAAAAGAGCCACATTTGTTTCCTTACTCATGGCTTCATCTCCATCGCCACGCATAGCCATATTAACAACAACTTCTTTATTGCCAATACGCTCTATGCCTTCTTTCCAGAATTTTGTCAATTCGGCACTATTAGTTTCATAATTCCATGCCCCCTTACCGTAACGACGCCATTCGGCTTGCGCACGATTCAGCGGTTCATGGTGTGATGTTCCCATTACAATACCGTATTTATCGGCCATTTCGGCATTTTGAGGATCATCCATATTGAACCCAGCCCACCACATGGCCGGCCAAAGATAGTTTCCTTTCAAGCGGAGCAACAATTCAAAAACCTTCTCGTAGAATTGATGATTAAACCCACCGTAATTTTCTACAGCCCAACGCCCTAAAGCGGGTTCTTCGTCGTTAAGGAAAATGCCCCTGTACTTTACTTTTGGCTCACCAAAATTAAACCGTCCGGGTTTTACATATAAATTTTGTTTCGATTCTACCGGAACATCGGCCCACCAATGCCATGGCGACACCCCAATTTGTTTCGACACTTCCAATATGCCATACATCGTGCCGCGCTTGTCACTACCAACAATCACAAGGGCCCTTTCAATATTAGGAAATGGATTATCGACAACCTGAATCAGTGAATTTTCCCATTTATTTCGGACATCATCGACATTGATTTTTCCTGCAGCAATGAGCTGATCGATAAATGTACTTTTCCCTAAAGTTCCTGCAATAACCGCTTGTTTACTTTGAGGCATTGCATCGAGCAACAGCTTTGGCATAACACCTGTAACCGCCTCAACATCTTGTTGGAACATCTTCATCACTTCAATAACACCGGGAAAATCGAAGGCACTAACAACCAAGGAAGCTACATTTCCCTTTTCGGCAAGGACAAAGTCGGCTGAATTTTTCTTTTCTGAAATGGTAAATTTCTGAATTTTTTTATCGTCATCAGCCACAGGTACCGAAGCAATTGCCCTACTGCCAAGTGAAAAAGAGAGTATTAAGCCAATAACAGCCAGTATATTTACAACACTTCTCAACGTGAAGGTTTTTCTTTGATGTTCCATCTTTTTAACATTTAAAATTGAAGCTGAAAGATAAATCATTTCACAAGATTAGACAAGTATAATGTTTTATTCGGAAAATGTTAACCATTTTCCCTGTCGTACAATGGCAACCCCATTGGGCAGATACGTGACAGATGACTTGCATCGCCTTTAGGAAATTCCCATTTAAGAATAATTTCTTTGTTGTCTTCGTGGGCACATGAGAAAATATCATCAAGAGGTTCGAGCTTGTAATATCCTTCACTAATAACCTGAGTGCAACTATTGTATTCGGAATCTGTTCTGTAAGGAGCAAATCACGGGTAAGTGTACTATAAAAATCATACAGAACTCGCGTAGTCCAGCGTTTATTTTTTTTATAGTTTAGCCACGTCATTTGATTTTAAGGGTAAAAAACACTTTTTATGCTGTATTGCAGAAACTAAAGAGTCATTAATCGAGACAAAGGATGAAAGAAGTCACCATTTACGATATTGCACGAGAAACAGGTGTTTCGCCCGCCACTGTAAGCCGCGCGCTAAAAAACAATCCGGCAATTAGCGATAAGGTGAAAAGAAAAATTAAAGAAAAGGCCGAGAGCATGGGTTACCGCACAAACACCTTTGCCAGCAATTTACGCACCAAACGCACCGACACACTCGGAATAATTGTACCTCGTCTGGACAGCAATTTTATGTCAACCGTTCTGGCTGGAATTGAAAAGGTTGCCAACGAAAATGGATATAACTTAATTATCACTCAATCATTCGAATCACAAAAAAAGGAAGTTTCAAATTCGGTTACCCTTTTCAATAGTCGTGTCGACGGGTTAATTGTTTCGCTATCTTCAGATTCTACAGATATCTCACATTTTAAACGTTATATCGACAAACACATACCCTTACTGTTTTTCGACCGTGTTTGCAACCGATTCGATTGCGCCAACGTTGTTATCGACAATACAAAACTTGGTTACGAAACCACGATGCACCTCATTGCTCAGGGGTGTACCCGAATTCTGCATGTCACTGGAAATCAGAATTGCAACGTTTATACTGAGCGCCACAATGGTTACAAAACTGCCTTATTGGAGAATAATTTTCAATATGATCCTTCACTGGTTATTGAAACCGGGCTTAAAATTGATGATGGCTCTGATATTGCAAATAAGATATTGGAAATGGTCATTATGCCCGATGGGCTATTTATTGCAAACGATGCCTGTGCTGCAGGAGTAATGTCGGTTTTAAAAGCTAAAGGAATTAAAATTCCTGAAGATATTGCCATTGCCGGATTCAATAATGACCCAATCTCTCGTCTGGTTGAACCACCCCTAACCACAGTGAATTACCCCGGTTACGATATGGGAGAAATGGTGGCAAAACTGATGATTAATCACCTTAAGGGAATTTCCGACCTTAATATGACCAACCGGATCATCATGAAAGCTGACCTTTTAATTAGAGATTCATCGGTAAGAAAATAAATTACAGCCAATTCCTGCCCCAGAAAACAGAAGCGAACACGAGCTATTTAAAATTTGTTTCTTATATTTATAAAGGGAAATTTTAATTAGGATCGATGGCCGAGGGGAAAATAAAATATACTGTTCTATTTGTTTTTTTAACAATGCTTCAGTTGTTGACATCAGCTGCCAACCACCCCCGATCAGTGCTTTATATCAATTCGTATCACAACGGTTTCCATTGGTCAGACGGCATTACCGAAGGATTGAAAAAATGTATAAAAAACCATCCTGAGATGTCTCTCCATATTGAGTACCTTGACGCAAAAAAAGATAGTTCCTTCTACAAAGACCCAATTTGCCTCTCGTATTTCGAGCGAAAATATTCTCCGTCAGATTTTAACCTTGTGATTGTTTCCGATAACGATGCACTCGATTTTGTCACCCTATACCAAAATTCACCAATCTTTGTAAATAAACCCATTCTAGCCACAGGCATTAGTGACCCGGAAAACTACGAAACCAATGGCAAGCTATGCATAATAAAAGAAGTAACCACAATAAAAGAGACCTTCGATATTATGAAAAGCTTTGTTCCTAACCTTGATACTATCTTTTTCATTTCCGACAATTTAAAAAGTGGCACACTCCTTATGAATGAAGCCGAAGATATTGTGTTGACTAATTTTAAGGGAATTACAATAAAATTTATTGACTGTATCGACAAAAAAACCATTGGTGAAACGGTGTCGCGCATCCATTATCCAAGCTGTATTTTTTGCTCATCAGTTAGCATCGACTGCAACGGGCAACCCGTTGATGAACTTGAAATTGCAAAAATTATTGGGGAACATGCAGAAGCTCCACTTTTCTCGGGTTATTATGCCACACGAACCGACGGATATATTGGCGGAAACATAACAACCGGCGAACAAATGGGAAAACTCACGGCCGAAACTGCCCTGAAAATGCTAACGAATGATGATCAACCCATTGAAAAGCTAATCATACCCCAATCGGAGGCCGTCTTTGATTTCAGAAGCCTTGAAAAACTTAATATCCCAGAGTACTTGTTACCCGCCGATGCCATCGTTCTAAACAAACCAGTTACCATTTGGGAAAGAAGCAAGAAAGTAATCCTGATTTCGCTGGCAATCATCATCAATCTACTGATCATTATACTCCTTCTTACAAAAACAGTGTTTACTCAAAAAAAACACAAAACACAGCTATTGGCAGCTATGGAAAAAGCAAATGAATCGGACCAGCTAAAAACCACTTTCCTCGAGAATTTTTCCCATGAGATGCGAACCCCATTAAATAGTATAGTGGGTTTTTCAGATGTTCTGCTCGAAATGAATACTGACCCTACACTCAATGATTATGTGAAAATTATCTCTGAGAATGCCATTACCTTAAATTATACAATAAACCACATTTCCGATTTCTCCCTCATAAAAACACATAATATCGATTTTAACCTCTCAGAGGTTAATCTAAACCAATTGTTAGACAGGGCTTTTGAAACCCTCGACGAAGAAAAACGCTATGCCGGCAAGCCAGTTAAATTGTACCGTGAACCCGACATACAAAATAGCGAAACGTTTATCGAAAGCGATGAAAAAAAGCTATTCCAAGTATTGAGACACCTGATAGACAACGCATTCAAATTCACACAAGAAGGTGAGATACATGTTGGATTCAAACTGATTACTACGACAAAAGAATTGTCTCAGCACCCAAAAAATCGGATTAAATTATCGCCTCCCTATGTATTGTTTCACATTAGCGACACCGGCAAAGGAATAAAACAAGGGTACGACGATCTTATTTTCGAGCCATTCAGGCAAGCCGCAGAGAGTTACACCGATGCCAACAGAGGCCTTGGATTAGGGTTGAGTACAAGCAAATCGCTTATCGAAATGCTTGGAGGAACAATTTGGATCGAAAGAAAAACAAACCAAGGAACAACGTTCTATTTCACACACCCGCTTAAGGCAGAAAAGAAAAAATAGTGTTTGGTAAATACTTTTAAAAAGCTACAATTCGTCTCCGCATTCTTCTAAGATCGTTTAGATAAAAAAACTTCGCTGAATAATTTTGGCCTCAATTAGGCTTATTCTCTTATTTTTGCCATCCTAAAACAATACAACTATGCAAACTTGGTACGAATGTAAAGTAAAATACATGAAGCTCGATCAGAGCGGGATGGAACAAAACGTTAACGACAACTACTTAATTGATGCTGTGTCGTTTACTGATGCCGAAACAAGAATCTTTGAAATCATGAAAGAAATCACCCGGGGCGATTTTCAGGTCGTGAACATCCGTAAATCGAACATCACTGAAGTGGTATCGAAGAACGATGGAGAATGGTGGTACAAAGCAAAGATCAATTTAGTTACCATCGATGAAGAAAAAGGGAAAGAGCGAAAAATAACCAACTACATACTGGTTATGGCAAACGACATACATGATGCACTAAAGCAACTCGACGAAGGCCTTTCGTACATGCTTGTACCCTATGCCACCACCGCCATACAACTCAGCACCATAGCCGATGTTTTTCCATACATTCCCGGTGAACATGTTAAACCTGAGCCACAATACACTCAAGCAGTTAAGCCCTCAATGCCTGAACCCGAAGAAATTGAGGAAGAATTTGAGGAAACAGAAGAAGTATGGTCCGGAGAAGACGACGAAGAAGACCAGAATGAAGATATTGATTCGGAAGAAGATACAGAAGAATAACCTCTTTTCTTCTATTTAATCATAAATAAATAGATTTCACGTACAGCAACATCTTGAAAAATAAAATGACAGGTTGATGAAATTCATCGGCCTGTCATACAATTCAGAATAATGTTGAAAAAAGTTGCAGAAAAACTTCTGCATTAATTCACTTCCGTACCGTCAATCTTCCAAACAGCATCGTTGGTCATCCAATCTTCAATATCAATATTAACATCGTTCGATGCCAACGTATCGTCGGGCAGGATATTCTCAGCCACATGCCAAACTTGATCATCTACCATCCAATCTTCAATCATAAGATCTTCCGATAAATTGTCAGCAGCAATTTCATTCATTGCAAGCTCGGTACTTTTTGGTTCATTTGCCATTCCGTTTCCATAAAATAATGAAAAAGTGGCGATCAATAAAATGGTTAAAATTTGTGTTTTCATGACTAACTAATTTTTAAATTTTCTAATGGCTATTTTTAAATTCATTTTTCTCTTTGACTATCGAATCATAAATTAGTTACAAACATCCTTCGATTTTTTTTAAGAAAAATGTACAGAAAGGCAAACTTGAGAAAACTACCGGTAAACAGCATATCAAAAAGATTTATCGACATCATTCCACCATAGTCCATCAATAATTACTACTTTGCAAGCCAAGTAAAATTGAAAATCCGTCACAAAATGGAAGAAAACATATCTGAAAAAAATCAACATATTGGAGAAAACTCATCGATATGTTACGAAATGATCAACATGATGTACTGTCGGGAATTAGATTTCACCGATGAAAACGGCAGAAAGTTTGATGTACCACACGAAGGCTCACTCGGGTTACTTGCCATGGGGCACATTGGCTTAATCGAATGGCGGAAAAGCCGTAAAAAATATATGCAAGAGAGAGCTAAAACCGCCAAAGAAAAAACAGAAGAGTAAAATTCTTCCTATCACTTATTTAAATAAAAATGCAACGCACCGCAAAAAAAATACTCTTAGTTGGCTGGGATAGCGCCGACTGGAAAATGATTAACCGATTGATTGATGAGGGTAAAATGCCAACCATGAAATACCTTGTAGAAAATGGTACAATGGGAAATATGGCAACCCTCGACCCACCTTTTTCACCTATGCTATGGACAAGTATTGCTACAGGCATGCGCCCCGACAAGCATGGAATATTGGGGTTCTCTGAACCTGATCCAAACATGCACGCCATTCGTCCGGTTTCATCAACTTCCCGAAAGGTAAAAGCTATTTGGAACATCCTCACTCAAAAAGAGATGAAGTGCCACGTGGTAGGCTGGTGGCCATCTCACCCCGTTGAACCCATCAATGGCGTAATGATTTCCAACCATTATCAGCGCGAAGCTTTAGACAAAAACAGACAATGGACAATGGCACCTGGCACTGTTCACCCGGCAGAATTGTCCGACTTTTTTGCTCATTTCCGCATAAGTCCGCGTGAATTAACGGTTCAGCACATCCAACCTTTTGTTCCCGATTACGAAAAAATTGACCAGGATCAAGATCACCGGCTCGAATCTATTGCGAAGATTACAGCAGAATGTTCCTCCATACATGCTGCCGCCACAGTAATTATGGAAATGGAAGAATGGGATTTAATGGCCATTTACTACGACTCGCTCGATCACTATTCCCACGGGTTCATGAACTACAACCCACCACGGATGCCCAATATCCCTGAAGATCAGTTTGAATTATATAAAGGTGTTGTTGAAGCCGGATACCGTTACCACGATATGATGCTCAAACGGCTCATTGAAATGGCCGGAGAAGATGCCACCGTTATGGTCATTTCCGACCACGGTTTCCACCCCGACCACCTGCGGCCTTCTTTTCTTTCTGACGAACCGGCCGGCCCGGCTGAGCAGCACCGCGACCACGGAATATTTGTCGTTAAAGGCCCTGGCATTCGAAAAGATGAACGCATTTATGGGGCATGTCTGCTCGATGTAACCCCTACCCTGCTTTCACTTTTGGGATTACCCATCGGGAAAGATATGGATGGCGTTCCTCTGGTTCAGATTTACGAAAATGCACCCGAAATAGAAACCATCCCTTCGTGGGAAGAGGTTTCCGGATATGCAGGAATGCTCCCATCAGAAGACCAGACCGACCCCATAGCCGCACAAGAGGCCTTAAAACAACTGGTGGAACTTGGTTATATTGATGAGCCAGATGAGAACATCGAAACGGCAATTAAAAAAACCGTTAAAGAACTAAAATATAACCTCGGGCGTGTTCATCTGGGCGCATCCCATTTAATGGAAGCCGAAAAGATATTTGATGAACTTTACACCGAATCGCCCGACCAGCCACGGTTTGCCCTGCGGTTAATTAGTTGTTATATGTCGCTCAACAAACTGGATAAAGCCGAAAAATTAATTGATGATTTTTACCAACACGAGGTAAACTTTGTTACGGAGCATGATATCAAAATAATCGCAAAGGAAAAGATGCCCGAAAAATTGAAAAAAGAGGGCACAAAAAAAGAGCAAGAACAGTGGGCTAAGAACAAACGCCGACAGGTTAACCGATATCATCAGGCACAATCAGACGTACTGTTGCTACAGATATACAAAGGCGATTTGTTGCTAAAACAACGTAACCCAAAAGAAGCGCTCACCATCTACACCAAAATAGCCCAGCTTAGCCACAGCAAGCAGATAAACATGAAGGTTGGAAATGCCCTGATGAAGCTGAAACGCTGGAAAGCCGCCAAAGAAAATTTTCTCAAGGCATTGGAATACGATGAAAATGCTGTAAATGCCCTCATTGGGTTATGCCATTCGTGCACAAAACTCAACGAATACGAAGCAGCTATTGATTATGGCATAACAGCAATAGGCCTTGCCTACCACACGCCCCTTGCCCACTATTACCTAGGCGAAGCCTTGTTGCGTTATGGGCAATACGAAGCCGCCGAGAATGCTTTCCGATTGGCCATAACTATGGCACCTCATCTTGGACAAGCCCGTAATTACCTGATCTACCTTTATGACGTAATCCAGAAAACGCCAGAGAAATCAGCTATTCACCGGAGTTATTTTGAAGAGCGCGGATTAAAGGTAAAGTCGCCCGATGACGAAGATTTTGAAGATGACGAAGACCAAATCAGAACTGAAGAAACAGTTACAGGTGATTTTAAGAACAATCCGATCAAAGCAGAAAGTGAACCCGAAACAGAAGATAAAGACGAGACACCGTTGATTGTTAAAAGGCATAAAACCATAACCGACGAACCGGTTATAATCGTATCGGGACTGCCCCGTTCCGGAACCTCCATGATGATGCAGATGCTCGATGCCGCTGGCTTGACCACTTTCACCGATAACGAACGCACAGCCGATGAGAGCAACCCCAAGGGATATTACGAACACAAAGCCGTAAAATCGCTGATGCACGACGCTTCGTGGGTAAAAGATACACCGGGTAAGGTTGTTAAAGTCATTTCCCATTTGCTGTTTTACTTGCCAGCCCGTTATACTTACAAAATCATTTTTATCGACCGGGACCTGAAGGAGGTGGTGATGTCTCAACATGCCATGCTCGTTCGCAACGGGAAGAAAGGGGCAAAAGAAGATGCTTACCCGATGAACATTGAAACACAGTTTGCCCAAAACCTAAAAAAGGTAAAGGCATGGGAAAAAACGCACCAGAATGTACAGGTATTGCACGTAAACCATGCCGATGTGCTGACCAAGCCCTTTGAAGTTGCTGAAAAAATTGCCGGTTTCTTAGGAAAACAGTTAGATATTTTAAAAATGGCACAGGTTGTCGACAAGGATCTTTACCGCACAAAAGTTTAACGCGTTTTAAAAGATTAATTTATTCACTTTTTTTAACCATAAGTCAATTAATTCTAACGTTTTTTTTACTTTTGGGAAAGTTTGTAAGCAAGCAATAAACAATCAAAATATCCTGCTCAATGGACAAAAAAGAAACTCTTCACGAAAAGAACGAACTTCTCAAAAAAGTTGGGAAGTATTCAGTAGCTGCCGGGGCTGCATTACTCACCGGAAATATGGCCAATGCGGCTGTTCAAGCAGCAACTTCAGGAGTCCCCTTTACTATAGACTATAATCAACATGGAATCGATTTTGATGGTGATGGACTATTTGAAGTTTTTGTAAATGGCGATGCTAGGTTTAGTTCTTGGTCTTCGTCTTCGTCTTGGTTTTCGTATTCAGGAAACTGGGCATACCTCGAATCAGGAAGTGACCCTGATGCTGCATATTTTGAAGTTATACAACACGGAGTGTATGCTAACGATTCTTATGATCCCGCAGCCCTACCTCTAAACCATCTGATTGGGCCAACATTAAGTGGCACATCTTATTGGTCTAATTCTTTTTATGCAACACTTATGTCAACTGGTAGCGGGATATATAATAATAATGATGGCAATTTCGACATGTATCCCAATGAAACACGCTATGTGGGTATACGGTTTTCTTCTGACGAGACAAACTGGCATTATGGCTGGATTGCTGTTCAAGCAAATCCACTACCCTATTCTTCCGGCAATTTTGGTCAAGTGATTAATTACGCATACGAGACAGAAGTAAATAAACCTATCCTTGCAGGAAATAGTGTCACTGTGCCATTACTTCCTATTGCATCAGCAGCCGGTTTAGGCTTAGTCGGTTTATTTGGTGCATTGCGTGCCCGCCGTAAAAAACAAACAGTATAACGTTTAAATCAAACAACAATGAATAAAAATTTCATAAAAATAGCCGCCCTTATCGTTGTTATGCTGTTCAGCGTAGCATCGTTTGCCGGCAACAAAGGCCAAAAAGAAAATGCCGAAAAAAGGGCAGAATTGCGCATGCAGAAAATAAACGAAGTTTGTAACCTCACCCCGCAACAACAAGCCGAGGTAAAACAACTTTTCATGCAAAAAGAGGGCAAGGATAACAAACAGCTTCAAAAAGGCAACAAGCAAGCATTAGCCGCTGCCCGCAAAGCCGAAAACCAGCAGTTTCAAAGCTCGTTGAAACAAGTTCTCACTCCCGAGCAACAAACCAAATGGCAGGGATTCAAACAGGCACAAAAAGCTTCGCGCCCAGCAGCCATAAAAAAGAAGTAAGAAGATTTTTCTATACTCGTATAAACGCAATTCCACTCCGGGGTTGCGTTTTTTATTCTCGTTAACTCCAAAACCCACAATCTGCCAGAATAGTTCAAACGAAACTTGTATCTTTGCCGCCAAAATAATTTTCAATGGTTTCTGTAGAACAAGTAGTATTAAACTTTGGTGGTTTTGAATTATTTAAAGGAATTTCCTTCTTTATCAACCCGCGCGACAGGGTAGGTTTAACAGGACGAAATGGTGCCGGGAAAACCACTCTTTTAAAAATTATGGCAGGCATTCAACAGCCTACCGAAGGGAACGTGGTAACCCCAAAAGGAACAACTATTGGCTATCTGCCTCAAACAATGATACTCTCAGATTTACGCACAGTGTTCGACGAAGCAGAAACAGCTTTCAGTGAATTGCTCGAGATTGACAAGAAAATTGGCCAAATAAACCTGGAACTCTCCGAGAGAACCGATTATGAATCAATAGAATATCACACACTTATACAAAAACTCACCGACCTTACCGAGCGGTTCAACATGCTGGGCGGCCATTCTGTGCATGCCGATATTGAACAAACCCTACTTGGCCTGGGGTTTTCGAGAAACGATTTCCACCGCTCAACATCAGAATTCAGTGGTGGGTGGCGCATGCGTATCGAATTGGCAAAACTCATTTTGCGCAAGCCCGATGTCTTCCTTCTCGATGAGCCTACCAACCACCTCGACATTGAATCAATTCAGTGGCTTGAAGAGTTTTTGAAAAATTATAACGGCGCCATCGTGCTCGTTTCGCACGACAAAGCTTTCCTCGACAATGTAACGAACCGTACTATTGAAATTGTACTTGGCAAAATATACGACTACAAAGCGAATTATTCTCAATATGTTGTTCTCCGAAAAGAGCGGCGTGAGCAACAACTTGCCGCGTTCCGAAATCAACAGAAAATGATTCAGGACACTGAAGATTTCATAGAGCGCTTCAGGTACAAAGCCACAAAGGCCGTACAGGTTCAATCCAGGATTAAGCAACTCGAAAAAATTGAGGTCCTCGAAGTTGATGAAGAAGATGTAAGGCAGCTAAACATTAAGTTTCAGCCCGCCGTTAGATCGGGTAAAATCGTTGCCGAAATTAAAGGTCTCAGCAAAGCATACGGGACACTTAAAGTGCTCGAAAACATCGACCTTTATATTGAACAGGGAGAGAAAATAGCCTTTGTGGGGAAAAACGGGGAAGGAAAAACCACCCTGGCCCGAATAATACTCAGCGAACTGGATTACACCGGAACATGTAAAATTGGGCACAATGTGAAAATTGGCTATTTTGCCCAGAACCAAGCCGACCTGCTCGATGGCGAGCTCACCGTGTTGGAAACTATTGATAAAGTTGCTGTTGGCGAAATACGCACAAAAATCCGAGACATACTGGGGGCATTCATGTTCTCGGGCGACGATGTAGAGAAGAAAGTAAAAGTTCTCTCGGGTGGCGAACGAACAAGGCTGGCCATGGTGCGCTTAATGCTGGAACCGGTAAATTTCCTCGTTCTCGACGAGCCCACCAACCACCTCGATATGCTTTCGAAAGAAATACTGAAAGATGCCCTTCGAGACTTTACAGGTACTGTACTAGTGGTATCGCACGACAGGGAATTTCTCGACGGGCTGGTAGATTGCGTGTTCGAATTCAAAGACAAAAAAATAAAACAGCACCTTGGGGGTATTTACGATTTTATCAATAAAAAGAAAATAGAAACCCTGCAAGAACTGAACAAAAAAAGCCCTTCGGAACAAGCCAGCAGAACATCTGTTATTGAAGAAAAAGATGCTGAAATATCTTTTGAAGAGAAAAAGGAAATAAACCGGCAAATAAACAAGCAGGAGAAACTTATCGAAACCATCGAGAAAACAATACATTCGCTGGAAAATAAAATTGAAGCACTCAATCAAAAACTTTCGGCTACGGGAGGAAGCGACTTCTCGTTGTTCGGCGAGTATGAACAGCTTAAAAAAGAACACGAAACAGCAATGAGCCAATGGGAAGAGGCACAAACAACCCTCGACACTTGGACATCGAAAAAAATCTGGTAATTTTATCAAATGAATAACAATGATTTTATATTCGGCATACGCCCCATTATTGAGGCCATCCGATCGGGCAAAGAGATAGAGAAAATATTGATAAAGAAGGGATTAAAAGGAGAGCTTTTCATCGAACTCAACGAGCTCATCCAGGAAAATAACCTTCATTACCAACTTGTTCCGGAGGAAAAACTAAACCGGCTAACCCGGAAAAACCATCAAGGGGTTGTGGCATTCATCTCGCCAGTTCCGTTCTACGATGCCGAAGAAATAATAACCCGCACCTACGAAAATGGGGAAACTCCGTTTTTTGTTTATCTCGACCAAGTATCTGACGTGCGCAATTTTGGAGCCATTGTTCGCAATGCCGAATGTGCAGGTGTTCATGCCATACTGGTTCCAGAAAAGGGGTCAGCCCAGATTGGTGCCGATGCCGTGAAAACCTCAGCAGGTGCGCTGCACATTGTACCCGTTTGCAAAATTAAAAACCCGGTAAAAGCCTTGGAAACTATCAAAAAGAACGGGGTGAAAATAATCGCAGCAACCGAAAAAGCCGACATCGATTATACCGAGGCTCAAATGGATGGCCCTTGCTTGCTAGTTATGGGAGCTGAAGATCAAGGCATCTCTCCTGAAATATTACGAATTGCCGACGAATACGTAAGAATACCCGTATTCGGTAAAATCGAATCGCTGAACGTTGCAGTAGCGTCAGGAATATTAATGTATGAAGTGGTACGAAAACGCAAGGAAGAAAACAAAAGCACTAATTAATAGGCACTTCTCTGTTAAATGTTTCTTCCAGTGAGATAAATGTTTCGGTACTGGTAATACCCAAAATTTTCTGAATTTTCTCACTTAAGATTTGCTTAAGATGTTCGTTATTGCGGGCAAAAACCTTTGCGAATATTGCATAACGACCTGTGGTATAATGACATTCAACAACCTCGGGTATCTTTTTCAGATTATCGGCAACCGATTCGTATAAGCCCCCCTTATCGAGGTAAATACCAATATAGGTACATGTCATATAATCAACCTTTTTGGGGTCAATGTGGTACCCCGAGCCAACGATTACTTCCATATCGATCATACGGTTTACCCTCTGATGAACAGCAGCCCGCGAAATTCCGCATTCTACGGCTACATCTTTAAATGGCATTCTGGCATTTTTTGAAATGATCTCAAGAATCTTAAGATCGATATCATCAAGTTGATGTTTTGCTGACATTTTATTTCTGAATTATGTTATACCTTTTCAAAAGTAATCAAATAGAATAATTATTTATCCATGTTGTCAAAAAAACTGTTGAAAATTTAAGGTATCTGCTATCGGTTGCCAACAAAATGTTACACCAGATACAATTCTAAATCAGTCCGAACCTATTCATGTATAATGCCGATGAATAGAAATGTTCAGTGCAATCGAGTGGGCGAAGATTGTACTGTTATATTTCTTCAATCGGTATTAACCTGAGTTCGACGTTATTATTGTCTTTCAGATAGCCATGAAATACATGACAAAATCTTTATACAATGCAGAAACAATTGCGTTCACAGCCAAATTTAATTTTAAAGAAAAAGGCAAACTAGCACAGTGTAATTCCTAACACACTATATGCCTGCTATTTAGTAAACTTATTCATTAACAAATAACCTCTTGCTGGAAAACTCAGGATCACAGGTGAGGTTTACACCAAGTTTTCTGAAACCTGCTTCATCACCCGGTGTTGGAATATGGGTTGTATGAACTTCGCAACCACGCAATTCTTTCAGGTTCTCCAATGCCATTTGCGCTGCAGGGTTTGATAAGGCACTAATCGACAATACAATAAGTGTCTCTTCAACATCAAGGCTGACCATTTTCCCGCCCAGCAAATCTTTTTTCAAGTGGGTTACTGAGTCGATAATGCTTTGAGGCAGCAAAAACAGATTATCGGGCAAACCGGCAAGATGCTTTGTCGCATTAAGTATCAGACTAGAAGAAGAATGAAGCAACGTTGAATTTTTTCCGACAATAATGTTTCCATCGTGCAATTGAATAGAAGATCCACAATAAACCCCTTCATTACCCTTACCACAATTTTCGGCTTGCTTTGCAGCTTCGCGGGCAGGCAAAACAACCTTCCGGTCTTCGGGTTTGGCACCCACTTTCTGCATTACTTCTTTTACCCGATCGAGCGAATCTTTTTCGGTCATTCCCATGGCGTATTCAACGGCACACCTAAAGTACCGGCGCACAATTTCCTGATGCGCAGCTTCTTCAATAATGTCGTTATTCACAATACCTGCACTGGCACGGTTTACCCCCATGTCGGTGGGCGATTGGTACATCGATTCGCCGCCTGTAATTTTCTCAAGAATGCGTTTCAGCAAATGAAAAGCTTCAATATCACGGTTATAATTCACCACCTCAACATTATAGGCATTCAAATGATGAATATCGATGAGGTTTTCGTCACGAAGGTCGGCTGTAGCTGCTTCGTAAGCAATATTTACTTTATGCGTAAGAGGCAAGTCCCAAATAGGAAATGTCTCGAACTTTGCATAGCCTGCTTTTATTCCGTTGCGGTACTCGTGGTATAAGTTGCAAAGACAAGTGGCAAGTTTTCCGCTTCCAGGCCCGGGCCCCGTTACAATTACAATTGGTTTTGTTGTCTGAATGTATTCATTGGCCCCATACCCCTGATCGCTGACAATAAGATCAACATCGGTTGGGTAGCCCTGTGTCGGATAGTGTAAATACACTTTCATGCCGCGAAGCTCAAGTTTATTCTTAAATGCGGCAGCAGCAGGTTGGTTTTGATATCGGGTGATAACAACGGCAGTTACGTTGATGCCCCATTCCCTGAAATCGTCGATGGTTTTCAGCGCATCAACATCGTAAGTGATGCCAAAATCGGCCCTTATTTTATTGCGCTCAATATCGCCGGCATAAATGCAAAGAATAACATCTATCTTATCTTTAAGAAGTTGCAACAAACGCATTTTCACATTCGGGTCGAAACCTGGCAATACCCTTGCGGCATGATAATCGTAAAGAACTTTCCCTCCAAATTCGAGATACAATTTATCGTTAAAACGGCTAACCCGCTTGAGAATTGCTTCGGTCTGCTCCTTAAGATACTTGTCGTTATCGAACCCAACTTGCTGTAAATCTTTCATTTTATTTCCCCCTAAAACTGACTGAAAAGGATAAAATTAAAGAGTTCAATATTAGGTATTTTTTTACGGCCACTAAACCAAAAAACGCGTTTTTTTACATCAATTGCTGTTTATGCCCTGAGAAAAAGGGTATTTACGTAGAACACGTATAAGCACATGCTTATATAACATACTTAGCTTTCGACATGTTTCCCGTTATCATTCTTTTTGTCACACTGCTCTTGTTTCTGAACTTTAATAAAATATGTAGCCAACTGAGCTGTAATGAGTGAAAACAATCCGATACCAGCCAACGCTAGCACCATGGCAGCTACCCTGCCTTCAACAGTAACGGGGAAAATATCGCCATAACCGATGGTTGTAAGCGAAACAAAAGCCCACCAGAAGGCGTCGAAGTAACAATGCACATTGGGGTTCACCCCTAACTCAAAGGAATAAAATGCAAGAGAACAATAGAATAGTACAAGAACCAATATTAAAAAATAGGAAATCATAATATTTTGTATCCTGTTTGTCCCCAACAGTCTAAGGATGTGAATTATCCCTTTTACCCCGCGAAGTAAGCGCACAATACGAACAACCCGCACCAGCCTGAACGCACGCAAAAAACTCATAAAGGGAATTGAAGCTACAAAATCGATCCAGTGATGTTTCAAATATTCAACGCGGGCTTCTTTACCTTTTGCAGCATAGAGAAAATAAAAGAAATCGCCCAGGAAAATTGCACAAATAAAAAGGTCTAAGGTATTAATCAAGTCAATAGTTTTCTGACTAAATGGGTAGATTATCTCTATGGCCAGCTCAACAATTACATACAGTGAAAGGAAGAGAATGAAAATATCCCAATACTTCTTTTTCATGATTGCAGTTTTTTGGTGAAAATGTATTTCAATAATATAATTCAACCTACCCCATGAAACATCCAACGAACAACACAAGGAACACCGAAATTCTAAGCGTCTGTTTACCTGAGGTTTTGCTGTATTAAGTAACAAATTTAATTCAAAACAACATTCCTTATACTTCTACACATAAGAAATTTCGATAAAACATTGATTTTTTTCATTGTTGTCCGGAAAATTAAAAATAACAAACCATTTGCGATATGAGATCCTTCACTCCACTTTGTTGCGTTCGGGATGACAGGCACTTACGTTGACCAACCCCCTCCTATATCAAAACCCATGAATGCCCCGTCATTTCGACAGAAGGGAGAAATCTCGTAAGCTTTACCGGACAACAGTGATTTTTTTATGCAAAACAGAGAAAAATATCACAACCCAATACACTCCTTTTCAACAACATCGGGAATCAAAAAACTCTTATCAAAAAAAACATATACCATTCCAACCACATTGGCATTTCTCCATTGTTAATTGGTGCCGAAAAAACTTGCATTAAAAACGCGAGAAAAAATTCTTTTAATTAAACATTTTTAATACTTTGGCAATGAATTAGTAACACCCGTACAGGGGCAACATCCTGCACGTTACGTTCTGTGAAAAAACCCTTACCAACAAGCGCACCGACACCCGCCAACGAAGCGGCAACTGTCGCATAAGGAGAGACCCTCCTGCCCTTTTGATGAAAAGAAATCAAAACATAAGGTATAACAACCTGACCCGTGCCTGCGAAAAAGGGGAATTTGAAAGTGATTGATGTGGCAAAAAAAGCCACTAAAGAGAACGGAAGAGGTCTGTTTTGGAAGTCCTGTAAAACATAATAAAACAAAAAAAACAGGCCAAAATTGACGATATTTACAAGTTACCAGCAAGGCAAAAAAAACGATCGTGCATTTATTGAAATTTTACTGAAAACTATTAAATAAATAAACAATAAAGTATTTTTAGGATTTATAACTAACGAGATTAAATCTAAATGATTGAAAAAACAGCAAAACCATTCCTTAGATGGGCAGGAAGTAAGAAGAAACTTCTCCCAATTTTAAATTCATATTGGAATAATGCTGATAGATATATTGAACCATTTGTTGGTTCTGCTAGATTTTTCTTCCACCTCAATCCTCAAAGTGCAATTTTGGGTGATATTAATTTAGATCTAATAAATTGTTATAATGTCGTAAAAACTAAACCACTTGAACTTTATAAAAAACTAGAGTTAATACCTCGGGATAAAGACACATATTATTCGGTAAGAAATTCTGATGAAAAAGCCATGAGTCATGTTGATCAAGCAGCACGTTTTATTTATCTAAATAGACTATGTTTTAATGGTTTATATCGAACTAACCAACAAGGTAAATTCAATGTTCCTTTTGGTGGAATAAAGGCAGGAAATTTTCCAACAAAAGAAGACTATTTACATTTATCCGATAAATTAAAAGGTGTCAAAATATTGAATTTAGATTTTGAGAAATTAATAATCTCAAATGTAAAAAAAGGAGACTTTATTTATTTAGACCCACCATATGCTGTAAAGAACAAACGTATTTTCAAGCAATATGATCCAACAAATTTTGGAACTGAAGATTTAGAAAGGCTATTTTCGTTATTAGATTATATTAATAGCAAAAATGCTAAATTTCTACTAAGTTATGCCTTTTGCGAAGAACTAGAGGAGCAAGCAAGTAAGTGGAACTCCGAGGTAGTTACAACACAAAGAAATATTGCGGGATTTGCCAGCAAACGAAAGAAGGAAAAAGAGTTTATTATTTCTAATATATAATAATGAGTATCAAGATCGCAGTAATTAGTGATTTACACTGTAGAGATAGTAATGAAAGCTATAGGACAACTTATCTTTACAGTGATTTGCTAAAACGCCCAATAACACGTCACCCAATAGAAGCCATAAAGAAAAAGATCACCGATGAAAAAATTAGCTGTGACTTTTTAATCTGTCTTGGTTGTAAGCTCCCCCAAAAACAGTACGTTTTAAAAGTAGACAAAAAAGTATAACTTTTGAAAAACGTATTAAAAGATGAAACGAAGCACATTTAGCCCGAGCCAGATCGCGGGCATTTTGAAAGAGTTC
>JAAYAG010000052.1 GCA_012719495.1 Bacteroidales bacterium
AACACGGTTTACTATTCCCACCAATATGGGATAATAAAGTACACTTATTCCGATGGCCGGAGTTATGAACTGATTAACAACATAGAATAGACAAACACCAACGCTCAGCTCACGCGAGTAAGAAATGGTGGTTTAATAAGATGATACCAATTTTACTGTTTACAAGCGGTCTGAACTTAAAAAAACGTCAAACGCTGACTGGTAGTGAAAAATAAACTAATCTAACACATAGGCAATGTTAATACCGGCCCTTATGACCGGCAATGTTACCGGCAAATCAATTAAAAGCGATTCGGAAGAATGTTGAATATGAACATTGCTTTTGATGAATTTGGCTTGATGCGAAAAGGTCTCTTTCACGTCATTCTCAATAAGCGAATAGTCAAATTGGTCGACCCCGAAAGCATTGTACGTTGCTTTCATAGAAGCAAAGTCGACCCCAAAGCCCATAAAATAGAAATCGAGCCACAGCCTGTTGGTCAGAAGTACATGGTAGCCAAACTGCACACCGAAGCCAATACCCTTTATTTTAGCATCCACATCGAAAAGTTGCTGATTGGTAATAAAATCATTGGAAATAAAGTCGTTTAGCAATAAATCAGCCTTCCAAAGCCGGAAATAAGGCCCCCAATAAAAAAGTTTCTTCTTCAAATCAGCGCCAATGTTAAAATAGTTTCTCATCTCAACCGCGCCGTGCCAGCCTGTACTCTTATCACGGAACCAAAGATCACGGCCTTCAGGGAAAAAATAATCCAAGTTGATGAGTGAGTTTTTGTTATTCCAGTAGCCAACGGTGTAATTCACCGAATGCGTTGTATGAATAATCTGCTCAACCGCAATTGAAAAGTCACCTGCAGCAGCACCCAACACCCCTAATTTTAAAGAGTTTCGCTGTGAGAAGCATTCCGTTGCCGACACAAGCAACAAAAACAGCAAAATACAGTGCTTATAATTCAACATAGTTATCTGTATCTTTTCTTGAGAGACCAAAAGTATCAAAAATCACTGCTTAATCATAATAAATACAGATGTCTTGTTGGTCTGGTAATCCGTTTTTACTGCACGAGTCCTCCTCTCGTGTGGGTTCCCCGCAAGCTAAGCATTTCCACTCGTTGGTCGGAAAGTTCGCTGTTACTTGCAGGATTTGACTACTTTGGCACATGCGATGAACCTGTCGAATTATGATATTCTTTTGCCCGTACACCCATACTTTTTTATTATTTTTGAGCATTAACCGCAAACCAACAAAACAATGGCCCTTTTCCAAAAAACCGTAGAACAGAAATACCTGAAACAACTTAGCCCGGAGCTGATCAATGCAAAATATCTTGAGTTTAAAGACTATTTCGGAAATGCCGGTGTACAGGAGAATATCCGTAACAGCAAAGAAGAGCAATTTCAGGAAGGATTTTTACGCGAACTGTTTGTAAAAATCTTGGGCTACACGCTTAACCCAACGCCAAATTTCAACCTCACTACCGAGTACAAAAACATCAAGGACAGCAAAAAAGCCGACGGCGCAATTCTATCAAGGGAGCATGCCCCCTTGGTTATTGCCGTTATCGAGCTAAAAGGAACCAACACAACCGATTTAAGCAAGATTGAAGCTCAGGCGTTTGGCTACAAAAACAACCAGCCCGACTGTGTGTATGTGATCACTTCCAACTTCGAGAAGCTACGGTTTTACATCGATAATGCCATTGAACACATCGAGTTTAACCTGTTCAACCTTACAAAAGCCGATTTCGAAATTCTCTACTTGTGCCTTTCTTCCGAGTCCATCGAGAAAGGAATTCCCAAAAAAGTAAAAGAGGAATCGTTAAGTCAGGAAGATACAATCACCAAAAAACTGTACAACGATTATTCGCTGTTCAAACGTGAACTGCACAAAAATCTGGTACAACTAAATCCGCAATACGATTCGCTTACGCTTTTTAAAAAATCGCAAAAGTTGTTGGATAGATTTCTGTTTCTTCTTTTTGCCGAAGACCGCCAGTTGCTTCCGCCCAATTCGGTGCGGCTTATCTTAACCGATTGGAAAGATTTACAGGAACGCGATGTTGAAATCCCCCTTTACGATCGCTTCAAAAAATATTTTGGATACCTGAACACCGGTTATAAAGGAAAACGGTACGATGTGTTTGCATACAACGGCGGACTCTTTAAACCCGACGAGATTTTAGATACCATTCTTATCGACGACGAATTGTTATTCCGCCACACCTATAAACTATCGGAATACGATTTTGCCAGCGAGGTCGATGTCAACATTCTTGGCCACATCTTCGAAAACTCGCTCAACGAGTTAGACGAATTAGAGACAAGGGGACATGCCCCCTTGACAGAGGGAAATAAATCGGTTTCCAAGCGAAAAAAGGACGGCGTATTTTACACTCCAAAATACATCACCAAGTACATTGTCGAAAACACCGTTGGGAAGCTTTGCGCCGTGAAGAAAGCCGAACTCCAAATAATAGAAGAAGAATATTCGACAAGGGGGCATACCCCCTTGACAAGGACGCATGCATCCTTGCACAGGAAACAACTCTACGACAAGCTGAAAGCCTATCAAAACTGGTTGCTTCAACTTACCATATGCGACCCGGCTTGTGGCTCGGGTGCTTTTCTTAATCAGGCGTTAGATTTCCTGATTACCGAACATCGCTACATCGACGAACTTCAGGCGAAACTTCTGGGCGTTCCAATGATTCTTAGCGACATTGAAAAGAGCATTCTCGAAAACAACCTTTTTGGGGTCGATTTGAACGAAGAGAGCGTAGAGATTGCCAAACTCTCGCTTTGGCTGCGTACCGCCCAGCCCAACCGCAAGTTGAACGACCTGAACAACAACATCAAATGTGGCAACTCACTGATCGACGATCCCGCGGTGGCAGGCAACAAAGCTTTCGACTGGAATACCCAATTCCCAACTGTTTTTCATAAGAAAGACAAGAAGATATGGCATGTTACTACGGCAACACACAACTCGAGGTATTCGCAACGCATGTTCAACTATCAGATTGAAACAGGCGATGCCGAATGGATCGACGAACACGACGAACGTATAATCACCAGAACCATTCGAGATATAGCACTGGCCGACAAGCTGCACATTCTGGAATATAACCTGTGTGGCGATCACATGCACCTGCTGCTGGCCTGTACCGAAGAAGAACTCCCCGGAATAGTAGGAAAAATAAAATCTATAACCGCGAAAAATCGAAACCTGGCAAAGGGATATACTGTGGCAGGGATTACTCCAACAAGGGGGCATGCCCCCTTGTCTATCTCGCCGAATATCGATGCCTCCGAGCATGCCCCCTTGTCTATCTCGCCGAATATCGATGCCTCCGAGCATGCCCCCTTGTCTCTCTTGCCGGATAACGATGCCTCCGAGCATGCCCCCTTGTTGGATAGCGATGGTTCTGGGCATGCCCCCCTGCTGAATACCGATGCCTCCGGGACTTCTCTCTCGCCGGATAGCGAAGCCTCCGGGATTACTACCGATAGCGATAACGCGAGGGGCGCAACGCAGCATTCTCTCTGGACGCAGAAATTTGGTAAAACGATCGTTGATTCGCAAGAGTACTATCTGAACGCGATGGAATACATACGCAATAACCGTACGAAGCACGGGTTGCCTGCTAATCCCGAAATTGAAACGCTAAAAAAAGAATTCATTTGTACCGAAGAACACGCCTTACGGCCAGAATATACCGGAGGATTCGATGTGGTGATTGGTAATCCGCCATACGTGCAGCTCCAGTCGATGGGCGAAATGAGTGAAATACTCCGCAATTGCGGTTACGAAACATTCGATAAGGGAGCCGACCTCTATTGCCTCTTTACCGAACGTGGTTACAGCCTGCTGAAAAAAGGTGGCATGCAATCGTTTATTATGCCCAACAAATGGATGTTGGTTGCATACGGTAAACCCCTTCGAAAATTCCTGTCGAAAACTGGGTTACGCCAGATGTTGAACTTTGGCGACATCCAATTCTTTGAAGAAGCCACGACTTATGTCTGTATTTTTGTAACTCAAAAAAGAGAACCGCTTGAGAATGTAAAAGTCTTATCGCTCAACCGGAAAACCTATCATGGCGATTTTATGACAGAGGTGGAAGGTAATCTGTACGACTATCCTGCCTCTAAATTTGGCGAAAGCGAATGGAGTATTCAGCCTTATGGCGATGCCCTGAAACTGGAACAGATGAAACAGGCAGGTGTTGAACTGAAGGATTTGCCAATTTCTATTTATCGGGGAATACTTACAGGTTACAACGATGCTTTCTATATTGATGAAAATACACGAGATAAGATAATTGCAGCTGATCCGAAGAGTGCTGAACTCATTAAGCCAATGGTACGAGGCAGGGATATTTCGGCTTATAGCATAACTGGTTTTGAATATCTGATTGGCACATTTCCATCTTTAAAACTGGATATTGAAAATTATCCGGCCATCAAAGAACATTTGCTTTCTTTTGGTTACGACCGGTTGAAACAAACCGGCGAAAGTGGTGCACGAAAAAAGACCAGCGGCAAATGGTTTGAAACACAAGACAGCATCAGCTATCACGCTGAATTTGCCAAACCCAAAATTATCTATCCCAACATGACTTCTGTGTTTCCATTTATGTATGATGAAAGCGGTTTTTTTAGCAACGATAAAAGCTTTATTCTTACAGCACAAGATGATTCTGTTTCACTGTTATTCTTAACTGCTGTATTTAATTCTTCGTTGGCAAAACTTTGGATTTGGCACAACTGTCCAGAACTTCTGGGCGGAACACGTGAAATCCGCAAAGTCTATTTCGAGCATTTCCCTGTTCCGCAAGCTAACGAAGAACAAACCGCTACACTGGTGCAATATGCAACAAGCCGTATAAAGCTAACCGGCGAGCAGCAAAGCCTTGCGGCAAAATTTAACCGAACGGTACAGAGGCGTTTCTTTTCCTCTTCCGCGGTTCCGTCTTCGTCTTCGTCTCCGTCTCCGTCTCCGTCTCCGACAAGGGGGCATGCCCCCTCTTTCGACCTATGCCAGCTTAGCTACCCCGTATTCGTAAAAGAGCTCGCGAAGAAAAAAATAAAGCTCTCGCTTTCCGACGAAGCCGAATGGGAAGACTACTTCCTGCTGGAACAGAAAAAAGCATTGGAAATCAAACACCAGATTGACACCACCGACAAAGAGATTGACCAGATGGTGTATGCGTTGTACGGGTTAACGGAGGAAGAAATAAAGATTGTAGAAGAGAACTAGAAAAAATTACGTTGTTGAATACGAAAAACCTTATCGTTTTTACTCCTTGGTTAGGGAAAGCAGAATATGGTTTCAAAAATAATTGTTTATTCTATTTCATCTTTGACATAAGTTGTCAATATCCCCGTATACTTTTGAAAAATACCGATAAAAAAAGTCACTATGGATTTTAGAAAATACAATTCGATTGAAAATTCGTATCAACTCGATTTCATCAATGCAATCAATGAGCAAGGGTTTCAAAATCAGGAATACATTGTGCAGGAGAAGGTTCATGGTGCGAATATTTGTTTTATTACCGATGGAAATCAAATCGTTTCGGCGAAAAGAACAGAATTGATTCTTGATGACGAAAAATTCTTTAACTCGAATAGTATTCAAAAAAGATATGAATCAAACATCTTGCAACTGTTCAAACTCGTTTCCAAAAGAGTTCCAAATGTTGAACAAGTAACCGTTTTTGGAGAGTTGTTTGGAGGTGTTTACCCTCATGCAGAAGTTGCGAAAGTAAGTTCCGCTATTCTTGTGCAAAAGGGCATTTATTATAGTCCCGATAATGATTTCTATGCTTTTGATATACTCGTAAATCACGACCAATATTTAGATACTGAAACAATTAACGAATTATTTGAAACTACTGGTTTTCTTTATGCAAAAACTTTGTTTTGTGGTTCGCTTGACGATTGTTTAAAATATCCGAATAATTTTCAATCAACTATTCCAAAGGAATTTGGGTTGCCCGAATTGAAACAAAACATTTGTGAAGGTGTGGTGATCAGGCCAGCAAAACCTTGCTTTTTGAAGAATGGTTCACGGGTATTAATTAAAAACAAAAATGAACGGTGGAAAGAAAACAATAACTTTCTGGACAAGGGATTCTTGAAAGCGTCACTTAACCAGCAAGAAACGTTGAGCGACGATGCCCAGTTGCTTTGCGAAGAGATTACAAAATTCATTTCAGAAAACCGTTTAAACAACGTGGTTAGCAAAATTGGAACCGTGACCCAGAAAGATTTCGGGAGGCTTTTGGGTTTGTTTTGCAAAGATGCTTTAGATGATTTTTTAAAAGTTCACAAAAATGAATATGAGCAATTGGAAAAATTTGAATGCAAGGCGATCAATAAATTTCTGAATACTCAATCCGTAACTCTTGTGTCTGATTATTTGAAAAACGTATAACCAAACAGGCATAAAATGGGCAAAACGAAGAAACCAGTCTATTGGGTTGTCGATGATTCAACTTATCAAAAGCTACAACCGTTAAAACATTTTGTTGATTTTGTGGCGGGGTTGCCCTATGCGAATGAATTACACAGAAAAAACGCCGAAGAAATTAAAGGTTTGATAGAAACCATCAATCAACCTGAAACAATTAAAGAGTGGTGTGTTTGTCTCAATATTTACGATCCTATGGTTCAGGCAGGTTATGGCTCTGGCAATTATTGGAAAAAATGGTGGGTGTATTTCGAAGTGGGAAGATTGGAAATCGAAGCAGACGATGAAATTCTTGACGAACAACATTTTTCCGATACCCAACCAAATTATTATGGCTGTATCTTTTTTGAAAAAAAAATTACCAACGAACGGATATGGATGGATTTCGAATTAAATGATTTTATCGATGATGCCATGAATTATCAGAAATACATAACCAAAGGTTTAAATGAAGTTGAAGTAGATATCGACATCTACAGTAATCCAAAAGAAGAAAAAGAAGACACAACCTATTCTGTGCCTATCTGGTAAAAAATATTCACGATTCCTCCGTTCCAGCACAACTCCTCTCGTACGGGCAAACTCAACCCTTTGCGTCCTCTGGTGTTTAAAATACATTCGCGGGAATGCAGATAACGAAAAGTGAATAATTCTTATAAAAACATCAAACCCTTACCGTGAAACAGTGCTTTTCAGTATAAAATCGGCATAATTTTAGGTTCGCTCATCAACATCTCGGGCCGTTCCTTTTTTATTGCCTCTATCGCGTTTTCAATCTGACGAAGCGTGCAAGGCATAGTAGCAACCGAAAACATGGCTTTCTCGCCCGCATGCCTGTTATGGCTAACTGTTTCTATATTAATCTGCTGAGAACCGATAGCGGTAGCAATAAATCCTGTTGTCCCGGGCACATTTCCCGTATGGAAAGTTATGAGATAAGGGAAAACAAATTCGCGGGCATCGGCAAAATTGTACTCTTTCTTCACTGGTAAGTTTTGAATTTTATCGCCATATCGGGCAATAAAAACAATATCAGAAACAATTGACATGGCAGTTTCGGTTGATCCGGCTCCTTTACCGATCAATATTTGCACCCCTGAATATTTGTTGTTCACCCTTACCGCATTGGTGGCACCACTTACTTCTGACAGGAAATTACTGTTTTTCACCAGCATAGGTCTCACTGTTGCATAAATATCTCCATTGATCTTTTTTGCATAACAGATTAGCTTAATTCGGGCATCTATTTCGTCGGCAAAGTCGATATCTTCTTTGGTAATATTCTCAATTCCAATAACAGGGAGTTCATCTTTTACCACATCAATTCCAAAAGCGAGTTTTATAAGCAACAGTAATTTATGCCTTGCATCTCCCCCATTGATATCGAGCGAAGGGTCTGCTTCGGCATACCCGTTTTGCTGGGCCAGTTTCAACGCTTGATCGAATTCGAGTTTTTCGCCCTGCATTTGGGTAAGGATATAGTTGCTGGTTCCGTTCATTATGCCCGAAACAGACAGTACTTTGTCGCCGGTAAAACTCTCCTTAATTGTTTTTATGATGGGTATTGATCCACAAACCGCGGCTTCAAATCCAATTTTAACATTCATTTTTTCAGCAGCTTCGAAGATATCTTTTCCCCGTTCGGCAAGCAGGGCTTTGTTGGCTGTAACCAAATGTTTTCCCGAATTGATTACCCGCAAACACAAATCGTGAACAAAATCGCTCTTTCCGCCGATGGTTTCAATCACAAGGTCGATCTCTGAAGACGCAATAATATCATCGATATGCTGATTAGCCTCAGCCGGGGTTAAGTTGCTGCCATTGCCACAAAAGTAGGATAAGGGTATTGAAAAGCGCTCTGAAGCTTTTGCAGGTTCCAGTTCTACAATTTTTTTCAAGCAGATACTAGTTGAAGCCCTTTCTTTTAAGCTTTCCTGAAGCTCTAACACAATTTGGGCTACGCCCCCGCCCACGGTTCCACATCCCAATATGGCAATATTCATCGCTTTCATTCAACGTATTATTATAATAATATCTATTCTTTTGTTTTCTTTTTCATCGACTTACGCCAGCAAAACAGGTGAGCCCTGACCAATAAATATTGATAGCGACGTAGCCATCACGAAAATTTTCGAAATATAAGAAAATTAATTCGGGAGCAGTTTCTTTGATTCCCGTTAATTGAATATTGCACCTGGTTTTGTTAAAAAATGTTTGTAACATACTATTAATCCGATTGAAGCGTTTTTAGTAGAAATAAGTATGAAATAATATATTTTTTGCCAATATTGGCATAAACTATTGATTATTATATTTATGTATATTACATTTGATTCGAAAACTAAAAACTTAAACTATGGTATACATACTTGTTGCCCTCGGAGTGTTCATTATCGCAGTAGGGATTGCATACGCTTCGGAGCTAAAAAAGAGAAGTAAGAACGAAGTAAAAGAGCAGTAATTTGTTCATTTTTTATTCAGGGTTCAATCATTCCTAAAGATTATTTCCTTTTCATTGGTTTTTTTTCTTTCTTTCACCTTGTTTTACAAGTGTGCGTATGATTTGTTATCCCAATGCAAAAATAAATATCGGGCTCGAAGTCGTTAGGAAAAGAGACGATGGCTTTCATGATATCGAAACGGTTTTTTATCCCTTATCGCTTTCAGACATCCTGGAAATGAATGTTTCGGCAACACCTTGCCTTACCCTTTCCGGGATAGATATTGTCGATGATCCGAACAATAACTTGGTTTTGAAAGCATATCGTCTCTTAAAGAATGATTTTTCGTTGCCGCCGGTAAGCTTTCACTTGCACAAGCAAATTCCCACCGGAGCGGGCCTTGGTGGTGGATCGGCCGATGGGGCATACACGTTAAAAGGACTTAATGCCCTCTTCAATTTAAACATCGATACAGAGAAATTAGAAAATTATGCATCGCAATTGGGCAGCGATTGCGCTTTTTTCATCCAGAACAAGCCGGTTTTTGCTGAAGGAAGAGGAAATATATTCTCACCCATCGATTTAAGCCTGAAAGGCAATTGGCTTGTATTGGTGAAACCTCCTTGCGCAGTATCTACAGCGCAAGCTTATGCCGGAGTGAAACCGGAATTACCCGGTTCGAAGCTAACAGAGCTCGTAAAAATGCCCGTTTCAGAGTGGGGAGGAAAGGTAGTTAACCGGTTCGAGGAAAGTGTTTTCAGTATATTCCCTGAAATCGGGAAAATTAAGCAAACATTGCTTGATAACGGTGCGGTGTATGCTGCCATGTCGGGAAGCGGGTCAACTGTTTATGGAATTTTCGAGCAAGTTCCGAATGAGCTTAAAACACAGTTTCAGAACTATTTTTATCATCAGGAATGCTTTAGGTAATCAACCTTACATAAGAAAACCCAATTGCGAGTGATTATCAATCATCTCATCAATTGGGTATTCCATTTATTTAAGAATGTTTTTATTTTGCATCAAACACAATAGTGTAATCGGTAAAAGCTTCAACATCGTCATCACCATCGGCGTAATCTCCCATAAGTGATTTGTTTGGTCCCAGTTTTAATACACTTTTGGTTAATTCCTTAATTTCAGACACTTCACCATCGAGAGTGAGTTCTTTGCCATCGTCGCTAATGCTCCAAGTTCCTTTTTCCGATTCAGTCACAAATAAGACCTTCATAGTGACAACATAAACACCATCCTTTTTGAATTCATAAGTAGCATTAGTGAGCGAAAACATAAGATTGAAGATTTCAGCAAAATCATCATCGTCTGTCTCGAAACCTTTCAGTTTCCATTTTTCGCCCATTAATATACTTTTAGGTGACGAACCTTCCTTATCGCAAGAGGTAAAAATAAATGAACCTGTAATGGCAAGCAGCAGGATCATAGAAAGCATTGATTTTTTCATTTTTCAAAATTTTATTTGTTTAATAAAGAATAAATTGTCTCGCTTAATACGCCAATTTGTTCCGAAAAATGACCAATACTAATGCTCACTGTAATTGCTGAAGAGAACAACGTAAGTATAGAAAATTTGGATCAACGTTGGCAATGATAATTAAGGGCTAAACACTGAATAAATTAGGGTGTTTTTAAGACTCTTTTCAATGAAAAGCACGCAATTTTAAGGATAATTATTGAAATAAAAAAGAGGCCGTTGGGCCTCTTTTTTATGCAAGTTCTATCATCAAGTGATTTTTAGCAATTTTCTCATCCGGTTTTACGTGCACATTTTTTATTTTTCCATCGAAAGGCATAAGAATCTGGTTTTGCATCTTCATCGCTTCGAGAAGCATGATCACTTCACCTTTCTTAACCGATTGTCCGTTTTTTACATACACATCGATAACCGTTCCGGGAATTTGAGCACATAACATCAACGGATTAGGCCGCTCCCACTTAACCCTGTTTTGGTATTTTGTGGTAAGCTGTGTCTTATATTGTCCGCTACTGGTAAACAGCGAAGGATATTCACCAAATAAATTTTCGTCGAGTTCTTGTTCCATAGCCTTTAGATTAAAATGGTGGTATCCCATGCTTTTTAGCTGGCATGCTAACAGATTTATTAGCTGAAACGCTTAATGCATGAATAAGTATCGACCGGGTTTCTGATGGTTCAATAACCTCGTCGATATAGCCTTGAGCTGCAGCAACAAACGGATTGGCAAATTTTTCTTTATACTCTTCTATTTTTTGTTTTCGCATTGCTTCTGGATCGGCTGCTTCCATTATTTCTTTTCTGAAAACAATATTTGCAGCACCTTCAGGACCCATTACTGCAATTTCGGCAGTTGGCCACGCAAAAACAAAATCGGCACGCAAGTGGCGCGAGTTCATGGCGATGTACCCGCCACCATAGGCTTTGCGAATAATCACCGTAATTTTAGGTACAGTTGCTTCGCTGTATGCGTAAAGCACTT
This sequence comes from Bacteroidales bacterium, assembly GCA_012719495.1. Classification (GTDB taxonomy): domain Bacteria; phylum Bacteroidota; class Bacteroidia; order Bacteroidales; family Prolixibacteraceae; genus CAYMTR01. The sequence goes on from JAAYAG010000052.1 coordinate 11,391, forward strand.
TAGCCCCATGCCTGATTACCCCCATGTGCTCTTGGTCTACACCCGGGAGATACCCTGGCATGTCTTCAAGAGTGATAATCGGGATATTAAACGAGTCACAATACCTGATAAAGCGTGCAGCTTTGTCGGAGCTGTCGCAGTCGAGAACACCGGCAAGGTATTTCGGCTGATTAGCAACAAAACCGCAAGTTTCGCCATTCATTCGACCAAACCCGATTACAATATTTGGAGCATAGAGTTCCATGATTTCGAAAAACTCAGACCCGTCGGTTATCGATTTGATAACATCTTTAATGTCATAAGGATAACGAGGATTTGCAGGAACAATATTTTCGGCCTTATACTTTTTCAAAGGTTCTTTGGGCTCAACCTTTTGAGCTTTTTCGGTATTGCTTCGCGGAATATACGAAATCAGCTTTTTGATTTGCTCGAAGCATTCCTGTTCGCTTTTTGCATAGAAATGAGCATTCCCGGCAATTTCGCAATGTACTTTTGCTCCGCCCAACTCTTCCATTGTAATATCTTCGCCTAAAACTGTCTTAATAACATTAGGCCCTGTGATAAACATTTTTGAAATGTTTTCTACCACAAAAACAAAATCGGTAAGAGCTGGTGAATATACTGCCCCTCCTGCGCAAGGACCAAGAATAACCGACAATTGAGGTATAACCCCTGAAGCTAGTGTATTACGGAAAAATATTTCTCCATACCCGGCTAGTGAATTTACCCCTTCTTGAATACGGGCACCCCCCGAATCGTTGATCCCGATGAGTGGAACACGCATTTTCAAAGCATGGTCCATAATTTTGGTAATCTTACGCGCATGCATAAGCCCCAACGAACCTCCGGCAACCGTAAAGTCTTGGGCATAAATACAAACAGGTGAACCATAAATAGTTCCGGTTCCAATGATTACCCCATCGCCATGAAGTACCTTTTTTTCCATGTCGAAATCACGCGCAAGGTGTTGGGCAAACAGGTCGTACTCATGAAATGAGTTTTCATCGAGAATTGAAAGGATACGCTCGCGGGCAGTTAGTTTGCCCATGGCTACTTGCTTTTCAATTGCTTCGTCGCCGCCGCCTTTCTGAACTTCAATCTTTCGTTGTCTAAGATCTTGAATGTTTCTTTTGAGTGACATAAATTATGTTTTAATGAACACTTTTTCCTTCTGCTGAATATGTTCAGCATCAGAATAATTTGCGGCACCAAAATAATCACTTTATGCCGGCCGAAAACAAAAAGACGGAATTGGAATTCAGGTTAATTTTATTCAACACTGTTTTTCAACATCTTATAAAATCGATAAATAAGTTTTTCGAACTATTACGTTAAATTTTTTAGTCGGAAGCCCACCGATAGATGAAGAAAGCGATTATGGCAAAAAGAATATTTGGAATCCAGTTTGCCATTAGCGGGGAAACCGAGCCACTTAAGGCAAAAACTTTGGTAATTTGCTGAAACAAAATATACGCGAAACTAAGAGCGATTCCGAAACCAAGATGCAGCCCCAAGCCGCCCTTCACTTTTTTCGAAGCGAGCGAAGCACCTATAATGGTGAGTATAAACACCGAGAATGGAACAGAAGTTCGTCGGTGCCGTTCAATTTCATACTCTTCGAGGGAACTTACCCCTCTCAGGCGTTGCTGTGTAATGAAATCTTTCAATTCGAAATAGTTCATTATGTCTACATCTTCTTTCTTGGTTTTGAACTCTTCGGGCACCATTGCCAATGTAGTATCTTTGGAACTCCCGGTCGTTATCGTTTCAGTATTTCCTTTTAAGTCGCGAATTGTATAATTGTTAATTGTCCAAATGTTTCGCTCCCGGTTCCAACGAATGTGTTCAGAATTAAGTTTCGAAACCAATTTGCCGTTCTCGAAACGCTCGATCGAAAATTTGCGACCAATGTCGTTCGAGGCATCATAACGCTCTATGTAAATATATACATCGGGCTCAATTTGCCGATGGATATTTTTATCACGATTCGTGGATTTCTTTTTCACATAAGTGAACTTAAAATCGATCATCCCCTTATTTGCCGGAGGAATTACAAAATGGCCCAATACCAACATGAGTAAAAAGACCACAAAAGCCGAAGTGAGATAGGGTACCAGCAAGCGTTTAAAACTTATCCCGCTGCTCATTAAGGCAATAATTTCTGAATTGAAAGCTAACTTCGAAGTAAAGAAAATTACTGAAATAAAAAGGAACAAGCTGCTGTAAAGGTTTGCAAAATAGGGGATAAAATTCAGGTAGTAATCGAAAATAATAGCTTTCAGCGGAGCTTGGTTCTGAATAAATTCATCAATCTTTTCAGTCAAATCGAACACCACACTTATCGAAATCATAAGCAAAATGGTAAAGAAGAACGTTCCGAGGAACTTCTTCATTATGTAGAGATCGAATTTCTTGAAAAGTTTCATCAATGATTTATACTCGGGTTTTTAACTGCTGTATCATTTGTGCTTTCCATTGGGAAAAATCTCCGGCAATAATGCGTTTTCGGGCTTCGCCCACTAGCCAAAGGTAAAAAGCCAGGTTGTGAATGCTGGCAATTTGGGCACCAAGCATTTCTTTTGAAATAATAAGGTGCCTGAGATATGCACGGCTGTATGCGTGATCTACATAAGATGTTCCATCAGGGTCGACTGGGGTGAAGTCTTTTTCCCACTTTTGGTTTCGGATATTTATGACCCCCTTTTGCGTAAAAAGCATTCCATTACGGCCATTACGGGTAGGCATCACACAATCGAACATGTCTACGCCCCGATCGATGGCTTCGAGAAGGTTTACCGGGGTTCCCACTCCCATTAAATATCTGGGTTTGTTTTCGGGCAATACGTCATTTACCACTTCAATCATCCGGTACATATCGTCTTCTTTTTCTCCTACCGCCAGGCCTCCAATGGCATAGCCATCGGCTTCGTAGTTGGTAACAAAACGGGCTGCACTCTGGCGTAAATCGGGGTAAACACAACCTTGTACAATTGGGAAAAGGGTTTGCTCATATCCATATTTGGGAGTCGTTTTCGAGAATTGGTTCATACAGCGGTCGAGCCAACGCTGAGTCATCTCGAGCGACTTTTTCGCATAATTATAATCGGCATCACCTGGGGTGCACTCATCGAAAGCCATGATAATGTCGGCTCCAATTGAGCGTTGTATTGAGATTGAATTTTCGGGCGAGAAAATATGGTACGATCCATCGATATGCGATTGAAAACGAACCCCTTCTTCGGTAATTTTCCGTATGTCGCCTAATGAAAACACCTGAAATCCACCGCTGTCGGTAAGAATAGGTTTGTGCCATCCATTGAATTTATGAAGGCCTCCAGCGCCCTCAATAATATCTGTTCCAGGCCGTAAATATAAATGGTAGGTATTCCCAAGAATAATTTGTGCCTTTATATCTTCGTCAAGTTCCCGGGCATGAATACCCTTAACCGATCCGGCTGTTCCTACCGGCATAAAAATAGGCGTTTCTATTTGCCCGTGGTCAGTGGTAAAAAGTCCTGCCCTTGCCTTGCTATCCGAACATTGATGTAAAAGTTTGTATTCCATATAATGCTTGTAAAACGCACAAAATTAAAAATAATTACATTGAACAGGTCACCCGTCGGGATTCATTAGCATCTTTTAGGAAAGTTAACAAATTGCTGTACCCTTGAACCGTAATTCTTTCGGCCGGTATTTCAAAAAAAGGACAAAAGAATTAGCTTTGCTGGCAGTTGAAACGTATACTTATTTGACAGTGGATGTAATCCTGAAATATTTTCCAGCCCTGCAAAATTCACAGATTGAACAATTTAAGAAAATTGAAGGGCTATATGCTGAATGGAATTCAAAAATCAATGTAATTTCAAGGCAGGATATTAACGAGCTGTACCTTCGGCATGTACTTCATTCGCTGGCTATTGCCAAACTTGTTCGCTTCACCAACGGCACTAAAATTATCGATGTTGGCTGCGGCGGAGGTTTCCCGGGCATTCCGCTAGCCATTATGTTTCCCGAAACCCACTTTACCCTTGTCGATTCAATAGGGAAAAAAATAAAAGTGGTAAATGAAGTAGCCAATGCCTTAGGCTTGAAAAACATCACAGCACTTCATGAGCGCGCTGAGAACCTGCCCGAAAAATTCGATTTTATCGTGAGTAGGGCAGTTACCGCATTCCCCGATTTTGTAAAAATGACCCGCAAGCTGATAAGCGAGAAGCATAGTAATGCCATTCCCAATGGAATAATCTACTTAAAAGGGGGTGATTTTTCAGAAGAAATTGCATCATTTAAAAAAACGATTGAGATAACCGAAATTCCAACTTATTTTGATGAACCTTTTTTTGAAACCAAAAAAATAATTTACCTCCCGTTGTAACAATCGCTGAAAGGCTTAATATTATCGCCTTAAATACAGGCACTTGGCAAAACAGGTTAAAGTTGTTAAAAAAAACTTGAAAAAATTTTAATCCGATAAAAATTCAATTATTTTTGCAGTCCGATTTTCGATAGGAAAATGCACTCATCTAATGAAGCTTTCTTATTGATTAACAAAAATTGAAAATAATTAAAGATATATACCGATGAAAAGGACATTTCAGCCTTCGACCAGAAAGAGAAAAAACAAACACGGTTTCCGTGAAAGAATGGCAACTGCAAATGGTCGTAAAGTATTGGCTTCGCGCAGGGCAAAAGGAAGAAAAAAATTAACTGTATCTGACGAACCCCGTCACAAGAGGTAATCGTTCTCTACGGTTTGTTTAATCTAGACACAAGGTGAGGAATTCGGTTTCTTTGCCTTTTTGTGTTTATAACAACAAGCTCTACGTTTCACGTAACTCATTTGCCTTTTGCATAAAAATGTCACCAAAATCTCCACCCAGAAAAAGTACCAACCGATAAAAAACCGACAAAAAGAACTCAGGTACAAAAATCTGCGTTATTTTTGCGACAAACAATAATGCATAATGAACCTAAAGGATTTTCTGAAAACCAAGCCATTACTGGCTAACATTCTTCTTGCCATAGTTAGCCTTGCTGTATTTGCTTATCTCTGTTTACTTTTCCTGAAAGTATACACCCATCATAACCAATCAATTGCAGTGCCCGACTACAAGGGAATGTCGCATAAAGAATACGTTTCGATTACCAAAAAGAAACACCTGAGGTATGAAATTATCGATTCTATTTATGTTGAAGAAGCACGCCCTGGTTCGGTAATAGAGCAATTTCCTTCGGCTGCTTCGAAAGTTAAAAGAAAAAGAACCATATACCTCACTTTAGCAGCGGTTTCTCCCGAAAAGGTTCCAATGCCAAAAGTAACCGATGTTTCGTTGCGAGAAGCACAAAGCAGGCTCGAAAACATAGGGTTAAAAGTTGGCAACGTAAGCTACCGGCCTTCAGAATTTTACAATCTTGTTCTTGAGCAACGTTACAAAAACAAAGTTGTGGCTAAAGGGGAGATGATTCCCGAAGGAACAGCAATCGATCTTATTGTAGGTAAAGGGCTTAGCGGTGAAAAAACCGAACTGCCAGTTTTGATGGGACTTACCATTGAAAGTGCCCGATCAATACTTTTCTATAATAATTTGAGTGTAGGCGCTTTAGTATACGATAATTCAATTTTAACTTCTTCCGATTCGCTGAATGCCAAGGTATGGAAGCAATTGCCCGACCCGTTGAAAACCGAGTTTATTGAATTGGGATCATCGGTTGATTTATGGCTTACTATCGACGAAGAAAAATTAAACCCTACCGCAGAATCAGATACCCTTTTCGATGACTCAGGAGATTTTTGACGAAATTGACGAGAACGAAGACGGCGGGTTATTCGAGCATTTCCGTTACGAAGTAGACCCCGGGCAAAAGATGCTCCGGATAGATAAATTTCTGGTCAACCGCATGGAAGGTACGTCGCGTAACCGTATCCAGGCTGCGTCTGACGCGGGTTGTATTATGGCTAACGGACAACCTGTTAAATCAAGCTATAAAGTTAAACCCAACGATATTATCACCATTGTTCTCGACTACCCCAAAAGAGAACTTAAAATTATTGCTGAAGATATCCCGCTTAATGTGGTATATGAAGATGAGCACTTATTGGTTGTCAACAAACCTGCCGGGCTGGTTGTTCACCCAGGACACGGGAACTACACCGGGACACTTGTCAACGCTCTTGCATACCGTTTCAAAGGACTGCCCCTGTTCAATTCAGAAGACCCGCGCCCGGGGCTGGTACATCGTATTGATAAAGATACTTCAGGGCTGCTGGTGGTTGCAAAAACCGAACAGGCTAAGTTGCACCTGTCAATGCAATTCTACAATAAAACGACCAAACGGGCTTATCAGGCACTCATTTGGGGAATTCCAACTCAAGATGAAGGCACCGTAACCGGGAACATTGGCCGCAGTCCGAAAAACCGACAGGTTTTTACCGTTTTTCCCGATGGCGAGCATGGCAAACATGCTGTTACCCATTACTCTATCCTCGAAAAACTGGGTTATGTCTGCTTAGTCGAATGCAGGCTCGAAACCGGCCGGACACATCAAATCAGGGTACATATGAAACACCTGGGGCACCCGCTTTTTAACGATGCAACTTACGGCGGTAACGAAATCCTCAGGGGAACCACCTTTACAAAGTACAAGCAATTTGTACAAAACTGTTTTTCAATTTGCCCGCGCCAGGCCTTGCATGCCAAATCGCTGGGGTTTATTCATCCAGCCACAGGCGAAGAAATGTATTTTGAATCAGAACTTGCCGACGACATGAAGCAACTTATTGAAAAATGGCGCATATACACCTCGTCGCGTCCTGAGGAATAAACAAACTCACCCTTCTTCTATTTTTTTATCGGCCCTGAATTTCTTATTATAAATTCTGCTAAGTTTAGAGGATAATTCAATATCGACAGAAATGAAAAGTGAGCTACTCCTTTTTACACTGATTGTGACTACCTTAGTAACAAGTTGTACAACAAACCGAAACTCGGGAGAACAATCATTCATGCTGACAGAAAATTGGAAAATACAAGAATCGGCAAAGACAAAAGCCTCAGGACAAGCAATTTCTAAGGCAGAATATAATACCCACGACTGGATTGATGCCCACGTTCCATCAACAGTTATGGGCATATTATCAACCCAAGAAAAGTATGCCAATCTTTTCATTGATGACAATTATTACAAAGCAGACAAGTCGATATTTGACTCTTCGTGGTGGTATCGCACCACTTTTGAGGCTGAAAAACCGGAAGCAGGGATTATGTGGTTGCTGCAACTCGATGGGATTAGCTACAGTGCAAATATATGGCTAAATGGAAAAAATATAGCACAGAAAGATGAAGTGCATGGAAGCTTCTGCCGTTTTGA
>JAAYAG010000053.1 GCA_012719495.1 Bacteroidales bacterium
GAGCTTTGCATAAAACACTGTTTTCCTGCATTAAATTTCCTCGATTTAGCCCGCTAATACTCAAAAATTTGCTTTGTAAAACAGCGTTTTATGCTAATCTGAACTTTAAAAATAAAATCGAACTCAGGTTATTAGCAAAACCGGTTACGAAAGTTCACAGCGGATAAGTAATTATTTTAATGCGAATGCAGTAAGCGAGGTTTTCACATGTCATTGCACGGGTATTGATCAATTTGCCAACTTGAAGCATCACTGTAGTGCAATGGTAAAATACAACAGTACTGGGAACTCGATACTTATATAAGCAAAACGTTATCAATCAGCCGCCTATCTGTTTGGCTTTGAAGCCTTCTTTTTGCAATATTTCGAGTACTTTCTTTCGAAAATCGCCTTGAATCAGAATTTCACCATCTTTCACAGTCCCCCCTACCCCACATTTGGTTTTCAGCATTTTACCAAGCTCTTTCAAGTCAGCTTCGGTGCCTACAAACCCGGTGACAAGGGTTACCGATTTGCCTGCCCGCTGTTTTTTGTCGAGGGTAACACGCAAGTTTTGTTTTGAAGGCTGCAATGTTTCTGGCTCTTCTTCATTTTCATGTTCATAACCAAAATTCGGATTTGTAGAGAATACAACACCTAGTCTATCTTTCCAATCGTTTGCCATAATGATTCAATTTTAAGCAAAAATCAGTAAAATGTAGTAAAGAACAAAAAATAATATTTCTGGAATAGTGAAACATGAAACAGCCCCCCTGCAACACCCTCTGTTCAACAGGCAACCTGTCAACGTCATCAGTTCCGTAAGAACGGTTTTATTTTGCAACTCTAGATTTTAATCCGGTGCCATTGGAGTTTAACACACCGAAAAAGAGTTCCGTTGAAACGACCCATTTGCTTTATAATGAATGCCCCGAGCCTACGGCTCTCAATTCGTTCGATCGTTACTTGCATGAATAGACTGAAGTCCATCTTTACAACATGAATCGAGCCTACGATTCTGCCCTGTCCCCCTTAACTGCCCGGCCCAACTCTCTTCGGCATCGGTAACCTACGAGCAGCCCGAACCTCAAAAAAAGGTTACCAATTGTGGCGAACCGTCGCAATTTGAACCTTTAAACCTCGAAAATCTCCTAACCAGAAAATTAGTAGCAGGTGATATAACAAATTCATTTAAAGGGGATGTAATATACATCAACAAGCTGCCCGTGGTAATTGAAGCACTATCACTAGGAACAACAAATGAAGAACAAGCGTATTACAATGCGGTGAGAGCTTTATATACCGGAATTGATATTGAGCCTGCATCCTACAATACCACCAAAAAAACCCACACCGGGTACGGGCGCATCACTTTTGTATTGCCCCTGTTTCAGGATCAAACCCCTGGCGTGGGCGTGGTTTTTAAAGATGTGTACATCGATAAAAACGGGCAAATGCTTTCGGGTTATGCCGAAACCGTTTACAAGTCCGATAACTGGACCACGCAAATGGTTAACATCGACGCTTTTTTCAGGGGGGGTATTTTGGTGGAAGGAATCATGTATGGAGATTTTGGAGCCCACGAGGTACTTGGCATTATTGGCGATACAACCAATATTGTGGTCAATTTTAAAGGAGATGGCACTGTTGATAATATTACCGTAACCTACACCGTACCTACCCCAACCGGCCTTAACGAAGAAAAGATTACCGTTGATGGGGATTTGATTGCAAAAGTGACCGAAAGCGAAAAAAATCAAACAGCAACAGTTGATTATTACATCATAAAAGATGCCGACAACGTGTATTACGGCATTAACCTTACCGATGGCTCCAAAATACCCCTGGGGCGGTACGATGCCAATATCAGCAAAATAATGGCCAATATTAACCGCAACAAGGTTGACTATACCCCTAGAATTGATTTTTTAACGGCAGACGGAAACTATGCCTTCGACCCGGCCGATTTTGCTTACAACAACAACAACATTTACAGCACCCATTACAACAAGCTCGAAGACTCGGGCGACTATAAACTCCGCTGGAAATTTATGCAGGCAGGCGGCACCACCGATAGGGTTAAAGTAAACATACCCGATGGGATTATACGTAACACAGATAACCTGAAATTCATTATCACACAAAATAATACCGAGCTGGCGTATGCCGAAAACAGTCCTGGCGATATTGAGCTCACCCTTATGCCGCCGCCCACAGCGGGCGAATACTCCATACTGGCCGTGGTGAAGACAGTGGTGGATGGTGAAGATACATGGAAGCTTGCCGGCCGCCTCGACATACTGGCCCGC
>JAAYAG010000054.1 GCA_012719495.1 Bacteroidales bacterium
AAGGCCGAAATGGCTGCATGACGAAAATGGAAAACACAAAATACAGAAATACAGCAATATAAGTAATTACCAACTAATGCACATCGTTGGTGTTGAAAACTTTAAATGGATGTGCGAAACTTCAGTACAATTAAAATTGCAGGCAAAACCTGATTAATAAATTGTTGTTTCTTTTCATCTACAGACCAATTGCTGTCAATAAGCAAGGTATCGTATAAAACAGGAATAACCAAAGTGTCGGTAACTGGAATAACTTTGCTCAAACTATCCAAACAAACATATTTGATCTTGATTTCGTATTGGAAATCAGGCTGGTTGCATGAAAACAAAAAAGTGGAAGCTACCAACGAAAAGAGTATATATCTCGTTTTAAAACAGTTCACACAACAAAGATGTTTGATTCACTGTAAATATAGCCATAAAATTTCAGAGCCAACACTCACTAAATAAATCCTTCTTTTTTCAATTGTTCAATCCAGGTGTTGATCCGTCCATCGGTAAGTTTTGACTGATTTTCCTGATCGAGGCAAAGCCCCGCAAAACGCCCATCGATTATGGCCGCCGATTTTTCAAAATCATACCCTTGAACATCGGTGAAACCAACCACTTTGGCACCCCTCTCTATTACCAGATTTGCAAATATGCCAACTCCGTCATTGAAGTTTTCGGGATATCCCTTCTGATCGCCAAGCCCATAAATAGCAAATTGCTTATCTTTCAAATCAATACCTTTAATGGCAGGTACAAATTCGTCCCAATAAATTGGCAATTCACCATCAAACCATGTAGATACCCCAACAATGATATGTTCATATTTCATAAACTGCTCAACAGTAACTTGTTCGGCATCAAAAATATCAACTAGATCTTTGCCAATTGTATTTACAATTTTTTCGCCCAAACGAGCGGTTTTATTTGAATTGAAACTATAAAACAACGCAACCTTTTTCATAAAAACAGGATTAATAGTTATACAATACTTTTATTGCATCAGCAATAGCAGATGTGTTTGGTAAAATTGCACGTTCGAGGATACGGTTGAACCCTACTGGGGTGTAAGTTGCACCAACACGCTTAACCGGTGCATCGAGGTGTTCAAAAGCCTCTTCATTGATTATAGAAACCAGTTCAGCACCAAAACCTGCAAAAACTTTATCTTCATGAACCACAATCGCTTTATTAGTTTTCTTAATCGATTCAATAATTGTTTCTTTATCAAGCGGGATGAGTGAGCGCAAATCGATAACTTCGACATCAATACCTTCTTTAGCGAGTAATTCTGCAGCTTCAAGACTATATATCAAAGTGTTGCCATAAGTTAAAAGCGAAATATGATTACCAAACCTTCTGATCCGCGCTTTTCCAAATGGAACCTCGAAGCCATCGGGAACCACACTTGCTGCACTTGGCGAATTATAAAGTGCTTTAGGTTCCATGAAAACAGTCATTCCCTTTGATCGGATAGAAGTTCGTAACAGCCCAGCTGCATCATCGGCAAAGGTAGGATAAACTATACGTACTCCTGGAATAGTTGCTAAGGCACCTTCAATATTCTGAGAATGATACAAACCGCCACCGATATACCCACCCGAAGCAAGGCGAATGGTCATGTTTGGAACAAATTTTCCATTCGATCGCCAGTAATCGTGACTCGAATCAACATACTGCTCCATTGCGGGCCAAAAATAATCGGCAAATTCTGCCCCTTCAATCACAATTCTTATTTTCTGATCAAAGCGGCTCATTCCGTTGGCAGTACCCACAATAAAATCTTCTGCAATAGGGGCACTGAATACCCTCTTTTCACCAAATTCTTTCTGCATACCCTTTGTTACATTAAATGCCCCACCCTTTTCCTTGTTGGCAACATCCTGTCCCCAAATAAACGTATCTGGATTATGTCTGAATTCTTCCTTCAATGTTTTATTGATGGCCTCGACTAGTTTTAAACTTTCACCTTTCTCGTTATGAACACCATCACGATATTTTACAGGTAAATACGGTTCAGGCATAACAAAATCAAAAATAGACTCAGGACTTGGGTCAGGCGCGTCCATTGCTTTCTTGTGAGCTTCTTTGACAATTGCAGCAACTTCATTTTCAATAGAAAGCAAATCAGCATCAGAAAGACGTTCGTAGCGCAAAAGCATTCTTCTGAATTTTGCCAACGGGTCGTATTCTTTCACATAATTACGCTCATTTTCTGAACGATACAATTCATGTCGATCTGAGTTCGAATGCGATTCCATTCTTACACAATTTGCCTGAAGAATGACCGGGTTCCCGGTTTCGAGTACATGTTTTTTTGCCTCAGCCATGGCATTCATCGAATCGAAAACATCCTTTCCGTTACAATGTATTACCCTTAGATTTTTAAAACTCTGGAAATTATCAGCAACTTTACGGGTTGCAGTCTGCATATGCTTAGGAACTGAAATACCGTACCCGTTATCCTGCAAAACAAAAATAACAGGGAGCTGTTCCCTAGCTGCGCCAGTAATTGCCTCATAAACATACCCTTCAGAAGTAGCCGATTCACCATGAGAAGTTATGGCCACTCCCTTACTGCCATAATATTTAATTGCACGGGCAACACCAACTGCATGTAAATCGTGATTTCCGGTACACGACGAAACGTTATGGATGTTCCATTCGGGTTTGGAAAAATGGTTCGACATATGGCGACCGCCACTGGAAACATCAGTAGCCTTGGAAATGCCGTTCAGAATAATTTCTTCGGCAGTTAACCCCGCAGAAAGACAAGTCATCATGTCTCGGTAATACGGGAATAAATGATCTGTATTGCGATCGAAATGTTGCCCAATAGCAAATTGAATTCCATCGTGCCCGGCATACGGGGCATGATACGACCAGCCGAGGGCTTGTTTCAGATAATTTGGAGCCCTTTCATCAAGCTTTCGGCCAAGAACTAATAATCTATACCACTCTTTCAAAACCTCTTTATCAACAGTGGTAATGCTATAAATTTCAGGATAAGAACTAATCATAACAAATTAAATTAAACGGTTACTATCAAAAGCTTCAAGAAGATCGGCCACCCGACGAAGGAAAGCCCCACCTAAAGCACCATCAATCACTCGGTGATCGTAGGTAAGTGACAAATACATAATATGCCGCACTACAATAGCATCTCCGGTAGGAGTTTCCATCACCGCAGGTTTTTTTTCGATATTCCCAGTAGCTAAGATTGCAACCTGAGGCTGATTAATGATGGGAGTTCCAAACAAATTTCGGAACGAACCAAAATTGGTAATACTGAAAGTACCCCCACTAATCTCGTCGGGCGACAACTTATTGATTCTTGCCCTATTCGCCAAATCATTCAATGCAGAAGTCAGACCGATAAGGTTTTTTTGATCCGCATCGGAAATTACTGGAACAATAAGGTTCCCATCAGGCTTTGCCACTGCAATACCAATATTAACCTTTCCTCGAAGGATTATCTTATCGCCGTCAACTGATGAATTAATCATCGGAAACTCGCGCAAAGCAGAAGCGACCGCCTCGATAAACACTGGCATATAAGTCAGTTTCTCATTATATTTCTTAAAGAATTCGTCTTTAACCTTGTTCCGCCAAAGCACAAGATTAGTGACATCGGCCTCCACCACATTGGTTACATGAGGGGCTACCCGTACCGAATTAATCATGTGATCAGCAATAATTTTACGAACCCTATCCATTTCAACCACTCGATCGGAACCTCCAACTGCAATGGCAGTTTTCTTCACTACCGGATCTTCAACTGTAGAAGTAATTGTATTTTTTAGATTTTTGTTCTCCTTATGACCCCTCGATGCGATATATTCCAACACATCTTTTTTCTGTACCCTACCATTTATTCCCGAACCTTCAAGTTGATTAAGTTCATGAATTCCAATGTTTTCTTTTTTTGCCATCGACTTAACCAAAGGCGAGAAAAATTTGACCGGTATTTCAGAGCCGACATGATTACTTTTTACAGTAGCAACTTCAATAACAGGCAAATCAACATTTTTTGTTGTTTTAATTTTATCCTCGGATGCACCCTCGCTACCAACTGAAATAATTGCAACCAAGTCGCCAACAGGGACAACTGCCCCAGTTTCGAATAAAATTTTCACAACAGTACCATCAACCGGAGAAGGAATTTCGGAATCCACTTTTTCGGTCGCAATTTCAAAAAGTACATCATCTTCCTTTACGCTATCGCCCTCTTTAACAAACCATTTTGTTATAGTAGCTTCCTGTACACTTTCACCCATTTTGGGCATTATCACCCTATATTCAGACATAGTTATCTTTTTTGTTTATTAAATAAACAGATACCAAGACTGAAAGTTTTAAAAAACAGCTAAAAAGTGATTATAATGGAAGACGAGAAGCAGAATGTGCAAACATATCGGCGTTAAACAAATCAATATCAGGCCAATATTTCACTGAATGTTCAATCTTATTCATTAACCTGATAACATCATAAGAAAAAGAAGCAGCTTTCCAACTGCTTGTATTACAAAGAAAAACCCAACTAAAGCCATCATTTCCCCTGAACATAACAGCCTGAGTACCGGCAAAGCTTCCAGTACGAAGCCAACCATCACGGTATTCTTGTTTCCATCCGAGAAAATGTTCCTTATCCTGGGTCATTTGAGCAATACTTGCTTTAGACAAAAAATCAGGAACATGGTTAAAACCATCAATAGAGACCATAAATTTAGCTAATTCAGGCGCCGAAGCCACCCAACCACCAGCAGTTCCCAACAGGTGGACATCGTTCCCTCCGTACATTTTAGAAACTAGGGATGAATCACCTGTATAGGATAAGATCAACGAATCGCCATAAGGCAAGTAATATTTAGCTTCATTAGGAAACCTTTCTTCAAATCGATTATTAGCCAACTGAATATCGAAAATACCCATTGGAGAAAGAATTTCATTTTTAATATATTCATCGAAAGGCTGCTGCGTTACACGATTTATAATCTCACCCAGAAAAAAATAACCAAGGTTAGAATAACTGTGCGCCTCACCAGGAGAAAAATGCAAATTTCGGCTAAGAACAAATTTCATTAATGAATTGAACGTAACAGGAGGCGTATCGCCTACCAATTTCGCAATTTGAAGCAGATTAAACATCGGATCGCCATATCGTTGAGTCCACCCCCCCGAATGATTCAGCAAATTATGAATAGTGACATCCTCAAGCCTTTTATCTTTTATATCCAAATACTTATCCTCATTAAAGAAGCCTTTTGCTCCAAATACTTTATCAGAAAGCGCAAGCTTTTTTTCCTCAGCAAGCTTCATAATTGCTACAGCTGAAATGAGCTTAGAAACACTGGCTAAACGAAAAACAGTTCCGGGAGCTGTTGGGATACTATCCTCAGTAATAGCTAAACCATACCCTTTAGCAAAAACCAGGCGTTCGTCTTTAACAACAGCTAGTGAAACCCCATGTAAGCCATTATAATCCATGAAACGGCTAAGTTCATTATCAACAATACTGGAATATTTAAAATCGGAAAAGCTGTTGACAAGGTAATTATTTAGAGGAATCGGAAGATTGTCCAGTTTTGAGCGATTGTCAAGAGCTGCTGGGAAAAAAACCGGCAGTATCAAAAACAAAAAAACAAGTAAAAAATATTTTAAACCAGACAACCTATACATTACATTTGTAAATTAAATTAGATTACATTTGTAATCCGCCAATAATATCCAAAACCGAATTAAAATTATGCCTTTGGAGGTAATCATCAATTCCAGCAATCACTTTAACTGAAACTTGAGGATCAACAAAGTTCGCCGTACCGATTTGAACAGCAGAAGCCCCCGCCAGCAAGAACTCAATAGCATCAGATGCACACATGATGCCCCCCATACCAATAACAGGCACTTTAACAGCCTGAGCAACCTGCCAAACCATTCTCAGTGCAATAGGTTTAATAGCCGGTCCCGATAAGCCACCGGTTACAGTCGACAACCTGGGAACACGTTTTTCAGCGTCAATAGCCATTCCAAGGAACGTATTAACCAACGATACCGCATCTGCCCCATTCGATTCAACCGCACGCGCAATCTCGGCAATATTGGTAACATTAGGAGAAAGCTTAACTATCAGTGTTTTAGAATAAACTCTACGAACTTCTTTTGTAACCTGCTCTGCCATTGGACAACTGGTACCAAATGCCATTCCACCCTCTTTTACATTAGGACAAGAAATGTTTAATTCAATAGCAGGTATAGCCTCTAAGTCATTTATGATTTCAGCTAAAGCAATGTAATCTTCAATGGTGGAACCATTTACATTTACAATTACATTTGTGTCATACCTTAATACTGCTGGATAAATATGTTTACAAAAGTACTCTGCACCTTTATTCTGTAACCCTACAGCATTTAGCATACCCGAAGCCGTTTCGGCCATACGCGGGTAGTTATTTCCTTCACGATGCTTTAGAGTGGTCCCCTTTAAAACAATACCGCCCAATGAATTAACATCAATAAAGTCATCGAATTCAACCCCGTTGCCAAAAGTTCCTGATGCGGTAATTACAGGATTTTTAAAGGTAAGGTTATGTATTTTAACTTCTAAATTTGCCATTCCAGATCTTTTATATTAAAAACAGGTCCTTCGGTACAAACACATTTATGTCCATCGTGAGTTTTGGTAACACAGCAAAGGCAAACACCAAAACCGCATGCCATCAGGTTTTCAAGTGAAACTTCACAATCGATGTCGAGTTTAGCCGCCTTGGCAGCCACAGCTTTCATCATTGGTTCAGGACCACAACAGTATATTTTATTAAAATTTAAAGAGTTACTCCATATTTCATGATCAGTAACAAAACCTTTAACTTGCAACGAGCCATCGTTTGTTGTGAGAAAAACTTCACCCAATTTGTTAAATTCTGAAAGTAAAATATGATCCTCGGCAGTACGTGCTCCTAAAAGGATAAATGGTTTTATACCATTTATATTCATTTCTTTGGCCAGTAGATACAAGGGAGCAACACCTACCCCTCCTCCTACTAATAAGCATTTATCGCCAGCTTTAGGTTGGGAAAAACCATTTCCAAGCGGATAAACCATGTCGATTATCGAACCAGGTTCAGTGCTGGTAAGCGTTTCAGAACCAGCACCAACAATTTTAACTACTAGAGAAATTGTGTCAGTCTGGTAATTTACATCATAAATAGAAATGGGACGACGAAGAAAAGTAGATGGCGATCGATCGATTTGTATGTTAACAAACTGACCAGGCTTAATGTCAGACAATATAGAATCTGCCTTAAATTCAAGTAAATAATTATTATAATTAAGCTTTATTTTTTTTATCAGTTGTAATTGGCCTACTCTTTTGTTCATTTTTTTCAAAATTTCTGGCCAAATATACTACAATTTCTTGGCTGGGGAAAAATCATCAAAGGTGTTATCGTCATAAAAAATCATCGTTCGGACAATAGTCTTTTGATCGGGCTTAGTTACCGCTGTGTGATAATATGCTGCGGGTTCACTTCTAAGCATTGAAACGTCGGAAGGCTGAGACTGTTTTGGAGGAATAACACTCTCATTAACTGATTTTTGATCGGTCGTGAAAAGATCTGGGACTATAGTTGATTTAGCCTTATTTAAATCTTCATTTGTATGTATCGCAGTATTTCGAGCAATTGAGTCGGTACCTAGCTGCCCAAAAATATCGCCCTCTCCCATAATCAACCACCGTGGATTAAGATCGGGAAAAGATTCCAATACCTTTTGTATAAACGAAAAACCTGGATTATTTCGGCCATTCAATATGTGTGAAACATTAGAACGCTGAACACCAATCATATCAGCAAATTCTGCTGGCGATATCTTCTTCTTCTCCAATAATTGGGTTAATCGATCTTTCATTTGTTTAATTTTCTAAAGTTAATATCATAGTCTCGTAAGTCGCTATTTGTATTTTATTTATATAGTTTCAGTATTGAATTCTACAATGGTATTATTCAGTCTGAAATTATAATCCGGTTGCGGTTTAAGCAGTTAATCATATTGGTATTTACATTTTTTGTGGTTTACATTATTGTATTTCCACAAATGAAAACATGCTTACAAACAAAAAACAAATGTAATAAATTATCACAAAATGTGAATTCTAATTTGTAACATTCGACAATATACATTTGTATTAAACAAAAATCAACAGTTAATAATATTGTTTATATTTCAATTAATTACAAAAAAGACACCAGATAAACTCTTTATTGAATTAATTAATATTAAAGTATTGGTTAATAGTGTTTTAATTCATTCAAATTATAAATTATTTACAAATTTATGACGTTTTATCTGAAATGAGAGATTAAGTGCTAGACTTTACTTTAACTATTTGATTTTATATAAATGATTATAAGCATATTATAGTGATTTTAATTACAATTGTTTTTTGCTATAATTAGGTTCAATTTGTAAATTACTTTTTTATTTGATAAGAATTTTTCATTAACGTATTTTTAAGATTATTAAGTGTAGTGTACATATGTGTGCACATTTGAATGTAATTCGTGGTTTACAATAGTAAACATGTAGGAAAATCGGAAATATTACTGTCTCTCCTCTTTGGGGTATGAGTAAAAATTCAAACAAATAAATTGAGTCTTCAAAAAAAGATGGGAAGGATTGCTCCTGCAACAAAAAGTGATATTTCCATTACAGAAAGCAATTTTTAAACTATCGAAAAATATATCTGAAATTTGTAGGTTTCATTTTATTCTAACATAAAACGATTCTGGTTCTATTATTCCTGTTCTGTAATGGGCATTATAATCTATAAAAGAATCTCAACCAGTTAAAGCTGAAGAATTAAACACTTAAAGTGCTGATTAAATGCAGTTTAATTACATAAAATAAAATTAGGATTTTCATGCAAATTAGAAAAAATGATAATTTTCTTCGTTTTATATACCAATTCTTCCAATAAATGAAAATTTATAAAATGAGCATCGAAGAACACCCCATTTTAAACACGCCATTTTAGAATCAAGAAAATAAAATATACTGTTGTGAAAAAACAATAAAAAAGGAAGCAGAAAGCCTCCCTATGAAATATCATAATCAAATAGTGTTTACCAAACAAGATCCTTCCAGGAACCATTAAAAACAAACTTATTCGTAGCGGCACGCTCCCTTCGTGTTTTTATTGGAACATCAAAATCCGGATTCGAGCTTATAGTTTCATCGGGATAGCCGAGAGCCAAGACCACTACAGGTTCAATCTCTGATGGAATTGAGAAATTTAAAATAGCTTTTGATGATTCAAAACCACCCATATTCCGAATATAAATACCCAATGAATTAGCCTGAAAAGTGAAGTTAGCCACTGCCAAACCCAAATCGTATAATGCAGACTTTCGTATTGAATTACTTGATAAATCGACCTTTGCGACACAAGCCAATACTAAATGTGATGCATGTTGCGCCCAAACTTTATTCGAAGGAGTCAGAATATCGAGTAACCTTACCCACCTTTCTCCATCATTTTTTGATGCGTAAATAAAACGCCAGGGCTGACTATTTCGTGCAGACGGAGCCCATCGGGCAGCTTCAAATAAAGATGAAATTTTTTCTTTATCAATTACTTCTGATGTAAAAACCCTTGGACTCCAGCGCCCGGAAATTAAAGGGTGTAAATTAAATTGTTCCATAGAATATTTTTATTTACAGACAAACAACAAAATATGGGAAATGTTCTATAATGAAAAAGTAATGTTAAAAAGAAAATCGGTGTCAAACTTGTTATTAAACAAATAACTACACCTGAACCCAAAATCGATAGGCGCAAAAAAGCGAAAAACATTTGATTTAAAGACAATTTCACCACCCGTTGAACGAAGATTAAAGACATGGTTTTTAACATATCGGCTTCGCAGAAAAGCCTGATCATAAAAGAATCCCAGTTCAATTCTCCTCAAATAAAGAAAACGGGAAAGCCCCCAATCGGGGAAAGCCACAGGCAGTTTATAATCAACGCTATAAGAGAGCATTTTACTATTGACCGATTGTAAATGCCCTCGGGGAAAATTGATTTTATTTGTAAGCAAAAACTCATTCTGATACTTCGCCTGATATCCACCGGCAACACGGATACTATGGTTTTTAAAAAAACCTGGAAAATATGATAATCCAGAGACATATGCGTAACGCCCTAAGCCAGATGTAGAAGAAAGGTAGTGAAAAAAACCAACATCAAATAAGGCCCCAAACCGTGGAAAAATCGCTTGTTGAGACTGCTTCAACATAGAATAAAAACGCAAGGAATATTCCATCGAATTAATACTTCCTGACGGAAAACGAAAGGGAGTCGTCTCGTTCGTTTTACAGTATGTAAACATATGATTTATTGAAGGATACAAGAAACTATTAATCGCCCCTTTACTAAAATTCAGGGGCAAATACACCTGTGTGCGAACCGAGGCCTCGTCCCACTCAAAAGCGTCGATTAATGGCTTAATTTCCTCTCCTTTATGATTCGTTTGTGATGGCTCTCCAGTAATTCCGTAGTTCAATTTTTTCTTTCCATAATTACCTTCAACTGAAATAACTGGAAACCAACCTAAATACTTATAATTCAGATAAAATTCATTATTTTTTGATTCCCATCGATATCTGTAGCCAGCAATAAATTCAGAAGTACTTAACATATTCTGACTAGCAACTGAAACTCCCGGATAAATCATATAATTATAAGGGTCGACAGCCAACGGAGCCCAACTATGAAATTTAAACAAATGGGATGTTTTTTTATATTTAATTGATTTATAATTAATTGTATCTAAGTATAAGAAATCAATCGCCCCTCCTTCTTGTTGGTTTAATGTCTGAGCAAAAGGTGCTTTATATGACAGTGAATCAAGATTGACCAAATGAAACTCATTGGGTGTTATCTTCATTTGCCGAATACAAAAACCATCTGCTGTATAATCGCTATAAATAATAGTATCGGCATGTAGTGAATAATCTGCTAAACCAAAACGCGAAGTTATAACCCTATAGCATTCATTGCTTGAATAATCGAGCGCATACAAATCGTTAACCCCTCGATTTCCTCCAATAAAAAAAAGATAGTTTTGATGAAATATCGGTCTTTTAATCTCTTGATTTCCAAATGGTAAAACAATTTTTTCTGATTGATTTTTTAAATCAACCGCCAAAATCCCTTTTTGATTATTTCTAATGGCAACCGTCAATACAGTATCGGAACTCCCCAGATACGAAGGGGTTATAAAATAATCGTGAGAAGGGGAAGTATACTTACGTTGAATTTTACCCGATTGGGTGTCAATCTCAACCAAATACGATTGATACTTGTTATCGGCCTCTGCAACAATAATTTTGTCCAAATTGGGTGATAAAGCAGGAGAAAAAATAGTTGAATTATAGCGAAATTCTGAAAGCTTACCCGATTCTACATCAAAAACTCTAAGGAGCGAATTATCAGCATGATGCCATCTCACATCAGGAATCCTTTCGCTCCAAACCAGCATATTGCCAGCAGAATTAACCGACTCTTCAAAATTAAATCCCGGAGTGAAAAGCCTCTTCTCATGCCCATCTTTTTCGATAGCAACAAAACGGGAAATATCGGCCAAACCCGATTTTTTTGCAAAATAACGACCATCGGGCAAACGCGATGAAAAAGTGTAATTTGTATAATATCTGTTACTTGGGGAAACTTTTTCACCTTTGTTCGAAACAAGCAAAGAATCTTCGATTCTCCACCGTTGAGTTAAGTCTGTGAAAATGGAATCATACAACTGGCTTGAATTAATCCCTATACTCTTCTTCAGTCCCGAATCAAAAGAAACAACCCCAAATGGATGCCCTGCTACGTATGTCAGCACCGAATCCCATACTAGTTTATTATATTTTTCACGAGCTCCGGCAACTAACCAATGCCCCATTTGATAATGATCAGGGACAAAATCCCGGGAAGAACCAAGGTAAGCCTTATCAAAACTATATTTTCCTTTTTCGACAAGTTGGGCTCTCAGTTCGCGAATAAAATTAGGATATCTTCCTCTCCCACTGTTGCTTAATCCGGTCTCAGCAGCAACTGCATCCCCTTCAATAAACCAAAATGGCAAATAAAAACCAGCTAGCAAAGCAGCTGCATGCTCTCCAAAAATATATTTTAGCAACCTGGGCATCTCTTCTTCGAGTTTGCTAACCTGAACAACATGTCTGAACTCATGAATAGACAATTGCTCAAGCCAATCTTGTGAGTAAATATTTTGATGAGGCGTAACATACATTTCGATCCGGCTTGGACACCAACCCATGAAGGCATTCGATTTTACCGTTTCGGTATGCAACACAACAGTAACCTTTTTAGGCTTATGATTGAGTGATTTAGGGACTAAAATATAAGCCTTTTCGAGCAATGATGCCACACGAATAGCTTTGTTATCAAAATCTTCAGGATAAATCACATTGAAATTATCGGTGCGAATCTGGTGCCATTTAATAGCTCCCCTATCTTGGCCATCGTTGAAATATTGAGCGTACAGGCAAGAGGAAAATAGAAGTATTAAAAATAAAAAGGCAAAGCGTAAATTTTTCATTAGGGGAAACTATTTGAAAAAAACCTGACAACTGGTTACCTGAACCTAGTTGTCGGGCTTTTATCTAATTAAGAAGATTTATGCTGTTTGTGTAGCATCAACGAAAACCCGGGTTGCAAGTTCTTTATCAATCATAAATAACCCTTGCCCTTTGCCTTCAACCATACGTAACTGATCGAGAATTTGGGTAACACCTGCTTCTTCTTCAACTTGTTCGTCGATGAACCAAAGCAACATGCTTCGAGTAGCATGGTCACTGATTTCGTTTGCAATGTCTGCAAGGTAATTGATCGAAGCTGTAACAAATTGTTCATGCTCAAGAACTTTCTCGAACAATTCTACAACTGAACCAAATTCAACAGGCACAGCATCGATGGCCTTTAAAACAACGCGACCACCTCTCTCATGAACATAATCGAAAAATTTATTGGCATGGGTAAGCTCTTCTTGGGCTTGAATTTTAAGCCAGTTGGCTATACCTGGCATACCTTTACTCTGAACATAAGCACACATCGACAAATAAAGATAAGAAGAATATAACTCCTTATTTATTTGATCATTAATTGCATTTTCCATTTTTTCTTTCAACATAGCGCAATATTTTTTAAAGATTAGTATTCTTGTTTGCTAAAAATAACAAACTGACTTCACATTTCGTTTAGAAATTAACTGTTAAAATCAAGATTAAACATATTTTTCATCTTCTGAAGTGAAAGGTTCTTCTTCATCATATTAATCAGTTTCTGATCGTCGGTCAAGAGCTTATTGTCGTATACTGCTTCAATCATCTTAATATCAACATCTATCAGCGAATTATTCAAATGCCGTTGTAGAAAACCAATTATCTCTGGCTTCAACAACCGTATTTGATCTTGTTGTACCGAATTTTCAACCTGAATGATAACCCGATAATCACCGCTTAACTTAGGATCTGACTTTAATGTATTGTATAGGTGAATTTGATCTTTGTATTTTGCAATAAATTTGGGCCAAATCTCGAGCAATTGATCAATCGTGAAATCTTGATTAACAACCTGTTTTTCAACATCCTTTTTTTCCTCAGCGTTAGGCAGTGTTGATTTGTCCTGTTGATTTATGCCCGAAAGAGCCTGCATAATGGAAGGCGTCCCGATTTCATCTTTACGCTTTTTTAAAATCACTGGCCCCTTATCAACAGAAGAAGTCCGAACAGGAGCTTGTGGTGAAGAAACTGACGACGATTGTTGTTTGGCAGGAGCTACTGCACTGAAAATGTTATCGATAAAAAATTGCTCGACATCCCAGTCGTCTTCCTCATCTACTTTTTTTTTTGAGTTACCTGAGAAATCCTGATAAGAGTGAGCTCAACAAGCAAGCGTTTGTGTTGACTTGTCTTATAATTCAAGTCACAATAATTCGCAATTTCAAGTGATTTAAGCAAGAAATCCTGTTCACATCGAGCGGCTTGAACCTTGTATTTCTCTTGAATTTCGCCTCCTACCTCAAGTAACTGCACAGTAGATGGATCTTTGCACATGAGCAAATCGCGGAAATGAGAAGCAAGCCCGGTAATAAAATGATGTCCATCGAATCCGTTGTTCAAAATCTCGTTAAAAATTAGCAGAACATCAGGTATGTCACCACTCAAAAAATGATCGGTAAGTTTGAAATAATAATCATAATCGAGTACGTTCAATGTATCGATTACGTTATGATATGTAATATTTTTCCCTGAGAAACTGACTATCTGATCGAAAATGGAAAGAGCATCACGCATGGCACCATCTGCCTTTTGTGCAATCACATCGAAGCCACTTTCTTCAACTTCAACTTCTTCATTTTTAGCAACATATTTCAAATATCCCGAAATGTCGGAAATCTTCAACCGGTTAAAATCAAAAATCTGGCAACGGGATAAAATTGTGGGTAATATCTTATGTTTTTCTGTAGTGGCCAGGATAAAAATAGCATGACGCGGCGGCTCTTCAAGTGTTTTAAGAAAAGCATTGAAAGCTGCTGCAGACAACATATGAACCTCATCGATAATATAAACACTATAATGTCCAAGCTGAGGCGGAACCCTAACCTTATCAATAATCAGACGGATATCATCGACGGAGTTGTTCGATGCGGCATCGAGTTCGTGAATATTATATGAGCGGTTTTCGTTGAAAGCCAGACATGACTCACAAGTATTACAGGGTTCATTATCGGCAGTAACATTCTGACAATTAATTGTTTTTGCAAAAATGCGGGCACAAGTTGTTTTTCCTACTCCACGCGGCCCACAAAACAAATAAGCATGAGCCATCTGATTATTCTTGATCGCATTTTTTAGCGTAGCTGTAATCGACTGCTGACCAACTACCGACACAAAAGTCGACGGGCGATATTTACGGGCAGAAACAACAAAATCCTTCATTCGTACCTTTTTTCATTTAAGAATTCAAATATAAAGATTACCCGCCGAACAAGTACATTTTACTTCATCATTTTATCAACAAAAAAAGGGAAATTTATCAAAAAAACAGGAGCCTCGACAAATGCAAAACAAATCAGAATATTAATTTCCAGACTTTTACAAAAAATTAAAAACTTAGTTTTCTGGTTACTCTCATAGCATGAACAAGTTAGAAAAGCCAGAACAAAAAATACTCTTTATTGTTATTTAGTGTTGTAACTGCGTCATGTTTAAGCTAAAAGGCAATAATTTATGGATGCAGAACAACGAAGCAATAAATAATATTAACAAACTGAGAACATCTATGAAAACACTACTAACTGCCACAATTCTATTTTTTGCACTAAACATATTTGCACAAAATGATCAAACACTTTACGATTTCGTGGTTGAAGATATCCAAGGAAATACCTTCGAATTTTCGCAATTGAAAGGAAAAAAAGTACTGATTGTGAACACCGCATCAAAATGCGGCTTAACGCCACAATACGACGACCTTGAAGAACTTTATCAGAAATATAAAGACAAAAACCTTGTTATCATCGGGTTTCCGGCAAATAATTTTCTAAAGCAAGAGCCAGGAACCAATAATGAAATCGAAGAATTTTGTAAGAAAAACTATGGGGTTACATTCCCACTTATGGCAAAAATATCAGTAAAAGGCGACGATATTCACCCAATATATCAATGGCTTACGACCACTACCAATTCAGATATTAGTTGGAACTTTCAAAAGTACATGATCGACCCCAACGGTAAGATTTACGGATGGGTGTCACCAAAAACAAAACCATTCGACCAGAAAATAATAGATTGGATTGAAAAATAAAACTTCTAATTAAGCATTTAGAAGTAAAGACCTTGATAAGCAATTTATCAAGGTCTTTATTTTTAAGAAAATACTATCCATTAATAACTTCGTCTGGCAGTTATTAACAAGTAATCGAGGAAATCTCATCAGATTCTAATTAAAGAAAAAGAGTAATTATTACATGAATATGCAGTAATTGCGATATTTACCCCCCTATATTGAGCCACAAATAATCAAGTTGTAAACAAAATGATAAGAAATATTGCTCAATGCCAACCAACAGTCTATTACCTTTACCACCTCAAAACGAAAGAAATCGCTATCTTTAAAGAACAAGAAAAAACAATCAATAAAGAGAAACAACACATTAAAATATTTAACATGAGCATTAAAAAATTCTTATCACTTTTTGCCGTAACGCTTCTTTTCACTGCTGGATGTACGGCAACCGGAAACAAGTCGAAACTCTTCAAATTCGACAAAGAAATTGATGGCATCATAGCACAGATGACCCTTGAAGAAAAAGTGAACATGCTTCACGGCAAACACATGTTTGTATCTGCCGGAGTAGAACGTCTTGGAATAGCAGATATGGTATATGCCGATGGTCCCTTTGGAATTCGCGAAGAAATGGAACCCGACAGTTGGCGACCATTAGGGTTGGAAAATGATAAAGCTACATTTTTCCCAACAGGTTCGGCACTTGCTGCCACTTGGAGCCCTGAATTGGCCTACGAATACGGAAGCGGAATGGGACGCGAAGCAAAAATGAGGGGAAAAGACATGATCCTTGGCCCTTCAATCAACATCCAGCGAATTCCAACAGGCGGAAGAACCTATGAATACCTCAGTGAAGATCCATTCCTGAGTAGCCGCCTTTCGGTTGAATATACCAAAGGGGTACAAGACAACGGAGTAGCAGCATGTCTTAAGCACTATGCCCTGAATAACCAGGAAAACAACCGGGGGACAGTAAATGTTGTGATTGGAGAAAGAGCTATGCGGGAAATATATTTGCCCCCTTTCAGGGCTGCTGTTGAAGAAGGTGATGCCTACGGAATCATGTCTGCCTACAATAAAGTAAATGGTTGGTGGTGTGGAGAAAATGATATACTACTAAATAAAATTTTGCGCAATGATTGGGGATTTGGCGGACTTGTAGTTTCAGACTGGGGCGGCACCCACAGCACGGTAGAGGCAGCAAAATACGGACTTAACGTAGAAATGCCAGGCAAAAAATACCTTGGTCAAGCGCTACTCGATTCGGTTAAGTCTGGCGCTATTTCAGAAGATATTATAAACCAAAGAGTTCGTGAAATTCTTAGGGTTCGTAAAGCGATCACTCCTGTACCAGCCGAAGAGGCCAATAAACAAATGACTTCGCAGCCCGAACAACAAAAAATTGCGTATAACGTAGCCTGCAAATCAATTGTTTTGTTGAAAAACGAAGGTATATTACCGCTAAACATAGAAAACAAACCCCTTATAGCCATTATTGGTGCCAATGCCACACAAACCATGGCGTCCGGAGGATTGGGTGCAGGAGTGAAGGCTCTGTACGAAATAACGCCGCTTGAAGGCTTGAAAAACAAGATTGGAGACCGTGCCGAAATTATTTTCGCACAAGGATATCAACCCGAAGCCTATTCCTTTGGCCGTTTCAGAAAAACACCCAAAGATATAGATGCCGAAAACATAGAAAAAGAGAAAATCGCACAGCAGCTTACCAAAGAAGCCATAGAATTGGCATCAAAAGCTGATATTGTAATATTCGTTGGTGGAAATAACCGCGCCGTTGAAACTGAAGGACGTGACCGTGAAAACATCTTTTTACCCTCGGGACAAGATGAACTCATTAAAAAAATTGCTCAGGCTAACTCAAACGTAATTACAGTATTAGCCAGCGGAGCACCTAACGATTTGAACACGGTAAAACCATTATCGAAAGCCTTGTTAATATCGTGGTTTAACGGCTCTGAAGGTGGAAATGCCTTAGCCGATGTATTACTTGGTACAATTTCGCCAAGCGGTCGTTTGCCTTTTACAATACCGTTTCGCCTTGAAGATTCTCCAGCCTATGCAATGGGGAATTATCCTCAAGGCGATAAGAATGAGGATATTTTTGCCAATTTGGTCGCGAAAAAAGACAACGAAAAGAAAGTTGAAACAAAAGAAACACAAAAGCCTGAAAATGATCCCAATACAGCAATATATTCAGAAGAGTCGTTAGTGGGTTACCGTTGGTTCGATACTAAAAATATTCAGGTGATGTACCCCTTTGGATACGGGCTTACCTATTCCTCTTTTGAGTATACCAACCTGAAAATAAACAAAAATAGTTTTAAAGCAACAGATGTAATAACGCTTACTTTCGACCTGAAAAACACAGGAAAGGTATTGGCAGAAGAAGTGGTCCAAGCTTATGTTCATCGGATAAATCCAACCGTTGAATGGCCTTACAAAGAATTGAAAGCATTCACTAGGGTAAGCCTCTCTCCGGGTGAAAACAAGCTTGTGACACTCGAAATACCGGTTAAAAACTTGATGTACTGGAACGAAACCGCTCAAAAATGGGACAACGATCTATGCGATATAGAACTTCAGGTAGGTGCATCGGCTGGTGATGTGAAGCTGAAAAAGAAAGTATCGCTGCAATAATCTGTTGATAAATTTCGAGATTGGAGACAATAAAACACAGAACAACCAAAAAACCATTAGTTCTTTAATTACCAAAAGATTAAATAATTAAGACAACGTGCGAAGATGTGCTTATTTTTCAAACAAAGCACACTTCGCACGTTTCATTTATATAAAATTAAAGTTGACAATTTTTTATTTCTGACAAAACATAAAAGAAAAGTACATTGAGAATAATCCGATAAAGAATCTGAAAAGGGAAAATGAACAACACCAAACAACAATAAATAATTTTTCGGCTAGCTTTGTTTATATTTGTTCAAACAACTAATAAAATGAATAAACGAGGATTTGCAAGCGACAATAATTCAGGTGTAAGCCCAAGCATACTTAAGGCACTGGAAAATGCCAACGAAGGGCATGTAACAGGCTATGGAACTGACATATATACAAAAAAAGCGATCGAGATTTTCAAGAAGTTTTTTGGCTTCAATATCGATGTTTATTTTGTTTTCAACGGAACCGGGGCCAACATTCTTGGGTTATCGACCCTCTCCCAGCCTTTTCATTCAATCCTTTGTCCGGCTACAGCACACATAATGACCGACGAATGCGGTGCACCCGAGCGCTTTACCGGATGCAAAGTGATCCCCATCGAAACCCCCGATGGTAAACTCTCTCCAGAACTCATCAAACCACACCTTCATGGATTTGGTTTCGAACACCATTCACAACCTGGCATCATTTCCATTTCGCAGGTCACCGAGCTTGGCACGCTTTATCAAATTGACCAGATCAAAGAAATATGCCAACTAGCTCACCAACACGGCATGTATGTTCACATGGACGGGGCAAGAATTGCCAATGCCGTTGCTGCATTGAATGTAAATGTATCCGATTTTACACGCGATGCCGGAGTTGATGTTTTATCGTTCGGCGGGACAAAAAACGGAATGATGTTGGGTGAAGCCGTGGTCTTTTTCAATCGTGATTTATCAGAAAACGCGAAATATTTGCGAAAACAATCGGCACAGCTTTTCTCAAAAATGCGATACATTGCAGCCCAGTTTATCGCCTATCTCGAAAACGACCTATGGCTCGAAAATGCCCGACACTCCAATGAAATGGCTCAATACCTTGCCCGAAAAGTACAAAACTTAGGGGTTGAGATAACCCAAAAAGTAGAAGCCAACGGCGTTTTTGCCATCCTCGACCCTAGGATAAGCGAAACCTTGAGAAACGAATATTTCTTTTACGACTGGGATGAAAACAAACACGAAGTGCGTTGGATGACCTCGTTCGATACTAAGCCCGAAGACATTGATGGGTTCTGCGAAAACCTTGCTATTTTGCTACATGCCTAAGTTAACATTCCGATATTACCCGCAACCACTCTCTCCAGAAGAAGAAGAACTGGAAAAGAAAATCTTCAAGTACAGCCTTGTATTTCCAACAATTTTCTTGTTGTTAATTTGGCTTGTTAAAGTTGCCGAAATCATGTCGGGCGAACAATATATATCTTTAGGAGTATTGCCACGCAACGCTTCAGGCTTAATCGGAATAATTACATCGCCCCTCATTCACTCCGACTTTAAACATCTCATTGCCAATTCATCATCGTTTTTTGTACTATCAGTAGCCTTGTTTTACTTCTACAGAAAAGTTGCTCTGAAAATATTCCTTCTCAATTACTTTCTTGCCGGGGCATTTCTCTGGCTCGGAGGCCGGGAACTCATTCACATTGGGGCGAGCGGGATAATATATGGTATTGCAGCATTTTTGCTTTTTTCAGGTATCTTAAAGAAAGACATTCGGTTACTGACTATTTCGCTCATTGTTGTTTTTCTATACGGGAGCATGGTTTGGGGCATTTTCCCGATTGAACCAGGAGTATCGTGGGACGGCCATTTTATGGGAGCATTCTCAGGCACCCTTCTTGCATTTAACTATTACAAAGAAGGACCTCCACAATTAATTTATGAAACCGAAGAAGATGATGAAGATGAAGACGATCCCAACGATGCCCATGCTTACTGGAATATCCCACCAGAAGGTGAAAAAAAGAAAAAGAGTAAAAAAAAGGGACATCACAACAATGAATCAATTCCAGAACATGGGCAAGAACAATGATCAGTCCAGAATAAACAAAATGTTAACTCTATAATCCTTGCGATTCTTGCCTTTCATTATCGAATGAAATAACGTACTTTTGCCAAATATTTAAATAGTTCTTTTAATGATTAGCCGCAGAATTATACGGATCAAAGCGATGCAATCGCTGTACGCGTTCCATACATTACCCGAACAGTCAATCAATTTGGCTGAAAAGGAACTTTTTTTCAGTATTAACAAATCGTATGAATTATATCATTTGTTACTCCAATTATTACTGGAAATCAGAGATTTCTCATTAAACCGGATTGAAGTCAACCGAAACAAAAAGATTCCGTTACATGAGGATTTAAATCCAAACCTCAAGTTTGTCAAAAACGAAATCCTTATAAAGCTTTCAGAAAATGAAGCATTAAAAAGCTTCCTTGACAAATCAAAGTTGTCGTGGATCAATACCCCCGAGTTTATAAAAAAAATTCACAACGAGTTAACCTCCACTGAGGAATATCTTCAATATATGGCTGGGGGTTTAAACAATTTTACAGAAGATCGAAAACTTGTAGAATTCTTGCTTGAACAAGTCATTGCAGTTTCTGAAGATCTTGAACAACTCCTTGAAGAACAAAGTATTTATTGGAACGACGATCTGGAATTCGTTGTAAGCATGATCCATAAAACAATAAAGAAAATAAAACCAGGATCAAGTGAAAATATGCCCTTGTTACCGCTTTTTAAAGACGATGAGGATCTGCAATTCACCAAAAATCTTTTCCGTAAAGCCGTTTTAAATACCGAAGAACACAAAGAAATCATAAAGAAACATTTACGGAACTGGGATCTTGAACGTGTAGCCTTTATCGATGTAGTAATCATGGAACTTGCAGTTACTGAATTTATTTATTTTCCATCGATTCCAACAAAAGTATCACTTAACGAATATATCGACATCGCTAAATTTTACAGTACAGAAAAAAGTAAGACTTTCATCAACGGGATCCTCGACAAAATTGTTAAAGACCTGAAAGAAGAAGGCAAAATAATAAAAGCTGGACGTGGGTTAATTGGGGAATAAAGTCCTATTTTAATCCAAATAACGTTAAAAGAACGGAAAAACAATAAATATTCCTCAATGAAAATGCAAGAATATGTAATAATTCGATAATTTTGAGAACAAGTTTTAATAAAGCTAAATTATAGATTATTAATTAAATACATATTTGAAATGAATACATTAAGTATTATCAATTTAATTTTATTACAAAGTACGGGAGCTGCTGCAACCGGACAAAGTCCATTAGGGATGTTCCTGCCACTCATCGCCATTTTAGTAATTTTCTGGATTTTTATGATCAGGCCACAGGCAAAACGCCAGAAAGAACTAAAGTTATTCCGCGATTCGCTTCAAAAAGGCGACAAAGTAATAACCACCGGAGGTATCTACGGTAAAATTGTTAGTGTTTCCGATACTGTAATTGTACTTCAAATTGATGAAAATGCCAAGATTACAGTCGACAAAGGAAGTGTTATGAAAGACCCTAGCGATCTTCAACAACCACAAAAATAATGAAGAAGGGGCAACCCTTCTTTTTCTTTCTATCTGCTCAGAAACTATAGAACGTATAATTTAGTATCAGAATCAAACAAAAAACATGTCAGACGAGGAGAAAAGATCATCGTTCAGTGTCGATCTGAAAAAAAACAATAAGCCTTTTGTATTTCTCATTTGCTTATTGATAGCCACTGTTTTATGGTTTGTCAAAGCTCTCGATAAAAATTACGAAATAACAATATCAGTACCTGTTCGATATACCAATGTCCCCAAAAATAAAATTTTAGTCAACCCTCCCCCTTCAAAACTCGATTTAAAAATACGTGCTCATGGGTTCATCCTCGTCCGTAATAAATTTAGTTTGTCGACAACACCAATTAATCTCGATATAAAGCAAGCAATAAATTCCAGCAATAACTCACAATCAACCAACGAGTTTGTTATTATTACAGATAAATTTATACCCCAAATCAGCGAACAGCTTTCACCCGACATTATTGTTACAGATGTTTCACCCGATAGTTTTGTATCATTCTACGATGTTGTTTCTGAAAAGAAAGTAAAAGTTGTGTCAAACATTCAAGTCACTTGCCAAAACCAATATTTTCTTTCCGACTCCATCGGAATTACTCCAGAATATATTACAGTGCGTGGACCTGCAGTAATTCTAGATACATTAAAGGCAATCCCAACATCAAATATAAAATTTAATGGTTTGAACAAACCCATGCAAACCGAAGTACCTCTTGAAAAGATCGATCAGCTTGAATATACCGTAACAAATGTAAGTATTGAAATACCGGTTTCGCAATTCACTGAATATACCGGGGTTGTACCTATAACATTGAAAAATGTTCCTCAAAACATAACACTAATCACTTTTCCTGCAAAAGTGACGGTTAGCTGTCTTTTAGCATACGATAAATTCAGTTTAGTTGGCTCGAACGACTTTATCGTCGAAGCCGACTATAACAATATTAACCCAAGTACTTCAAAACTTTCTATCAGCATAAAAAAGCAACCTGCTTTTGTTAGGTCAGTAAAGATACAACCATCTGAAATTGAATACATAATAAAAAAGAAATAGAAGATGTTGAAGGTTGGTATTACCGGGGGAATCGGATCTGGAAAATCGACAGTTTGTCGTGTATTTGACCAATTGGGGATTCCTGTATTCTATGCCGACGAAGAAGCCAAACGCTTTCTTAATGAGGACGATGCAGTTAGAGAGTATATTATTGAATTGTTTGGAGAAGATCTTTACGACACAAACAACAAATTAATCCGACCAAAATTAGCATCTCTAATTTTTAACGATAAATTGGCACTTTCGAAGATCAATTCATTTTTGCACCCTGTTGTTATAAACTATTTTAACCAATGGGCCGATCAGCAAAAAGGACCTTATGTAATTGAAGAAGCAGCATTAATTTACGAATCGGGGCATGACAAGCTGTTTGATAAAATCATTGTTGTAACAGCTCCCCTTGAAATCCGCATCAGTAGGGTTATGGAGCGTGACTCTATCTCGCGGGAAAAAGTGCTGGAAAGAATAAATAACCAGCTCGATGAAGAAACAAAAAGGAAAAAAGCAGACTTTATAATTGAAAATGACAATCGACAAATGCTTATTCCTCAAATAATTAATATACACAACTTATTGTTTTCATAATGGCAAAATTTGGAAAATGGATAGGTGCCGGATTAGGGGCATTTGCAGGTGGTCCCATAGGGGCAATTCTTGGTTTTGTAATTGGATCAGCTTTCGATGCCGGTTCAGAGGTAAATACCTATAAAACTGGACAATATTCAGCAAGAACCAATAATCCGACAACCGGAGGGTACGCAATGAGTTTGTTGGTATTGGTTGCTGCAATAATGAAAGCCGATGGTCAAGCGATGCGTTCAGAGTTAAACTATGTTAGAGAATACTTTACCCGAAATTTTGGCGTCCGATCAGCCAATGAAGCCATCCAGCTTTTACGCGATTTGCTGCAACAGAATATTCCTGTAACCGATGTTTGTCACCAAATACAGGCAAACATGGATTATTCGTCGAGACTTCAACTTGTTCACTTCCTGTTTGGCATTGCTAATTCAGATAATATACTATCAGACAAAGAATTAAAACTAATTGCGCACATTGCAGTTAACTTAGGAATCTCTTCAAAAGATTATGAATCGATCAAAGCAATGTTTGTGAAAAACACCGACTTTGCTTATAAAATTCTGGAAATCGACCCTAATGCAAGCGACGAAGAGGTAAAAAAAGCCTATCGTGAAATGGCAAAAAAATACCATCCTGATAAAGTTAGTTATTTAGGTGAAGATTTCCAGCAAGCAGCTAAAGACAAATTCCAAAAAGTAAACGAAGCTTACGAAGAGATTAAAAAGCAAAGGAATATGCTATAAAGATTTACTAACAAAAAAACCGCGTTTTGCGGTTTATTTTGTTAAGTCATCAAAATCAATGTCTGAATATTCAGGCAATTCATCGCTTTGACCATCTTCAGCATCATCGCCAGAGAAGTGGCTCAAACTGTCCAATGGTTGTTTTTCGTTGATGAAATCGATAATAAAACTCAGTCCATCAGTAAATTTTTCAAAATCTTCGCGATAAAGAAAAATCTTGTGTTTTTCATAAAAAGCACTTCCGCTGAGGTTATTCTTCCGTTTACTTTCTGTAATCGTAAGATAATACTCACCCTTACGGGTCATTTTAACATCGAAAAAGTAAGTGCGTTTTCCAGCCCTCACAGACTTTGAATAAACTTCTTCTCTAAATTTACTGCCATCAAAGTCGCTGTTCTCGAAATTTTCTAAGCTCATATTCTAAAGTCAGTTTAGGATAATCGTTCAAATATATAAAAAAAATTATTCTAAACTAGTAATGAACATAAGCTAAAAAACAGTTTTCTTATTTTTATTTAGGTTTATACGTCTCCATCTTTGGCATTAATTTAGCCAAAGCAGCAATTCTTTTTGAATCAAGAGGGTGTGTACTTAAAAATTCTGGCATGTTTGATTTGCCCATTTCTGACATTCGAGTCCAGAATTCAATAGCCTTTTGAGGGGTATACCCAGCCATTGTCATAAAAATAAGTCCCAGTTCATCAGCTTCGTATTCGTGTTTGCGAGAGAAAGGCAATGTAACGGCAACTTGTGAACCAATTCCGTATGCCGAAAGGAAAATATTCTTTGTTGCTTCGGGTTTTTGTTTCAATGCCACGTCGAGAGCCATGCCTCCTAACTGGGTAATCAATCCATGGCTCATTCGTTCATTACTGTGCCGGGCTACCACGTGAGCAATCTCGTGCCCCATTACAACGGCAACCCCATTTTCGTCACGACAAACAGGCATAATTCCCGAATAGAAAACAACTTTACCACCAGCCATTGCCCAGGCATTCACCATATTTTCCTGAATAAGATTGAATTCCCAGGCAAAATCTGAAACACGGTCGGCCATGCCATTATCCTTCAAAAACTTTTCAACAGCTTTTGAAACCTTAGCTCCTACATTCTTTACCATTTGAGCCTGAGCATTAGTGCTTGCAACTACAACCGAAGTATCGAGAAATTCCCGGTAACTTGACAGACTCATTGAAACTAACTGCGATTCGGGCAACAAATTCACTTGTTTCCGACCAATAATTGGAACAGTTGAGCATGAATATACTCCTGCCAAAACACAAATTGCAACGATTATTTTCTTAAATCCGATTAATTTTTTCATAGTTAAAAACATTTATGTAGATACCGTACAATTTAAGAAAAAAGCCCAAATGCCAATCGGTTGTTACGATTTATAAATTGTCTTTTTTGCTGCTAAAAGAGTATTTTTCAGCAACGAAACACGAGTCATCAGTCCAACCCCACCTGGCACTGGGGTTATATATGAGCACTTTGGCGCAACTTCATCAAATTTAACATCACCTTTCAGTTTAAAACCCGATTTGGTTTCAGCAGATGGAACCCGGGTAGTACCCACATCGATAACTACAGCTCCTTCTTTAACCATATCGGCTTTAACAAACTCTGGAGAACCAAGCGCAGCAATTAAAATATCTGCATTGGCACATACTTCCTTAAGGTTCTTTGTTTGGCTATGAGCCACAGTTACAGTGGTATTCAATGCCTTTTGCGACATGAGTATGCTCATTGGCCTTCCAACGATGTTACTACGTCCAATTACCACGCAGTTTTTTCCAGACGTTTCAATGTTATAACGCTTCAGCAATTCAACAATGCCATCGGGAGTAGCCGATACAAAAGC
>JAAYAG010000055.1 GCA_012719495.1 Bacteroidales bacterium
GTATGATGATATAAAGAAAAGTAAAGAAGAGAAAAGATAAAAGTAGAGAATAAATTTCTGCGAGACTTAAGGATGTCACCTTTCTCGAAGGGTGGCATCTTTTTTACTGGTAACTTTATGCATTCTTATATTTATATTGAAGCAAAATAACAGCGAAATAAGTTACCAGTAAGGGATAAGCCATTATACTATAATAAATAATATTTTAAAAATGCGGTGATGAAATCGATAAAACTACCCATACTTGTTTTTTTCATAGCTGTTCCTTTTCTGTTTTCTTGCACCAATCAAAAAAAACAGGAGTCAATAGATATAAAGGAGTGGCATATTCTTGGGCCATTCAAAACAGTCGGTCAAGTTGATAATTTGCAGTACAATAATTTGGCGAAATGGGGATTTGACGAGAAAACGATTGATTATTCATCGTTTATTGGCATCGCTCCAGATTCGGGAGTAACAAACTCAATTTATACCTTAGATTCTCAAATCATCGATTTCAGCAAGCATTTTAGCATCAAAGATTTTCTGGGGAACGCCTATGCTGCCTGTTCTTTTAGTGTGAGCGATACCGCCGGTTATTACATCAATTTTTCGTGCGACGATGGGGGAAAAGTGTACCTGAACAACGAAGAGTTTATTGATTTGCCAAAAGCCGGGGCAATGCTGAATTTCGAAATCTATAGACCCATTAAGCTAAAGAAAGGAAATAACTTTCTCTTAATCAAGGTTAATAACAGCCTGATGGACTGGCAGGCCAGCATCAAAATAAAGAAGTATAGCGAGGAAGATATGGATGAACACCGGAATGTGTTGGCTTGGTTAAACAACAATACTTTTTTTAAATACAGTATATACGACACAACCAATACGGTAATTCTCTCCAAAAACCTTTCAGGCAATAAATTGAAATTCGAGATTTTATCGGATAAAAAAAGTCCGGTATTGGAGGGAATGATTCAAGGCAACACCAACCAGCACCCCAACATTTCCGGATTGCCAGATGGATTGTATTGTGCAGTTCTGCACGTAAATGGCATTGAACTTACCCAAGATATTTATAAAGGTGATCTTGAAAAAGAATTAGCAAGGATCACCACGCATTTAAAGGACTTGAAAACGGGCGACTTAAGCTTAAAAGGAACCATCGATGCAAACATCACCAGATTTAACCATTTGATGAAACCGGAAAACCGGGGAAGCAATTTCGCGGATAAACAAAACAGGCAGCGAAAGCTCATTTATTTATACAAAACCCTTGTTGCGCTGGAAAAAAACGTTTCGGAAGGAAAAACAAATCAGGGATTACCGGGCATTGTTCTTCACAGTTTTGCCTCGAGGATTGACGATCGCAATCAATTCTACGTTTCCCATGCTCCGCGCGATTATGATCCAAAAATAAAATATCCGGTTGCAATTTATGTGCCTGCAAGGGTAACAACCCATCGTCCATACCTCGAAAGCATGAGGGTAGCCGATGTTGCATTTCAGGAGAATCTTCAATATTGGTCTGATAAATATCAGATGATTATTTTAGAGCCTTTTGGCAGAGTGGTTGGCCGTTTTAATTTTAATTCGATTGAAGAGACCGATTTGTTTGAATTGTTAAGTTCGGCAAAAGCAAGTTATACTATGGATACGACACGTATGTTTCTAATAGGAAGTTGCCTGTCGGCAGACAGGGCACTAAGGCTTGCAGTAAGGTATCCTCATTTGTTCGCGGGCCTGGGTTTCGTTTCTCCGGCTTTTGCTTCAAACTTCTCAGATCAGAAATGGGACATAAAGAATTTGCCGTTCGATTTTCTTGAAAACATTAAGAAAATGCCCATATTCATTATTCACAGCAAAAATGATAAGCATACCGACATTTCCAATAGTTTATTTTTCGAAAAACTAGCAAAGGAAAACCATTTAGAGCGATTCACATTTATACAAACAGAGAATGACATCGAAGAATTTTTGTGGTACAAGTATGCAAAAAATGTATTCGACTTTATTTCGAAACAGGAACCGAACTCAGCCTTGAAGCTTAATTCGTTAAAAATGAATGATTTTGACTACAGTACCAATCAAATAGTGACTATTCTCGAAAGAGACAAGCGCAACGTAATTAGCCGAATAGCTTTGAATATTGATAAAAACGACGTTGGTGCTGAAACGTCGAATGTTAGCAATTTTCAGATTGATCTTTCAAAACTCCAATTGAATAAGGATGAGCCTATTTCAATTCAAGAGAATGGAACACTGTTATATAGCGGAGCTTTTCCAAAAGATGGCATCTTTACCAAAAAACAACAGATAAAACTCGAAAATAATCCATTAGAAGGACCTTTTACTAAAATTTTTACTGACCGGTTTATCATTGTTATTGGGAGTTCAGGTACGCCCAAGGCAACAGATAAAAACAAAAAGACGGCGGAATTCTTTAATAAAGCCTGGAACGATAAATACTTTAACGATTGCATTGTAAGATATGATTATCAGATAACAGACTCAGACATCAAGAATGCAAATTTATTCCTCATCGGAGATTTTACATCAAATAAGATTTTAAAGAATCTGGAGGGGAGAATTCCAATTAGTATTGAAAATAACAAAATTACAATTGCTGATCACCCGGTGAATGGCAGGGACCTGAATGTGTATATGGCATATCCAAATCCGGAAAATTGTGGAAAGTTCATTGGGATTTTCTCCGGAAATATTGAGCAAAACATTTTTAATTTGATGGATATCAGCAAAAGTGAGTTTATTAGGTTGCTGAGTCTGTACGGAGAAGAAGCTGCCTATTTTGACATTTCTTGTTTTGGTTGGTATGACTATAAAGTATGGGATAATTCTGGAACAAACCTTTATTCTGGTTATTTTGATGACGATCATAGTTAATAAGGTGAGTTCAATCTGTGCAGCTAATAAAATACGAGTTTCATTCAAAAGAAGGATCATATCATTCACGTGGGCAAGGCAGCCATGCAGTATTTTCACCTCAAGTTCTGTAGGCATATTCTTTTTTTCGAAATATAGGAGAGCCTTGTTGGTTTGGTTTCTAAATAAAATACTTAACTTTAAAAGAGGTTTTGTTGTGATTGAAAAACTGGCACTAATAATTGGCTTTTCCTATGGCTTTGATTCACTTCAAGAAAGAAAATTTAAAAAAGCTAAAATATCCTTTTTTTAGTTTGTTGTCGGTTGTTGCAATCATTGTTGTTTTGTTTTTGCTATTACCCATCGATATTCAGCAATCGTTAGCATGGGGCATTTATATTATTTCAGCTGTTTTTGGCATTTTTCTTGGAGTGCTTTTGTCAAGGCTAAACACAATGCATATCAGATTGTTGAAAGAGAAAGAGGAGTTTAGAAAGAAGAATAATGAAATTCACTCCTACATGGCAAATGTAGTTCACGACTTACGTTCTCCAATGGCGACTATCTATATGATTTCTGAATTGCTTGAAAATGATTTGGAATCAATCAGTGAATCGGAGCGCGAATTGCTTACTACCATTAAAAATACATCGTCGTCAATGCTTGACAGAATTTGTTATATTCTTGACAATAGCAGGCTGGAAAAAGGATTGAATTCTGGGAATATGATTGCAGGTAATCCGTATGAAGTTCTTATTGAAGCGGTAAAGAAACATCACATTTTGGCTATTGAAAAGAATATAGAGATTGATTTTTCACAGGTCGATGAATTTTTAATAAATGTTCAATTTGAAAAAGAAGCCTTGGACAGTGTTTTTTGTAATTTAATCAGCAATGCCATAAAATATTCGATGCCCGACACTAAAATAAGTATTGCGTCGTATATTGAAAAAGATATGATTCGGTTTAGTGTTCAGGATCAGGGGCTTGGGATGACATCCGATGATCTTGAAAAGGTTTTTGGCGAATTTACACGACTAAGCGCAAAACCTACAGGTAATGAACCGTCATCAGGGCTGGGGCTTTCTATTGTGAAAAAGTTTGTTGAAGCAATGGGGGGCGAAGTATTTGCATTTTCCGAAGGAAAAGGTAAAGGGGCTACGTTTTCTTTTACCCTTAAATTAAAGAATAAGAGATAGTTTTGCTATAGAGCAGGCATTTTTACATTTACAAAAAAAAGAAAACAGGAAGTTTTTTTTGACTTCCTGTTTCTATTTGTGGAATAAATATTATTCGCTGATTTCTGAATGATATTCCTGAAGTGATTTAACAACATATTCCCTACCCTGCCGGTCTTGTATCCCTTTCGAGGATGCCAAAGCTGCTGAAGTGGTTGTTATGTATGGAATTTTAAACTTTATCGCGGTTTTCCGGATGTAAGAGTCATCAAATTCACTTTGTTTACCAGCCGGTGTATTTATAACGAGTTGTATATCACCGTTTTTAATAGAATCAACAATATTAGGTCTTCCTTCGTGTACTTTAAGAACTTTTTCAGCATCAATGCCATTTTCCTGTAAGAATTTTTGAGTACCTCCTGTTGCTTTGATTTTGAAATTCATAGCAACAAAATTTCTTGCTGTTTCAAGAATTTTTTCCTTGTCACGGTCTGCAATGGTAATAAGAACTGTCCCACTCAGAGGCAGTGGGGTTTGAGTGGCCTCTTGCGATTTGAAAAAAGCCATACCGTAACTCGATGCCATACCCAATACTTCACCGGTAGAACGCATTTCAGGACCAAGAAGCGGGTCTACATTTGGGAACATATTGAATGGGAACACAGCTTCTTTTACCCCATAATGATTGAATTTTTTCGGCTTCAAATTAAAGTCGGAAAGCTTTTTACCCAACAAGATCTGGGTTGCAATATTTGCCATAGATACGTCGCATACTTTCGACACCAAAGGTACCGTACGCGAAGCGCGCGGATTGGCTTCCAGAATGTACACAATATCATTATAGATTGCATATTGTATATTCATTAAGCCGACAACTTTCATTTCGATAGCGATTTTTTTAGTATAATCCTTTATGGTATCGATATGTTTTTGTGAAAGCATTACCGGAGGAATAACACATGCCGAATCTCCGGAATGGATACCCGCATACTCAATGTGCTGCATTACAACGGGAACAAAGGCGTCGGTACCATCAGCAATTGCATCAGCTTCTGTTTCAATGGCATCCTCAAGGAATTTGTCAATTAATAATGGTCTGTCGGGAGAAACGTCGACTGCAGTGGCAACATATTGTGCAAGCATTTGCTCATCGTTTACAATGCGCATGGCACGACCACCCAGCACGTAAGACGGACGAACCATTAATGGATAGCCGATACGACCGGCAATTTTTAGCGCCTCATCAAGAGTGCTTGCCATTCCTGATTCGGGTTGTGGAATGCCTAGTTTTTGCATTACTTGCCTGAACTGGTCGCGATCTTCTGCCAAGTCGATCGTTTTTGGGCTGGTACCTAGTATTTTAACTCCTGCTTCGGCTAATTCGTTGGCCAGATTAAGTGGTGTTTGTCCGCCAAACTGAACGATAACACCTTCAGGTTTTTCTTTATTGTAAATGCTCAGAACATCTTCTGCTGTAAGTGGCTCAAAATAAAGCTTGTTCGATGTGTCGTAGTCGGTCGAAACGGTTTCCGGGTTACAATTTACCATAATCGATTCGAATCCGGCATTGCGAATGGCAAAAGCAGCATGAACACAGCAATAATCAAATTCAATACCTTGACCAATGCGGTTAGGGCCTCCACCAAGTACCATTATCTTACGTCCATTACTAACTTCCATTTTATTGGGAGCATTGTAGGTCGAAAAATAATAGGCAGCATCTTCTACCCCACTTACAGGTACTGGTTCCCAGGCTTCTTCCATTCCCAAATTAATGCGTTGTTCACGGATTTCTTTTTCTGGTATTCCAAGTATTTTGGCAAGGTATTTATCGGCAAAACCATCTTTTTTGGCTTCAATAAGCAGTTCGTTAGGAAGCTTTTGTCCTTTGTAAGAGAGCATTTTTTCTTCCAATTCAACGAGTTCTTTCATTTGAGTTAAAAACCACTCTTTGATATGGGTTTTTGTTGAAAGATCTTTAATTGTAGCACCTTTTCTTATCGCTTCGTAAATAATGAATTGTCGTTCACTTGAGGCATGGTTAAGCATGGGCATGAGTTCTTCGAGTGATTTTGCGTTAAAGTCTTTTGCAAAACCAAGCCCTGAGCGGCCAATTTCGAGCGAACGTATGGCTTTCTGAAGGGCTTCTTTGTAATTTTTGCCGATACTCATAACCTCGCCCACCGCTTGCATCTGCGTTCCCAGTTTATCTTCAAGTCCATCAAACTTTTCGAAGGCCCAGCGGGCAAATTTCACCACTACATACTCACCCCAAGGCTCGTATTTGTCGAGGGTTTCGCAACGCCAGTAGGGTATTTCGTCGAGGGTATATCCTCCAGCGAGCATGGCGGAAACCAGCGCTATTGGAAAGCCAGTTGCTTTCGATGCCAAGGCCGATGAACGTGAGGTTCGTGGATTGATTTCAATTACAACAATGCGCCCAGTATTGGGATCATGGGCAAACTGAACGTTTGTGCCGCCAATTACTTCAATGGCTTCTACAATGTCATAAGCATGTTTTTGGAGCCGTTTTTGAACCTCTGTGCTAATGGTAAGCATTGGAGCAGTACAATACGAGTCGCCGGTGTGAACCCCCATGGCATCAACATTTTCGATGAAGCAAACGGTAATCATTTTTCCTTTTGAGTCGCGTACTACTTCAAGTTCGAGTTCTTCCCATCCAAGTACCGATTCTTCAATAAGGACTTGTGTCACAATACTTGCGGCTAATCCGCGACTGGCAACTGTGCGAAGTTCTTCCACGTTGTATACCAAGCCGCCACCGGTACCGCCCATTGTATATGCTGGCCTAACAACCACTGGGTAACCTAATTCGGATGCAATTTTTTCTGCATCTTCAACCGTGTTTACTGCTGTACTCCTGGGCATATCAACCCCTAGACGTTTCATTGTTTCTTTAAAAGCAACACGGTCTTCACCTCGTTCAATTGCGTCGATGTTTACTCCAATTACCTTTACTCCGTATTGGTCGAGGATTCCTTTTTTAGCCAATTGAAGCGAGAGGTTTAGAGCTGTTTGACCTCCAAGATTGGGGAGCAATGCATCGGGACGTTCTTTCTTAATTATTTCGGTGAGCGCAAATTCATTGAGTGGCTCTATGTACGTTTTGTCAGCCATTCCGGGATCAGTCATGATGGTGGCCGGATTTGAATTGACCAGCACAATTTCGTACCCCATGCTGCGAAGAGCTTTACAGGCTTGGGTTCCTGAATAATCGAACTCGCAAGCCTGACCAATAATGATTGGGCCTGATCCTATAATCAGGACTTTTTTAATGTCGTTTCGTTTTGCCATTGTGAGTGTTGTATAATATAGAAATGGTTATTTTTAAAATTTAACGAAAATGATTCATGCTTTGTGATTTTTTCAGTTTTTTAGGGTTCAAAAATAGAAATTTAAATGCCCACACCCGAACTATTCAAAAATAATATTTCAACACTTTTTTTAGATATTACTGACAAAATTCCGTTTTTCACTGAA
The DNA here is from genome assembly GCA_012719495.1 of Bacteroidales bacterium. Classification (GTDB taxonomy): domain Bacteria; phylum Bacteroidota; class Bacteroidia; order Bacteroidales; family Prolixibacteraceae; genus CAYMTR01. Next base: position 7,542 of record JAAYAG010000055.1, read on the forward strand.
ATAAAAATAGCTAATTGTTTTTTCTGATGGTAAAAAAAGAAAAAAGCCCGTCAGTATGTATAATTTTTACTGAACGGGCCGATTCTTCAACCACTTTTTATTGCTGTTAATTTGTTTTCTGTTGTAATATTTGTTTTATCTGATCGGCTTGAATAACTCCTACTCCTTGCCATTTTACTTCGCCTTTTTGAAAAAGGATGAGTGTTGGGATGCTTCGTATTCCATATTTCATGGCTGCGTCGCGATTCTTGTCGACATTAACTTTCAATATTTTGACTTTTCCTTGCATTTCGCTGGCTACTTGCTCAAGCACCGGAGCCATCATACGGCAAGGTGCACACCAGTCGGCATAAAAATCGACCAATACAGGTTGTTTGCTGTTTATTATTTCGTTGAATGAACTCATGTTTTCTAGTATCTGTATGGTATTTGTTGTTGTGTTGTTATTTTCTCTCTTTTCTTTGCATGCACCTAACAAAAATGAGGTGACAAGTACAACCATAAAGGCAATATTCTTAACCTTTCTCATTGATCTTTTGTCGATTTGTTTGAGTTTTCGATATCTTGTTTTTCTTGTCTTTTCTTTGATGGACTTGCAATAAGTATTCCCATCAACATTCCGTATAATGTTGTGTTGTGCCATGTTGATGTTATGGGGCAAGTTCCTGAATTGCAGCCAACAAATCGCCAATATAAGAATCCTGCAATGCCGCCTATAGCTATGCCAAGAATGTATTGTTTGTATGTTGAAATAAAGTTTTGCATTGTTTCTGTTTTTCTTACAAAGAAACAATGTACACAATATTAAATCAGTAACTATTGTCACACAAGGGACGAGAAGTCGATTTTATTGCGGCTAATGATTATTTGCCCCGATTTTTCGAGTTGTTTCAGTAGCCTCGAGATCACTTCGCGTGACGAGGTAAGGTTTGTGGCAATTTCTTGGTGTGTTCCGGTATAAATTGCCTCACCGGTAGCTTTGTATCGGTCGGTAAAGAATTTAACCAACCGTTCATCCATTTTTTTGAAGGCGATACCATCAATGGTAGTAAGTAGTTCATCGAAACGGCTTCGGTAGGCGTACATTACAAACTCTTTCCAAGTGGAATAGCTAACCATCCATTTGTCGAGAAAATCAACAGGGATACGAATGATTTCTGTTTCTTCTTCGGCGTAGGCGGTTATGTTGCTTTGCATTCGTCCCATGCAACAAGTCAGAGCCATGGCGCAAACCTGCCCGGGGTTAAGGTAATAAAGAAGAATTTCACGGCCTTCGTCGTCGCGCCGACATACACGAATAAGCCCTTCAAGCACAATGGGGAAACTTCGAATGTATTTACCTTCCGACATCAGTTCTTCATTGACATCGACGGTAATCCACTCGCCTGCTTTCGATATTTCGCTAATTAATTCGCTTTCTAAAAATGGAAATCGTTTTCGTAATACATCAACCGATACGGGAATGTTATGTGTTTCCATGACAAATATTTGTTTTAATTTTTGTCAAAATATAGTTAAAAAAGAAATTGGAACAATGAAAATGCTCACTGTCCCAATTCTTTCTGCTTATTTTTTTAATATTATTTGATGCCTAGCTTTGTTCTGATTGCCTTGGGTATGGCATCTTTGTGAATCATAAAGTCGATGGTACGCAATTGGATATATGGTTTGCTGGCATAGAAATAGCCTCCATAATTATTGTATTCGCCCCATGAATTCTTGATCTTGTAGTAAGTGGTTCCATTTTGATCTTTAGCCGTTCCAATTATTTGCATGCCATGATCGTCGGTTGTTGTATAATTATCGAAATCTTCTTGCCTCATTTCCTGTGTAATATTTTTTTCTTTACCAGGTTTTTCAAGTTTATACAGTTCTGTTTCTTTTTCCTGTTCATCGAGCTTTTCCCATTTTGAAATTTCTGCATCTGACATTTCGGTAAGATTCGCTTCAGGGATAACAGCAACTCCTTTGTTTTTCGATGCAAAACCACGGTCGCTAACATCGGCGCCCCATGCTACCGTGTAACCGTTGGCCAAGGCGTAATCGATTATTTCCATCATTTCATTGAGTGGTACGTTGTAGATTTCATCCCAAAGCCAGTTGTCAGGTATTTCGACAATGAATTTTTCGTAGAATGGGTGATGCGTGAATGAACCTATTTCGACATAATCGTCGGGATTTATTTTAAGATAATCGGAAGCAAAACTTTTTGGAGTATAAGTGGTTCCTTTGTAAGTGAATTTTTCAGGAACCGTACCCAGATAATTGTTCAGCAGGTCTTTGAATGCGTTGCGCCAGACGGTGGTAAGTTTTTTATTGTCATTTTTTATCACTCCGTCAAGAAAGGCCTTGAGAGCAGTGTCCATTTCGCCGTGAACGGGTTTCTTTTCGCCAATAGCAAGTCCTGAAAATGCAGACTCGGGAACCATCCCAAAATTTTTCAGAGCCCAGGTTACATCGTGAAAAGCGCCGCCAGGCCCAAAATTTGTGTTACCGTGCATGCGAACATATCTATCGGCTTTTGCATAATAACTGTTCCAAACAACAAACATTTCAGAAAGATCGGCTTCGGGCAAACCCTTTCTGATCATTTCTGATTCGATAAACGAAAGCCCTGAGAATGACCAGCATGTGCCCGAACGATGTTGGTCTTTTACAGGAGTTGTTGGCAAACTAATGATATCGGTAAACACGTACCCACTGCTATCGGCAGCTGGTTTTACCTCCTGTGCATTCACGCAAAGCCCAATAAAAATGCCTGCAAGCAGGCCGATTCTATGTTTTTTCATACTTTTTAAGAATTTGAGGCGTAAAAATAGGTCTTTATAAGTTATCGAAACAGGGTAAAAGTCAGTTTTATGCAGAAAGTTCGCTGTGCCGGTAACAACCTACAATATGGTCGTTTACGAGCCCAGTGGCTTGCATAAAAGAATACACAATTGTTGGCCCAACAAAGGTAAATCCTCTCATCTTTAGATCTTTTGATATTTTTATGGCTAAATCGGTTTGGGCTGGAACTTGGCTTAGCGAATTGAAATGGTTTATAATAGGTTTTTTGTTAGTGAATTGCCAAATGTAGTTGTCAAAACTTCCGAATTCGGTCTTGATAGTTAAAAATGCTTTTGCATTGGCAATGGTGGCGATTATTTTTCTGCGATTACGAATTATTGAGGTGTCTCGCATAAGGTTTTCAATATTCGCTTCATTAAAATTGGCAACAATTTTAGGGTTGAAACCGGCAAATGCATTCCGATAGCCTTCGCGTCGTTTCAGGATGGTTATCCAACTGAGCCCGGCCTGTGCGCTTTCGAGTACAAGGAACTCAAAAAAAAGGTTGTCGTCGTGTACGGGTACACCCCATTCTTCATCGTGATATTTCCTGTATATGTCAGAACTTTCGCACCAAGGGCAACGCATTTTCATAAAATAAATTTTTCTGTTTATTCTTCTGTTTCAAGTTCGCCTGTCTCCCACTCTTTGAACAACATGGATAGGTGGTTCAGGAAGTTACCAAATTTCCATATAGCCACTTGAGTTCCATCGCTAAGTTCTTGATTTTTCATTTTTAGCATCAGTATCATGTACAAAGCGTTTAATACAATTTCAATGTCATTGTGGTTCAGTCCCGATTTTTGCCTAATATAGTCAATATCAAGAGCTATGTCGGAGTAAAGTTTTTGGTATTCTGCGTTGATACTTTTTTTTATAACAAGTTGATGAAACTGATCCAGTTCATTGGTCAGGTTAATTAGAAACTGTAGATGCCCTGCTTTTTGTATTTGTTCTTTCTGCATCATAACTACCAGGTTTTTGTACCAGTTAAAGATGCGTGTTCGAAGTTCTTCGTCGGCATGGTATTGACTAACCAGTTCGCTGTCAATTTTTTCCATATCGAAATTATATGCCCTGATCAGGTCTTCAATTTGCCATAAATAGAGGATGTATTCTACTATGTTGTTTTTCCTTTTTTCTTCTGCAACGACCATTTAATGAGTTTTTTACGATTTTGAATTAGGCTTCTGAACTCTTATTATACAAAGATACTCCTTTTGTTGTTGACAGGTAGACGATTAACTGTTTATTTATTTTTTTCAACTAAAACAGTCTGTTAAGACAATATTTAAACGGGTTTTATGTACTAAAAAGGCCGCTATTTCAGCGGCCTTTTGGTATACTTTTAAGAAATTTACTTTTTCTTACTATTACGTTGTTGATTTTGTTGCAGTTGCTGTTGTTGCTTCATCATGTCGTCGAGCCTTTGCTGAAACTTCGATTTTGTCACCGGTTTCTTTTTAGTACTGGCAAGCATAAGTTGAGCTCGAACTTTATTCTCGTCGACCATGCCGCGGATTATGTAGAACTGGCCAATAGAGAACAAGTTAGAAAGCAGGTAATAATAGCTTAACCCAGCTGAATATGAGTTCAGAAAGAACATGAACATAACGGGCATAAAGTAAAGCATAGTTTTCATTCCAGGCATTGCGCTTGTATCCTGAGTTCCACTAGTAAGTTTTGTTTGCAATATTGTTGTCGCAGTCATCAGAAGAGTGAACAAGCTTACATGATTTCCGTAAATACTGCTAAGTAATGGGATATGTGCTTTCCACGAAATAATGGCATCATATGTCGATAAGTCGTTGGCCCATAGGAAACTTTCCTGCCGTAATTCTATCGAGCCCGGGAAGAAAAAGAACATGGCCATCAAGATTGGCATTTGGAGCAACATCGGCAAACAGCCACCCATAGGGCTAACTCCTACTTTTTTGTAAAGAGCCATTGTTGCTTGCTGGCGTTCGAGTGCTTTTTCTGCAGGATATTTTTTGTTTATCTCTTCAATTTCTGGCTTTAATGCTTTCATTTTTGCCTGCGAAACTTGTGTTTTGTAGGTTGGATAGAAAACAATGATCCTGATTAATATAGTAAGTAACAGGATGATAATACCAAAATTAGCAATTTTGCTCCGGAGAAAGTTGAAAACCGGGATAATAAGATATCGGTTTACTTCGCGAACGATTGGCCAGCCAAGGTCGATGAGCTTTTCCATATCTTGCCCGTGCTCTTTCAGGGTTTGATAATGGTTTGGACCGAAATAGAACGACATCCCGTAATTCTGCGTGGTTTTGGTTTCGAACGGTAAGCCTATCTCGGTTTTTACAGAAGAAACGTAAGCCGATTTTGCATCTTTCTTATCGGTTGAGATGGCTGCATTGGCAAACGATTCGTCGGCAATAAGAGCCGATACAAAGAAAAGTTGCTTGTAACCAATCCATTTCACGGGAGTTGTTAAGTCTTCGCTGTCTGATTTATTAGTTTTCAGATGATCGACTTCATCATCTTTAAACTTATAAAATATGGTGGTATAACGGTCTTCTCCATAGGTAGATGCTTTTTCCTGACGGGGAATATCGAAGTTAAAGTTGAAATCAATAAACCCGGTATTGGTTGAAATGATCCGTTCCATTCCATTTAATTTGATGTCGTATCCAATTACATATGAGTTATGTGAAATTGAATACACATAATCAATGTAACGGCCATTTCCAGCATCGAGACGTAACGTTATTTCTTTGCTTTCCCCTTTTTCTTTTTCGTTGAACCGAGGTTTTCCTTCTTTCCCTTTTGGAACAGAGGGGCCGCTTACCGAAATGTTTTGCTCACTTGTAAGCGGTTTAAAATAAAGTTCATCGGTACGAATATTCCGGTTTTGAGCGAAAAAATTAAGGTGTTGTTCCGATTTTCCGTCTTCAATAAGGATGAGCTTTGAACCGTCGTGGCGCTTGTAATTTTTAAGTTCAACCGACTGAACTTTTCCCCCTTTTGTTGAGAGGCTAACTTTCATTAGGTTGTTTTCCAACACGATAAGTTTGTCTTCGCCAGTGGCCGATACTGAAAAGTCACCGTAGAGGTTTCTAAATTCATTTTCAACAGAAAGGCTGTCGCTTGATTGTTGTTGATCGGTTTGAGCGGCCAGTTGTGCTGCTTGTTGTGTCTCTATCTCCTTTTGAGCCAACTGATTTGCCATTTCAATAGAATCGCGTCTTTGTTTAGCGGCTTCTATTTCTTTTTGCGATGGTTTGTTGATGTAGCTGAATATTACCAAAACGGCAAATATCAGTACAAGTCCAATTGTCGAATTTCTATCCATTAACTACTTTTTTCTTTGTAATATTGGTTTTAAGATTTTCCACAAAATTACAAGTTCGCACGGATTTCTTTGCACGCTTTTACAAATTCTACAAAAAGAGGACTAGGTTTTAAAACAGTACTGCTATATTCAGGATGGTATTGTACCCCAACAAACCACGGATGGCCGTCTAATTGCATGGCTTCTACAAGTTTCGACTCAGGGTTGATACCCACTGGTTTGAAGCCTGCTTTTATGTAATTTTCTATGTATTTATCGTTAAATTCGTATCGATGCCTATGTCTTTCGTAAATTAATTCACTTCTATAGGCATCGAAAAGTTTGCTACCTTTTTTTACTTCGCAGGCGTAAGCCCCCAATCGCATGGTACCGCCCATGTTGGTTACGCTTTTTTGTTCTTCCATAAGATCGATTACCGGGTATTTTGTAACCTCGTTCATCTCAGTGGAATCGGCTCCCTGCAAGCCCAACACATTGCGGGCGAACTCGATAACTGCGATTTGGAGTCCAAGGCAGATTCCAAGAAAAGGGATATTGTTTTCCCTGGCATAACGGGTTGCTTCAATTTTACCATGAATTCCTCTGTGACCAAAGCCTGGAGCTATCAGCACCCCTTGCAACCCCGAGAGCATTTCGGCAACATTACGTTTGGTAATTTCTTCAGAATGGATATACCGGAGCCTTACTTTGCATTCGTTTACTGCTCCAGCATGGATAAACGACTCAGCAATAGATTTGTAGGCATCGTGAAGCTCAACATATTTACCAACCAGCCCAATTTCTATTTCTTGTTTCGGGTTGTTCAGCCGTTGTAAAAAATGGTTCCAATCATCAAGTGCTGGTTCTTTGCTGCTGGTCATACCAAATTTTTTCAATACGGTAATATCGAGTTTTTCTTCTTTCATTTTTAATGGAACCTCGTAAATTGTTGGTACATCAATTGATTGTACTACAGCTTCTTCAGCAACATTGCAAAAAAGAGCAACTTTTTTCTTGAGTCCATCATTTAAATTGTGTTCGGTGCGTAGCACCAGAATATCGGGTTGAACTCCGTTTTCGAGCAGAGCTTTAACCGAATGTTGTGTGGGTTTGGTTTTCAATTCTCCCGATGCCGATAAGAAAGGAACCAAGGTTAGGTGTATTACCATAGCTGAACGTCCAAGTTCCCATTTGAGCTGGCGTACCGATTCAATGTAAGGTAACGACTCTATATCGCCCACTGTTCCTCCGATTTCAGTTATTACAAAATCAAATTTTCCTTTATTTCCGAGAAATTTTATTTGCCGCTTGATTTCGTCGGTAATATGTGGGATTATCTGAACTGTTTTTCCAAGGTAGTCACCGCGTCGCTCTTTATTTATAACGGTTTGGTATATTCTGCCGGTTGTAATGTTATTGGCTTGTGAGGTTGGTATGTTAAGAAATCGCTCATAATGTCCAAGGTCAAGGTCGGTTTCAGCTCCGTCTTCAGTTACATAGCATTCACCGTGTTCATATGGGTTTAATGTTCCGGGATCGACATTGATGTATGGATCGAGTTTTTGTATGGTCACAGAATAGCCACGGGCCTGAAGAAGTTTAGCCAAAGAGGCCGATAAAATCCCTTTTCCTAATGAGGATGTAACACCTCCGGTAACGAAAATATACTTAGTCGACAAAATGTAAAATTTTTATGGGTTAATGTAAAGAAAGAGCAAAGATAGTGAAAAATAAATTGTATTATTAATTTCCGATAAAAGATACTATATTTGAAATAGAATTAACCTTTACTATAAAAATGTACAAGAAAACATTATTTTAGCTTTCAAATAGTCATTGTTTTTTGTTCTGTTTTTTGTACATTGGGGTTGGTCTTTAGTTGTTTTATGATGGATAATCTCCTTCGGCAAGTATTAATTTATACATTTGCGTGTCTAACAAAATTAAACGTAACATGTTGGGTTTACCTATCACCAGAATTAAGATTGGTATAGCGAAAATGCTGTACAAAATAGTGAAATTGTTTTATCGTAGAACAATCAGAAAGATAACCCGCCATGGCATTCATTATGAAGTAGATCTGTCGGAGGGTATCGATTTATCGCTTTTCCTTTTTGGAAATTTCCAGAGTCATGTTACCCAGAATAAATATTTAAGTATTAAGCCAGATGATGTAATAATCGATGTGGGTGGAAACTTTGGGATTATGGCTCTGCAATTTGCAAAAGCGGCCTCCAATGGGAAAATATATTCCTTTGAGCCAACACATTATGCTCTTTCTAAATTTAATAGGAACCTTGATCTTAATCCTGATCTAAAACAACGGATTGTTCTTATCAATTCATTTGTATCAGAGACATCGAGTGATGAAGCTAAAATAACTGCGTTTTCTAGCTGGAAGGTTTCGGGGAAGGGATCAGCTGAAGAACTTAAACATCCGGTGCATTTAGGTACTGCAAAATCGACACAAGGGGTTGGCTCTTTGTCGCTTGATGATTTTGTATCGTCCTATTCTCTCCCAAAGGTTGATATTATTAAGATAGATACAGATGGCCATGAATTTATGGTATTTAATGGAGCACGGAAGATGATAGAAACCTTAAGGCCAAAGATTATTTTTGAGGTTGGTCAGTATGTCATGGAAGAAAAGGGAATTGATTTTTCGTTTTATCTGAATTATTTTTCCTCGATGAATTACTCTCTTTTTGACACAGAATCAGGAAAAAATATTTCAGCAAACAATGCTCTTAAGGTTATACCTAAACTGGGAACAATTGATATTATTGCCTTGCCAAAATAATTCACATTCTTTGTTGAAGCTTTCTCTGATTTAGATTATTTGTTTAGTTGTATTAGTCTAATCGTTTGAATAATATTAATTTAACGAAATAAAAAAGCCGCCTCGATGTTTCTTTCGAGGCGGCTTTTAACTATCGTGAAGTTGGTTTACTATTCTTCGTTGTCGTCAACTTCATCAATCACTCTGATTTTTTCTTTCAAATAAGTGATCTGTTCTTCGTTACGGGCTATTTTGCGTTCAACATCCAAAATAAGCGCTTCGGCATTTTTCGAATTGGCGAAGAAACCTACATTATTTTTCAGAGTAACCAAATCGCTCTCTAATTGACGAAGTTTGGTAATGTATTTATCGCGTTCGAAAAACATTTTGTTATGCCCTTTGTTGCTTGTTTTCAGATCGCTCATTTTGCTTTTGAACCTCATCAGGCTTCTGTCTTTATCTTCAACCCTGAGTTTGTCAAATTGTTTGTTTATGACTTCCCTGAACCTTTTTTGCACATCGTCTTTTTGTTGAATGGGTACATGCCCAATTTCGGTCCATTCGCGTTGATATTCTCTAAGTTTTTCAAGATCTTTAGACTCATCACCTGTTGATACAAAGTTTGTTACCGCATCGATCAGCTCATTCTTCTTCTTCAGGTTTTCAATTTGTTCGTTATCTTTCGAACTAAAGAATTCCGATTTCTGCTGGAAGAAACAATCGCAAGCAGCGCGGAACCTTTTCCATACAATATCAGATTGTTTACGTGGTACCGGGCCAATTTCTTTCCACTTTTTCTGGATGTTGATAAATTCTTCAGTTGTTTTCTTCCAATCTGTGCTTTCCTTCAATGCTTCGGCCTGTACACAAAGGTCGATTTTCATCTGCAGGTTATTGGTTTGTTCTTCTTTGTGCTTCGAATAAAAATCACGTTTCTTGTCGAAAAATGCATCGCAGGCTTTTCTGAAACGCTCGTAGATGAGTGTATTCTCTTTCTGAGGGGCAAATCCAATGGTTCTCCAGTATTTTTGCATCTCGACAAGTTCTTTCGATTTGTCTTCCCAGTCTTTATAAGAGCTTGGTTCTGATGTTATTATTTCTTCTACTTTTTCACAAAGTGCAGTTTTGGCGTCGAGGTTTTTCTTTTGCGATTTTTTGCGGTTCTCGAAGAAATCCTGATGCTTTTTGTTGATCAGTGTTGTGGCTGTTTTAAAGCGTTCCCACAGTTCTTCTTTCTTGTCGCGTGGCACTGGACCAATTTCGCGCCATAGGTCGTGGAATTTTTGCAGTGCGTTGAACGATTTTATTACTGATGGTTCGAGAAGTAATGCCTCGGCTTTTTCGCACAAGCTGATTTTTTCTTCCAAGTTCCTTTTAAGGTCAAGGTCGCGTAATTCTTTGTTTATCTTGATATAATCGTAGAAATTTTCTACATGGTGATGATAATTTTCCCATAAGTCTTTCATGTTGGCTTGTGGTACTAACCCAATTTCACGCCACTTTTGTTGAAGCTCCCTGAATTCCTGAAAAGTTTTGTTGATTGATTCCTTTCGGTTAACCAGGGTTTTAATCTCTTCAATTATTTCGTATTTTTTCTTGAGGTTTTCCTCTTTTTCTGCTTCAATATCTTTGTTGAGTTCTGCTTTGCGTTGTTTGAATTGTGCCAGAAGTGTTTTTAGATCTTGTTCATAAGGATCTGCTTCGGGCTTGAATTCTTCTTCAAAACCACCATTATCAATAAAGCTTTTCTTTTCTTCTATTAATTTGGTTTTGTGTTTCTTATAGAAATTCGATTTGATGCTTTCAACCCGGTCTACAATTTCAAAAAAACCAGTTTCTTGAAGCAACTCACGGAGCTCATTAATAAGTTCAACTTCACTTAAATTTGAGTAATCGGGCAAATCGGTACGTGGTTCAATTTCTTCATCAATCCCTTCTTCTGCAATGATTTCTTCCGTCTCGGCGGCAAGTTCTTCTAATACAACTTCGACAGTATCTTCACTAAGAGCCGGTTCTTCTTGCGTTTCTTCAACTACTTCATTTTTTTCTTCAGGTTCTGAATTTACCGGAGTGGAAATTGATTCCTCTTCAACGGCTTTTTCTTCAATGATTTCAGGGTTAGTAGCTAATTCAGCTGCGTTTTCCAATGCTGGATCGGAAATTGGTGCCGAATCATTCATCTCATGCTGAGCTTTCGAGTGCAAATTTTCGTTAGATTCCATTCTATTCTTGATATTTGAGTACAACAATTTATGTTTTAGATCATTATTATTTCAAGGGGTTACGAAAATAGGTATTATATAACAATAGTCAAAAAAAAACAATTTTATTTTTCTTTGGCACACGTTAAAATTTGTCATTTATCTCAGGTTCTGATTATAATCTCCGGCCACGAAGGTTCATCTTTAATTTTGTTTCTTTTGTTGCGTATTGTTCAGTTTATCAGTATTTTAATATTTGTTTTTAGGTGTCGTTTGAAAAAACTACATTTGCGGAAAATTTTACTTATGCGTATAGATATATTAACCATATTTCCTGAATTGTTTGAGAGTCCTTTTGGACATTCTATGTTAAAAAGGGCTCAGAATAAGGGTTTTATTGAGATTTTCATTCACAATATTCGCGATTATTCAACAGATAAACATAAAAGCGTTGACGATTATGCTTTTGGTGGCGGGGCCGGTATGGTAATGATGATTCAGCCTATTGAAGATTTAATACTTAAGCTAAAGTTGGAACGTGATTATGACGAGATTATTTATATGACTCCAGATGCAAAAGTTTTCAACCAGAAAGAGGCAAACCGTCTTTCTCTTTCGGAAAATATTATAATCCTTTGTGGTCATTATAAAGGTGTAGATCAGCGTATTAGAGACCATTATATAACCAAAGAGATTTCTATTGGCGATTATGTCCTAACAGGGGGAGAATTGGCGGCTGCTATTGTAGTTGATAGTATTGTAAGGTTGATCCCTGGTGTTTTGTCTGATGAGACGTCTGCCCTAACCGATTCTTTTCAAGATAATTTGTTAAGTCCTCCGGTATATACGAGGCCTGCCGACCATAATGGATGGAAAATTCCTGAGGTGTTGCTTTCGGGCAACGACAAATTAATTGACGAATGGCGCGAAAAACAATCGATGGAATTAACAATGCGCGTTCGCCCCGATTTGCTCGACGACTAATTTATTTTCGCCGCAAAATTACCATGGTAGCTCCGTAGCCATATTCCTGAAATGAGGCATCCTGAAAGAAATATTTGGCGTAGGTCGATTTTAACTTTTTGTGGATTTCTTGTTTTAGTACCCCGTTCCCTACCCCATGAATGAAAACTATTCTATATGCCTTATTGTCAATGGCCTGTTTCATTTCGGAATGGAATTTTTCCAATTGTAACTGTAATATTTCATGGTTTGAAAGGCCATTGCTACTATCTATCAATTCTTCAATATGAAGGTCTACTTCAACCAGTTCAGGCTGTTTCTTCTTCTCTTTGGGTGATTCTTTTTCACGGTTCTGAGCATCTTTGCTGTCGACAACTTTTTTAAAATCTTTCTCAGTAAGTTTGTCAATTTCTTCTTGCAGAGCATTGGTTACCAAGTCAAAAACCATTGCCCGGCCTTTGAAAAAGTTGTTTTTGGAAAAGCTTTTTTCTTTATAAAATTTAACTGGTTGTATTTCAATAGTTTTAACAATCGGGTTTATCAGGGTATTCTCTTTTTTCCTGAATGGCATCAATCTGAAACAGAAACGAGGAAGGTTTGACAGATCGGTTTGTGAAAGTCCTTCAATGTATTCTTTTGTATTGGGCTCCAATTCTCCAGAGTCGATGGAGATATACTCTTTTCCATCGTAATGACTTATATGATAAAGTAATGAGAAATTACTGTCGTTGATCAGATATACCTCAATTTCTCCTCCTACGGGGTTATCCTGATTGGTTGGGAAAAATGCAGCAAAAAACTTTGGATTATCGTTGCCCGGGATAATTACCGATTCATGTTTAGGCATAACCTTTTGAGGTTCCTCATTTTTTGTTACTACCGGTTCTGGTTTTTTCGAAAAATCACGGTTGATTTCTGGCTTATGGTCTGCATCTTCTGTTTTAATCAGCTGATTAATCAATGTTGGTATTTCAAACCCATCCTGATTTTCAACAATTGCAATAGTTTTACTTTGAAAACCAACAATCTTACCTCCTCCAACATCGTTCAAAAACTTGACTTTATCTCCTATCTTAAACATGGTCTTTTCAAAATTATATTCACCTGAATTGAATTATTTCATGCAAAAGTAGTAAAAGAACAATCTAATTCTGTTATAAAAGTGATGTAGGTTTAAATCAATTGGTATTTTTGCAGAACGAAACCATATTACACTTATCCTATTGAAAATGAAAAAAGAAAACAACTTAAAAGAATGGATTACCCCACTCACTGTTGCTCATTTTCTGTTAGTTGTCTTTATTGGACTTACTATTTTTGTCAAAGCCGAACATCACTCAGATATTTTAGGCAAACTAGGAAGTGTATTAATAATATGTGCCCTTGTTTTTTGGTTTGTCCCCATGTTTACACTAAGAAAATATGGAGAGGTTAGTCCTTTTGGTAGTTTTTTGGCAACTACCCGCTTGGTAGACAGGGGCGTATATGGTCTGATCCGACATCCTCAGTATTTGGGCTTTATGATTTTGACCAGCGGTATTGCCTTGTTGTATCAGCAGGTTTATCTTGGCGTATTGGCCGTAATGATAATTGTACTCTTGCGTTTTGGAATGAATGAAGAGGACAAATTACTGCAGGCACAATTTGGCGAAGAGTTTATAAATTATTGTAAAAGAGTACCTTCTGTCAATATTTTTAAGAGCTTGATTACCATATTAAAAGAAAAATAAATAAAGACAAAACCAAGATACTAAGGCGTACGATCCCTTAAATAATTTATACATTTGCCGAATTTTAAATAAATTGGAGGTTAAATATGGCACTTTACATGAACGAAATTTCGCGTACTTTCAGTGAATATCTTTTAATACCGGGTTTAACCACTGCTGCGTGTACTCCCGATAAAGTAGATTTAACTGCCCCGCTTGTCAAGTTTAAAAAAGGAGAAAAAGCATCGTTGGAGTTGAATATCCCGTTTGTTTCAGCTATTATGCAGTCGGTCTCCGACGATAGGATGGCTATTGCCCTGGCAAGAAATGGCGGTTTATCGTTTGTATATGGTTCTCAGTCAATTGAGACGCAGGCAGAAATGGTCAGAAGGGTTAAAAAGTATAAAGCAGGGTTCGTGGTTAGCGATGCCAATCTTACCCCTGAAAATACCTTGCAAGATGTGCTTAACATGAAAGAAAAGACTGGGTACTCTACAGTTGGGGTTACCCACGATGGCACTTCGAATGGAAAACTCCTGGGAATGGTTACCAGTCGTGATTATCGTCCAAGCCGCGATCCGCTAGATCTTAAGGTTAAAGAATTTATGACCCCGTTTCCAAAATTAATCACCGGCCGTCTTGGTATTTCGCTAAACGATGCCAATGATCTTATATGGGATAAAAAATTAAATTGTTTACCCATAATCGATGATGATCAAAACCTTCAATATTTTGTTTTCCGTAAAGATTACGACAGTCATAAAGAATATCCGCTCGAATTATCCGATTCAAACAAAAAACTCCTTGTTGGTGCTGGTATCAATACCCGCGATTACCGTGAACGTGTTCCTGAGCTAGTTGATGCCGGGGTCGATGTTCTTTGTATCGATTCATCCGACGGTTTTTCTGTATGGCAAAAAGAGACCATTCAATATATTCAAAGCAATTATGGTGGAAAAGTTAAAGTTGGTGCAGGGAATGTGGTCGACAAAGATGGCTTTTTATACCTTGTTGAAGCAGGTGCCGATTTTGTAAAAGTTGGTATTGGTGGGGGCTCTATTTGCATAACCCGAGAACAGAAAGGCATTGGTCGTGGTCAGGCTACTTCCATAATCGAGGTGGCAAAAGCTCGCGACGAGTATTACAAAAACACCGGTATTTATGTCCCTATTTGTTCCGATGGAGGCATAGTACAAGATTACCATATGGTGCTTGCCCTTGCCATGGGAGCCGATTTCCTTATGATGGGCCGCTATTTTGCCCGTTTCGACGAAAGTCCAACACGAAAATTGATGGTGAATGGAAACTATGTGAAAGAATACTGGGGAGAAGGTTCGAACCGGGCTCGCAACTGGCAGCGCTATGATATGGGCGGTAGTGATAATCTAAAGTTTGAAGAAGGGGTAGACAGTTATGTGCCTTATGCTGGCAAACTTAAAGATAACCTTGATGTTACGTTGGGTAAAATTAAATCGACCATGTGTAGTTGCGGGGTTACCACCATTGGCGAATTAAAAGATAATGGTAAAATTACACTTGTTTCTTCTACCAGCATTATCGAAGGCGGAGCGCACGATGTAATACTCAAAGAAACAAGCAAATAGAGATTATTCTTAAAACAAATAAACAAAGGGCGGATTTATCCGCCTTTTGTGTGACAACCCATTTATATTTTTTTATTTTTGCAGCGTAAATCTAAAATTATAATCAATATGGACGAAGGCCCGTATCATAGTAAGCAGAAAATGTTAATCTATTTATAGAGGAGTCTTTGTTTGTAGTGCAAGCCTCCTTTAAGTTTCAATGAAAGGAGGTAAAAATGATCAAATTTTACAAAAGCCTTGCTGGTGTATATAACCTCGACAAAGCAGGGGAAAATGGGTGGACTAATGTTATTAAACCCGATGAAAACGAAGTAAAAAGACTCGTTTCTGAATTTGGTATTCCCGATGATCTTATTCAGGATATTCTTGATATCGACGAGCGGCCTCGTATGGAATTCGACGACGATTGGTCGCTACTTATCATGCGTATCCCAGTTCAGACTCCCAATAACGGAGTACCTTTCATTACTGTACCTCTGGCTGTTTTTGTTACTCAGCAACAAGTTATTACTATATGCTGTGCCGAAAATGAAGTGCTACCTGCCGAACAGCCTTCGCTTTACAGGACTCATTATAAATTGGTTAACGATCATACAAATTTCATTTTAAATCTTTTCTTGCGTTCAGCCAATACTTATTTGAAATACATGAAGCAAATCAACCAGCAATCTAATCACATTGAAAAAGAACTTGAACGTTCGATTAAAAATGAGGAACTGCATAATTTGCTTAACCTTGAAAAAAGTCTGGTTTATTTTATAACGTCATTAAAAGGCAATGATAATTTGTTGTCAAAATTCAGGAAATCAAAACTTTCTGTATTAAACGAGACAAACGAAGATTTGTTGGAAGATGCCATAATTGAAACAAAACAAGCAGTAGATACCGTTCAAATCTATTCCGATATTCAAAGTGGGATGATGGATACTTTTGCATCTGTTATTTCCAACAATATTAATGTTGTAATGAAGCAACTTACTTCATTTTCAATTATCTTGATGATTCCAACTCTTATTGCCAGCATTTATGGAATGAATGTTAACAACGGTTTGGAAACTTCAAAATTGGCCTTTCTTGGAATTTTAATATTTTCTATTATTGCCTCTACTCTTGGCGTTTACATTTTTCGGAGGAAACAGTTTTTTTAGACAGGTTAACATTATCATATAAAGAAAGAGGTTGCAAATCATATCCTGCAACCTCTTTTTAGTTTACGCTTAGTTGTTAATTACTTTTATTTTTTTCCATTTTCCACTTTTGAAACGGAGTCCGAGAACAACTCCAAAAATCAAAAAGAAAACTACCAATAAAAACCAGCTTAACTCAACTGAAAAACTAAAAACATAAAGTGAAAGATAGATTACCGGAACAAAGGTCCAATGTGCTGCAACCGATACTATCATCGTAAAAAAGGTATCGCCAGCACCACGCAATGCTCCAACAAAAGCAACCAACATAGATTCGGCTAATACATATAAGGCCGCAATTTTTATCATGTTTACCGCAATGGGCACAGCATCTTCGAATATTTGGGATGGTTGGGCCGGGTGGAACACTCTTACCAATGCTTCGGGTATGAATACAAACAGGATAAGAACAATCAGCGAATAAAAAATGCCTATTTTAATAGCCGATAATGCGGCATGTTGCGCTATTTCAGGCTTCCTTGCACCCATATATCTCCCGACCAAACTGGTAACGGCAATTTCGAGACCAAGCAACGGGATATATGAAACCATATCCCAGTTAAACATGATTGTTGTCGCGGTTGCAGCCACATCACCTTTACTGTGAAATATTGAAATCATTATTGAAAAAGCAATAAAGTTCAGAAACAATTCAAATCCTGCAGGTGAACCAAAAACAATGAGTTTTTTCATGATCGGCCAATTGAAACGGAACGATTTGAGTACCGAAAATTCAACTTGGTTTGTCTTATTTAAATACACTATAAAGAGCAGCAATGTAGCTAAAAACGAACCGGATATGGTTGCAAGTGCGGCACCTTTTACTCCCATGGGTTCGAAGCCTAACTTTCCGAATATCAGTATGTAATCCAATATTACGTTTATTATCATTGCCAGTACAGTAGCGGTCATCACTATTTTTGTTTTGCCAATTCCTGTGAAATAGCATCCAAGGGTATGGCGTAAGAGGCTGAAAACAGATCCCCATATTAGTATATTTAAGTAATCATTTTGATATCCTAGTTGTGATGCCGGTATTCTGGCCATCTCGAAGTACATCGATAGAACTGGTTTCGAAAGCATAATGAGAGGCCAGGCCAAAAGCGTAATAAGTACAGCCTGAAAAGCTGATTTTGTAGTATTTTGCTTTTCACCAGCACCAAAATATTGAGCAACAAGGGCAGTTGAATATCCGGTCAAGCCAATGAAAAAGAAAGTTAGCATTTGCATAGCCACACCTCCACCTAAGGCTGCATTCATTTGTTCAGAGCCAACCCGTGCCAGGAAAAGTCTGTCGGTAAAGGTCATGACTCCGTCGCATGCGGTGGATATAATCATTGGTAATGATAAAATCAATAATTCTTTTATTCCTCCGGGCTCGTTGTAGCCCGAAAAATATCGTCTAATCGCATTCATAATAAAGAAATTGTGGTTAAGATTAAAATAAAAAAAGAGAAGAGGATTATGTAGACTCTTCTTACAATGTCGGGGATGTAACCTTATCTTGTGAATACCAAAATAAAATACAAAACACGAATAGTACCTCTCCTACCCGACTAATTTTGAGCCTGTTAGTAAATTTGTCTTCATGTCGATAAAATTTTAAATGTTTCTGACTAGTTTGTTTTCTACCTATCAATATTAATTCTCATTGACGGAGAAGATTTGGCTATGAAAATAAAGCATGTACTTTAGCTTTAAAGACAAAGATTGATCAATTTACCCTACTCAAATAATTATTATTTATATAAAGAGCTAATTGCCAATGTGTTTGGTTTTTATTTTACACAAATTTGTATTATACTTTAACTGGCAGTGTATAAAAAACAGGATTTTTTGTTCTGTTAAAAATAATAATCAGTATTATTGCACACGAAATGGTTGACTTGGTATGTTTCATATCTGTCAATAATAGGGAATGCCGTGTAACCCGGCAACAGTACCCGCTGCTGTGATTCCTGCTAATTTTTGTGACAATACTTTAGCCACTGCTCCGTTTTTTTGAAGGAATGGGAAGGCGTCACAAAAAGGGATAAGTCAGAAGACCTGCCATTCGATTTTTAAACTTTTGCTTTCGGGAAGAAAGGCATTGTAACTGATAAAAAAGTGCACGCTGTTTTTGTCTCTTTTCGTTAAGCTCTTGGGTATGAATAATTCAAGAATGTTAAATATTATCAAAATGAAAAAGTTAATTAAATTTTCTGTCGTATTTTTCTTGGCAGCTGGTATTTTTTCTTCGTGTAACAAAGACCATGTTGCACCTGAGATTTCGACATTTGTAATTAATTCTGACACTACGATTCGTGTTGGAAGTTCTTTGTCGCTCGAAGCCAATATCACTTCTGAGCTGGTTTATCATTACAATTGGTATATAAACAACGAGCTTAAAAGCAATGAGCCTGTATATGTTTTTACACCAGAAAAAACTGGGGAATATGCAGTTAAGTTGTTGGTGAAGAACAAGTATGGTTCTGATAGCATTGATGCTGTCGTTACAGTTAAACCTCGCTTGATTACTATCGACTTTGGTGATTTGTCTTTAGGCAGCAATTCATTCTGGAATGGAAGTAATGGTGCGGGTAGCTTTACTTCGGGGATTGCCAACTTTAGAAATTATTACTACAGCGACTATTCGTATTGGGAAGGTTTTTCATATTCGAACCGAAACGATGCAGTAACTAGTGGTTATGCCAATCAGTATAGTGTGTTCAATAAAGAGAATAATGGAAATACCTTTGCGTTGTTTTATCCCCCTTATGCAGGTGTTGCTTCTGTAAGTTTTTCGAATGGACAAAGTGTTGTTGTTGAGAGTATTAAAGTATGCAATGACTCATATCCTGCTCTTTCGATGACCAACGGAGATGCGATGGCTAAAAAATTTGGTGGAAGTACAGGTAATGATCCTGATTTCTATAAACTTATTATTGCAGGATTGGATAAAAACGGGCAGATGACAAAAACCGTTGAATTTTATCTTGCCGATTTTCGTTTTTCTGATAATTCACAGGACTATATTGTAGATACCTGGACAAGTGTAGATATTTCTTCGCTGGGAGCTGTAAATCAGCTTACTTTTAAGTTTGAATCGAGCGATAACGGCACTTTTGGAATGAATACCCCGGCTTATGTATGTATTGATGATATTGTTTACAACGAACCTGAGGATTAGTTGTATATAATTGTGTTGAATGAAAAAGGGCTGAATCAATAAATTCAGCCCTTTACTTTTACAATTCACGGTAGATTTATTTTTTTATCGAAGCTTTGTAGTCGTTGAATGATTTGATGTTATCCTGGCTGGCTTTTAAGTATGTGTTGGCCAGTTCATTGGATGGATCAAATTTTAATACATTCTCAAACATTGGGATTGCTTCTTCAAACTTTGTAATAGCAAGCCCCATTTTTTCAACATATTCAGTAGGTGCACCGGCCGAAGCTTGTTTGGCAAGTTCGTTAGCCTGATTAAAAGGAACAGAAGCTTCTTTTAACATAGGTACGGTGAGCATCGATTTCATTTTGTCGAGTACCTTACTGTCTGGATGTTCAGTAATAGCGGCAACCAAAATGTCTTTCATTTTAGTTTCTTCACCTGCTTCTTTGTAAATATCGGCGATATACAACTTGCACATATCGGGGCGATAGCCCAACTCAATGGTTTTCTGATAATACGACATTGCTACATCGTTCTTGTTCATTTTGTTGGCACAGTATGCCATAGCATAAGTGTTTTTGCCATCAGTAGCAGCTTCGTTGCCTCCTTTTTCAATATACTTTTGGTAGTAATTGAAAGCAGATTCCCATTGTTTGTTTTGCATGTAATCGGAAGCTGCATATTTAAAACTGTTGACATAAAGAGTTTGAGTATTAGCGTCTTCGGCTGCACCTTCTTCTCCCGATTTGAGATATTTCTCATACTCGGTAATGGCTTTAACCCATTCTTTGTTGCGATATGCGTCGTTCCCGGCGTTTTTCGCTTGTAATCCTTCACTTAATGTTTCCTGTGCAAATGCTGTCACTGAGAATAATACAGCAACTAATAATAAATACTTCTTCATAATTTTACTATTTTCAGATTTCAATTCGAATTGTTAGTATTCTCGTTTAAAGCCTTTAAAGATATATAAAATGACTTTATCCGAAAAATAAAAAAAATTTATGCCTTATTGTGTTGCTCAATCCCGATCTTTCAAGGATTGTAATTGTCTTTATTCCAGAAAGATATGATATTTAAAACCATTGTTTTATAATTTTGTGCTGCTGCGTTTTCTGGCTCTAGCATCAGCAAATGGTTTAAATCGTTCAGGGCATTGCCCCATTGTTGCATTTTGTAGTACACTTGTGCACGCAAAAGCATCGCTTCAGTATCAAGTGGGTTGTTTGATAAGTAGTTGGATAACAACGTTTCAACTTCACCCAGTTTCCCTCCTTCTTCAAGCTTATTTACTTCAATAGCAATTGCATTTTCCATATTCATTTTTCAATTTTTCTCCTAACATAGATGAAATCATGGTCACTAAATCTGAAGCATGTTCTGTCGATTCTTCTTCACTTCTTGAAAGTTTATTAATCGGCAAAACCGCTTCGAAACCTTCTTCATCCATCAACGTGGTGGCGCCACATATTGCAAATACTGGTTTATCAATTTTCATTCCAATTTTTAAAACCTCCCCTGGAAGTTTACCTTCAAACGTTGTTTTATCAATTTTGCCTTCGCCGGTAATGATGAAATCTGAATGGATTGCTTTGTGCATAAAATTGGTTTTTTCGAGGATAAACGGTGCTCCATTTTCGATTTTTGCACCCAATAGAGCATGAAATGAAGCGGCAATACCCCCCGCAGAACCACCACCGGGTAAGTGGGTTACATCTTTCTTTGTCTTCTGGAATAATTGCTGTGCGAAGATGTCTAAATTCTTAGATAATATTTCCACGTCGCCTTTTGTTGCTCCTTTTTGAGGTCCAAAAAGCTTCGCTGCTCCATTAATGCCTGTCAGGGGTGTTTTTACATCGGTTAGCAAGATTAATTCAACATTTTTTAACCGCAGTAAAGCATCGGTTCTATCAATATGAAGCACATCGCCCAACATCAGTCCGCATCCTGATTTTATTTCTCCATTTTGTCCATAAAACCTTACGCCCAAGGCCATAAGTGCCCCCATGCCGCCATCGACAGTGGCACTACCTCCTAGACCAATAATAATGGTTTTTGCCCCAGCTTCAATAGCTCCATTTATGAGTTCTCCTGTGCCATAGGTAGTCGATTGGGTGGCTGAATATTCATGGCACTTGAGCAGGCGTAACCCCGATGCATTGGCCATTTCAATAATTGCAATTTGGCTATCTTGTGTAAGATAATAACCGCTTTCTATCTTTCGTTCAAGCGGGTCACAAACCGTAATATGCTGTATCTTTGCATTATAAATGTTTGCCAGAATAGCAGCTGTTCCATCGCCTCCATCGGCCAGAGGAAGTTTTTCAATATTTGTTATTCCCGATATTCTGAGTCCTTTTTCTATTGCATCGCAAAATGCAAAAGCATCGAGAGAACCTTTCATCGAATTGGGTGCTATTAATATTTTCATCAATAATCGCCTCTTGAAACGTGTTGAATCCCTTTGATATTCTTTAGTTTATGCATCAGAAAATCAAGATGTTCCACATTATTGACATATACTCTGAGGGTACCTTCAAAATTGCCATTTTTTGAATCGACATTTATTGAACGCATTTGCACTCCAACATCTTTTGCAATGATGTAAGAAATGTCGCCGACAATTCCCTGCCTGTCGGAGCCCGAAAGGTGTATTGTTGCCTGAAATGAAGCATTCAGTTTGGTCGATCTCCATTTGGCTTTAATGAAACGATATGGATATCTTTCACGCATTTGCTTGGCGTTAGGGCAGTGTTCGCGATGTATTTTTATGCCTTCGCGAATGGTAACAAAACCGAATATTTCGTCTCCAAAAATTGGGTTACAGCACTGGGCCAATTTGTAAATTACATTTTTCAGGTCTTTGTCGATCACCAGAAAATCATCGCCTGAGTCGAATGAAAGGTTTTCAACAACTTTTTTGGGCAAAAGCTCTCCGAGAACTTCCTTGGCTTTAACTTCTTGTATTTCAGTGCCGCGAATAATACTTTTCAGTTCAAGCGGGTCGATTTGTCCGACCGACACTGCGTAGTATAAATCCACAGCCGATTTCAATTTGAAATGACTGATAATCAGTCGTATATTCTCTTCGTTGTAATCTATTTTCCAGTTTTTGAATTTCCTTTTAACGATTTCTTTCCCATTTTCAGCTTCACGCCGTTTATCTTCGTTCAAACTTGCTTTGATGCGGCTCTTGGCTTTTGAGGTAACCACAAAGTCAAGCCAGTCGATCTTGGGTTTCTGATTGCTTGATGTATCAATGGCAACCTGATCACCGTTCTTAAGCTTGTGTTTTATGGTGACTTTTCGCTGGTTTACTTTTCCTCCAACACATTTATCGCCAAGCCCCGAATGAATTTCGTAAGCAAAATCGAGAATTGTCGCCCCGGCTGGTAAGCGTTTTAAGTCGCCTTTAGGAGTAAAAACAAAAATCTCGTCGTCATATACATTGGTTTTGAATTCTTCAATTATGGCATTGGTATCTCCCGAAGGGTTTTCAAGCATTTCCCTAATGCCTGCGAGCCATTTGTCGAGTTCTCCGCTGCTTTTTCCACCTTTATATTTCCAGTGAGCAGCCAGCCCTTTTTCTGCGACTTCATCCATTCTTCGGGTTCGTATTTGCACTTCGACCCAACGACCGTGAGGCCCCATTACTGTTGTATGCAACGACTCGTATCCATTTGATTTGGGTATGGAAATCCAGTCTCGCATTCGTTCTGTATTGGGTTGATATTCTTCGGTTACGATAGAATATACTTGCCAGCAGTCTGATTTTTCTTCTTCTAGTTTTGAGTCGAGAATGATGCGGATGGCAAAAAGATCGAATACTTCTTCGAAGGTTACCCGTTGTTTTTTCATTTTATTCCAGATAGAATAAATTGATTTAGTCCGGGCTTTCATTTCAAATTTGAAATTTCTTGTCAGCAATTTTGCTTCAATTGGTTTTACAAATTCAGAAACAAAATTTTTGCGCTCTTCCAAAGAATCTTCAAGCTTTTTCACAATATTCTGATATTCATCAGGTTTAAGGTATTTCAACGATGCATCTTCCAGTTCAGTTTTAATATTGTAAATACCAAGCCTATGAGCTAGCGGAGCATACAGAAACGAAGATTCGTTAGCATATTTTTGTTGCAGGTCGGATGGGAGTCCGTCCAGGTTTCGCATATCTTCGAGACGGTCGGCAATTTTAATAAGAATTACCCGCAAGTCGCCAGAAAGGGCAAGCAGTAGTCTCCTGAAATTTTCGGAATGCACCGAAATTGTGACTGTGTCGATAGAGTTTATTTTGAACAGTCCGTCGAGGAGAGAACTTACTTGTTCGCCAAAACGTTGGGGAATAGATGCAATTAGCTCATCTTTTTCAGAGCTGCTTTCAAAAACATTATGTAGCAGAGCTGCAATAACAGGGTCGGTTCCAAGGCCTATATCAGTAGCAACAATTCGGGCAACTGACATTGAGTGATATATAATTGGCTTGCCCGATTCCCAACTGGTTTCTCCCAGAATTTCGTAGGCAAAGTGGCACGCTTCTGATATCTTATTGAGATCGAGATTGCTGCTTTGTTTCCCGAGAAGTGCCAAGAGCTCTTCCAGTGTGGTTTCGAAACGATTATTGTTTTCCATAGCGTTTTCTGTTTTTCGAAAGGTGCGCCCATTTTCACAAAAATAGAAATTTATTGAGCTTTCAACGTATTATGGTGTTCTTTCGGTGTTCAGTAAAAAAAAAATCCTGTCTCATGGGAAACAGGATTTTGCTTATTTATTCAGATTCGTTAGAATCGGTCTTTAAGGATTTTCCTGATTTCGTCGCTACCTACCAGCTTGTTTTCTCCAATATTCACAGAACCTCGTTCTTCCATTCGTTCAACAATTTCGTCAATAGTGAGAACTGGAATTTTGTATTCGTGAAGCCTGGTTTGTAGGCCCATTAATTCAAAGAATTCAACAGTTTTAGCAATAGTTATATCAATTGCTTTGTTTTCGTCGGTTTCTGATATACCCCAGACTCTTTGTCCTAACTGAATAATTTTCTGCTTTTTAGATTCACGCATAACATTCATTACTCCTGGAAGTACGATTGCTAATGTTCGCGCATGGTCGACACCGTGAAGGGCAGTAATTTCGTGGCCTATATTATGAGTTGTCCAATCTTCGGGAACTCCTCGGCTGATAATTCCGTTAAGGGCCATGGTTGCAGCCCACATAAAGTTTGCAGCAGCGTCGTAATTGGCAGGGTTGGCAAGTACTCTAGGGCCTTCTTCAACCAGCGTGAGCATTACCCCTTCAGCAATACGGTCCTGTACTTTAGCATCGACTGGATAGGTAAGATACTGTTCGATTACATGAACGAAAGCATCAACGATTCCGTTGCCAATTTGCCTTGGAGGAAGAGTAGCAACAACAGTTGGATCGAGCACAGAAAATTGAGGTAGTACCAATGGAGAACCAAACGATAGTTTCTCTTTGAATTCCTGACGAGTGATTACTGCATTACCGTTCATTTCGGATCCGGTTGCCGGGAGAGTAAGTACTACACCTAATGGTAAAGCATCGATAACGTCTTCGTTATGAGCCAAAATGTCCCATGGGTCTATCCCTTGATAATAATACGCAGCAGCAATAAACTTAGCGCCATCAACAACTGACCCCCCTCCTACGGCTAGCAGAAAATCAATATTGTTTTCTTCGATAACCTCAAGGGCTTTCATGCATTTTTCATACGTCGGGTTAGGTTCAATGCCCGAAAATTCATAAAATTCGATATTGCCCAATGCTTCAACAACCTGATCGTAAACACCATTCGTTTTGATGCTTCCCCCTCCATAAATAAGAAGGACTTTTGCATCTTCGGGTATTTCTTCTGCAATGGATGAAATTTGCCCTTTTCCGAACAAAATTTTTGTAGGATTGTAAAAGATAAAGTTGTTCATAAGTATTCTTACTTTTGTATTTATAATTTTCTAAAAACAAAAATAAAAAAATGACAATTGATTCGACAGATAATGATGAAGGAAATTCGTTTGAATATCGTTTACGAGAAGTTTCAGATGAAGAAATCATTAATATATTGAGATATCGCGAACATTATCAGCCACATGCTGTGCGCGAGGCAATACGCGAAGCAATGAATCGCGGCATAATCTCGTCGCCCGAAGATTTGAACAAGGAGGAATTCTCGGCACAACCGCTTCCCGTTAAATCTATTTTTCCTGTGGGTATTTCTGAAAAACAGAATGTTACGATTTTTAAAAGCCTTTGCCGAATCGTGTATATATTCTGTGCAATCCCTATTATCTTTTCAGTTGTAAAGTTTTCACAGCATTCGTATTTAGCTGCAGTTTCATATTTATTATTAGGGGTATACATGGTTTTTGTCGCGTACAATCTGGAACGCAAGCGGAATGTGGGGTATTCTACAGCACTGTTGCTTAGTAATTTTCCTATTATTGGTTTCAGTATATACACGCTGTTTACAATGGAAAAAATTGTGGGTATCGATATTTTTGCTGCGGTTACAATGATGGTAATTTTTGTTTATACGTCGTTTTACTTACATAAATTGGCACTCTATTTTAGTAAGAAATAAGCCGCATTCATTATATTCGTTAATTCACCGATCAAAACAAGTTGCTTATCGAATTTACCTAACCTTTTAGGGGCTATTAGAATTATTTTTGCAGTACAATTACATTCGGTTAGGATTAAAATTAAACTTACAAAGACATGATAGGAAAAAAATTGAATATAAAGTTAATGATCTTCGCTTCGATGGCCTATTTCATGTTCAGCTCATGTACTGCAAATGTGCGTCAGAGTAGTAAAGAGTCTTTTGATAAAGAATATGAAATAAAGGATTTTACTAAGATAAAATTCGAAGGTGGATATAACGTAAAGCTGATACAAGGAGATAAAGGATCGCTTGTAATGAATACTACAGAGCAAATTCATAATAGGGTAAATATTTGGGTCGACGACGATATGCTTCATGTAAAAACAAAGATTGATAATTTGAGCCCCGAAGAAATTAACCTGACAATTGTAGTTGCTCAACTGGAATACATAAAGGTTGAAGGGGGCGTTTTTTTAACCAATGATGATTACTTGGTTCAAAAAAACTTGAAACTTGAAGTAGAAGGAGGAGCTCATATTGATATGAAAATCAAAGCTGATACTTTCAGAACTAAAGCCTCGGGTGGTGTTAACATGGAATTTGAAGGGAACGCAAACCTTTTTGAAGCCATTAGCGAAGGAGCTGGCAATATTGACGCTGATCATTTTGAATCGAAAGTTGTTGATTGTCGGGTTTCCGGCGTTGGCAATGCCACAGTTTATGCTACCGACGAACTTCGTGCCGTAGTTGAAGGGGTTGGAAAAATTGGATACCGTGGCACTCCTTCGGTCAATAAGCAAGTGAACGGAATAGGAATGGTTTACCGACGATAGAATTTGTAGATTATTAAAAAAGCAGGATAGAAGCCCTACCCTGCTTTTTTTATGTCAGTAAAGCAACCAAAACAGCTTTAATAGTATGCAGTCGGTTTTCAGCCTGGTCGAAGACCACTGAAGCTTCGCTTTCGAAAACATCATCGGTCACTTCCATACAATTAATGCCAAATTTGTCAAAAATTTGTTTTCCAATTTTGGTGTCAGTGTTATGGTATGCCGGAAGGCAGTGTAAAAATTTAACATCAGGGTTACCAGTAAGTTCTAGCACGCGACGATTAACCTGATAGGGCTTTAACAACCTAATGCGTTCGTCCCATACTTCATCGGGTTCGCCCATCGAGACCCATACGTCGGTGTATATGAAATCACAACCGCTAACTGCTTCTGTGATATTATCGGTTATTTTTATTGAAGCCCCTGTTTCTGATGCTATTAATTGACATTTTTCTACGAGTTTTTCTTCAGGTTGACATGAGGCAGGCGCACATGCCCTGAAATCGATCCCCATTTTAGATGAACCAATCATGAGCGAATTGCCCATGTTGTTCCTGGCATCACCTATATAGCAAAATTTCAATTCATTAAGTGGCTTAGATGAGTGTTCTTCCATGGTAAGAAGGTCGGCCAGTATTTGAGTAGGATGAAAATCAGTGGTTAAGCCGTTTATTACGGGTACTGAAGAGTATTGGGCAAGTTCTTCTACAATATGCTGCCCGTAGCCACGGTACTCGATGGCATCGAACATCCGGCTCAGCACGCGGGCCGTGTCTTTCATACTTTCTTTATAGCCTATTTGTGACCCTGATGGCCCAAGATAAGTAACATGTGCACCCTGGTCGTAAGCTGCTACTTCGAATGAACAGCGGGTGCGAGTCGACGTTTTCTCAAAGATCAATGCAATGTTTTTGCCCGAAAGTCGCATTTCTTCTGTGCCGGTAAGCTTTTCTTCCTTTAGCTTGTGGGCAAGACTCAGCAGAAACCTGATTTCATCTTGCTGATAGTCGAGCAGTTTCAGAAAATGCCTGTTTTTAATTTTCATTTTAAAGCTATTAGTTCATTATTCGCTTCAGAGAAGATTTAATTTACAATTACTTTTTTATGACTATCTGGCAAAAGTAAAAATTTTGCTTCATACAAAGTATGCAAATTATAAGGAATAACATCATGGGATTCAGCCCATGAAAGAGTTAATCTTGATGCCAATTTTGAGAGATAGATTTCAATTAAGGACAAAATGATAAGTAATTGTTCCTGTTTGAAAAGCAGGAGCATCGAGATTTTGATTAAAGCTGGTTTGCAATGCCGCTTTTCGGGCAGCTTCAAGGAAACCGGAGCTGAGCAAATTTGACCCTTTAACACCCGGTACTGCTTTGGTTACTTTTCCGTATTTATCAACAGTGATTTCTACCACCACAATTCCTTCCTCGTTACCTGGGTATGAAGGTTTTGGCAACGATTTAGCGGAGCGGCCTGACAAGCTGAATGATATTCCCCTGCCTTCAGATTCACCTCCGCCACCACCTGAGCCATATTGTTTAACTCCAGGACTTCCGTCGGGTGAACCTTGATTGCCAGGGCCATAGGTAACGCCTTCACCTGTTGCCGAAGCATCGGTTCCTTGCCCAGAATTACCGAAAACATTCTTTGCTCGTGAATTTATTTGCGCAATACGAGCATTTTCTTCTGCTTTTCGCAAACTATCTTGCCGACGAATTTCTGCTAAACGGTTTAGTTCGGCAATGCGCTCTTCGTTAATGCGTTGCAAACTGTCCCTTCGGCGCTTGTCTTCAGCCATTTGCTTTTGGCGTTTCTGGTCTTCTTGTTTTTTAATTTCTTCAAGTGCTGCAGTTTTTTCAAGATCTTGTGTAACCACCTGTTCTTTCCCAGCTACAGGTTGTGTGGTTTTAGGTGTTGCTGGAGGTGGTGTTTGTGGCCGGGGTTCGGTAACGGTTTTTGTGGCTTCTTTGGGTGTGGGTTCATTCATCCCCTGACCATTTTCAGAAGTGCCAAAATCAATTAACACCCCTTTCTCGGCTGGTAGCGGATAAGGAGTAAAGAACCCAAACCTGATAAGTAAAAAAATCAGGATAAGGTGAAAAATAATGGTTACAGTTAACCCTTCTTTATGTTTATTTAAATAATCCACCCTTTGTTGAATTTTGTTCCGGACTTGTCGCCAATATCATTTTAAACTTGTTGCGCTGTGCGATGTTCATCACTTTAACAACCTCCTCAATAGGAACCGATTTGTCGGCATGCAACGAGATATATGTTTCATCATCGGGGCGGGTTGTTCTTAATAGAAATGGTTCAATGTCTTGAAAATTAATCTGAATCAATTTTCCGTTGTCGTTTACGTAGTAACGCAGGTCTTGTGTTATTGAAATCGATGAGATTGGTTTAGCCTGTGTCTGATTATTGCTTTCGGGCAGCAACAGTTTTAGTGCATTGGGAGCCACCAAAGTAGATGTGATCATGAAAAAGATAAGTAACAGAAAGACCAAGTCACTCATCGAAGACATGTTCATTGCTGAATCGATTTTACTTCTTCGTTTTATGGTCATGGCAAGTAATTATGCAGGTTCATTCAACATGTCCATAAATTCGGTTGTGTTCATTTCCATTTTGAATATTAAGTTTTCAATCCTGGAAACAAGGAAGTTGTAGCCGAAATAAGCCATAACGCCGACAATGAGGCCAGCAACAGTGGTAACCATAGCTTCATAAATACCCGACGACAAAAGTTGGATATCGATGTTATTACCGGCACTGGCCATATCGAAGAAAGCTCTCACCATACCTGTTACGGTTCCTAAGAATCCAAGCATAGGAGCGCCTCCGGCAGTAGTTGCCAGCCATGGCAAGCCTTTTTCAAGTTGGGCAACTTCAAGGTTGCCAACATTCTCAATTGCTTTATTAACGTCGTCTAACGGCCTGCCAATACGTACAATTCCTTTTTCGAGCATACGAGTAATTGGGTGGTTGGCCGAACGGCAAATGGCTAAGGCTGCGTCGATTTTGCCTTCGCTTACGTTTTGCCTGATTTGGTTCATCAGGTTTGGATCGACTTTAGATGCTTTTCGGATGGCCAAAAATCGGTCAACAAAAATGAAAACAGCGATTAACGATAACGCAAGAATTGGAATCATGATCCAGCCACCTTTGAGGGCTAATTCTCCATAATTCATGGTAACTCCAGCTTGGTTTACAGCCAGAACTCCTATTGTCTGGTTTACTTGTGGTAGAACGAAATCTAACATATTTTTGTATTTTACTGTTTCTTAAACGATGATTTGGTGAAATTATTCTCTTTTTTTCTTTATTGTCGCAAAGTAAATAAAGTTATTGAATTTCGAAATGGTTAATTTTCGTTTTTAGGCCCTGTTTTTTTCTTCTTTTTTTTCAGAATTGCGTTGCGGTATTTTCTGAACAAATCTTTTAACGTATTGAATTCTTCGCGGTACGATAAACCGATGCCTTGTGTGTAAGGTTCTTCTTCATTCAAAATGCCGTCATTTGAATGATTATAAACTTTTAATTGCAGCCGGCCGTCGTTTGTAAGCTTAACTTTAATATCGAATTCCCCGATGAATTCCCCACTGTTGTTGGCCGATGGGTTACTGTTGTTGCCTATGTTTCCATCGATAGTTACCCTGTCGTTAAATACCTGAGTACTAAGTGCAAGTTCAATCTGGTCGTTCGATATTTCTTTAACACCATCGGTTACACCAGGCCGGTAGTTAACCCCAATATCTACCTGATCGCTTATTTGAGATAACCAGTTGCTAAGCTGGTTCGAAAGAAGTTCGCTTGCGGTGGTGCTTGCAGTATTTGTCACAATTTCGGAGCCTGCAACTGTAGTGGTTTTTCCAGCGTATATTTCAGGAGTATAGAAACGGCCAAGCATTAGTAACGAAAGCATTTGTTTGTTTACATCTTCTTCGGTAACAATGATTTGCTTTACCTGGTCTTGAATACTTTGCTCGGCTGTTGGCAGTTCGATCTTAAAGTTGATTTTAGGTTGCATGAGGCTTTCACTCAAAGATATTACACAGTCGACGGGCATACGGCGTACAAGATCCATATCGGTACTGCTTTCGGGAAACAAATCGTAGAGCGATGTTTTTACCTTATATACTGCTGTTAAGTTGATATCTGCATCGTAAGGCTCACCTGTCCATTTTATAGTGCCACCTTGGTTGATAGTAAAGCGCTTATTAATAATGTTTTCGAGAGTGAAAAGATAATCTCCTTTTTCGATTACGTAATCCCCATAGAGTTTGATATTGAAATCTTTATCGACTTTAACCTGCAAATTACCATTTCCTTCGCCTTTTATAATGTCGCCCATTTGCGAATTAAATATCAGCTGAACTTTAGCTTCGGGATTGATATCAATGTCGAAGTTCATGTTTAACCCATTGGATACCAGCTTGTATTCCGTTTGTACAATTTCCTCTTTGACATTGGTAAAGCGGATAAAATCATAATGTTCTATAGTGCTTTTTGTGTCGAGTGGAATGTTAATGTTTGTTCCTCTGGCAGTTTTTAAATTTCCAACAAGAGAAACATCGGAATCGTATCCATTAATTTTCAGAAATCCACTTACGAATGCTGTACCATAAAAATATTCGTTATCAGACGAAGAGATGTTCATCGCCATTAGTTTGTCAGTGTCAACCGTTAAATTATATCGCATTTTTCCAAAGCTTTGATGGGCAATGTGCCCGCTGAAAATGCCATTGTTCCCCATTTCATCTTCAATTCTCATTGTAGGGAAAAGTATTGAATCGGCTTTGAAAACAACAGGATCTGAGAAATAATAGTGCGATTTGGTTGGTGTTATGCCCATACCAATCCGAGTTTCTGGCGTTAGCTTCCCATTGAACATTAGATGATCGATTTTCCCTGAAACTCTCATTCTTCCATTTACTTCGCCGCTGATGTCATAAAATAAAAACGGGGTAAGCAACTCCAAAAATTTTAATGGTGCTTTGTCTAGGTTAAGGTTAAAATCGACCAAACTCTTCATTGGGTCTATTGCTCCGGCTCCGTCAATTAGAGTTCTGTCTTTGTCTTTTAATGTCAATTTTGCAATGAGTTTTTCAAGCTCAGGACTCCAGTCGCTTTTTACTGACAAATCGCCAAAAGTAGCTTGATTAAGAGATAAACTACTGATAATCAAATCTAAATTAATTTTTTTCTTTTTGTACAGATCAGTAATATCGAGGTTTCCATTAATTTTTCCACCAAGTCCAGACTGACCAATGAGCAGGTCAATTAAACGGATATCAATATTCTGAAGATTGATTTTGGCCTTTGATGTCGGATTTTCGTTAATATTTCCCCATAGTTTTATTCTCTGCTCACCGTTTTTTAACAATAACTGGCTTATATCTAACGCTGTAGAATCAATGCTAATGACTGATTGGTCAATACTCCACAATGAATCTGAAATGATAAACCACGATGGTAGCATTTTTACTTCAATGTGGGGATACTTTGTTTCTGTTCGTTCAAAAGTGGTAACAGTTTTCAATTTGCCCAGGTTTTTGGTGCCATCTTGGTTTTCCCAATGAACATCGAGATTAACCATGTCGTTTTTGCCTGTGGAGTTGATCGTTAAGTTTTTGGTTTCAACTTTTTCAGTCATTTTATAGGTTTCGGCTAACAAGTCGAATCGTATCTGTTCAGGAGTAGCTTCAACGTTTATCGAAAGATTATCTGCTTCTTGTTTCGCATATTTTATCACAGGAAGTATTGTTTCTACGTGTGCACGTTTATTCGTTTCGTCAAAAAATCCTTTGATTGTAAACGGCTTTTCTAATACTAGCGATGGAAGGAATGCTTTGGTCAGGGCATCAGTGTTTTTTATATCTGCAGTAAAAAGAAAACGGTTTTGGGTGTATGTCCTTTCACGCGTAAGAGGCAGAGAGGAAGGGAAATAAATTTCATATAAATTTATTAAAGAATTGTTTAATGTTTTAAAACTATAATGTCCGCTGATATCAATATCCGCCCAATCGCTTCTTAGCGAAAGAATGTTTGTACTATCAACCTTGTCGTTTTTCAGTTGTGCATTTTCGAGGAACATGATGGTCTTGGAGTTTTTGAAGCGAAGCTGTTTTACATCAACAACTCCTTTGATCATATCGAGATCCTTCCCTTCAAAATTAGCATCTATTACGCCTGAGATTTTAGCTATAGAGTCGGTTTTAAGCAAGTTAAGTTTTTGTAGATCTGCATAATCAATTTGACTTCTGAATCTGAAAGTAGGCATGTTTGGCGAGATATCAAGGCTCCCGAGGTAATTCATTTTCAAGTTTGGGTCATCAATTGAAAGAGCTCCGTCAAAGTGGTTATTTTTTATGTTTCCCTTTATTTCGATGTTTTTGTATTTATAGTTGAAAACATCAATAGTGTCTACTATACCATTAAACGTAAAATCGTAATTTTCTTTATGTATCAAACCGTCAATTTTTCCACTAAGGGTAAGTTTTCCAAGATTGTCGGTGTTGAAAAGTGAACCGATTCGTAGGTTACGAGTGTTTATCCTACCTTTTACTTTTAATGACTGGTTTTTATCGGGCTGAAAGGACACATCGCCGTCTACAGTTCCCAAATTACTAAATGCTGTACCGTAAGCCACAAAATCGTTGAGAAAGCCTGTAAAATTGCCTTTATAGGTGAATACCCCTAAGTTGTCGAGAAATTTGGGCAGGTTGGGTTCAACCGGGAAAATCTTCCGGGGAAGTTTAAGATTTCGCAATTCGATAAGGTTGGCGTACGACTCGAACAAGTTGACAAACAGGTAGGTATTTTCGATATCTGGTAACCCGTTGATATAGAAGTCTCCATTGAGTCGAGTAAGGTCTTCGAGCCTGGCCTTTACATTTTTCCCTTTAATCTCGCTGAGTTTGCCGTATATCCGTCCTGAGATTTCGGCTGCAACACTGTTTCCGTCGTAATCTGACAGAAGAAAGGCAATATCCTTGTAATCAAGTTTAATTCGCTCAATATAAGAATCGAACCTCAAATCGAAAATGTTCTTTGTTAAAAGATATTCTTTGAGATCAAGATGTATTGAATCAACTCTCAGCAACGAATTGTCGGATGTGACACTAATCGATTGAAGGTCAAAAATGCTGTCAGTATACGAAACTTTGGATGAAAATTCATTGATGGCAAAACCATTACGACATTGAAATGATAGCTGGTTCAAATTGAAAGCAAACCTATTGCTTGAAGGGAATTTTAATTTATCGAGCGATAGATTTATTTTTGACAAATGCACAAAGTCGCTCAGCGATTCACTCATCGAAGTATCGGAATAACAGAATATTCCGTCTTCTATTTCCAGCATTGAAATGCTTGCACTCCAAGGCTTATTTTGCGAAGGTTGTTTTTCTCCAAAAAGGAAACTGAAATTATATATACTATCACCCGTTTTTTCAACCATTACTTTTGGATTGTCGAGGGTAATTGATTTGAAGTGAAGCGCATTATTTTTTAACGACAACGAATCTATGGATGCAACCAGTTTGCTGGTATATAGCAAGGTATCTTTGTTTTGGTCGCTTAGATAAAAATCGTCGAGTACTACTTTTGTAAATAGGGAGAATTTTACTCGTCCAATCGAAACATCAGCATCAATACTTTTCGAAATTCCCGCAGTAATTTTATTGATAAGTATCTTCTGGAAGTAGCTGGTTTGAAAAATACCATAGCCAATCGCCAGTGTTAAAAACAGTAGCGATATAATAACCAGCAATATATTTATTGTTTTTTTAATACTTTTGTCCTCCCAAAAATAAGATCATACAAAATAACAATTTTTAGACCAAAAATTGGTTCTAGTCAAAGAAAATAAAGTATATGCTACATAATAATAAAGTTATCATACTAGGAATAGAATCTTCGTGCGACGATACTTCGGCTGCTGTTATAGAAAACGGAGTAATCAGATCGAATGTTATAGCCAGCCAGAAAGTTCATGAACAATATGGAGGTGTTGTTCCCGAACTGGCCTCAAGGGCACATCAGCATAATGTGGTACCGGTGGTCGATGTGGCGCTCAAGCAGGCATCTATCGATGCCAGCCAGCTCACAGCCATCGCATTTACGAGAGGTCCCGGACTTTTGGGCTCTTTGCTTGTTGGCACATCATTTGCCAAAGGCTTATCGCTTTCGCTTGATATTCCCATGATTGATGTTAATCACTTGCAAGGACATGTGCTGGCCCATTACATTAAAGAAAGCGACGACGACAACGACAAACCACGTTTTCCACATCTTTGCTTGTTAGTATCGGGAGGAAATTCGCAGATCATAGTGGTGAGAAACCACCTCGATATGGAGGTGATTGGTCAGACGATCGATGATGCGGCTGGCGAAGCTTTTGATAAGTGCGGAAAGGTGATGGGCCTGCCCTATCCTGCCGGTCCGGTAATTGATCGCTTGGCAAAGGAGGGAAACCCAGATGCCATAGAATTGAGTAAGCCAAAGATTGAAGGATTAAACTATAGTTTTAGTGGTCTGAAAACAAGCTTTTTGTACCACTTACGCGATCAATTGAAACTCAATCCTAACTATATTGAAGAGAATAAAGCAAATCTGTGTGCCTCATTACAGAAAACAATCGTCGATGTGTTGGTCGGCAAACTGGTTCGGGCAGCAAAAGAAACCGGAATCAACGAAATAACCTTGTCAGGAGGTGTTTCCGCTAATTCAGGGCTCCGGGGCGAAATAGAGCGACAAGCAGCAAAAAGAGGCTGGCGCATTTTTCTTCCCCCATTACGCTACACTACTGATAATGCAGCAATGATTGCAATTACGGGTTATTATAAGTACCTTAACCATGAATTTGCGACTCACGATATGGTGCCTTTTGCACGGATGGTTATTAATGAAAAAACATAGAAAATATAACACCTAATCACCATAATGAAAAAAATCCACCTTTTAATTATCTCACTGCTGATTTTTACATTATCGCATGCTCAACGGGCTACTGTTAGTGGATATCTTATCGATAAGTCGTCGGGAGAACGGCTTATAAATGCCAATGTATACGAAAAAAACAGTTTGCAGGGCACCACCACCAACACATTTGGTTTTTACAGCATTACCCTTCCCAAAGATCACAAAACACTTACCTACTCTTTTGTTGGTTTTGAGCCGGTTGATGTTTCATTTAACTTGGTAAGCGATACAGTAATCAATATCGAATTAGAATTAAACGCCGAAATTGAGGAGATAACTGTATATGGTGAAGCAGCGCGCAAAGTTCACAATACTGAAATGAGCATGGTTGAACTTCCTGTTATTCAGGTGCAAAAAATTCCTCTTTTTATGGGAGAGCCTGATTTGCTTAAAGTTTTGCAACTGCTTCCCGGAGTAAAATCAGGAACAGAAGGCACAAGTGGTATTTATGTTCGCGGAGGTGGACCCGACCAAAACCTTTTTTTACTCGACGGGGTACCAGTGTACAATGTCAATCATTTATTGGGCTTTTTTTCAGTGTTTAACCCTTCGGCAATAAAAACTGTTAAACTATACAAAGGAGGCTTCCCTGCCCGTTTTGGAGGCCGGCTTTCGTCAGTCATCGATATCAATATGAAAGAAGGCAACATGAAGAAATTCGAAGGCGAAGCATCGCTTGGCATCATTTCATCGCGGCTTTCGCTTGAAGGGCCAATCGTGAAAGATAAAACATCGTTCATCGTTTCTGGAAGACGAACGTATGGCGATCTTTTGCTGCAACCACTTCTGAAACTTAGTGCTGATAATTTAAGAGCCGGATATTATTTTTACGACCTGAATGCTAAAATAAATCATATTTTTTCTGAAAAGAGTAGGCTTTATTTAAGCGGATATTTTGGACAAGATAAGCTTTACGTTAAAGATAAATCGGAATACACTACCGAATCGGTTACCTATAAAAGCCGTAACGAAGTTAACATAGGCTGGCAAAATGCTACAGGAGCTTTGCGTTGGAACTATTTGTTTTCAAATAAATTATTTGGGAATTTTATCGCTACCTACAGCAATTATAATTTTTTTGTTAGTTACGATTATCGCAATAGTAGTTCCGATTCGCCTGAGTCGAGAGATTTTTTCAAGTACCTTTCCGGAATCGATGACTGGTCGGCAAAGGCTGAGTTTGATTACTTTCCGTTGCCCCAACATGCCGTCAAATTTGGTTCGGGATACATTTATCACACTTTTGAACCTGGGGTAACCCGAATTCAATCGGCAGCCAACAACGAACCTGATGGTGATTTTAACCTCGAGTTGGGGAACGATCCGATTTATGCCCACGAAGCCTATTTGTTTGCTGAGGATAATTTCGATATCACTCCGCGTTTGAAAGCAAATATAGGATTACACTTGCTGGGTTTCAGCGTTCAGGATGTGTTTTATCCTTCACTCGAACCGCGGGCTAGTTTGCGTTTCCTTGTAAATGAAGTATTCTCACTGAAAGCTTCGTACAGCAAAATGTCACAAAATATCCATCTGTTAAGCAGTTCTACTATCAGTTTGCCTACCGATTTGTGGCTGCCTACCACTAAACGAATTAAGCCTCAGAAATCGCATCAATATGCGTTAGGTGCATTTTTTAAATTACCACATGACCTTGATTTTTCAGTAGAAGGGTATTACAAAACCATGACTAATCTGATTGAGTACAAAGATGGTGCTTCGTATATTTTGTCTGGCAAAGGATGGGAAGACCTAGTTGAACTGGGCGATGGTTGGTCGAGTGGCGCTGAATTGCTTCTTGAAAAGAAACTCGGAAAAACAACTGGCTGGATTGGTTATACCCTCTCGTGGACAGAGCGGCAGTTTGACAACCTCAATTTCGGGCGACCGTTTTACGCCCGTTACGACCGCCGTCACGATATAAGTATTTCGGTTACCAACGAGCTTACAAAGCACATCGACATTGCGATTACCTGGGTATACGGAACCGGTAATGCGGTTACCCTAGGCAAGCAAACCTACAAACAAAATGAAAGTATTTCAGATGGATATGATCAAAGCTTAACGTATATCGAAAGCAGAAATAACTTCCGTATGCCGGCCTATCATCGTGTCGATGTTGGTGTTAACTTCCATCGGGTAAGTAAATTGGGGAAAAGCACATTCAGTATTTCAGCATATAATGCATACAACAGGCTGAATCCCTTTTATGTAGACTGGGGCTATAAAAATACTGAAACCGGGAAACCTGTTTCTTCCGGTTATGAACCGAATGCAGAGCCCGCACTCATTCAGATGAGTATCTTTCCCATTATTCCATCAATTTCTTATACCTTAAAATTCTGATCACAATGAAAATAAGAGCCAGCATATTTATGTTCAAGTCTGAAAAAAATATTTCAGTTCTTGCTTTTTCGTTTTTCATGAGCACATTTTTCATTTTAAGTTGTCAGAAAG
This sequence comes from Bacteroidales bacterium, assembly GCA_012719495.1. Classification (GTDB taxonomy): domain Bacteria; phylum Bacteroidota; class Bacteroidia; order Bacteroidales; family Prolixibacteraceae; genus CAYMTR01. The sequence goes on from JAAYAG010000055.1 coordinate 46,148, forward strand.
TACTCGAGTTTGATGAAGACGAAATTGAGCCCATGTTAGTTGTTAACTGCATGTTGCAGCCCGATAGCTCAGTAAGTATAAGCCTTACACGTTCGGTTTCTGCTCTCGAAACTGCATTATTTTTTCCAGTAGTAAAAAATGCTTCTCTATCCTTTTCGAATGGTTATGATATAAGTACCGATTTTGCCTTTGTAACTGAATTTGATTCACTATATTCAAATTATTACAATTATGATGGTAGCCCCATATTTGTTGTTTATGAAAGGGGCAACTATGTAAACTCACAAATTAAGATAGAACCAGGCCGAAAGTATCAGTTGAAAGTTAGTGCCGAAGGATTTGATGATGTAACAGCCGAGACTGAAATCCCTTTCATGGTGGGTATTGACAAATTGGATACGTTTTCAGTAAAAGAAAACGACAACTTCTCAACAATGGTTGAGCGTAAAGCATCATTGAAATTTACTGACCCTGTTGGTGATAATTTTTATCGCATAAAAGTAGAAAACGCATCCATGACTGTATCTTTTGACCCTCAAACAGGTGAGATATCTTACTTAAATCCTTATAGTTATACTAATTATATCACTTCTAATGATCCGGTTTTTGGCTACAATACCGGCACCGATATTATTGATACCGGCTCAGGCAATCGTTTCGGCGTTTTTACTGACCAGTTATTTGATGGAAAACAATATGACATTGAATTTACGTATACTACGGATTATCAGAATTATGAAGCTCAAAAAACCGAATTCTTTTTACAGATTTACAGGGTTAGTCTTGTATCATTATCGCGCGATTATTACTATTATTTAAAAACAGTTGATGATCAAACATCATCGGGGTACGATCTTTTTTCCGATCCGGTGTTGATTTATACGAATATAAAAAATGGCACCGGAATTCTTGGTGGCAGTGCTGAAGATAAACAATATGTTTTACTTTCTGATTTACCTAATAGTTATCGTGCACTTCTTCCCTTTGCCAACGATGAAAGCTTGTTTGACTTTATAAAAAAGGAATCGGGGAAACGACCAAAATATTACTAATCGATAAACGACCGGAAATCGAGTTGTTCTCCTTGCGACATACCAGCATCGATAAGTTTTCCTTCTGAGCAAATCAGAGTACGTGCCGGATATTTATCAACGACCAGTTTATCGTGGGTTGCCATTAGCACGGTTTTACCTTCGCTGTTGATTTTTTTGAACAGTTCGAGTATGCCAACCGACGTGTCGAAATCGAGGTTCCCGGTTGGTTCATCGGCCAAAATTATTTCAGGGTTATTGAGCAGGGCGCGGGCAATGACAATACGCTGCTGTTCCCCTCCCGAAAGTTGATGTGGCATTTTTTGCTTGAAGGCAACCATTCCAACTTCTTCAAGAATGGAATCGATACGCTCATTCATTGCCTTTTCGTCGGTCCAGCCGGTCGATTTAAGCACAAAATGAAGGTTCTTGTAGATAGAACGATCGGTAAGCAGTTTAAAATCCTGAAAAACTACGCCAATTTTTCTTCTAAGGAATGGAATATCTTTAGTTTTAATCGTTTGCAAAGAATAACCGGCAACGTATGCTTCTCCATTGAAAACAGGCAGTTCGGCATTCAGCGTTTTGATAAGGCTCGATTTTCCACTACCCACTTTACCAATTAGAAAAACAAATTCTCCGTTGATTAACTGAAAATTAACCTGTGATAAAACCAATTGTTCGCGTTGGTATATGTCGGTGTCTTTAATCGATATGGCAAAAGCTTCTTCCATAATAATATTGTGTTATTGGTACATTTTTACTTGATACAGAATGTTTTTTGTTCATTTAGAATTCATTATTTCAGCCGAGCAATAAAAACAAACTTATCAAAACAAAGAACGATAACGAAAATGTTTTCAAAACAAAAAATAAGATTGAGACACAAAACTAAATTTTTTATTCAAAAGGAATACTATACACGCTAAATAAACAGTTTAATGGTAAGAACCCCTTTGGATAAGGGCTTTGATTACCGATTTAATTTCTATTTTTACTGAAATTTATTTCAATCACAATTATGAAAAATAACAAGCTGTTTTCGAACACTTTAGCACTTAGCATTTTTTTATCGTTTTCGTCAATTGCTGTTCTGTCGCAAGAGCCATTTTCGAATAATCAGTTTGCCAATGCTGTTGAAACCTACAACACATCGAATTATGTAATTGCAGAAAAGTTATTCAGCGACATGCTAGAAACCCTGCCTGCAAACAACCCTTTGCGATACGACGCACAGTATTATCGTTTAATGTGTTTGGTTAAACAGAATAATCGTTTTGCAGAAAATGAAATCTCCGACTATTTGTCGAAACATGCCGAAAGCCCTTGGGAAAACCAGCTTTGGTTCGAACTTGGAAAAATTCAGTTTGCCAACCGCAGGTATAAAGTTGCCGCGAAAACCTTCGAAAATGTCGACCCGTTTATCCTTGCCAAAGTCGATGCTGACGACTTTAGGTTTTATAATGGGTATTGCAATTTCGACATTGGAAATTATAAAAAAGCATCACAATATTTTTTCGACATTAAAAAATCATCGTCGCCATACGCTTCATCTGCATCATATTACTGGGGATATATAAACTATCTTGAAGGAAATTATGAAACAGCACTTCAGGAATTTAAAAAACTCGAAAACAACAAAAACTTTTCAGGATTTATTCCTTTTTACACCATTCAAATCTATTATTTGCAGGAAAAATATGATTTGGTGATCGAAAGTGGGGAAAAAATTATCTATGCAGCCCCCAAGGAACAAAAAAATGAACTCAATAAAATCCTTGGAGATTCATATTTCGAAACAGGAAATTACTTGAGTGCCATAAAATTCCTCGAAAATTATGAAGGGGTTGGGGGAAAAAAGACACGCGAAGATTTTTATCGCCTGGGGTATTGTCTTTATAACGTGAAAAATTATTCGAAAGCTATCGATGCGTTTGAAAATGTAGCTTCAACAGGTGATGAACTCACTCAGAATGCTTTCTACCATTTAGCCGATTGTTATTTGAAAACCGGCGATAAAAAGAAAGCACGTGCCGCATTCGAGCAAGCATCGAAGTTTAGCTATAATCCATCTATTGAAGAAGATGCATTATTTAATTATGCCAAACTTTCTTACGAACTTTCGTATTCACCATTCAACGAAACCATAAAAGCATTTGATCAGTATATTTCGAAATATCCAAATTCGGAGCGCAACGATGCCGCTTTCGATTATCTGGTTAAGGTTTACATGACCACGCGCAATTATCGTGATGCAATCACTTCTATCGAAAAGATAAAAATTAAATCTCCATCGGTTCGTGAAGCTTATCAGCGGGTTACATACTTCAGGGGTCTCGAGCTTTTCAACGATGCGAATTACCGTGGAGCGATCGAATTCTTCACAAAATCTCTCGAAAACTCCACATTTAATGCTAGTTACAAGGCACAGGCTCAATATTGGAAAGCTGAAGCAAATTACCGACTTGGGCAATATCAACATGCCATCGATGGGTTTACTGTATTTCAGGCACTTCCCGGAGCTTTCTCGTTGCCCGAATTTGGTAACGCCTATTATAACATTGGGTACAGCTATTTCAATATGAAAAAGTATCAGGAAGCCTCGGTTTGGTTCAGAAAATATCTTTCGCAAAGTAAAACTACCAATGAAATGAAAGCCGATGCAAGCAATCGAATCGGCGATTATTATTATCTTGGACGTGAATACCAGGAGGCAATAAAATACTATACATCAGCTTATTCAAGTAAAGCATTCGATCCTGATTACGCCCTCTACCAAAGAGCTATTTGCAAAGGGTTTGATAAAGATATTAACGGAAAATTTAACGACTTAAAAGCGTTATCGGAACAATTCCCCACTTCGTCGTATAACGATGATGCCATGTATGAAATGGCAAGGGCAAAAGAAAGGCTTGGTAGCGAAGATGAAGCGATCGAATTATATAATTCACTGATGACCAAGCATCCTGAGAGTATTTTGGTGCGAAAGTCCTTATTGCAGTTAGGGCTGATTTATTACAACAAGAATGAAAACGAAACATCGCTGACATATTATAAAAAGGTTGTCGACAATTATCCAAATACTGAAGAATCGAAAGCCGCTTTGGTTGGAATTAAGAACAACTATATCGACATGAACAATGTAGACGCTTATTTCGATTATTCGGGAACGGCTGGAGGTAAGCAGGGGCAAGTGTCAACATCTGCCCAAGATTCAATATTTTATATGGCTGCCGAACGGAACTATATGGCTGGCGAAAGTGGCGCAGAAGCAAAATTTGATGAATATCTTACCCGTTTCCCCAATGGCAGTTTCAAATTGAATGCTTCTTTTTATCTGGCTGAGATTTGTTATAGCAAAGGTCAGTATTCCCGTTCACTTGAATTATATGAAACCGTAACCTCGATGGGCGATAATATTTTCAGTGAACAAGCCTTGTTGAAAGCTGGAGAATTGTCATTTAATGCTCAAAAGTATGATACATCGCTTGATTATTTCCAGCGCCTTGGCAAAGTAGCTACTACAAAGTGGAACATACTAAAATCGAGAGCGGGTGTTATGCGCAGCTATTTCAAATTGTCCGATTATCCCAACTCAATTTCATCTGCACAATTGGTAATGAAAACCGAAAATGTAACCGAAGCTATAACCCGAGAAGCCAATTATATACAGGCAACTTCATATTACAAGCAATCGCAACCTGACGAAGCGCTGAAGTTTTATACCTTATTGGCCAACGATACAAAGCTTGCTGAAGGTGCAGAAGCTAAATACAACAAAGCAAAAATTCTTTTCGAGAAAAACCTTCTCGATCAGTCGGAGGCAGAAATTCTTGACTTTATTAACAAAAATACACCTCACCAGTATTGGTTAGCTCAATCGTTCATCCTTCTCACCGATATACACTTAGCCAAGAAAGACGTATTTCAGGCCCGACATACATTGCAAAGTCTTATAGACAACTATACTAATCAAACCGATGGAGTGTTGACATTAGCTAAAGAAAAGATGCAAGTTGTTGAAAGTCTTGGAAATCAAAACATTATTGAAGAATAACGTGTGATTGCATTAATGCCACGAAGAAATTGGAAAGTCAAAAATCTAATAACTAAAAGATACAGATGAAACGGAACAAAATAATAGCAACCATAATATTAACAATCGCCAGCAGCGGTTTTGCATTTGCCCAGGACACCATTATGAACAAGGAGGTTGAAGTAATTAAAGCATTTCAGCCCACCATAAGTGAATCAAATAAAATTGTATCGAATCCCAAGATTAACGATACAGTGAAGTATACCCCAATTTTTGATTATCGCATACAATCATCGTTGGTCCCAGTACCACGCTCTATTCAAAAATTGCCGGTAGTTCAGCTTGGAAATCCGCCACAAAGCCGCAGTAATACAGGGTATCTAAGAGCCGGCATTGGAAATGCCTATACCCCATTTGCAGAATTTGCATTGAATACTTCGCCGGCTAAAGCGACCGACTTTGGCATTTTCTTCTCTCATTTTTCATCAAGTCCGAAAGTAAAACTCAATAACGGAATTCGGGTTAAGTCTCCTTATTCTGACGATGCGGCTACTATTTTCGTTAAGAATAAATTTCGTAAATCTGTACTCGACTGGAATATTGGGTTCGAACGCAATCGCTTCAATTATTATGGTTTTGCCAGTGTCGACACGTTGTTATACCGCGAAACTGAAAATATTTCGAATACGCTGAATAAAAAACAGGTCTTTAATAATGCCTCGGCGTTGTTCAACTTACGAAAGATCGATGGACGTTCCGAGTTTTCGTACGATGTATCACTTGGGTACAACTTTTTCTGGAATTCTACCGGACAAAAAAGTCATAAAGGAGGCTACAGCGGGAAATACCTGCTCGACAAACGAAATTTCGATATTGTAATTGGCTCTGAAATCGATTATTTCTATACCGACAGCATAAATAACCCATATAAATTGAAAAGTAACCATCAGTATGTATTTGTTGCTTTGAGCCCTCAGTATGTATATGAAAAGAAAAATATTATGCTGAAAGCGGGAATCAACGTATCATCAGTTATTGATGATGACACTGACGCCCTTTTCCATATTTCGCCCAAAATATATTTCGAATACCAGCCTATTGCCAACGTGCTGTCTGTATTTGTCGCAACCGATGGAAAACTGAATGTAAACGATTACCAATCAGTCATGCAGTACAACAGGTATTATAATTTTGCAAACGAATTGAAACCCTCGAATGAGGTCATAAACCTTTCCGGCGGATTTAAGGGAAAATTCAGCCGCAAAATGTCGTATGTTTTCGATGTGTCTTATTCTATCTGCCAAGACGAAGCTTTCTTTTATTTGCTTCAGAATCAGTATGAGGCAGCCTCAGATGAGCTTAAAAACTTATTTTCAGCCAATTATTACGATTTAAATACCCTTCGTTTCGGTGGAGATGTTAGATACAGCAGCAAATCGTTTAGTTTGGGTCTAAACGGGAATTATTACAGCTATTCAAGTAATTCAAACGTAACTATAACTCACAGGCCGACATTCGATGCTCAGCTTACTTCGCTTTTCGATATAGGTTCGTCAATTAAGGTACGGCTCGATGCTCAGGTAATTGGTTCACGCAAAGCCGAAATTATGGTTGTGTCAAATGATAACGATGGTAGCGCACCAGCTATCAGTCAGGAAATCCATACGATAAAAACTGCTATCGGGATAAGTGCCGGAGCCGATTATGCCTACAATAAAAAGTTGTCGTTTTCGCTTGATGTACGGAACATGATAAACCAGAATTATGAATTATGGCATGGCTATAATACACAGGGGATATTAGTATTAGCTGGAGTCCGTTACACCTTCTGATTATTAAGTGTTTTTCAACTTAATTTGTTGATAACTTTTGCCTTTCACTCACTGAATAGTTAGGCAGAAAGGTTATATTTTCCTATATTTGAGCTCAAATTTTTAGGAACAGAAAATTATTTGTAATTTATTGAAAATCAGGATTTATAAATGATTTTTCTCTTTATTTTTTCAATATGTTCTACAGGAAATAAAGATCATCGGGCCTAATTTTTTGAATACAAAAAATACCATCTTGAAAGCGATGGAAAATTTGAATTTTTAGATGAAGAAAATAACAAACCATGAGTGAATTAGAAAACAAAAACGGTATCAACGGAAACGGCAACGGCAATGGGAATAACGGGTATTCTGCCGATAGTATCCAGGTACTTGAAGGGTTGGAAGCTGTGCGTAAGCGCCCGGCAATGTATATTGGCGATGTAAACGAAAAAGGCTTACACCATTTGGTTTATGAAGTGGTCGACAACTCAATCGACGAAGCTCTTGCCGGATATTGTAAAAATATTGAAGTAATCATAAACGAAGATAATTCGATCACCGTAACCGACGACGGACGAGGTATCCCAGTCGACTTTCACGAAAAAGAGCAGAAATCAGCTCTCGAAGTGGTACTAACTGTTCTTCATGCCGGAGGTAAGTTCGACAAAGATTCTTACAAGGTTTCCGGTGGGTTGCACGGGGTTGGTGTATCATGCGTTAATGCCCTGTCGATATATTTGAAAGCTGAAATTCATCGCGATGGTAAAATTTGGGTTCAGGAATTTTCTCAGGGCAAACCTCTTGGTGACATCCGTACAGAAGGTGATTCTGATAGAAATGGTACTATTATCACATTTAGGCCCGACGATTCAATATTTTTAACCACTTCTTATAAGTACGAAATACTTTCGGCAAGGCTTCGTGAACTGGCATTCCTCAATGCTGGGCTCAAACTTTCGCTTATCGATAAAAGAGAAACAGATGACGATGGTAATTTCAAAAAAGAGGAATTTTTCTCAGAAGAAGGCTTGAAAGAGTTTGTTGAATACCTCGACGGTGTTCGTGAAAAACTTATCGACGAAACCATTCATATTTCAACTGAAAAGAATGATGTGCCTGTAGAAATTGCTTTGCACTACAATACGTCTTTCACCGAAAATATTCATTCATACGTAAATAACATCAATACTATTGAAGGAGGAACACACCTTACTGGTTTCCGCCGAGGGCTTACCCGTACACTGAAAGCTTATGCCGACAAGTCAGGAATGCTCGAAAAATTGAAAATCGAAATCAGTGGCGATGACTTTAGGGAAGGACTTACAGCGGTGGTTTCGGTAAAAGTGCAAGAACCTCAGTTTGAAGGCCAAACCAAAACTAAGCTCGGAAACTCTGAAATTGCAGCTTCTGTTGACCAGGCAGTTAGCGAAATGCTTTCTATTTATCTTGAAGAACATCCTAAAGATGCAAAATCAATCGTTGGAAAAGTAGTTCTTGCCGCTCAGGCTCGCCATGCTGCCCGTAAAGCCCGCGAATTGGTTCAGCGTAAAAATGTAATGACTGGTGGCGGATTGCCTGGTAAATTAGCTGACTGTGCTGACAAAGACCCAGTTAATGGCGAGATCTTCCTTGTAGAGGGAGACTCTGCAGGGGGTACGGCAAAACAAGGTCGTGACCGTCAGTTTCAGGCTATTCTTCCATTGCGGGGTAAAATCCTTAATGTGGAAAAAGCCATGCCTCACAGGGTGTTCGATACCGAAGAAATTAGAAACATCTTCACTGCTCTGGGGGTTTCAATCGGTACCGATGAAGATGCCAAAGAATTGAACATCTCGAAATTACGTTACCATAAGATAATTATCATGACCGATGCTGACGTCGATGGTAGCCATATTGCCACCTTGATTATGACGTTGTTTTTCAGATATATGGTCGATTTAATTAAAAACGGGCATCTTTATATCGCTACTCCTCCACTCTACTTGGTGAGAAAAGGAAAACGCGAAGAATATGCCTGGACAGAGCAACAACGTCTTAAGTTGATTGATGAAATGGGCGGTGGCAAGGAATCAGGACTCCACGTGCAACGTTACAAAGGTCTTGGTGAAATGAACGCAGAACAACTTTGGGATACCACAATGAATCCTGAATTCCGTACGTTGCGGCAAGTTACTATTGAGAATGCTGCTGAAGCCGATAGGATATTCTCAATGCTTATGGGTGACGATGTACCGCCTCGCCGGCAATTTATAGAAGAGCATGCAACCTATGCAAATATTGACGCATAGTTGTAACTTTGTTGAAATTAATGTGATATCAAAATATTTTAGTGGATCGGGAAAAGCAATTGTGTCTCGATCCACTTTTTTTATTAATATAGTCTCAAATTTTTTCTAAATGGATATCTGTGTATTTTGTTCATCAAGCAATGCCATTGACAATTGGTATTTTGAAGCTGCTGAAAAGCTAGGTTATTTAATTGCCAGAGGAAATCATTCTCTTGTGTATGGCGGTGCAAACGTTGGTCTTATGGAAAAAGTAGCCATCACGGTAAGGCAAAATAACGGGAGGATTTTAGGGGTAATCCCTCAAAAAATTTACGACAAAAACCTCGGTTCTAATCATCCTGACGAAATACAGATAACAAAAACAATGGACGAACGCAAAGTATTGATGCGTGAACGTTCAGACGCTTTTATTGCTTTACCTGGTGGATTTGGAACGCTTGAAGAGGTAATTGAAGTAATAACCTTGAAACAGCTTGATTATCATAGAAAACCAATTGTTTTCATCAATACATTGGGCTTTTTCAATGATTTATTTGCACAATTCCAGAAGTCGTTTGATGAATCATTTGCAAAAGAAAGTTACCGCAACCTATATCATATAGCCAATTCGCCAGAGGAGGCCATTAACTATATTGAGAACTACATTTTCGAAGATCTCGGTCCCAAATGGTTTAACGTACCCTCCCGGTAATTCGCTAATTATGAGAGAAAAAACAAAATCGTAGAGAGTTTACAATAACTGGCCGTAATAATGCCCCGTTTAAAGCGGGTGCGGGTTTCTTCACTTCTAACCACCCGGAAGCCTGCTTTTAAGAATAACTTATTGATTTGTTGTCCGGTAATTCCATTTTCTTCATCGATAAATTCCCTAAGGTAGACTTTTCCCCCGTTTTTTAAAAGCCTGAACATTTCTTCAACCAAATCTTGTCGATTTTCTTTAATAACCAGATGCAGAACCTGATGAACATTTATGGCATCATAATGGTTTTCATCGATTGTTAAACTGGCTAACCTACCATGATGGAACGAAGTATTTTTATATTCGCGCAGGTTTTTTCGGGCTTTTGACATATAGCGGTCTGAAACATCAACGCAGGTTAATTCGCCCAGATCTACCTTGCGGGCAAGAAGTTCGGCCATAGCACCAACTCCTGAACCAAACTCCAGTACCTTATAATTTCTCAAAATTGGCAGTGAATTGACATACTTATGATATAAAAATTTCTTATTGATGGGCCTCAATGCTTGTTGAACCGAAACTGACCAGTTACTGGGTTCATAGATTGTGTGTTGTTTCATGGCTATTTAATTTAAGTCTATAACGATTAAAGTTAATGTATTTGTATCCCATCCACTATCTTTTTTCGATTAATTGCCGTAGAATCCCGACAAACGAAATTTCCTTATATGATTGAGTGAAATCTTCAACTAATTTTTTTAAAACCAACCAAAGATAAAATTCATATACACACCCAATCCTGACAAATCGCTTTGGTTTAACGGCGTAGTATGGTTCACATCAAGTGTTTGGCGGTATTCTGCCCCAACGTTCATTTTGAAGAAGCGGGTAATGTTTATTTCTACTGAAATTGTTGGCGATACAACAAAAACATTATCCGAAAAAAAACTGTTATTGGTCAAGTTTTCTCCCGATACACCACCCCAGCCTATCCGGGCGCTTATAACTGGATGAATTACTGCTTTGTGAGCAATTTCATATCCAATCCATAATCCGCCATGACCAAAATCGATATCACGAAGAATGTTTTCTCTTTTTATATCTATCGAATTACTCAAGCCTTCGCCATAGCCTCCGATAAACATATTGTTTATGATTATTCCGCCGCCGCCACCCATCATAAACGCAAAATCGCCACCTAAATTTGTATAGGTCATCAATGGTCCACCAAACCCGCTAATACGCTTTATTTCAATTGTGTTGATGATTGTTTTTAGCTCGTCGTTTTCTTGTTTTTCAGCAAAAAATTTATCTGCTGCAAATGAATTTGTAATAGAAAAAAACAACAGAAACCCAAAGAATATCTTTTTCATAATATCTGTTTTATAGTTAGTAATTAGGTCTAATACGTAATGAGACTCGCAAGATTTTTATTAATAAATTAAAGACAGAAAAGCATCAAAGGGGTTGCATTTTTTTAAAAAAAAACAGATTACAATCGAATAAATCATTCTTTTTAGATAACAAACCATTACAGACCCATAAATCAAGAAGTAATTAAAAAAACAACAACTATGTATTTTTTTGAACAACACGAGGAACTAGAAAAACAGAGCCCTCTCGGGAATAACCAATTTTTTCGTAAAATTTATCGGCACCCGACATTACGTATACAACACTGTCGGGGAATCTGTCATAAAGGCATTCCATCAATTGCCGGCCAATGTTCTGTCCCCGGTGTAATTGTGCTACAAGCAAATCACAAACCCAGATATACATTCCGAAATCATTGAGTGACCGACAATACCCGCACAACTCATTTTCAGAATATGCTACAAACGTGATCGATTTCTCCAATGCCAGGGCATACTTCTCCCGCATTTCTTCGTTGGCATAATCCCAACCTTCTTCGTTGAGTATGATTCCCATTACATTACTTTCGTCCATTTCTTTATTGTATGGTCGGATGTTAACTTGTTTCATAAATTTTTTAGTTGAAATATATAAAAAATATCACTAGAACAGGTGTTAAGCAATAGTTTTTCAGAGTGTTATATCTTTATTGTCTTAAAATGTGCTTTTAAAATTAGTATATTTCTGTAAATTATGTTTGAATACAATTGTAATTAACAATACTACATTGATTTGCTTTTCTGAATTTTCAACTCAGTAGAGCATCAAATTTTTCAAATAAAACTTACGAATAGAATATCGTATTAATGCATTTGGATATTTAAATTGCAACTAAATATTATGATATATTACTGATGTTTTTAGCTTGAGAATTTGATGCAAATTCTTTGGTTTGCTTGTGTAAACTTTGCTTTATCGATTTTTAAGCATGCAAAATGCGCTGAATTCTTTTGCGTTGCCGAAGGTTATCAGAAGTAATAATGAAAAGTTTTTTTGAATCTGGCTTTATATTTTTTAATGCTCCTCTTTACATCAATAAAATGATGATAATGGTGTTGTTTTTACCCACGTTATGGTCGGATTACATTTCACAGTCATTTTTAAGTTTTGTTTTAAAGAATACTAATGTTATTTTCTTTTGTTGAAACTTCAATATATCTATGGTTATTTTTTTACTGTTGTACATTTTCTAAGTAACTTCATTAAATTTACTTCATACTACATCAGAGTAGCCGTTTTCGATAACTATCAAAAAAAGTTTTTTTCTAGTTTTTTAAAGGTTAGTGACCCTTTTGTTTTTAACAAAATGTAGTTCATGAGAATCTCATATTTCAAAAAATTCTAAGTGGAGTCGGGAGAAAATCAAGCATGAGGTGTTGCCTTTCTGTTTTCAAATTAGTAAAATGATTGTATTTTTGAACATATAATCATAAACAGAAACCTATGAAGAAAACATTCGCAATTGCCTTTTTTGCCTTTTTGTTTTTTGCAGGGTGTAAACCGCAAAATAAAAATAGCGAACCTGAAGAAAGCCTGACCACCTCTGAAGAATTGTTGGATACCACCCAGGCAGTTTCTGATGAAGACCCAATTGACGACTCTGGAGAAGCCCTTGTCGACGATACTATTTATTACGAAACCGAATTTGAAGAAATAGATCAGGAATAAAAAAGGACAGGTATTTTGCCTGTCCTTTGTATATTTAAATATTACTAGGTTATTGTAGAAAGCTTAATGTATCTTCTGCGATCATAAGTTCTTCATTTGTAGGTATTACCATAATTTTCACTTTCGATGTTGGTTTGCTTAGCAATGCTTCTTCAGCTCTAATTGTGCTATTCAATTCATTATCGAGGTCGAACCCAAGCCACTCCATTTCACTACAGATTCCTTGACGACACATGACATCGTTTTCGCCAATTCCACCGGTAAAGACCAGCACATCACAACCATTCATTGCTGCAGTATAGGCTCCAATGTATTTTTTAACCCGGTAAAAATACATCTCGAACGCCATCTTTGAAAGCTCGTTGTTGTCTTCGGCAACCGATTTTCGCAGATCTCTGAAATCTGACGAAATACCTGTCAATCCAAGCATTCCGCTATGTTTATTAAACAATGTGGAAGCAGTTTCAACGCCCAATTTTTCTTTTTCCATAAGATAAGTAACCACGCCAATATCTAGGTCACCGGCACGTGTTCCCATCAACAGACCCTCTACAGGGGTGAATCCCATTGATGTATCAACAGAAACACCGTTTTTAATTGCTGCGATAGAAGCCCCGTTCCCAAGATGGCAAGTAATGATTTTCGAACTGTTGTAATCAATTCCAAGCAGTGAACATGCTTTTCGGCTCACATACCGGTGACTTGTTCCATGAAAACCATACCTTCTGATCCCGTATTTCTGGTATAAGCTATAGGGAATACCATACATGTAGGCATATTTTGGCATTGTTTGATGGAATGCTGTGTCGAAAACCCCAACTTGTATCATGTTGGGAAGAATTTCTTTGATAGCTTCAATTCCTTTAAGGTTTGGCGGATTGTGAAGTGGTGCAAGGTCGATGCACTCTTCCATTTTTGCTACAACTTCATCGGTAATTAAAACACTACTGTTGAATTTCTCACCTCCGTGAACAACCCTGTGGCCTACAGCCGATATCTCGTTAAGATTGGCAACACATCCATGCTTCTTGCTCGAAAGCACTCCCAGTACATATTCAATACCAATTTTATGATCCAGAATCTCGCCTTCAAAAATTACTTCATCACCGTTTTGCTTGACCAATTTGAGAAATGAACCATTCAGTCCAATTTTTTCAACAACGCCTTTGGAAAGCACCGTTTGGTCGGTCATGTCAAACATCTGGAATTTGATGGATGAACTACCACAATTTAATACTAATATCTTCATTTGAATACTTTTCAACTTTAGTTATTTAGGTTTCCCTTGATAAAATGTGAAAACCCGAATTAATTCACTAAAAATTAAGGAAAAGATTATTTAATCCGTTCACTGTTCTCATCGTAAAAAAAGAACCCTTTTCCACCGTCGAGCCCAAAGCGATGTTGTCTAATCATCTTTTTTATCAGCGGGTTTGGTTTATATCGCGCTTCGCCGAATTCGTTGAACAGGTTTTCCATCCAACGCACGGTACGTTCGAGCCCCATAATATCAGCAAGAGCAAAAGGTCCAAGGCGCATCCCATAACCTGTCATCATAAGTTGTTCAATATCCTCAATATTCCCGGCACCTTCGAGGACTAATTGGCAAGCTTCGTTCAACATAATGGAATACATTCTTACGCTTATTCTTCCAGCCGATTCTTCTACAGGAATTGGTTTGCGTTTCACCATTTTAATAAACTGGCTTACTTTTTCAAATGCTTCATCCGAAGTATGCAGTCCCTTGGTGATTTCAACAATACGCGAATCAACCGAATTTATCATGAAGTGAATGCTTATACACCGATCCTTATATTTCAGATTTTCAGCTAGTTCAGAAATCATTACTGTAGTAGAATTCGACGCAATAATGCATGTTGGAGAAACCACCTTTTCAATATCTTCAAAAACTTTGCGTCGCGAATCCACGCTGCGACCAATGCTGGTGAGTGATGCTGTTTCAACAACTAAATCGCAATCTTTCATATCTTTAAGAGAAGTTGTTGCCTTTATTCTCGACATAACAGCCTTTTTCTCAGAAACAGTAGCACCCCAATTTCTTATTCGACTTTCCATAATATCAGAAATTGAATTCAATGATTTTGTGATTTTTTCAGGAGTAGCCTCCCAGAACAATACATCCATTCCGTATGAACTGCATACTCTGGCAATATATTGCCCATCGTTTCCACAACCTACGATACCAACTTTGGAAAATAGTTTTCCCGATTTCTTCTCCTTGCTTAGCCCATACTCCTCAATGGGTTCAATTATCTTTTCTGCCATTTTAGACTTTTTAAAATTTATTAGCGGCTTGATTTGCAGTGATTGCCACCATATTAACAATATCAGAAACCGAACATCCCCGAGACAAATCGTTGATTGGGGCAGCCATTCCCTGCAATACTGGCCCTACCGCTTCGGCTCCGGCCAAACGTTGCACTAATTTATATCCAATATTACCCGATTCAAGACCTGGGAATATCAGTACGTTGGCTTTTCCTGCCACTTTGCTGCCTGGAGCTTTCAACTCGCCAACTTCTTTAACCAGTGCGGCATCGAGTTGGAGTTCGCCATCGATCATCAGTTCAGGAGCCATCTGCTGAGCTAATTCTGTCGCTTTTCTTACCTTGTCGACTAACGGATGTTTTGCACTTCCTTTGCTTGAAAAGCTTAAAAGGGCTACCCGAGGTTCCATTCCGGTAATAGCTCTGGCCGTTTTAGCTGTTGTAACAGCAATTTCGGCAAGTTGTTCGGCACTAGGATCAGGCAACACGGCACAATCGGCAAAAACAAGGATACCATCGGCTCCAAATTTTTGATCGACAAACATAAAGAATGCACCAGAGACAACACTGCTCCCTGGGGCTGTTTTTACAAACTGAAAAGCAGGCCGGAGAACATCGCCTGTGGAATTAATTGCTCCAGCAAGTTCACCGTCAGCGTCGCCACATTTGATCATCATTGCCCCAAAACAAAGCGGATCGTTAAGCATTTTTAACGCATCATCGTGGCTTAATCCCTTTTCTTTCCTGATCTCAACCATTTTTTCTGCGTATTTTTCCCTCTGCAAATCGGTTGTTGGGTCAATTATTTCAGCCCCGGATATATCTACATTAAGTTCTGCCGATTTTTGCTCAACTTCAGCCTTGTTTCCCAATAAAATTAGTCTGGCTAGTTTCTCTTTGATAATAATTTGCGCAGCCTTTAACGTTCTTGGTTCTGTTCCTTCGGGAAGTACAATTCTCATATTGTACTTGGCTGCATTTTGTTTAATTTGTTTCAGTAAATCCATCACTTACTCTATTTCTGGTAAAAAGAAGTACAAAAGTAACCTTTTTGTCCGCTTGTTATAATTGAAAAAAGTCATTTCGACGATATTTTTCAAAATTTTTAATTTTCATAGAAGTTAGCTATTCGTAAGGTGAAAATCAATATTCATGCGATTCTTAAAAATCGTGAAATTCGGATCAACGGTCTCTAAAAGTGTTATTTTTGAGAAGATTTACACGATAATTATGAGAAAATCCATCACAATACTTTTGCTTTTTTTAGCACAACTTGCATTTAGTCAGATCAATACTAACAATGTAATTCACACCGGACGTAGCCGCTTATACTTTGGAAACTATGTTGGAGCAATTGAAAGTTTCAACATGGTTATTAAAATGAAGCCTTATTTACCTGAACCTTATTTTTATAGAGGAGTGGCCAAATTAGAACTTGATGATTTTAGGGGGGCCAAGGAAGACTTGGATAAGGCACTGGAGATTAAGCCTTTTTTTTCGGATGCAATTATGTACCGGGGTATTGTAAACTATAACTTAAAGAACTTTCAGGCGGCGCTCGATGATTATTCCAGTGCAATGGAATTAGGAGGGGAAAATGCTGATTTGTTGAACAATCGTGGAATTTGTAAAGCGGCTTTACGAGATTTTGAAGGGGCTATTGACGATTATTCAAAATCTATAAAATTGAAAGCTAAGAATTACAATGCCTATTTGAACCGAAGTATTGCTTACCAGATTCAAAAACAATGGGATAAAGCCATCGCCGACTGTAATCAGTTGATAAGATTAAAACCAAATTCTCCAATGGGATACATAAGTCGTGGTTTGGTGAAAATTGAAAAGCAAGATTATGCCAGCGCTTTACGCGACTTTGATGTAGCAGTTTCTTTCGATCATAATAATGCTTTTGCTTATCAAAACCGAGGGATGGTAAAACAAGAGTTGGGTAGCTATGAAGCAGCCATTATGGATTACGATGAAGCGTTAAAACTAGATCCTTACATGGCCAGTGCTTATTTTAATCGGGGAATTGCCAAAGAAATGTTAGGTCGCGATGGATACCAAAAAGATTATGATACCGCTTCGCTCCTCGATCCTCGCTTTGCCAAACGCCCATGGCAAACTAAAGAAGAGATTGAAAAAGAAGCAGCTGCACAGCAACAACAGATCAAAGCCTGGCAACAAGCTCAAAAATCGGGCAATAAGCAGCCTGCGGCCACTGCCCTTCCCGATTCATTATCGCCTGCCGATTCTACCATGAAAAAGATTGATGTTGAAGAATTGAAACGCCGTAAAATAAGGGCAAACCTCGCCGTGGAAGACAGCCGTGAAAAACCTCTTTTCAGTGATGAGAATATTGAAAAAGTGAGCGTTCAGGATCGTAATATTGAGATTACCCTCCTGCCCAATTTCGAAATCTCTACAATCCAAAAAAATAATTCAAGCAACGAAAATGTAGGATATTTCAACCTGATTATTGAAAACCTGAATGCCCAAAACAATTATGAACCCTACTTAACTATCACCAATAATCCCGATCGTTCGGTTTCTTCAATGGAATTCTTTTCTAATCAGATTCTTATGTTTAGCGAAAGAATTCGTGTAAATGAAACTTTTTCAGATAATTACTTTTACAGAGGGGTATTTTACTCGTTAACAGGTGAGTACAATAAGGCTATTGCTGATTTCGATAAAGCAATTTCACTGAACGAAAGAAATCTTCCAGCATATTATATGCGGGCTAATACGCGTACGACGATGATTGAAATAATTGAACGGCAGAAAGTAAATGAACAGTTTCTGGGAACATTAAATACACCGAATCAAAAGGAGAAAATAGGAACACTTTCTTTTGAACTTTTCAACGACGTTTTTACCGACTATTCGGTGGTTCTCTATATGAATCCGCAATTTGTTTTTGGATATTTCAACAGAGGTAATATTTATTGTAAAAGCGAACGATATTATCAGGCTATTGAGGAATATAGCAAAGCTATAGAAATTGAGCCTGAGTTTGCTGAAGCATATTACAATCGCGGGCTGGTTAAAGTTCTTTTAAATGATGTTGACGGTGGAGCAAAAGATTTGAGTAAGGCTGGAGAATTGGGTATTGCCGAAGCATACAATGTATTAAAGAGATATTGCAACTAACTCTTAAAATATATAAAAAACAATTGGCCAACCAGTTAAGGAAGGCCAATTGATCAAAAAAAAGTAATAAAGGTTAAACTAAAGGTCGAAGAATCGGATATATTTTACAGGCCACACAAAGGCCAAATGCAGTTTCGAGAAATGAGAACAGTGCCAGAATTGATATAACTAAGATTGCAGCAGATGGCAACATGGCTATTTGAAGTAATAAAGCACTCAAACAAAACACCATCCCTATTTGCGCCGCAAAAATTTTAGGACCAGCATTAATACTTTTACTTTTCAAATTCAGTACTTTAACTAACCATTTACTCATTAAGCTTACTGGGCTGTATTTTCCATCGAAAAACCCACGAATTGAAAAATCGATGGCTAGAAAAGCTAGAATTGCCGGATTCTTTGTTATTATGAATAAAATTACCAACAGAAATGAAATGAGAGCATTAATTCGTGCCCCACGTTCATTTATACTTTTATTGGTTATTGGACAAACAGATTCCATAATTGAATGATTAATTCAAGACAAAAATAAAAGATAAAAATGTCTTATATATTAAGAGGATGTTAAATTATGAACTTTATTTTTGTTGAAATAAGCCGGAACAAATCAAACACAATAACTATTTTTGTTGTATGTCAAATCAACCATTAGCAGAACGACTCAGGCCCAAAAACCTTGATTCCTATATCGGTCAAGAACATTTGGTGGGGAAAGATGCCGTACTCAGGCGCATGATTGAGTCGAACAACATCACATCAATTATATTGTGGGGACCTCCGGGTGTTGGAAAAACAACGCTGGCAAAAATAATTGCCAACACTCTCGACAGGCCTTTTTACACCTTGAGTGCAGTAAGTTCCGGAGTTAAAGATGTACGCGATGTAATTGATAAAGCCCAAAAGCAGCAATTTTTCAACCGTCCTAACCCAATTCTTTTTATTGATGAAATTCACCGGTTTAGTAAGTCTCAGCAAGATTCTCTGTTGGGTGCTGTTGAAAACGGTACTGTAACATTAATTGGAGCAACTACCGAGAACCCTTCGTTCGAGGTTATTACTCCGTTGTTGTCGCGTTGTCAGGTTTATGTGCTTAAATCGCTTGAAAAAGATGATCTTAAAAAGCTTCTTGATATTGCAATCCATACCGATAGTGAATTAAAAAAACGGGAATTTATTATTGAAGAAGAAGAAGCTTTGTTTAGGTTTTCAGGAGGCGACGCTCGGAAATTATTAAACATCATTGAGCTCGTCGCAGCATCTGAACCATCATCTCAAGTTGTTATAACCAACGAAAAGGTAACATTGTGCCTGCAACAAAACCCATCGGCGTACGACAAGAATGGAGAGATGCATTACGATGTAATTTCAGCATTTATTAAAAGTATAAGGGGAAGCGACCCTGATGCGGCGGTTTATTGGTTGGCAAGAATGGTTGAAGGCGGCGAAGACCCAAAGTTTATTGCTCGACGACTAGTGATCTCAGCAGCCGAAGATATTGGGCTTGCCAATCCAAACGCACTTTTACTTGCCAATGCCGGATTTGATGCAATCAATAAGATAGGTTGGCCTGAAGGAAGGATTGTACTTTCGGAGGTTGCCATCTATTTGGCCACTTCACCCAAAAGTAACTCGGCCTATTGTGCCATCGATGATGCGATCGCTTTGGTTAAAGAAACCGGAGATCTGCCGGTACCATTGCATCTTCGCAATTCACCCACCAAGCTAATGAAGCAGTTAGGCTATGGAAAAGAATACAAATATGCCCATTCGTACGATGGCAACTTTGTCGACCAGCAATACCTGCCTGTAAAAATTAAAAAGAAAAGAATTTGGAATCCTGCTAATAATCAACAAGAAAACACGATATCAGAGCGTTTGAAGAAATGGTGGGGCAACCGTTTTGAAAAATAGTTAACTTCGATATGTTTTCAGATCAATTGATTTAGGCTATGATCAATAACTATATAAATTAAAAATGAAAGCATTAGGAAACATACTCTGGGTTTTGTTGGGCGGTTTTGTTATCGCTTTTGAATATTTGATAGCGAGTATATTGCTGATGATTACCATTGTTGGAATACCTTTTGGAATACAAGCACTTAAAATGGCTGACATTGCATTGTGGCCTTTTGGTCGCGATACACGAACAACTGAACATGCCTCGGGTTGCCTTCCAACACTTTTCAATTTGCTATGGATTTTGGTGGGTGGATTCTGGATATTCTTAACCCATCTGATTCTTGGGTTATTATGTACTATTACAATAATCGGCATTCCGTTTGCCCGTCAACATTTCAAACTGGCATCGCTTGCCTTAACCCCATTTGGGAGAGAGATATATTCGAAATAACATTTGAATAGTCGAGAAATTTTTGTTATAACAGTAAAATTGAGATAAATGATACTAAATATTGAAAAGTTAAAACACACAGATTCCGGTCAATTCCTTCTTATGGCTGGCCCTTGTGTTATTGAGAGCGAAGAAATGGTCATGAGAATTGCCGAACAGTTGGCCATTCTTTCCGATAAATATGTTATCCCTCTCATTTTTAAGGGTTCGTATAAAAAGGCCAATCGTTCGAGGATCGATTCTTTTACTGGAATTGGTGATGAAAAAGCATTGAAAATATTGCGAAAGGTAGGCGAAACGTTCAACATCCCTACCGTAACCGATATCCATACCGAGCAGGAAGCCGACCTTGCAGCCGCCTATGTCGATGTGCTGCAAATCCCTGCGTTTCTTTGCCGGCAAACCGATTTACTTATCGCGGCGGCACAAACGGGCAAAGTGGTTAATATTAAGAAAGGCCAGTTCTTAGCTCCCGAATCGATGAAATTTGCTGTTGAGAAAGTTCGTGATGCAGGTAACCCAAATGTAATGATTACCGAACGAGGCACCACTTTTGGCTATGCGGATTTGGTAGTCGATTATCGGGGAATTCCCGAAATGCAAAAGAACAATTGCCCTGTAATACTTGATATTACACACTCACTTCAACAACCGAACCAATCATCGGGGGTTACAGGTGGTAAGCCTGAACTAATCGAAACTATTGCCCGTGCAGGTATAGCTGTTGGCGTCGATGGCTTATTTCTTGAAACACACCCGAACCCAGCTGAAGCAAAATCGGACGGTGCTAATATGTTAAAACTCGATTTACTTGATCGTTTATTAGGTCGGCTTACTCGGTTACGTATGGTAATTAACGAAATGTAATTCCTTAAAACAACTAGATTTTGTAGTATTCTTGCTATTGTTTTCGAATTTACGGATTATAAGGTTAAACAATCTGTTGAGTTCGTGCATTATAATATATTTAGGATAAAACTCTGTATAATAACATTTTACACAATAAAGTTCATTCCACAAATTCATTTCTTTACATTTATTTCATCTAGATTTTTCGTTTGATGAAAAAAGATGCCCGTATTTTCGAAACGAAATGATCTGAAATTTGTTAATAGTGTGTAGCAAAAATAAGATGATTTAATCAACACAGAAACACATGATTGGAAATTTATTAAAAGGAAAGAAGGGAATAATTTTCGGTGCACTCAACGAATCATCGATTGCATGGAAAGTTGCAGAACGTGCTGTAGAAGAAGGTGCTCAGATCGTCTTGAGCAATACCCCCATGGCATTGCGATTGGGTGAGACAGAAGCTTTGGCGAAGAAACTGAATTCGATTGTTATTCCTGCCGATGCTACAGAAATCGACGACCTGGATGCGTTAATTAAAAAGTCAATGGAATACTTGGGGGGTAAATTTGATTTCATTCTTCACTCCATTGGTATGTCACCCAATGTTCGCAAAGGCCGTCATTACAGCGATCTCGATTACGGTTTTCTAGAAAAAACCCTTGATGTTTCGGCTGTTTCGTTCCACAAAGTAATTCAAACGGCCCGTAAGAACGATGCTCTTAATGAGTGGGGCTCTATTTTGGCCTTGAGTTATGTTGCGGCGCAACGTACATTTTACGGATACAATGATATGGCTGATGCAAAAGCCCTTCTAGAATCGATTGCCCGGAGTTTCGGCTATATTTATGGTAGGGAAAAAAATGTGAGAATAAACACGATATCTCAATCTCCAACCCCGACTACAGCAGGTCAGGGCGTTAAAGGCTTCGACCACTTGATGGATTATTCAGAACGAATGTCTCCATTAGGAAATGCAACTGCCGATGATTGTGCCGATTATTGCATTGTAATGTTTTCTGACTTGACCCGCAAAGTAACTATGCAAAATCTATTTCACGATGGCGGTTTTTCAAGTATGGGCATGAGTCTAAGGGCGATTGAACAATACAACAAGAGTTTCGAATATGATAAAGAACATCCATTCGATTAATTTAGCATTTAGAATTTTTAGATAATTATGAAGCTTTCGTTCATCAACGGAGGCTTTTTTTTTGCAGAATTGATGAGCGTTTTAACTAAAAAGATTAAAATTTATGATGTTTTGTATTGGTGTTTTGAATTATTTGTCGAAAAATGAGTAAATTAATACCAGTAAAATAGATTTTGATAATAAACTTAATACCAATTTCACATGGATAATTTTCTATTGAATTATTTGGGGAAAGCCAATTTATGTAACGATCCAAATATTGCGGGACCTGTAATAACCATTTCGCGTGAATGTGGATGCTCGGCAAACCGAATAGCTATTAAGCTGTCAAAAATTCTCACAGGATACAGTTATCAATCTGAAAATAAAAAAGATGTAGAATGGAAATGGTACAACAAAGAAATCATTGAAAAAGCAGCATTAGAACTCGAAACTAATCCTGAGAAAATAAGAAGTGTATTTCTGGGCGAAGTGAAAAACAGTTTACATCAGGTTGCTACTGCATTTTCCACCGAGAAGATGTATGATGCAGAAGACCAAAATGTTATCGACACTGTTTCAGGAGTAATCCGTAAAATTGCCTGCGATGGTAATTGCATTATCGTTGGGCGTGCTGCTAATATTGCATCAAAAGATATCCCCAGACATTTAAGCATTAAATTGCAGGCCCCACTTGAATGGAGAACTCACAGAATAATGAAAATCAGCAATATGGCATATTTTGAAGCACAAAATTACATTCAAACAATTGATAATGAGCGCGATTTGTTTATTGAGCATATTGCAGGCCGAAAAATCGAAAATAGTGATTTCGATATTGTTTTTAATTATGCAACTATGATCGATGATCACATTGTAGACGCAATTGTAAATGTGGCCAAGAATAAAAAAATCATCCTATAGAAAATGCAATCACATAGCACCACTGAAAACAATTAAATAAACAGGCTGACGAAATACAAAATCGTCAGCCTGTTTATTTCTAAAGAATGATATCTCTCTCAATATCTTTGAAATACCTGTAAGTACTCACTTTTAATTCTTCGCATGCAGCTTCATCGCAAACGATAATTCCTTTAGGATGCATTTGCAAAGCACTGATTGTCCACATATGATTAACCCCTTCTTCAATAGCGTGTTGGAGAGCCCGGGCTTTATTGTGGCCGTTCACAATTATCAGAACTTCTTTGGCGTCCATCACGGTTGCAACACCCACGGTTAGGGCGGTTCCCGGCACTTTTTCAGGGTCGTTATCAAAGAAACGAGAATTGGCCAAAATTGTATCGCGGGTTAGACTCTTAACTCGGGTGCGTGACAATAGTGATGATCCGGGTTCATTGAAAGCAATATGTCCGTCAGGGCCGATGCCGCCCATGAAAAGATCTATTCCGTCATAGCTAGCAATCTTCTGTTCATATTGTTCACATTCAATTGTTTTATCAGGGGCATTGCCATCGAGTATGTTTACGTTATCTTTCACAATGTCGATATGGTTGAAAAAATTATCCCACATAAACGTGTAATAACTTTGCGGGTGATTTTGTGGTATTCCAATGTATTCGTCCATATTGAACGTTACCACATTATTGAACGATACTTTTTTTTGCTGGTAAAGCTTTATTAGTTCTTTGTAAGTACCAAGTGGCGAAGACCCCGTGGGGAGTCCCAGTACAAATGGTTTTTCACTCACATTACTGTTAATTTTGCTTGCGATGTAGCTAGCTGCCCATTTCGACAGCTTGTCGTAATCAGGCTGGATAATAAGTCTCATAATTTGATTTGTTAGCGTATGAATTTGCTAACAAAAGAACAAAAGATTTGGAATAATTTATTTATTTAAGAAAAAAAATATAAAAATTTATTTCAACGACTCTCTTATTATCAATCAGTTTAATCAAAGAATTCGATTAGCTTATCTGCCATTGCGTTAGCAAGAGCAAGTGACTCTGTGTATTTATCTTGTTTCATCGATCCTTTTTCTTCAACAGGTTGATTTACAAGATTCCATTTAATAGCTTCAGCAAATTTCTCAAGGTTCTTCACTCCTCCTCCATTCCAGCTGTATGATCCAAAGATTCCAAGGAAATGATCTTTAATGCCTTTGTGTTCAATTTCCCGTACTACTGATTCTACTGATGGAAACATTTCGTTATTATAGGCACAACTGCCAATAATGACTCCTTTATATTTGAATATATCGCTGATAATGTTTGAAATGTGTGTTTTTGAAGCATCATAAACGCGAATGTTTTTTATGCCTCTAACGGCAAGCTGACGAGCAATGGTATCAGCCATTTTTTCGGTATTTCCATACATTGAGCCAAAAATGATAACTACTCCATTATCCGTAGTATAGCTGCTCCATTTTTTGTATTTATCCATAATCCATGGGATATGTGAACGCCATATCATTCCGTGCGAAGGAGCAATTTGTTCAATATCAATCCCTTCAAGTTTTGTTAAAGCACGCTGCGTATGAGGGCAATATTTTCCCACAATGTTTGTGAAGTAACGCATAGTCTCTTCTTCATAAAAAGCTAGGTTTATTTCATCATCGAAAATTCCACCATCAAGTGTTCCAAAGCTACCAAATGCATCGTTCGAAAACAGTATTTTAGTAGTTGAATCGTAGGTTACCATGCTTTCTGGCCAATGAACCATCGGAATAGTTTGAAAAATAAGCTTATGCTTTCCTAAGTCCAACGTGTCACCATCTTCAATGATCAGCGTTTGCTCAGTGATCCCATAGAAATTTTCAATCATGGGAAAGGTTTTTTTGTTTCCGACAAGTGTAACCGAAGGATATTTATCGCGAATAGCCTTTAACGAACCCGAATGATCTGGTTCTACATGGTTTATAATAACATAGTCTATGGGTTTATTGCCTATTATGTGGTCAATTTTCTCAAAAAATTCATCGGTGAATTTTCTGTCAACTGTATCAATCAGACATACTTTTTCATCGTCAATCAAGTATGAATTATACGAAACTCCATATGGCAAAGGCCAATAGTTTTCGAATAATGATGTACGGCGGTCGTTTACTCCAATGTAGTATATATCGTCCGAAAGATTTATTTTGTGCATAAACTTGTTTCTATTAAAATTTCTGCGAATTTACATGTTTAGAAACTGTGTTCAAAACCTTGGTTGCTTTTCTTGTAAACATTTCAACGATAAGTTAATGCTGCGTATTGCATTGTGCAATCAAAATAGCAATATAACCATTGCATTGTAATTATAAAGTTGATTAAACCTTGGCTTTAAACTTTGTGGTTTAGTAACAATGCATCATTTTTAGCCGAGATGAAGCAATGTGTTGTTTAGCTTTGTATTTTTGCAAAAAATAAAAAAATATGGCAGTTTTTCAAAAATCAAAAACAATGGTTTTTCCGAAAGTCGGAAAAATTTCAATGGTAGTTTTTGCGGTTCTGCTCATTGGTGTTGTTATTTGGGCTTTCCAAACCTTTGGCTACATTTTTAATCCCAATGTGGTAAAAGACACTGTTATTACAATTCCTACTGGAGCCTCATATGGCGATGTGGAAAAAATGCTAAAAGAACAGCAAGTGCTTGAAAATTACAAGGCATTTCGATGGGTTGCTAAGAAAAAGAATTACAAAAGCAGCGTGAAACCAGGACGCTACGAGTTGAAAAAAGGATGGAACACCAATCAGGTAGTGAACAAACTTCGAAGCGGAGTTCAGGATCCTCTGGATGTTACGTTCAACAATGTGCGGACTTTCTCCGAACTGGCGGGGAAAGTGGCTGCTTATCTTGAAACAGATTCAATTTCATTGTTAGCTGAGTTTATGTCTGATGCTGTAGCTCAAAAATATGGTTTTACCAAGGAAACTTTTCCGGCCATGTTTATTCCGAATACATATGAATTGTACTGGACTACTACCCCTTCGCAGTTTATTGAACGTATGAAAAAAGAGTATGATCGGTTTTGGTCTGCTGAAAGAAAGAATAAAGCAAACACATTGGGTATAAACCCCTTAGAGGTTTCAATTTTAGCTTCAATTGTTCAGGAAGAGACCAATCTTAACACTGATAAACCGATAATAGCCGGAGTTTATGTAAATCGCTTGAAAAGAGGTATGCCGTTGCAGGCTTGTCCGACGGTTAAGTTTGCATTAGGCGATTTTTCAATAAGAAGGGTAACAACTGAAATGACCCAAACAGATTCTCCGTATAATACTTACCGCATTGCCGGTTTGCCTCCAGGACCAATTACATTTCCTGATTTGTCGTCGATTAATGCTGTGCTGAATGCTCAAAACCACGATTATTATTACTTCAGTGCTAAAGAAGATTTTTCAGGTCATACTACATTTGCCCGAACACTAACAGAACATAACCGTAATGCAAGTCGCTATCAACAAGCTCTTAATGAGAAAAAAATTTGGCGTTAAATAGTTAGTAGTATTCTAAATATCTGCTACATAGAATCCTTCTCTCCAAAAACCAACGCCTCGTATACATACAACTCTGCCAATTTCCAGCCATCCCAACCAATTCCTGCTTTATCTCGTGCACAATGCCCCAAAAATTCATCAACTGTCCAACCAGTTTCTATGGCAACTTGTGGTAAAAAAGTGCCGCTATTCACTCCTCTCCTAATATAAATGCCATGCTTGCCAAGAATAAAATCATCAATTGAATCTATTCTCTGTAAGGGGGTAAGCACTGAAATTTCTATCTCAATATGTGGCAGTTCATTATTGTTTACCGGCAGAAAGCGGTGATCGTGAAATGCAGCAGAAAGAGCCATTTGCTGTATGGTAACGTAAAGCGGATCGTTAGTAATAAACCGGCCAATGCAACCTCTTAATTGTTTGTCCTTGTGCAGTGTAACAAACGCTCCACAGTCTAATTTCAGATTATCAGAATATGATAACGTATCGACATGATATAAGTTGTTATGTTCTAACCATTGCTCAATCGTTTTGCGGGCAATCATCAGTAAGGTTGACTTCTCTTGCTTAGTTAGTTTAAAATTGCTCATAATCAACTATTTATTTCCAAAGGCATTATAAGTCACTAGTTTATAAACTAGAATGTTGCATTGAACAACTAAAGGTAACAATAATCATAAAAAATAGCAAAACAATGATTTTCAGGAGTATTTAATCCACAGTTCGATAGAGGTTATGTTGAGCAATGTATGTAGAAACTGAGTTGGGGACCATTTTACTGATGTCCCTATTATGGCTAATTGCTTCCCTAATACTTGTTGATGATATTTCCATTTGTGGTGCATTAACAAGTTGAAAATTTCCTTCAATTGCAATGCTTGATGGGTCGAAGCCTGGCCGAGGATATATGATCAGGGTGTATTCGCTGATTATTTTTTGGTAATCTTTCCATTTATCAATCAGTACATAATTGTCAGATCCCATGATTAACCGGAATTCATTGTTGGGATATATTTTCCGCAAATGCACGAGGGTATTGATTGTGTATGATGGTTTAGGTAAGCCAAATTCAACATCACAAACTTCGATCGTTGAGTGACCTGATATTGCAAGTTTAACCATTTCAAAGCGTAATTGGTTATCAAGCAGAGATTCCTGCTTTTTGAAAGGATTCTGAGGAGATACTACAAACCACAACTGATCAATTGAGCTATGGTTCAATATGTATTCTGCAATAGCAAGATGCCCGTTGTGAATTGGGTTAAATGAGCCAAAAAACAGACCAACAATCATGGTTAATTTTGTTATTGAAGATTTTAAAACAGACTGTTATTATTTCATTTAGAAAGAAACTGACTAACAATTAATTCTACTTCATTAAATGCGTCATCAATCCTGTCGTTTACTAATATAACATCGAATTTAGGGGCAAAAGTGAGTTCATATTCTGCTTTTGCTACCCGGGTCGCAATCACTTCTGGCGAATCAGACGAACGGTTTACCAGCCTGTTTCTCAGCACTTCAACTGATGGGGGCTGTACAAAAACGGCCAATGCCTCATTCCTGTAATACTTTTTTATATTTAGACCGCCAACAACATCAACATCGAAAACAACATGTTTCCCTGCTGAACGGATGCGCTCAACTTCACTTAATAGGGTGCCGTAAAAAATGCCCGGATAAACTTCTTCCCACTCAAGAAACTCTTGATTGTCAATACGCTCTTTAAATTCATCGGTCGTTAAGAAATAGTAATCCTTACCGTGCTTTTCGTTCGAACGAGGAGCACGGCTTGTAGCAGAAACAGAAAACTCAAGTCCGAAATCTTTTCCTAACAGATGTTTAACTATTGTTGTTTTTCCGGCACCCGATGGAGCAGAAAAAATTAGAAGCTTTCCTTTTTGCATATTATTTTTCGAGCATTTGACGATGTCATTTATTCTTTAATGGCTTATCTGCAAAAACTTACCATACGATCTTCAATGAATTAATTATAAGATGTTAAGTAATTGTTCTTTGATTTTTTCAAGCTCATCTTTCATCACAATGACCAACTTTTGAATTTCGGAATGGTTTGCTTTTGACCCCATTGTATTTATTTCTCTCCCGATCTCCTGAGCAATAAATCCCAGCTTTTTCCCTGAAGGAATTGGCTCTTTAATGGTTTCATAGAAGTATACACAATGATTTTCGAGGCGGACTTTTTCTTCATTGATGTCCAATTTTTCAAGATAGAAAATAAGTTCCTGTTCGAAACGGTTCGGGTCAGATTGGCCATTGACAGATAAATTGTTAAGAGCATCTGTTAGTCGTGTTTTTATTCTGTCAATTCGTTCAGTCTCGTAAGGGTCAACAAGGTTTTTCAATTGACGGATCTGATCAATATGGCTGAGAATATCGCTTTCCAAGGCTTTCCCTTCCTGTTCGCGGAACATGTTCAGCTTGTCAATAGCCTCATTAATCTTGCTTACTATCAATATCCATTCTTGTTCATCTAGTTCTTCGTGCTCTACTTTTACTGAATCGGGTAAGCGTAAAATGGTTTGTAAAGCCAATTCGGTCATTTCCATGTTCAATTCATGGTAAATGTCGATCAACTGATTATAATAGTTGTTAACTATTGGTTTATTGATTGTTGCAGAAGATTCAGCCCCTAAATGTTCACAGTACAGATTAAAATCGACTTTACCTCGTTCTAGCCGGTCTGAAATTATTTTCCTTATCTCAATATCTTTTTCCCTATATATGCCCGAAATTCGGGTGTTAATATCCAGTTGTTTGCTGTTGAGCGACTTAATTTCAATAGTAATTTTTTTTGTAGAAAGTTCGCATTCGGCTTTTCCGTAGCCTGTCATCGATTTTATCATAGTCAGTAATTTTGCCCCTAATTTAATCTTTTTTGTTTTGTTTACTACTGTTTTTTTTATTGATCGCAAGTTGCTATGAATGAGGCATAATCTACAACTTTCTCTGAAGGATGCACTTCTCCCGAATGTCCTTGTCGCAATAAAGTAATGCTTGGATTTGTCGACAACAAACTAGAAACATACAGTAGAGTCATTATTGGACCAAAACCACAAGCTGATACTTGGTGCTTTTTAACCGCGCTATATACACCTTCCGGATTGTTTTTCAATATTTCGTCGATTACATATCGATCTTTAGTGTAACCTGTTTGAAATGAATCATAATGGTTAAAATCAGAAGATGCAATTAACAACATTTTTTTTCCAGTACGTCGACTTGCATCAATAAGTTTTTCTGCTAATATTTTTGCCGAATCAACATGCTGTACATTCATGGTTATCATTACAATTTTGTATTGAAAATCAAAAAAATGCTGAATAAAAGGCAATTGCACTTCACCTGAATGTTCAAAATCGTGAGCTAAATTATATGCGGGTAAATTCAACGCATCCTGAAAATCGGTATCATTTTCAAGTGTACCAAGCGGAGTTTCCCAAAGGGAATATGTTGCTGTATTATAGATACCTATCCCATTCCCAGTGTGGTTGGGGTTTACAATTACAACCGTGTCGAATCTCTGACGACTTCTGCGGACAATTTCGTAAAAATGAACGGCTTCATATCCTGAGTACATAATGCCGGCATGAGGTACAACACCCCCAATGATTGCTGAATTAGCTGGCAACATTTTAATTTTGCTTTGCTCATTCTCAAGAAAGTGTTCCATGTAGGCATGTATCGATTTCGTGTCGTCGGGATAGAAACGTCCCGCAAAAGCTGCCTTTCTGACTTTCATTTCCATGACTGAATATCATTATGCTATTTATACAGGCATTTACAAATGCTATTACTGTTTTAATTGCCTTACTGTTAAAGAAATATAGTATTTTAACATCAAAATTCAAATTTCATTCATAATCAATTTTCCACATTGGGAGCATTTCCCTTCGGGGCTAATAGCGTGTTTACGAGTGTTATAATATGTCCTCTCGATGAGAAGAGTCTTACATGTTGGGCAATAGGTGCTGCTATGCAATTCTGTTGCCATGTTCCCAATGTATACATAATTAAGTTTTTCCTTGGCTATGTCGAAAAGGGTAAAAAGTGTTTCAGGAGGTGTTGGATATTGGTCAAGTTCGTATCGAGGAAAAAAACGGGATAAGTGCAGCACCGTGTCTCGACCAGTCTCCTTAGCGATCCAATCGCACATTTCGGCAAACTCAAATTCATCATCATTGAGCGTAGGAATAACCAGATTGGTAATTTCAAGATGCTTGCCACTTTTAGCAATAATTTTAATTGCATTTTTCACTGGATCGAGGCTCGCTTTGGAATATTTCTTATAAAAATTATCATCAAAAGCCTTTAAATCAATATTAAAAGCATCTATATTTTTAAGAAGAATTTTTAAAGGATCGGGGTTAATATACCCGTTACTTACCATTACCGTTTTCTGGTTGTTTTGTTTTACCAGTTCAGCTGCACGAACCATAAACTCGAAATTGACAGTGGGTTCATTGTAAGTAAACGCCACACCGAGATTATTTTTCTTTTTCAATGACAATGCTGCTAATTCCTCGGGAGAAAAGCTCTTTACACTTACAGGTTGCCTGATATCGCATTGCGAGAGTGCAAAATTCTGACAGAAAATACAATGTAAGTTACAGCCAGTTGTTCCAATCGAAAGGATTTCTTTTCCTGGGAAAAAATGGTATAGTGGTTTCTTTTCGACAGGATCACTGTTTAATGCGGCAATTTTCCCATATACTTCACTTATCAGAGTACCGTTTCGGTTTCTGCGAGCTTTACAGTTACCAAATTTTCCAGCTTCAATTATGCAATTGCGTGGACAAAGATTGCATCCAACAGCATTATTTTCAAGCGGTGTATAAAATTGGGCTTCGGTCACGATTTGTACGTTTTCTTAAGGTTATTTTATCAATCGAACTGAAGAAGAGAACCATTTTGCTTAATCATGAGCGTGTATCGCGCCTACTTGAATGGAATAAAATCCTGATCGAGTTCATCATCATTTCTATTTACAATATTTTTAATGTTTATAGCTTGTTTCTTCGGGATGTCATTCTCGTTTATATTAATTTTAACTCCCTTACTTTCAGCTGATGAATTCTTACTTTCTTTCAAATTAAATACGGGCTCACGGCTATTTTCAATCCTCGACTTTTCTTTTGGTTTCGATTCATTCTTTTGATGTTGGCTACTGATGTCCATTTTAAAAAAAGAAATCAGATCGTTGAGTGATTCTGCCTGAGCTGCGAGTTCTTGAGCACTCGAGGCCATTTCTTCTGAGGCAGAAGCATTTTGCTGGGTAACATTGTTAAGTTGCTGGATTGATGCATTAAGTTGCTCTATCCCTAATGCTTGTTCCAGGCTCGATTTTACAATAATATCAACTTGCTCAGACGATTCCGCAATTTTTGGAAGCATTTCAGCAACTTCTATTTCAATTTTCTTTGTAACATTTACGCCTTCAGCCGAGATTTGAAGAACCTCATTTGCAACCTGTTTGCTACTGTCGGCCAGGCGCCTGACTTCGCCAGCTACCACTGCAAAACCCTTTCCTAACTCTCCTACCCGGGCTGCTTCAACAGCTGCGTTTAAGGCCAGAATATTTGTTTGAAAAGAAATGTCGTTGACCAATGAAATTTTATCGATTATCTTTTTTTGTGTTTCAACCATATGGGTCGATTCTTTGGCAAAATTGTTTACAACTTGAGCTGAATCTTTTGACACAACACCTGCATTTCTGGCTTTTTCTGTATTGTCATTTAACGTGGCTGATATTTCTTCAATAGTGGCTGAAAGTTCTTGTAAGGATGAGGCTTGTAATGATGCTCCTTGTGAAAGATCTTCGGAAAGGCTACCTAACTGCATACTGCTGATAGATAGGTTACTTGTATTTGTTTTAACCTCATAAAGAATGTTGCGAAGATTATTGGTAAGCTTATATAGAGAATTCTGCAAAACACCGAGTTCGTTTTTGATGTCTGTATGAGTTATGTCGATATTGAGGTTACCTTCAGATAGGTCTTCAACTTTCTTAATGGCAGTGTTTAGCGGTATGGCTATTATTGTGCGGATCCTTAGGAATATAACAACTCCAAATGCGATTAGGGCCGGTGCTGCCCAAAGTGCGTGTATGGTACCCAAGCGTCCTACAATTGAAAAGGAAAAC
The DNA here is from genome assembly GCA_012719495.1 of Bacteroidales bacterium. GTDB lineage: Bacteria > Bacteroidota > Bacteroidia > Bacteroidales > Prolixibacteraceae > CAYMTR01. The sequence goes on from JAAYAG010000055.1 coordinate 79,454, forward strand.
CCGCTAAATGCCGCAAGAAATGCCATCATCAAGCACACGGTAAACATAATTGAGTTTCTAAACAAAAGACGTAAAATACCTGCAGCAATTGAAATGAGCAAGATTGAAATACTAATTGCAATTAGAATTCTTTCCATATCTTTTTTTTATCAAATTATGGAAAAATATTAAGAAATGCGATATTAGATTTAAAAAATAGGTGAGATATAGAACGTTGCCGTAAAATATACGTTGAGTTTACTCCCCTTTTGATGTTTTTTTACCAAAATAGAACTCGTTTGAAAAATCTTCAAAATTCTGTTCCCAAGAACTACTAAATCTTAGCTTCCGGTACCAGTTGAAGTGATAGGCCAATCCTACTTTAATCTCGTTAATGAAGCCATAAACCTCCATACGACTTATGGCCACATTATTATTGGGAAGATATGTGGCTTCAAAGTTTTGAATACCATCAAGATAATCGTTGCTTACAAACATAACACAGTATTCACCTGATATTGATATTCGTGGCGAAATATAATAGTTAACCCCAATCCCGGCATGAAACGAGCCAAACAAATCTTTAATCTTCTGTATACCTTGTCCTTTCTCGTAAAATGGGTTTGGAAGGTTCGATTTGTTGTACGATGCCAAATTGAGGTAGCCTGTTTCAACTCCAACCGCAGTAAGCCCAAACCCCATTTTCAAATACATATTCATGTTGAGAAATGCATAGTCCTGACTGCGTAAGTTCTTGAAATTATAAATACCGTTTATGTACCATGAAGTAGTGTTCGTTTTATAATAAATTGGATCGGGAACAAAATGGGTTTCACTGGAATTGAAGCGTGAATGATATTTCAACCAGATGATCTGGTTTGGGTAAGTCTTTTCTCCTTTAAAGTAATTTTTTTCGAATTCGATGCCTAATTCAAAGTTATTATAGAACCGTTTATCGAGAAAGAACATAAAAGAATTTGTGATCTGTGGATTCATTTCCATCATGCTTTTCGAGAAATCTTTTTTAATTTCTGAAGTAAGATAACTGCCACCCAACATAAAACCAGTTCGCCAGTTCTTAAACCAATTTTGGCTGAACGTTTCAACCTGCCCCTTAAGAACCAGAGGGATGCAGATAAGAAGTAATGGTATAAGTTTTTTAAGCGTCATTTATCTATCAAATTTACGACTATGTGAGGAATATTAAAAATGATAAACTTGCGCAAATATAGACTAAAGAAACACAATTTGTAATTCTCAGGGGATTAAATGACCATGAAATACGAACTTCTCAAGTTCTTTTTTACAATTTAATGATTGTTGTAATCTTGATTATTTTGTTACATAGTTTGCGAATAAGCAAATAAATTAATTGATATTTAGCTAAGAGAGTAGGCATGAAAATCGATTTTTAAACATTCATTAAATGAAGGTTAATGGAAAAAAATCAAAAATGCCGACAATAAAAAAAACCCTACTATCATTTGATAAGCAAGGCTTTAGCGGAGAGCGAGGGATTCGAACCCCCGGAACCACATAAGCAGTTCAACAGATTTCGAGTCTGCCCCGATCGACCACTCCGGCAGCTCTCCAATACGGCTGCAAATATATAAGTTTTAACAAAAAATCAAGATAGAATTTAAAAACATTGTTAGCCCCTTGTTGTTATTTTATTTATATAACTTAAAATTAGCATCAAACAAACGATCAAAAATTAATAAAACCTGAATTATGAAAGCAATGAAGCATAATGAGTTTTTCGGCAGCCTGGTAAAGAAGGAAGAACTTTCTTCTATCAATCAAAATATTATTCTAGGATCGGTGGTTTTTGAATCCTCATCTCCTTTTAGGGCTTATTATAGCGACGATGTCTTGGATCCTAGTCCTATTTATATTTATATTGTTACAGATAAGAATTATCCTGTTTTTGATATCATCAGAGCAATCAACCATGTTAAAGAGAAAACTGGCCTTGATTTTGATGCAGCAAAAGCTCAAATTGAATCAACAGATAAGCTTTACCAAGTAATACGGCTCAGGCATTTTCAACATTTTGGTAATATATCGATCATACAAAAAGCATTTTCAGATTATGGAATTTCTTTATACATGACTTCTGCTTCGGTAAAAGATATACAAGCAAATGTTACTATTGAAAAAATGTTTCGTTTGTTGCCTTTGAGTGAAGAAATTTGGCTCGACTCAGATGAGCCAAATCATGCTTATTTACAAATAAACAGGAACTTGTCTATGGGTGAATTTGTTGCTGTTACCGAAAAAGTACGAAACAATTGGTTCGAATCCAAGTTTGATGCTGCACTTGGATGCTTCCTGACAGGACAATCTGTTGTCGATTTTGTTCGTGTGTACACAAATAAGCTTGAGCCTGAATACCTTGTTGGAATCCGGAATTTGTATCTTGAAAAACTTAGGCTCATTTGAAATACTCAAAATCTCCGGATAAAAATTACAACAAAAGGAACAAACAAAAGAATTGTTTAAGGCATTTATTTTCAGAAATATATCAAGTAATAGAAGAAAACGACATAAAAGAACACCTTGATTTTTCTAAATTATTATGGTGTTCTTTATTTTTGTAAAAAAATGAAAAGTCATGCCAATTAATATAGAAGAAAACGATTTAAGCAAATTTATACTTATTGGGGACCGGGTGCTGGTGAAACCCAAAAATCCACAATCGAAAACTAAAAGTGGCTTGTATCTTCCTCCAACAGTTCAGGAAAACGAAGCAATTCAAAGTGGCTATGTAGTTAAAGTAGGACCAGGTTACCCTATTCCTGCACTTTCCGAACGCGACGAATTCTGGAAAAATTCATCGGAAGATGAAGTAAAATATATACCATTACAAGCGAAAGAGGGCGATCTGGCTGTCTATTTACAAAAAAGCGGATACGAAATCGAGTTTAACAACGAAAAGTATATACTCATCCCCCACTCTTCTATATTGATGATAATCAGAGATGAAGGTATTTTCGAGTAGCTACATCAATTCTTTAGCTTCTTTCTGAATATATGTCAATGCCAGGGTAACAGGGTCATTCCCGGCCGAAGCAAATTCATTTAGCAATTCTGTGGCATATTCTACATATAGATCATCGGATCCATATTTAGCTGCTGTGCTGGTTATTAATTGCATCATACTTTGACGGGCACCTACAACCATGGCCCAAGCTTGCGAGGATACATAAATCTGCTGTGAAAGATTGTGTTCATATTCTTCACGAACACTTTCAGTAAGTGCACGCTGTAGTTCGAAAGTTGTCATTCCTGGTTGAGCTACCCTAATAACCATCGATTCAGGTTTTATTCGCTCAAGGAAAAGTGTAATCCGCTCGTATGCCTGGAACTTAAGTGGCAATAACGTCTTTGAGGTACGTTGAGCCATTTCTTGCTTACGTTGTTTTTCAAACTGATCGAAAAAAGCTTTCAGCATATAATATATAAATACAAAGATCACAATAAGCGGAAAAAATAATGCTATCGCTTGTTCAATAATTTTTTGCCAATCCATATCATCTTTTCGTTTAAATGTTCAAAAAATTAAAATAATGTCAATAATAAATGTAAAAAAACTGTCATCTATTCAATTTTTTTGAATAATTTTTATCTTGCAGCCGTTGCAAAAATACGGAATATTATCGATTCCTTTCGGCAATAAACACGCTTCACCAATAATTGGCAAATAAAAATAAAAAAAGAAACGTATGAATCCACAGGCAGAAGAATTAAACAAGATTATTCAAGAAAAGAATCCGGCAGTTTACGAATTACTTTCGAAAAAGGGTAAAAATATATTTTTCCCAAAAAAAGGGATCCTCGGACAATCTGCCGATGCAAAAGGTACAAAAATCAATGCAACCATTGGTACAGCCATAGAAGACGACGGCAGCCCTATGCGCTTGGAAGCTATTTCATCGAAAATAGGAATCGACCCATCACTTACCTTTCCGTATGCGCCTAGTTTTGGTCGCCCAGATATTAGGGCCAGTTGGAAACAGTTGATTTACAAGAAAAATCCATGCCTGGGTTCGAAAGAGATTAGCCTTCCAATTGTTACCAATGCCCTTACACATGGGGTTAGTATGGCCGGTTATATGTTTGTCGATGAAGGGGATGAAGTGATATCACCAAATTTGTTCTGGGGAAATTATAACTTAATTCTTAATAACGCCTATGGATCAAAGATTGGTGCTTTTAATCTATTCAAAAATGGCGGTTTCGATCTTGAAGCTTTCGAAAACAAATTGAATGAAGGTGCCATTGGTAAAAAAATCGTTATTCTCAATTTTCCAAACAATCCATCGGGTTATTCACCAACAGTAGCCGAAGCTTCTGCTATTGCCGAAATTTTAAAGAAATCAGCTGATAAAGGGAATAAAATTGTTGTTTTCACTGACGATGCCTATTGGGGTTTAGTTTTCGAAGATGGTATTGAAAAGCAATCAATATTTACATATATTTCTGACATTCATGAAAATGTATTGGCTGTAAAAATTGATGGACCGACCAAAGAAGATTATGTTTGGGGCTTTAGGGTTGGTTTTATCACGTATGGAATTAAAGGTGGTGATGCTCAGCTATATGCTGCACTTGAGTCGAAAACTGCTGGAGCGGTTCGCGGAAACATTTCGAATGCGGCGAATATTTCACAATCACTTCTTATGCAGGCATATGCAAATGAAGATTACGACCGTCAGAAAGAGGAAAAATATGAATTGCTAAAAACCCGTTACAATGCTGTAAAAGAAGCGTTGAAAGATGATAAATACAAAAAATATTTCGAAGCATTACCATACAATTCTGGCTATTTTATGTGTATTCAATTGGTAGAAGGTATTGATGGTGAGGCTCTTCGTCATTTGCTTATCGATAAATACAGCATTGGAACTATTAATTTAAACAATATTATCAGGTTAGCCTTTGCTGCTGTGGCTGCGAAAGACATGAAACAGTTGTTCGATGGTATTTATGACGCTTGCTGCGAGTTGAAAAAATAGATAATTGAAGATTTGCAATATAGTTATAGCCCGGCTAACTTGCCGGGCTATATTTTTATCAGCCCAACATGTTAAAATAGATTATACAGCTCTTGGGATCGCATTTATTGTAGAATAGACGAATTGTTCCAAGAGAAAATCAGCTGCGTAGAACGTGAAAGGATTAAAAATGAAAAGAATTGTAATTCTGTATTTTGCATTACTCGCCCTGACTGCGCGTGATAACCCGAAAGCGATCAGGCATTTGCTTCGCACGGCTCAACATGTGCTTCAAATTGATGCAACTCAGAAGCCTAAGGAAGTAAACTATTTACTAGGAACTACAAGCTCCGAAATGAACGATACAACCGTAATTTTTGCTAATTACTTATTGCCAGGCGATACTGCTTTATTCATACTAAATGCTATTTACATCATGCCCCAACAACTTGGTTTCGAAGGTAAACTGGAATATTGCACAGTTAACGCATACTTTTACCATAATCAAGCCGATACTACTTCAAAAAATATATAGCTTTACGATCGATTGAATTCACCGCTAATAATAATTTCTACGATATAATAATTAAAAGACACTGATTCTTGGTCTTTTACTGGACTTATTAACCTGAGTTCGATTTTATTTTTAAAGTTCAGATTGGCATAAAACGCTGTTTTACAAAGCAAATTTTTGAGTATTAGCGGGCTAAATCGAGGAAATTTAATGCAGGAAAACAGTGTTTTATGCAAA
>JAAYAG010000056.1 GCA_012719495.1 Bacteroidales bacterium
GGGTAGCTATGGCCTTGGTAACACCCGATTCGGAACGAACATTCGGAACCTACCTTGGAGCTGCCGTTGAAATGTCGGCCAGAGATCTGTCACCCCGACTTTTTGAAGGATACAATATCGCGTACATCGAAGGGTATCTGGCTCAAAATCACGACCTTATTAGAGAGGCCGCACTATTGGCAAAAAATGCCGGACTAAGCATTGCCCTCGATCTGGCAAGTTATAATGTGGTTGAAGAAAACCTTGATTTTCTGAAGGAAATTGCCAGCGAATATGTCGATATCATTTTTGCCAACGAAGAAGAGTCGAAAGCTTTTACCGGGAAAAACCCAAGTGAATCGGTGAAAGAACTGTCGAAATTATGCCACATTGCAGTAGTAAAAACCGGGGCTCAAGGATCGCTCATCTGTTCGGGAAAAGAATTTATCGAAATTGGCGTTACAGGAAACTCTTGCGTAGACACTACAGGGGCCGGCGACCTATACGCAGCCGGATTTCTATATGGTTACTCGCTGGGACTTCCCCTCGAAAAATGCGGAAAAATTGCCTCAGTCGTTGCGGGTAAAGTGATTAGTATATACGGCGCCCGGATGAATGAAACCATGTGGGAGCAAATAAAAGCTGAAGTCTCAAAAATTATATAAAAGACAGGAATCAACGTTTACACGTTTTCAATAAAGTATGCCCGCCGGAAAAAAACAACCCGACGGGCATTTTTTCACAGCAAAATCCCCTCTCAAAACGTTTTTACTTACAGAAGGTTAACATTTAACCTCTTTTTTTTCAGCGATTTATTCATTGACTAAAAAAGACTATCTTTGCCCCGCTTAAAAAAGCATCGAATACCATGGCACACAAATCAGGTTTTGTAAATATCATAGGCAATCCCAACGTTGGGAAATCGACCATTATGAACGCGTTGGTCGGCGAGAAAATATCTATTATCACGTCGAAAATGCAGACTACCCGTCACCGCATTAAAGGAATTGTTAGTGGCGACGACTTTCAGATCGTGTATTCCGACACCCCGGGGATATTGAAACCCAACTACAAACTTCAGGAAGAAATGATGAAATTTGTAGACACAGCGCTCACCGACGCCGATGTGATCCTTTACGTAACCGACGTGGTTGAAACGGTGAACAAAAACCCAGAATACATCGAAAAAATCAATAAATCGGGAGTTCCTGTCATTCTATTGATAAACAAAATCGATTTATCGGAACAGCAAAAAGTGCTTGAATTGGTCAAAACATGGAAAGAACTGTTGCCCTGTGCAGAAATATTGACTATTTCGGCTACAGAGAAATTCAATATCGCGCCCATTTTCGACATGATACTTGAAAAACTCCCTGAAGGCCCGGCATACTTTCCAAAAGACGAGCTGACAGACCGCAACGAACGCTTTTTTGTGCAGGAAATCATCCGCGAAAAAATATTACTGTACTACCAAAAAGAAGTCCCTTACTCGGTTGAAATAGAAGTTGAGTCGTTCAAAGATGAAGAAAAACTCCTTCGGATACAGGCCGTTATACATGTAAACCGCGAAACCCAGAAAGGGATCATTATCGGCCACCAGGGAAAAGCGATAAAAAAAGTAGGCACCGAGGCACGAAAAGACATCGAAGAATTCTTTGAAAAGAAAGTATTTCTCGAATTGTTTGTAAAAGTGAACAAAGACTGGCGTGAAGAAGAACGGAGTTTGCGAAACTTCGGTTACGAAATGCAATAGTTTGCACCCGGCATATCTTCAAGCACAAGGGCAAGGATAAGAAATTGATATAGAAACAGCGGGGAAACCATTTGATTCCCTTGAAAAACAGAAAAGAAAGATGAGCAATATAGTAGCAATAGTTGGAAGGCCCAATGTAGGCAAATCGACACTCTTTAACCGGCTTATAGAACAACGTTCGGCCATTGTCGACGACATTTCGGGTGTAACCCGCGACCGCAACTATGGCAAAAGCGAGTGGAACGGTATTGAATTCTCGGTAATCGACACCGGTGGATATGTAATGAATTCGAACGATGTTTTTGAAGATGAGATAAAACGACAAGTTCACCTTGCGATCGACGAATCGGATGTAATACTTTTTGTTGTTGATGTCGAAAGCGGAATTACCGACCTCGATGAAGCCGTAGCCACAATACTTCGCCGCGAAAAGAAACCTGTTTTTGTTGTGGTTAACAAAGTTGACAATAACAAACGGCAAGGGGATGCTTACGAGTTTTATAACCTTGGATTGGGTGAGCTCTACAGTATTTCGTCGATGAATGGCTCCGGAACCGGCGACTTACTCGACAAAGTGGTTGAGTCGTTTCCTAAAGACAATACCCCTGAAGAAGAACTAGAAATACCTCATTTTGCAGTTGTTGGACGCCCCAACGTGGGCAAATCGTCGCTCATAAATACCATGATCGACGAGCCACGACACATAGTAACCGACATTGCCGGAACTACACGCGACTCCATCAACACCCGGTTCAACAAATTCGGGCACGACTTTATTCTGACCGACACTGCTGGCCTGCGCAAAAAAGGAAAAGTAACCGATAATATTGAGTTCTATTCAGTAATGCGTTCGATACGCGCCATTGAACTGGCCGATGTGTGCCTGCTTTTAATCGACGCTACACGTGGAGTTGAAGCTCAGGACATAAATATTTTCAACCTGATTATCAGAAACAAAAAAGGGGTTGTAATCCTAGTTAATAAATGGGACCTTGTAGAGAAAGACAATAAGTCGACCAATGTAATGATCGATGCCATAAAGGCCCGCATAGCCCCGAACGACGATGTGCCCATAATATTCACCTCGGCAATAACCAAGCAACGTGTGCTGAAAGCCTTTGAAATGGCCATGAAAGTGTACGAAAGCAGAAAGCAAAAAATTAAAACATCGGTTCTTAACGAAATAATGCTTGAAGCCATTGAAGCCTATCCACCACCAGCATCAAAAGGCAAATACATTAAAATAAAATTCGTTACGCAATTGCCGACCCCTACGCCAACCATAGCTTTTTTTGCCAATTTGCCGCAGTACATTAAAGAGCCCTACAAGAGGTACCTCGAAAACAAGCTACGCGAAAACTTCGATTTTACAGGTTCTCCACTTACGCTTGTCTTCAGGGCAAAATCATAAAGAAACAACACCGATAACGAATTGCCGGGCAAAATAAGTCCGGCTTTTTTATGCCTCAAAATTTCTCAAATGGGTTAACCTATCAACGCAAAAAAGCCCCGCTTGTAGCGAGGCTCTTCAAAATTCGTTCGTTTAACAACTTAAAGCAGGGCATCAATTTTCTGAGCCAATACAGTTTTTGGTACTGCACCAACTTGTTTATCGACCTGCTGACCATTCTTGAAAAACAAGAGGGTAGGAATATTCCTTATTCCCAATTGAGAAGGAATACCCGCATTGCTGTCGACATCCATTTTTGCCACTACAATTTTGTCTTTATACTCTTCGGCCAATTCTTCAACAATAGGCCCTACCATACGGCAAGGACCACACCACTCGGCCCAGAAATCAACTACAACCGGAATGTTCGACTGTAATACAACTTCCTCAAAATTAGCATCATTTACTTCTATAGCCATAATTATATCATTAATATTTTTAAGTCAATTAAATCAAAAGGAGTTACAAATTTAATTGATTTTAAATTGAATTCCTTCAATGCCATTCAAATATTCAATAAACTCGTCGCGAAGAGCGATCTTTATATTTCTGGAAAACAGATTGACCGTGGTTTTTGTTTCAGGGTCAGAGATTTTAAATTCGAGTAACGTTTGGCCTTTATTTTTTTCGCACACTGTGTGTAATTCTGTAAGAAACTGGTCGGTAATCGATTGGAGTGGCACTTCAATCAACAATGATTTTATCATGGTGTCGCGCACTTCGGAAAGGAGTTCAATATTTTGCACCTTAACTTCGAGCTGTTCTTCATCGCTATCGTTGTACCGAAAGCGAGGCATCACTTTCCCCCTAACCATAAGGAATAAGCCTTTATTACAGTACTTCCCGAAATTGATATAATCCTTTCCGGAAAAGAAAAATTTAAATTGCCCCTCGTAGTCGGCCAAAATAATATACGAGTATCGTTTCCCTTTGTTGCTTATAATATCACGGGCCTCGGTTACCATGCCAGCCAAAACCAGATCACGCCCCCTAAAAGGTTCCAAATCGGCTTCGAGTTGGGCAAGGGTAACGCCCTTGGTGCAAAATGAGTTGATTTCGAGTTTATAATCATCGAGCGGGTGGGCTGTAAGATATATTCCAATCAGGCTTTTCTCATGGTCGAGTTTTACCACCGATGGCCACTCTTCGGCAGCAACCGGCCGGGGTTTTTGAATAGTAATTTGCTGAGCCCCTCCAAAGAGCGACTGCTGTGCCATGTTCCTTTCGTTTTGGATAAGGTTTCCATAGCGGATGAGGTTTTCAATAAACGAAAGCTCGTTTTTGTCGGGTATAAAAAACTGAGAGCGGTTACATCCCGAAATTTGGTCAAAAGCGCCCGAATATGCCAATGCTTCCCAGTTCTTTTTGTTTACCGACTGAAGGTTAACCCTCTCGGCAAAATCGCAAATATCGCTATAGTCCCCGTTTCTTTTTCTCTCTTCAATAATGTCGGCCACAGCACCTGCACCAACGCCCTTTACACCAGCCATTCCAAAGCGGATTTCTCCTTTTTTATTTACGGTGAATTTATGGTACGATTCGTTCACGTCGGGACCAAGAACCTTAATTCCGAGGTGGTTGCATTCATCCATAAAAATAGAAATGCGGTCGATGCTTGAAAGGTTCCGGCTTAGCACGGCTGCCATAAATTCAGCAGGGTAATGGGCTTTAAGATAACCGGTTTGGTAAGCTACAAACGCATAACAAACCGCATGCGATTTATTAAATGCATATTGGGCAAAAGCTTCCCAGTCTTTCCAAATCTTTTCAATGAGTTTTTTCGGGTCTTTTTCCGGACACTGATCAACAAATTCCTTGTTTTTGAGACATCCGTCGGTAAACTCTTCTTTGAGTTTATCCATCAGCTTTCGGTTCTTCTTACCCATGGCCTTCCGAAGGGTATCAGATTGTCCCCGGGTAAAACCACCTAAAGCTCTCGACTGAAGCATTACCTGTTCCTGGAATACGGTAATCCCGTATGTTTCAGAAAGATAAGGTTCCATAAGCGGATGGTCGTACAAGATTTCTTCTTCTCCCAGTTTTCGCTTTACGTAATCGGGAATATACTCCATTGGCCCTGGGCGGTAAAGGGCATTCATTGCCACAAGGTCTTCGAAACGGTTGGGCTGCAACGAGCGCAACCATTTTTTCATGCCCGGAGATTCGAACTGAAATATGGCCGTGGTGTCGCCCCTGCTGAAAAGCTCGTATGTTTCCCTGTCGTCCATGGGGATGCGGTCGATATCAATGTCGATATTTTTTGAGAGCTTGATATTATCAAGACACTCTTTGATAATCGACAGGGTTTTCAGCCCAAGAAAGTCCATCTTCAGCAGCCCGATTTCTTCCACAAAACGGCCATCGTACTGAGTAGTAAACAGCGATTCGTCTTTGGTAGGCATAATGGGTATATGGTCTGAAAGCGGATCGCGGCTAATAAGCACCCCGCAGGCATGTACCCCGGTTTGGCGGACTGATCCTTCGAGCGATTCGGCAAACTTTATAGTGTCGGCAATAAGCTGGTTTGTCGATTTCTTTTCTATTTCGAGTTCTGGATTTTCTTTATATGCATCCTTCAGAGTGATTTTTGGCGTGTCTGGAACCATCTTAGCCAACCGATCTGCCTCAGGGAGTGGCAATTGCAGCACGCGTGCAACATCGCGAATCGCCATTTTTGCGGCCATTGTACCAAAAGTGCAAATGTGGGCAACTTTATCCTGACCGTATTTTTTGGTAACCCAATCGAGAACAAATTGCCGCCCGTCGTCATCGAAGTCGATATCAATATCGGGCATCGAAATACGTTCGGGGTTAAGAAAGCGCTCGAACAGAAGGTTGTACTTCATCGGGTCGACATTGGTAATAGAAACACAATAGGCGACCACCGACCCGGCAGCAGAACCACGGCCCGGGCCAACGATTACGCCCATGTCGCGGGCTGCTTTTATAAAATCCTGAACAATAAGAAAATATCCGGGGAATCCCATGAGTTTTATCGTCTCGAGCTCAAAATCGATACGTTCCCGGTATTCTTCAAGTTGCTGTGGTGAGTAGCGGGTTTTTGCCCCTTCATAAACAAGATATTCAAGGTAATCGGATTCGAGTTTTATGCGGAGTAATTTTTCGTAACTCCCTTTCAATTTGTATTTCGAGAATTCTTCTTTCAACACATCTTCGGGATGGTTTTTCACGAATTCGTCCCAATTGTAGAATTCGCCTGGAATAGGGAACTCGGGCATAATAGGAGAAGAATTAAGATCGAAAACTTCAACCTTATCGGCTATTTCTTGTGTATTTTCGAGTGATTCGGGAATATCAGCAAAGAGCTCGTTCATTTCTTCAACCGACTTGAACCACTCTTGTTTTGTGTAATGCATCCGGTTTTCATCGTCGTAATTTTTTCCGGTATTGAGGCATATCATAATATCGTGAGCCTCGGCATCTTCTTGATTGGTAAAATGAACATCGTTAGCAGCGATCAGTTTAACATCAAACTTTTTTGCAAGCGGAACAAGGACTGCATTTACTTTCACCTGGTTTTCGTATACCTCTTGTCGTTCGCGCAACGACTCGGCGGGGTGCCTGTGCAATTCAAGATAGAAATCGTCGGCAAAAACACTTTTGAACCATTTGATAGCTTCTTCGGCCCCGTTAATATCTCCATTCATTATTTTCTGGGGGATTTCGCCGCCAAGGCAAGCCGAGCTTACAATAAGCCCTTCGTGATATTTTTCGAGCAACCCTTTATCGATTCTCGGTTTGTAGTACATCCCTTCCGTATTGGCAATTGATATGAGTTTTAGAAGGTTAACATAACCGGTGCGGTTTTTAGCTAAAAGAATCAAGTGATCGCCCGACCGGTCTTCCTTCCCTTGCTTGTATTCAATGCCACGCTCGGCTACATAGGTTTCGCAGCCAATAATCGGTTTCAATTTAAACCATTGTTCTACCGGAAAGTCGGGGTTTCCGTAATTCTCGTTTTTGCAAGCGTTCCAAAACTCTTTAATCCCAAACATCGACCCGTGGTCGGTTAATGCCAGCGCATTCATGCCGCACTTCATGGCCTTCGACACTAGCGAACCAATGCTGGCCTGACCGTCAAGAATTGAGTATTGCGAGTGTACATGTAGATGAACAAATGGTTTCACAGTCGATTTATTTATAGTGTATTAAACAATATTTCAACGAATTAATCGTGCAGCTCTAAATTAATCCAAAAAAACGGTATCGGGCAGTATTGTTAATAATTTAGTGCCAAATACAAAAAAGAACTCCTGTTATTGCTTGCACAGCAATAACAGGAGCCAATAAGTTTGCGCTTTAAAAGTTACCAACAGGGTAAAAAACAACGGCCTATTCGGGCCATACAAAGAGAGTTTTTTTCGACTGTGAAATTGATTGATATTTGTAATATTGGGTTAGGTTATCTTCAAGTATAACCCCTTCAATTAACATCAATAACGAATCGCCTTCTTTTGGATAAGCACCATTTCTCCAAAGGTTTGAATAACTTACAAGAGTACCTTTAGTAGATGCCGTGTCGAGAAGTTGAGTGGCCAAAACAATTTTGTTATCGTCTAATACTCGAATTGAATAGCAATCGGCCGAAGGATTTCTCTTCCAATGAACGGTAACTGCATCGCCCTGTTTATGGGGTACAATACTATCGATTTGCATTGGGGCAATCGTTTTGTTTGTCAAATTATCAATTTGAACAATCTGTGTATTATCATCGAAAGTTACATCAAAAATATATTCTCCGGTAGCAGGAGCCGTGGAAGTATACGCAGATTCGGGCAAAACATATTCGAAATAATTCGAAGTCATTTGCTTCATAGAAATATCACTGCCACCACCGGGTGTTCTCATTTTAACTGCTTTTACCGGGACATTTGCATTGAAATAAGACTCCAAGCCAAACAACGTGTCGCCATCAATAATGCGCACGGTAGAATAAACATCGGCAACATATTCTTTTTTAACTTCATTATCGAAACATGAAAACAACAGAAACAAAGCGGCAACAAAAGCCATTGTTTTAACTATCAATTTATTATTCATAACTCTATTTATTAATCTATTTTTGTTAACCAACTAAAATAATCTTCACGGGCAAAAGAAATGCTTTGCACATCGAACGCCGAAACGTTTTTCTCATATTGGTAAGCAAGAACCACCGGCCTGAACTTTTCGCCCCGCACGGGAATTTTTCCAGTAAACCACCCGTCGGAACTGGAAGTAATTGAAAACCGGGGTTGTGAAGCACTTAAGAAATCGCTCTGAAAAACAACTTCACCAGCTTCATTTTCCAAAACAACCCTATATTGATGGGCATACTCCACATTATTCCAAGCCAAGTTCAACCGGATATCGATAGTATCGAACTGGTTTTTGGTAAGTACTGGCGGCAACATAACATTCTGTTCAAGAGAGTCGGTAGCTTCATATTCAATCCCATTATCGAAAACAACCTTGAAAAAGAATTCTTGTGGAGAAGGTTTGCTTGTTTTATAATCCGATGTATCAGGAAAATAGCTAAAGGTATAACGGAATGCAGCCGAATCGAGTGGAATATTAATTGAACCATCGGTACTGCTAACCGAAGCCTGTTTCATTTTCTCGTAAGAATAGGCATAATAACAGGTGGCATACACCACAGAATCGCCCGACTTAAAAGATTGCACAATTGCATCGCCATAAGCAACATACATATTTTCTTCCTGTTGACACGAAGAAAACAGCATAATAACACCCAAAAGGAAAAAGAAAATAAATAAATAAGATTTCATCTGTATAAAACTTTTAACATACTGAATATCTTTTGGAACGAATGGTTGTTCATTGAATGAGTTTTCACCCGGATGGAACTCACATGTGTTTTGTTCATCCGTGTTTGTGTTTTTCTGCAAATATGTTCGTTTCATCATAGTTTTCACAATTTGAGTAATGACGATTAGGGCATTAAAAAAGTTGCGTTAAAAGTACAATATCCTGAAAAAAAAATGCCGGCTAATTTTCCAAAGGATTTAAGTTTAGCATTGAGCTATACACCAATATTAAGCGAAAAATTTGAAAAATAACAACATAGCAACAAAAAACAAACACAGCAAGATACAGTGAAACAGAAAAACAAAAATTACGGATAAAAGGTACAAAATGTTTGAAAATGAAAATAATATTGTACTTTTGCGAACTCAAAAAAATAAAAAGTAATTATTTAAAATTTGACATTATGCCAGTTAAAATTCGTTTGGCCCGTCATGGCCGAAAGAGAAATGCTTACTACCACATAGTAGTAGCAGACAGCAGGTCGCCACGAGATGGTAGGTTTATTGAAAGGATTGGCGCGTACAACCCGATCACAAATCCTGCTACCATTGAACTGGATTTCGACAAAGCGTTATTGTGGCTCAACAAAGGAGCACAACCCACCGACACAACAAAAAACATCTTGTCGGAAAATGGTGTTTTAATGAAAAAACACTTACTCGAAGGGGTTAAAAAAGGTGCATTCGACGAAGCAGAAGCAGAACGCCGCTTCAATGCCTGGAAACAGGAAAAAGCTGCCAAACTTCAGGCTAAGATCGAAAAAATCAACTCAAAATCTAACAACGAGTTAGCAGAAAAGTTGAAAGCCGAAACAAAAGTAAAAGAAGCCCGCGCTGCTGAAATTGCCAAGAAAAATGCTGAAGCCGCTGCTGCCGAAGCTGCACAACCAGAAGCCGCTGCTGAAGAAGTTGCCGAAGAAGCAACTGAAGCTGCTGCCGAAGATGTAGCTCCCGAAGCTGCTGAAGGTACTGAACAAGAAGCATAACCTTAAACAGATAGTTGGCTTAAAAAGCGTTTCTCACGAGACGCTTTTTTATTTTCTACCCTTAGCAATCCGCACCTTCCCGTTTATATCGGTAATAATAAGTGAATCAAATCCAAATGATTCCATCAAAGCGAGCATTTCCTGCCCGTAAGCCTCATTAATCTCGAAATACACCCGCCCCCCCGCTTTTAGCAAGGTTTCACTTTTTTCAAGAATGGCCCGATAGAAAAGTAACGGATCGTTATCTGGTACAAAAAGCGCTTCGTATGGCTCATGGTTAAGCACATTTTCGGGCATAAGAGCCTTTTCTTTCAATGTAACGTATGGCGGGTTACTCACCAAAATATCGAAACCCGAAGGGTCTGGCATATCGGTACCAAGAATATCGTACAGGAAGAAATGAACGTCACAATTGTTACTCATTGCGTTTTTTGATGCTATGCCGAGAGCTTTCTCTGACAAATCACAAGCCCAAACCTGGGAATCTGGCAGGTTTTTTTTTAGCGAAACAGCAATGCAACCGCTACCGGTGCCAAAATCAATAATTTTCAATTGGGCACTATTTCTGTTCTCGCTTATTATCAGGTCGACTAATTCTTCTGTTTCGAAACGGGGAATCAGTACCCCGATGCTAACAGCAAAAGGTAATCCATAAAATATAGTTTCGCCCAGAATATACTGAATTGGTTCATAACGAGCCAGCATTTGAGTAATGTCATAAACCCGTTGCTGTTCGTCGGTGCTAAACAATTTATCGCGGTTAATGATCATCTCGCCTTTTGAATATCCTCTCAGATGATTAATTATCAGATAACTGAAAGCATTAATTTCTCCATCGGGATATAATCCTTCCAGAGTTTTCTTTATGTGATCAATGGCTCTTTGCATAGAGTATTCGATGGATTACGTGATGCAGTTAACTGTTTTTAAGGCTGATACAATACTTTTGAAACAGAAACTGTTCCACCCGATTTCACTTTAAAAATAAGCATTCCTTTTCCGGTTCTCAACATCGATAAATCAACTGTCGTGTATGAACCAAAGTTTGTTTCAAAAATCTTTATTCCCTGCAAGGTGAAAATCTCCAAGTGATTGGTTTCTCCATCTCCAGGAAAAAGAACATTGGCAACATTACGTACCGGGTTCGGGAAGACCTTCAACTCATTATTTTTCAAAGATATAACATTAAATTCGTCAACAATCCCCGGATCGTCGGAAAACGGAGAGCCATTTAAAACTGTTGAACTTTTCCAATAGTTGTGCCTGCCAGGATCTCCAGACGGGTATCGCTCAACTGCTGAGAGGGAATAACCACCGCCATCAGCATCCCAAGGCCAGAGTTCGGTATCGAAATATTCGAAATTAAGCACCATATATCCGTTTTCCGATTTTATCATAACCCGTTCCCCTCCATTCGAAAAGTTCCCTTCGAAGTTTCCCGAAGGAACCATACCGTGTTTCTCGTAAAACCACTTTGGTTTCGATGCAATTACGTGAAATTGCTTTGGTGCCAGCACTGTAGCATTTTTATATTCATAGCCAATTGCCGAATAAAACTTAAACCCGGACAAATGAACCGGTCGCGAACCCGTATTTTTCAGTTCGAAAAACTCGAACGATTCGCCCGGAACAGTATCTGTTCCCACGATTGAGTCGGTAGGGTGATAATGAATTTCTGTAACTTTCAGCGCTGAATAGTCTTCATCCGCGCGTAAGAATTTAATATCACGCATGGGGCTCCAGTATTCGCCGGCTTTTACCCTGGCTTTTAGCCAACCGGTTGCTTCAGCATTGATTACGTCGCCGCTATTGGCTCGCATTGCCAACGGGTTTATTGCCCCACCGAGCATTCGCGGATCGGAGCCATCGAGAGTATAAAAAATCAAACCGGCTTTTGTTTCGAACGAAAGGCTGAACGAACCATCCATGGAATAGACATCTTCTTCAGCCAGTTGGTTGTCGACCTTAACAAGAGGTGCATCGAGATAGGTAAAAAGTTCTGCCTGAACCAGTTGATCGATAACAATATCGCTTCGGTATGGAAAAAAACGCTCATAAACGTCTTCAATTTCGGCCTCCCAATCGTCGCGCGTAAAAGGCGACCAGGTTTTAGCATCGCCCCAGCGGGCCGACTCGGCAATAATGGCCAAGTCAATTTCTTCGGCTCTCTTCTCGAATCTTTTTTGAGCAATTTCGGGGACAAAAACACCTTTGTTGAAAAAGTGCTTATATATCCTGTCGGCAAAGCGCTGGCGATACTCTTTGTTTGCAGTAAGTTTATGATGAAGCCATTGCGGATGAAAGACTGAAAAAGAAGCTACAGTCATATTGGGAATTTCCACCCGATTTTCTTCCAACCCTATCCCCGGAGAAGCATTGTCGATCATCATGGAATGCTCAGCATCGTGGTTGAAAAAAACAAACCCTGATGATTTATCGTCTCGTCGGTCGATGGCATAAAAATTATTACACTCCCTTTCACCCCTAAAAGCGGAAGTTGGCGCATCGAAATTGCCTGCATAAAATATTGTCAGCATATAATCGATCAAGTTGTCAATATCGACCATCACTTCGCCTCCTTTTACCGGATATCCATTTTTGTCTTTTCCTTCCAGGGCAAAATAGTCTTCGTTTTTTGAAAACCCCTTTTGGCAGAGATCATATAATACTTTCCACGAATTGAGATTTCCATCGGTAGCCTCAACCACGTAACCATTTGCGTTAACTTTCACCACATCATAATCGTCTTTGCTCCCGCCAAAATAATCGGACGCATAACGGGCTTCCGACCTCTCTTGAGTTTGGTATAGCCCCCAATACATCCCGTTAAGGTATAAGTGGTAATACCGGCTCCGGGTGTATGGTTGACCCATGTCGCGCTGTGTGTCTCGCGAGAAGACCTCTCGTACACAGGTGTTGCGCCTGTCGCCATTGCTCCATGCATAGTTTTGTTCGCAACGAAGATCAATTTTGTCGAATTCGGTTACTCCTTCATCGCCAAAAAGAGGGTATTTCAATTTTGCCACTCCGTATTCTTTCTTGAAAAACAGCCTGAACCCGTGCTTTGGATATTCGTCATGCCGGCTCCAACCGCCCCTTATCCTGATTCCGGCGTTTACGTTGAAGCCTGGTTTTCCAGTGGGGTCAATCAATTCAACCGAGCAGAAGCGCTCCCAGTCTTCTCCATCTTCCATTGCATTGACATATATACCCTTCTCAGAATCGAACATATCGGGCAAATCTGTAACCACCGAGATCGAAGGGATATCGAGCAATGCATCATCAATCAGACTCGCAAACTGACTGGTTTTGGTCACATCGGGATCCATCTCAAGGTCGATCATCTGTCCGTTTACCTGCGAGGTAGGCCACCCTCCACCCGGGGCTTTTTGTGCAATTACCTTATCGATAAAAATATAGGTCTGGCTTACTGGAAACGAAGGTAAATAACCGGTTCGGCTAAGTGATGCCCGCACAATAAAACAAGGAGTTGCTGCCCGTCCTGATGTAGATGAAGGGTTTACCACCACTGATTTTGATTTTCCTCCTTTTATAGCCGTTTTTGAGGTTTGCGGGTTACTACCATCAATTGTATAAAGAATCGAATATGACTGATCGGGCACATCGAGCTGCAGATTGAAAGAAGAAGAATAAAACCCGCCTTTATGACTAAAAACCACTTTCAACGAATCGCTGACCTGTGGAGTTTCTTGCTGGGCAAAGCAATCCATAGGATATATGACCCATAGAAAAGAACCAATTAGTATAATTACTCTAAAAATATTTGCAGAAAAATGGTTGCTCCTATTCATTGATATTCTGATTGTCGTGAAAAATGATTTGTTAAAAATTGCCAAAATATAAAAATGATTTCATCTTATTACACCTATAATGACAACCCTCATGATTTTTCCCTGTCAATATTCGATGAAAACACAATTTTTTTTAAACATTTTAAATAGTCAGAAAAAATGGAAAACACAATTTTTGAAAACAGTAGCAGGACATTGGCGGCCAGAGCCAATAATAATGAGTTAGTTGTCGAAAATTTAATACGTCGTATTAAGTATAAAAACATTGAAATTGTTTATGTTGATTTTTCGAATATCCGTAGTCAGGAAAAAGTTTATCAGGCAATGGACTATGCCGCAAATTACATCAGGCAGCAACTTCCTCGAAGCATTTACACCCTGACCAATATCACGGGAATGTATTTCAACACCGATATTTTTAACCGCATTTCGGTTTATGCAAAGCAAAACGAACCGTTTGTTAAAGGGAGTGCCGTTGTTGGAATGAGTGGACTGATGCAAATTTTTTACAATAGTTTCTCTCGAATATCTGGACGCGAAGTGAAAGCATTCTTCTCGGAAGAAGAAGCCAAAGAATTTTTACTTAACATACAGCTTGCGAATAATTTAAAATTTGCACAATAAAAACAGCGGGCCAAAAGCCCGCTGTTATATTAACTACCGAATTGATTGCAAGAAAAACAGAGCTATTGTTGAGATAGCTTTTTTTCTTTCTAGCACTAAAATAATCGCTATCATTGATTCTGCAAAGCATTCAACAAAATTTATAAGAAAAATTTTTCTAGTTTCTTTATTTTCAGGAACAAAAAAAATTAGCGTTTCCCCTCAAAATACAATCAAGCCTCCAAACCGATCAGGCCAACACCAAAGACATAAATTACATGATCAAAAACACTAAAATTTGTCGATAAGGGGTGGAAGAAAAACAATAAGACCAACAATTGCTGCACCAAGAGCTGTAATGAGCACTGCAGCGGCCGACAAGTCTTTTATAATTTTGATGCGAGGACTGTATTCCCGAGTCTGTTCATCGGCTAATTTTTCTATTGCAGTATTAAAAATCTCGGCAGCAAAAACCATGGCTATTGCCAACACAACCAACGCCCATTGAATTTCTGAAATAGAAAGCCAAAACCCCATACTGATAACACAAACAGTAGCCAATAAGTGCACAAGAGCATTATGCTCCGATGCGAAAAAAGACACAATTCCACGGCCAGCAAAAACAAAACTCTTAAGCCGCTGCCTCAATGAAAAAGGCTTATTAGTTGGTTCCATGTAAAAGATAATTCGTGTTGTACAAATTCTAGTGGTATAAAAGACGTGGATAAAGATACAGAAAATGAGCCACAAAGAGCAAAAAAATAGGGAAACCATACCGGCTTCCCTAGAGAATAACTAAACTAATCTTACTTGCTATTTTGTGTTTCAATATTTCTTTAGACTTATTTGAACGTTTCGATAAGGATTACGCCATTGGCACCCCTCGAACCGTAAATTGAAGCCGAAGCATCTTTCAGAATATTAATGCTTCTAACCTGGCAAGGAGGAATATCGGCGATTTGCGAAACCACAATCCCATCGACAACATAAAGCGCACAGTTTGAAAGCATTATTGAATTCCGGCCTCTGATAATGACTTCCTGTTCACCACCGGGAACAGCCGATATATTATTGACCATCACCCCGGCACAGCGGCCATCAATCAAGTCGAAAATATTAGTATACGAACAAAAATCATTCTTCTGATTATCGAGCATCGATTGGGCATGCGTGGCTTTATCCTGTGAAATGTATCCATAACCCACGGCGAGCTGAACACTCTCGGGCCCACTGACGAATCGCATCTGAACCAGCACCGTATCGGTTGAAGGACGTACCCGCTTTGATACTTTTTCGAAGGTTTTAGCTTCGAACTGAAGAACATCTTTTTTATTACATACAATTACAAAGTTTCCCAACGAGTCGGTCATTGTAACTGTTCCTGCTTTTTTTGCTTTGACAACAATGTTAGAAAGCTTCAGGTCGTCGGAGAGACGAACATTTCCGTACACTGCGCGGTGCTGGGCACTAACGCAAACCGACAACAACATTCCGGTAATTAGTAATACTATGGTTTTCATGACTTTATTTTTTATAAGATTCAACATTCGTTATGAACTTGGTCTTTCCGGATCCTATCTGACCACATTCACAACTATGACACGTAGAAAGAAAAATGCCCCTACCCTATTGTTGCCCTTTTTATTTACCATGATTTTTTCCAACCATTCTTTTTAATGATATGACAATCTTATACGTGAAATGTTTACAAAAGCTACACCAGGTAACACAAAAAAGGCTGCACATGGCAGCCTTTTTTATATCAATATATTAGAATTGAACCTAAAGAATCGGGAGTTCTACTTAAGTTTGGCAAATAAGCTTTTCATGCTAACTGCTTCTGCAATAATCGCCCGAAGTTTCGAAATTTCTACCCGGTCTTGTTCCATGGTATCGCGGTAACGAATAGTCACGGTATTGTCTTCCAGAGTTTGATGATCAACAGTAACACAGAACGGCGTGCCAATAGCATCCATACGGCGGTATCGTTTCCCAATCGAGTCCTTCTCGTCGTACATACAGTTGAAGTCGAATTTCAGGTCATCGATTATTTCACGTGCTTTTTCTGGTAGCCCATCTTTCTTCACCAATGGCATAACGGCCATTTTAACAGGAGCTAACTGAGGCGGCAAGCTAAGTACTACGCGGGTATCCTTCTGACCGCTGGCATCGCTTACTTCTTCTTCTTTGTATGAAGCCGAAAGAACTTGCAGGAACATGCGGTCGACCCCAATTGAAGTTTCAACCACAAATGGCACATACGATTCGTTTTTTTCGGTGTCGAAATATTGAATTTTCTTGCCCGAATATTGCTGATGTTGGCTCAGATCGAAATCGGTACGGGAGTGGATCCCTTCCACTTCTTTGAACCCAAACGGGAATTTATATTCCACATCAACAGCAGCATTGGCATAGTGTGCCAGTTTCTCGTGTACATGGAAACGGTAATTTTCAGCACCAAAACCAAGCGATTGATGCCAGCTCATACGGGTTGTTTTCCATTTTTCGAACCAGTCGAGTTCTGTGCCCGGTTTTACAAAAAACTGCATTTCCATTTGCTCGAATTCCCTCATGCGGAAAATGAACTGACGGGCTACAATTTCGTTACGGAAGGCTTTACCAATTTGGGCAATACCAAACGGAAGCTTCATGCGACCGGTTTTCTGTACGTTCAGGTAGTTCACAAAAATGCCCTGAGCCGTTTCGGGGCGGAGGTAAATTTTCAGGGCACCATCAGAAGTTGAACCCATCTCGGTAGAGAACATGAGATTGAATTGGCGCACTTCGGTCCAGTTGCGGGTTCCCGAAATTGGGCATACAATTTCTTCGTCAACAATAATCTGCCGAAGTTCTTCGAGGTTTCCATCATTCAACGCTTTCGCAAAACGGTTATGCAGCGCATCCCATTTTTCCTGATGCTCAAGAACACGGGCATTAGTGCTGCGGAATTGGGCTTCGTCGAAAGCATCGCCAAATCGCTTAGCTGCCTTTTCAACCTCTTTGTTAATCTTTTCTTCGATCTTAGCCAGTTGTTCTTCAATGAGAACATCGGCACGATATCTTTTTTTCGAATCTTTATTGTCAATTAATGGGTCGTTGAATGCATCAACGTGGCCAGAAGCCTTCCAAATGGTTGGGTGCATAAAAATTGCCGAATCAATGCCCACAATATTCTCGTTGAGCATCACCATCGAATCCCACCAATATTTTTTGATATTGTTTTTCAACTCAACGCCGTTCTGACCATAATCGTACACAGCGCCTAACCCGTCGTATATTTCACTGCTCTGAAATACAAACCCATATTCTTTGCAATGGGCAACCAGTTTCTTAAAAACATCTTCAGCCATAATGCTTGTATATAATTTTGAAATTGAGGCCGTAAAAATAGGATTTTATCTTTAGAATAGAATGCCAAAAAGGATAAATGAAACAAAATTAATATGGCTTTGGAGCTACTTCAAAAACATGATACTGAAGAAATAATTAGACAAATGTTTGTTGAAAAAAAATATCTATCCCTCGAAGGAACAACTTTCTGATTTCTCTAAAAAACTTCTCTCAACTGGGTGTAACAACACTTAATGTTGTCAAAGGCACAAATTGCAAATAAAAGCCTGATTCTATTGGGTTAAACGTGAAAAATTTTTGTGGTGAAAATATTATGAATGCAAAATCAATAAGATTGTCAACATTCCCCTTGTTTGGTTTACTTTGCCGAATATCAATTCAAAACCACCAGAGATAAATTGGCCAATAAATTACAAGTTGAGATAAATGAGATTTGTATTGGTTAAATTTAAAACTGATACTATGAAGAATGTATGTAAATTATTGGTGTTGTTGGCGTTACTGGTAACAATTCAACCTGTAGCTGCAAAAAAAGCTGAAGCACACTTTAAACCCGGTGACTGGTTCGAGTGTGAAATGGAGTTTGTGGACGATGTTCCCGTGTTTCACAACCATTGGGCGAATAACGATTCCATTTATCTACCCTTACAATATATGGTTGTCAGATTCGAGCTGAAAGAAAATCCTTCGGATAGCGTTGAAATTTGGTCCTACAAAATAATTCGTAACCGATTGTTAAACCGCATTAAGCCTAAATATAGTAATGCCTATCAATACAACGCACATTGCTTTGATAGTTGGTATCCTGACTATTTTATTGAAGGTATGGATACTGTTACGAAAAGCTTAACAGGAATTCTGAAGTTGATAAATAATAACATTAATGAACATTACAAGAATTATACAGAAAGTGAAAAACATTTCAGTAGTAAATCAATTTTCCCGTTAAACAATGGTGGTAGTTTTGGCAGTAGTTCTATATGGGGAGTTGGTAGCCGCATCGATAATTTGGTGGAAAGAATGTTTTCATTAATATATCTGGTGGAAAATATTAAAACTGGGAATTCTCTATTCTCAAGAAAATTGAGTTATAAACAGAAAAGTTACAGTAAAAAAGACTCCATTTTATTCTCAATAAGAAACGAAAATTTCACCAATACATATACTGCATATCTACTCTTCAATGGGTTGGTTTATACTTTTAAAGATAAATACAACCAAAAGGTTTTAGCTATCACAAAAGCCAGTTTTGAATTGCCAAACAAAGCTGTGCTTTCAATAATCGACAAACGAAATAAAAAGGAAGAATCGAAGAAATATTTCGACAATATTTCAATTGATTTTGGAAATGCAGCACATGTGATTTCACATAAAATCAAAGAAGAAAATAATATAACGAAATATAATTTTGAATTGAAGTGTGGCGTAGAAATGATCATCCGGAATAATTATCTTCCTAAACAAAGTATTTTTGTTGAGCCGGGTGACACCATTCAAGTTACTGTTCAGGATGATAAGTCTAATCCTATAACTGTAACTGGTCTTGAAAATTATATTGAATATCAAAAGGCACTTAATGCTACTGCCGGAGAAATAAAAGTATCATCACTTTCACCAGAGTGTAAAGCTTATCTTATTCTGAAAAGTAAAATTAATGCAACCTACTCAAAATTACGTGAGAGGTTCTTTTTAAAATCGCCTGATATGCAAGAATATCATCGTGCTATGACTGACTTTTATTACTTGAAATCTTTTCACTATAAAACCTTATTCGAATTAGAAAATGCCCTAACAGTAGTAAGCCAGGGGAATTATTGGCAGAAGGAACAAATTCTTGCTTTGGGTGCTCCTTTTTATACAAATTTTAAGTATAAATACTACAGTGCACTATCCAATTTCAGTCAATTTTCTCTATATGCGCTATTATACGAAATACTGTATAATTCAATCAATATAAATCTTGAAACTTATTATGATGAGTTTTTTATAAATTGCGGCGACACACTAATGACCAATAAAATTTGTGCTAAATTGAATGGTGTTAAATCGGTACAGGCTGGCATGGAGTTGCCTTTCACAAAGATGCTTACCGAACATGAACAGGAGGTTGACATTTTACCTAAAAAAGGAAAATTTGGGCTATTGTTTCTTTATGTTATGCCCAACCATGTGCAATCCATTAAAAAAACATTGAGTGGAGACTTGCCTGAAAATGTACAATTTGTCACTTACCAAATCAGTAGGGAACCTACAATAAAATCGGATAAAAGATTACCAGAAACAGCTCTTTCGAAGGCCGATTCGCTTGATTTATTTGGTCATCCCAGTAAAACAAGTGAAATGGATAATTTACTTTACAGCTCTTTGGAAGGTATTTTGATTTTATACGATGACAAAGGTCAAATTTGGTACAACTCGTCATACTATTTTCAATCCGAAGGAGGAAATGCTAAATACATTACTGGAATACAAAATGCCATTGAACAATCTAAAAACAAACCTATTAGCAAATCGAAAAGCATCCTTCTAATTATTCTGTTGTCGGTAATTGGTTCGGTTGCCATCACGTTTACTTTTTACCGCATCCGCATTGCACGGCTCAAGAAAAAGAATGCACGCGAGCAGCTTATACAAGAGCTGAAAATGAAATCGGTACAGTCGCAACTGAACCCTCATTTCTTGTTCAATGCGCTAAACTCTATTCAGGTGCTGGTAAAATCGGGCGACACAAAGCAGGCCGACAATTATCTGGTGGGCTTCTCTGAGCTGTTGCGCAACGTACTTCAGAATTCCGATAAACGTTTGGTTCCGCTAAGCGAAGAACTGAAAATGGTGAACCGTTATTGTGAACTCGAAAAGCTACGGCTCGACTTCGATTGTGAACTGAAAACCGATACGCAAACGAACCTCGATTTGATCGAGGTTCCTTACATGTTATTGCAACCAATTATCGAAAATGCCATTAAACATGGTGTGAATAAAGCCAATGGCAGGGGCAAACTGAAAATTGAAATTTTAGAAAATAATACGGAATTGAATTTTCGGGTTACCGACAATGGCCCGGGTTTTGATGGGGTGCCACTCGATGTTTTGAAAGAAAAAGGGAGGGGCTTAAAGCTCACCCTCGAAAAACTGCAAACCATTTATGGTAATGAAGCAGAATTTGTATTTTTAGCTGCTAATCCGGGGACTACGGTTTCCATCAAATTGAAAATTGGATAAGAAATGATCTCTTGCCTCATTGTCGATGACGAAGAAAATGGCCGAAAGAATATCGAAGGCTTGATGAAGGAAAACTGCCCCGATTTGAGCATTGTCGGACAAGCCCGAAGTGTAAGCGAGGCCGTTCAACGAATCAAAGCATGCCGCCCGCAATTGTTGTTCCTCGACATTGAAATGACCGATGGCACAGGTTTCGATGTTTTGGCTCAATGCAATGATATTCAGTTGGAAGTGATATTTGTAACAGCATACAATCAGTACGGTTTGAATGCCATTAAGTTTAGTGCCATCGACTACATTCTCAAACCTATTGATACAAGGCAATTCTGCATGGCAGTTGAAAAAGCTGTTCGGCAAATTGAGATGAAGTCCGAAAACATGCGTTTGCGCAACTTACTTTACAATGTTGGCCAAACTAAAGGAAACCAACGCATTGCCCTTCCGTTTACTGATACCATTGAATTTGTTGAAGTTCGGAATATTATCAGGCTTGAAGCCGAGGGCAGTTACACCCGTTTTTTCCTTTCGGGCAACGAAAGCTACCTTGTTTCTGGTAGTTTAAAAGAATTCGACGAAATTTTATCGGTACATGGTTTTATCCGAACCCATCAGGCACATCTGGTCAATCCCAACTACATAAAAAGCATGGTGAAAACCGACGGAGGTTACCTTTTACTGCAAAATGGTGTAAATATCCCTGTTTCGCGACTAAGAAAATCGGAAGTAATTCAACAGTTAAAAGGATAAGCAAAAAACATATCAAAACTGAATATAAAGCACTTGCTTCGAAGAAAATATAATCTCAAAAACACTACAGATCAAATCAACCGGGCTAATTGCAATTGGTAACTCTACATCAGAGACCGAAAGCATATTCACAATCAAATCATTTATAATCAAGGCGAATTGCCAATACCAAAAAACCATTGTAATCCACGATAATGAAAACATTCTCTTTTCTTGTTTCTCAGTTGGGGGTAACAACCGTTCATGTTGTCATAGGCACAAATTGAAAATAAAAGCCCTGTTCCGTTGGGTTAAACGTGAAAATTTTTTGTGGTGAAAATATTATTACATTATCTTTAGTTTCAAAATAGAACACTTGGAACTATCGGATAAGCACATAGTAGATTGCATACAGCATGGCGATGAGCAGGTTTTTGAATTGTTTTTCAGAAACTATTATGAACGGCTATGCAATTATGCCAACACAATCCTTAACGATATGGATGAGGCTGAAGAGATGGTACAAAATGCATTTTTAACAATTTGGGAGCGGCGCGAATCGTTTGAAGTACACACTTCGCTGAAATCGTACCTGTACAGGGCTGTTTACAACAGCAGCTTGAATAGTTTGAAACACAAGAAAGTACAACAGAAACACGAACAATATTACAAGCAGAATACCGCGCCCGATTACGAAAGTGCCACCTCGGAATTGATGGAAAACGAACTTCAGCAATTGGCCCAAAAAGCCATTGAGCAATTGCCGCCACAATGTAAGATGGTTTTTACCCTTAGCCGTGTCGAGCAATTAACCTATGCTGAAATTGCCGAGCAGATGAACATTTCTGCCAAGACAGTAGAGAACCATATGGTAAGAGCTTTACGTTTTTTACGTGAAAAATTAAAAGACTATTTACCCCTTTTAATCTGGGTATTCATAAGTAAAAATTGACCGTTGCAAGAAAATAGCGAACATATTGACCAACTGATTGCCCGATATCTGGCAGGCGAAGCCACAGATGCCGAACGGCAAGAACTCGAACACTGGATGGATTCCAACGAATCGAACCGGCGCTATTTCGAAGGCATACGATTTGCTGAAAGTCAGGCTATTGCCTCACAGCATATTGTAAAGGTCGATGTTGACAAAGCCTGGATGAAAGTTCATCAACAAATGAAACAGCAAAAGCCAGTGAGCGTTAAAGCCCACAAAAAATCAGGCACAGTGATCCCGTTTTGGCTACGTGTTGCTGCCATGGTGTTGCTGGTTTCGGGGCTGGCAATTTACTTTTATTCACAGAAACAAACCGGTTCTCCAAATTACCAAATGGCCATGGTGGCTACCGATTCAATAATTGAATATACCTTGTCCGACAGTTCTGAAATTACTTTAAATGAGCATGCCTGTTTATGGTATGCCAAAAATTACGGAAAAAAAGAGCGTCGTGTGAAACTTAATGGCGAAGCTTTCTTCTCGGTTAAGCACGACACGCAAAAGCCTTTTATTGTCGAGAGCAGTGGTACCTATGTGAGGGTAACCGGAACTTCATTCAACATAAAAGGAGACGAAGCCGACAGCATTGTTGAAGTTTGCGTAAAAACAGGCAGCGTTATCTTCTTCACCGGCAGTAACGAAGGGATTACACTCATTGCTGGCGAAACCGGATACTTTAACAAAAACAACGGAAAATTCTCGAAAACAGAAACCACCGATGAAAATGTTGCTGCCTATGCCAACCGCTTGTTTGTATTCTACAATACCACATTGAACGAAGTGTTCAGACAACTAAACAAGGTTTACCAGACGAAGCTGGTCGCATCAGACGAAGAGCTTGGCAAGCAGGTAATTACTGTTACTTTCGACAACGACAACATCGACACAATCATCG
Source organism: Bacteroidales bacterium (assembly GCA_012719495.1). GTDB lineage: Bacteria > Bacteroidota > Bacteroidia > Bacteroidales > Prolixibacteraceae > CAYMTR01. The sequence goes on from JAAYAG010000056.1 coordinate 23,600, forward strand.
ATATAATTTCAGAAACCCTTGTCCTTAATTACACAAGAACGGAAGGAAATCAGGTGATTTTTGAAAATACAACCCAACCCACTACTCCTTAAAGAATAGGCATGAGAACATTTTTTATCCTCATTCTTCTGTTACTTATGATTTGGCCCGAAAAAAGCCATTCGCAGCAAGTACCTGTTTTTGAGCGGAAAATATCGGTCGAAATGGAAAATGAAACCGTCGAAGCCATACTTACCGAGATAAGCAGGCAATCGCAAGTGTCATTCTCTTACAATCCAGAATTACTAAATGCATCAGATAAAAAGTCATTGTCGGTCACCAATCAATCGGTTCGTTTTGCGCTCTCGAGCCTTTTCAATGGAAAAATAAATTACCGTGAACGGGGCAAGTTCATCATCCTTCAGCCCAAAAAAGAAAACTCACCTTCAGTAGTTGAAGGTTACCTAACCAACGAAAGGGGGCAACTTCTGACTGATGCAACGGTATATGATTCAAACAGAAAGCTAGTTGCTACTACTGATGAATTTGGATATTTTAGGCTCGAAATTGACAAGAACAACACTTCCGATACGATCAAAATCAGTAAAGCCGGGTTTGAAAGCGCCATGCTGATGCCAGTGAACAACAATGCACCCTTTGTTCAACTTTCGTTGTCGGAAAACCAAACTAGCTTACCTCCCGAAGAAACCTTTTACCCGTCGATTTTAGTGCGTCGCCAGTTACGGGTCAGCTCGTCGAATATCGACGAAACAATCAACCGCTTTGCCCAACTTTCGCTTGCCCCACATCTTGGAACAAATAGTTTGTTGTCTGGATCAACTTCTAATTTACTGTCATTGAATATCTTCGGAGGATTTGTCGAAGAAGTAAAGGTTATGGAATTTGGCGGCATTGTCAATATTGTACGCCGAAATGCCGGTGTTATTCAAGCTGCGGGAATTGGAAATTTTGTTGGCGGAAACTTTCGGGGATTCCAGGCGTCGGGGATACTTAACTACACGCGTCGCAGCTTTTCGGGTTTGCAAGCCTCGGGAATCTCGAACACAGTTGCTGGCAACCTAAAAGGTGTACAAGCTACGGGAATTATGAATTTTGCCAAGGGCATCAATGGAGCGCAACTTTCGGGCATACTGAATGTTTCGCGCAATTTATCTGGTTTACAGGCTTCATCCATATTGAATCAAGCCAAAACCGCGCATGGCGCACAAGTAACCGCGATATTAAATAACGCCGACTCGCTCAAGGGCGCACAAATATCGGGAGCGTTTAACCGTGCCAGAATAATCAGAGGTACGCAAATTACGGGTTTGTTGAACTATGCAAACGAATTGAACGGGGTACAGATTGGGGTAGTGAACATCGCAAACCGAGGCCGGGCGACACAAATAGGCCTCATAAATATTAATCGTAGTGGGGTGCACAACCTTGAAATATATGCCACCGAAACATTCTTGACCAATATTGCATATCGGGGAGGATCGAAGCATTTTCACTCCATTCTTGTTGGAGGGTTCGATCCAAGTACCTTTGGCAATAAGTTCCTCTACACATACGGGTTTGGAGTGGGAACATCGTTTGGAAACCGTCCAAAATTGTATTACGATGCCGAAATTCTCTCCCAGCAAATTACAGCCGGAAATGCAATTGGCGAAATTAATATGCTCTATAAATTGGGCTTCAGTGCCAATTATAAAATTTCGAAAACCATGGCAATAACCTTTGGCCTTAGCCACAACATTTACGTTGTTGACACCTCAACCCCTGAATACGAAACCATTTTCAGCCAAATTCCGCCCTACTTTTTATCGAACGAACCCTCAGGAACCAACCGAAACTTAAAAACTTGGGTAGGATTTAAGGCTGGGATAAGATTGTTCTAGGCAAAAACAAACACAACTTCTCGTAAAATGGACAATATGGAAACATTGGTGGCAGAAAAAATGAAAACCGCATTTGATCAGTATTTTGCCTTCCCTCAATTATTTTGGGAAACCATTGCCAATGCCGGTGAAGTCATTCAATGCGAAAGTGAATTCATCCTAAAAAAAAGCCACAGCTCCGAAAAGTATATGCGCTTTATTATCAACGGAAGCGGAGGTATTCTCCTTTGGAATAAAAACAATTTTATTTGTACCGATTTGGTGCTCGAAAACGATTTTTTGAGCGATTACTTCTCGTTGCTCACCAGGCAAACATCGCCCTGCGAAGTAATAACCTTTGAAGAAACAACCTTTTTTCAGATCAACTATGATGAATTGATAAAAATTACGGAAAATAGTCCTTGGGGCGACAAATTCTGGCGCTATGCCACTACCGCACTTTATATTGAAAAGCAGGGGCATTATATTCAAGCCGTAACTCAAACAGCCACTGACATTTATAATCAGATTCTAACTTTTGAGCCTGGTGTAATTCAGCGCATTCCCCAAAAATTCATCGCTTCGTACCTCGGCATTACCCCTCAGAGTTTAAGCCGAATCAGGAAAGGAGATTCCCCCCGATGAAAATTTAAATGCTATTGAAATGGCATTGAATGAAGGGAAAAACACCGATAACACAATCGTTAAAATCGAAAAAGCCAATCATTTGTTTCAGATTACACCCGGCGGAATTAAAAACTTGATAACCTCGAGATTATAAAAACACCAATCCTGTAATTCATATTCTCTGTTTTCCGGCGAATAAAATTGTCGAAATAACAATTTTCAATTCTTCTATCAATCTTGTAACAATCATGTAATAAGTCACATATTAAATATCGCTTTGTTTTGTTGATCAAAAAAGTAACTTTTTTCCCATTTCGCTTTGGTGGTGGCGGTTCGTCATGTTGTCATAGACCCGAAAATTGAACAACAAGAAGAATTGTCTTACTTTTTAACAAAACATTTAGTCATGAAAACACAAATTAGTAAAGCTTTATTGTTACTTTTTGCCTTACCCCTTTTTTTTCTATCGAACCCAGCGAACGCAGCAACATTTAATCAGGTGGTTCGTGGCACCTTAATCGACCGCGACACCAAACAGCCCATTATTGGCGCAAACATTGTGCTTGTTAACAGTAACCCAATTATCGGAGCCAGCACCAATGAAAATGGAGAGTTCAGACTTGAAAATATTAAAAATGGACGCATAACTTTAAGTATCACTTGCTTGGGTTATGAAAAACTTACAGCACCTAATATACAAGTAATTAGTGGGAAAGAGTGCGTTTTGGAACTCGAAATGGCCGAATCGTTCGAAACCATTGGCGAAATAAAAGTGAATGGTCACAACGGTAAGCGAGGTGAAGTGCTGAACGAAATGGCCATTATTAGCGCAAGAGCCTTCACGGTGGATGAAACCAAGCGGTATGCCGGTTCACTCGACGATCCCTCGCGAATGGTAAGTGCCTTTGCCGGGGTAACCACCGACCCCGCCGGTCTGAATGAAATTGTGGTCAGGGGCAATAGCCCTAAAGGAATTCAATGGCGCCTCGAAGGCCTTGAAATTCCTAACCCCAACCATTTCTCACATCAAGGCAATACAGGCGGCCCAATTAATGCACTAAGCAGTAATATGTTGTCGACTTCTGATTTTTACACTGGAGCCTTCTCTCCCGAATATGGCAATGCGTTAAGCGGAATTTTCGATATGAAAATGCGGACCGGGAACAACGAAAAACACGAGTTTACCTTGGGTGTTGGTGCCCTTGGTATTGATGTAGCTGCCGAAGGGCCATTTAAAAAAGGGAACCGAAGCTCGTATAATCTCAATTACAGGTACTCAACATTGTCGCTACTCGACAATATGGGATTAGTAGATTTTGGTGGAGTTCCCCGCTATCAGGATCTTTCGTTCAAAACAAACTTTATTACCAAAAATGCTGGAACTTTCTCGGTATTCGGGCTTCTTGGCTTAAGCGAAATTGATGTAAACCAAACCAATGCAAAAAATGATACCGTATTCAAAGGCACACAACAATCGAGGTTTGGAGTGATTGGGTTGAACCATTTGATTCACGTCAACAATAATTCGTTTTTCAAAACTTCGGTAGCCTTCTCGAACAATGGATCGGGAGTTAATGGAGAGTCTCTTTTCAGCGATGACAAGTTTTACGAATCGATGAAAAGAGATTGGAACAACAACACCCTTCAGGTTTCAACTCGGTATAGTAACCGCATAAACAACAACTTGCGCATTATTGCCGGTATTGAATACAAGCACATGTTTTATGATATGAAAGACGATTTCCGCTATGACGACGATTTTCGCTGGCGCACAAACATAGATATGAAAGAAAATACCGGCATGCTCGAGTCGTTTGTAAACTGTAAATACCGGGTTGTCAAAAACGTGAATATCGTGGCAGGCTTGCATTACACCAATTTCCTGTTAAATAATTCACAAGCCCTTGAACCCCGGGCTGCTATAAAATGGGACATCACCCCAAAAAGCAGCCTGAACTTCGGGTACGGCAAACATAGTATGCCAGAAAATATTGTTACCTATTTTGCAAATGTTTACGATGAAAATATGGTTGCCTCAACGCCTAATAAAAATCTGGGCTTAACCAAAGCAAACCACTTCATTGTTGGGTACGATCAGCAACTAACCAAAAATATGAAAGCCAAGATAGAACTCTATTATCAAGGCCTGTACGATATGCCGGTCGAAAATCTCGACACCAGCAATTTTTCAATAGTTGATCCCTTCGCAAACAACATTATTCCATTGGTAAACGAAGGGGAAGGCCGCAACTACGGAGCTGAATTTACATTAGAGCGTTTCTTCGACAACAGCTATTACTTTTTAGTTACCGGCTCGCTATACAAAACAGAATATAAGACACTTACCAACGTATGGCACAATACAGTGTTCGATGGGACTTATGCATTTAACTTTCTGGCAGGAAAAGAATTCATTTTGGGAAAACCAGAAAAAGGGAACACACTCAACCTGAATACCCGTGTAGTATACAACGGAGGCCGAAGAAACTTAGCGGTTAACGTTGAAGAAAGCCGAAAAAATGGATATGCAGTTTACGACTACTCAAACCCTTATGAAGACCGTTTGAGCAATATTTTCCAGTTAAATTTCACAGCAAGTTTAAAGCTAAATCGCAAAAACGTGACTCACGAACTACTGCTCGACTTCTTTAATATAACTAATAACCAAGCAGGTATACGAGAATACTACAATACAATATCAAAAGATCTTGATTATGAAAAGCAACTAGGCATTATGCCCAATGTAATGTATCGCATACATTTTTAAGTCATACAATTCGAATAAACAAACAAGCGCCGACCGGAATATGGTTGGCGTTTGTTTTTTCAATCTACACACCCCGAGCGGGGTGCGACAATAAGTTAATCTTTAAAAAAATATGTTTTGAAATTACTAAAAGCACTTTACTATATCAACCTTTTTTTGAAATAGTTATGAACCGCAAAAAAAATTGATTTTTTTTTCAAATTCTGTTGGGGGGGTGCCCAAGGGTTGTTGTCATAGAGCCAAATTCAGAAATAGAAAAAACAAATTTTAAAATTCAACATACCATGAAAACACAAATTTTGGCTTTAATGCTTTTACTCTTATCTCTCTCTACAGCTTTTGCTCAGCAAGATTCTTTAAAAAAGAACGAACTGGTGTTCTACTCTTTCATTGTGAACCGTACGCCCGACAATTTTAACATTCCGTTGATTGGCTTTGTCAATATTGCCAACGGAAACCACAACAGTGCCGAAGTGGGTTTTGTGAATTATACAAACGGAAATTTCACCGGCGGACAGATTAGCTTCATAAACACCGTGGCAAAAAACTGTACTGGTTCGCAGATTGGCTTTGTAAATACAACAGTGAAAAAAATGAAAGGTGCACAGATCGGGTTCGTAAACAACACGTTGGGCGACTTCTTGGGGTCTCAAGTTGGGTTCGTTAACACTTCGGCCAAGAAGTCGGACAACATTCAAATTGGCTTCGTCAACACCTGTGGCGATTCACTTAGGGGCGCACAAATAGGATTTGTAAATACCTCGCTGAAACGAACTGTAGCTCCGCAAATTGGGTTCGTAAATATGGCAAAATCGCTGAAAGGCACGCAAATAGGTTTTGTTAATTTTGTCGATTCTATTGAGTCGGGAGTTCCACTTGGTTTCCTTTCGATTGTAAGAAAAGGTGGGTATCATGCCATAGAACTGTCGGTTAATGAGATGTATCCCCTCAATTTATCGTATAAAATTGGTATTCCCGAGTTGTATACCTCGTTCGTGATTTCGTACAATCCAAAAGAAACAAAAAATGTAGCCATTGGAGCCGGCCTCGGATCAATTATCCCATTGGGAAAACGCTTATGCTTCAATCCTGAATTCTCATCACAAACCTTGTTCTTCGATAATTTTCAACAATATACCAACTTCGGAGCCAATATAGGGTTTAAGCTAAACGAGCATGTTATGGTTTCAGCCGGGCCATCGCTCACTTACCAATACAACTACAACAGCAATTCGTATAATGAACCGCTTTTCTCGTTCTCAGACAGCAACTGGCGAAATGGGAATTTTATAACCGGGGCTCGGGCTGCTGTTCGGTATAAATTTTAAACAAAACACAAGCTTAAGTATATTTACAGCAGGTGCATGGCGGCAATTCCAATATGTGCCTGTTTCATCTTAATGCTCTGATAATCTAAAAGATGATAGAATTCAATGTCAGTTTAACACAATTTCTTAAAAATGAAACGTACACTTCTTACCCGATATTTTATAGTTACATTTTGCTGGTCGTGGGCAATTTGGATAGCAGCCGCACTTCTTTGTAAAGCTGGAGTTTTAGGCGACCAAGCTACCGACAAAGTAATTAAAACAACAGTCCTTGTTGTTGGAGCGTTTGGCCCGTTGGTTGGAGCTTTTGCAGCCGTTCGCGCAGAAAAAAACAAGGGTGGTGTTGGGCTCTATTTGAAGCGTTTTCTTTCCTTTAACATCGGATTTAAGGCTTTTATATTCCCATTACTTATTCTTGGCGGTACTACGTTGCTTGCATGGTTTTTACCATCGCTGTTCGGATATCAAAAAATCTCAATGTTGCTTCCTTCGGCATGGGTCTTTGTGCCCTACCTTATTGCTATGATGCTCTTTGGTGGCGGTCAGGAAGAATTTGGATGGAGGGGTTATGCTCTTCCAAAACTTGAAGAAAACCTGGGATACTGGAAGTCAAATATCCTGTTGGGAACTATTTGGGCCGTGTGGCATTTGCCCCTTTGGTTCATTCCGGGAACAAGTCAGCAGTTAATGCATTTCGTTGGTTTTATGATGCTTACTATTGGTTATTCGTTTCTCTTCTCGTGGTTTAGAAAACTGGCTGGCGAAAAACCATTTTCAGGCATATACGTTCATGGATTGGCGAACGCGTTTATTCCGCTATTTCCGATCTTGAACATGCAACCCGGCGCACCGCAACCAGCATTTTGGATCTGGGTTTCGCTTACATTGTTTTCGGGTATTGTAGCAGGGTTGGCTTTTCGCCGGAAAGCAGGATGAAGAATAAGTATAATTTATGATTTACACTAATAAACACTTTCTTTTCATTTTCCTACACTTACATTGTTGTTTCCAACGAATCAGAGTTCTTCATTTTTCGCGACAATAAATGGGTTTTATTTGTTCTGTTTTATAGATAACAACTTCAAAAGACACCCAATGCCTTTTACATTCAACCATTGAAAAAAGCTAGTGATTGAATGAGTATAAGAAGAATCGTCACCTATAAAAAACAAATAATTCTTTAAAACAATTAAAAACAAGAAAAATGAAAAAATTGAATTTCGCGAAGGTCTTTACCCTCATTGCATGCTTTTTGATGCTTTTTTCGGCAATACAAGTAAATGCTAGTAGTGTTGAAAAATGCTCATCTCCCGAAACAAAAGAAATTAATGCTGTTACACCTCCTGTGGCAACAGCTGCAACCGAGATTTCTTCTACTTATTTTAAAGCAAACTGGAATGCCGTTCCTAATGCAACAGCCTATTACATTAGGGTTGTTGACAAATCAACCCAAGAATTTGTGATCAAGGATCAGGAAACCACGAAAAACTTTTATGTTGTTTCGAACTTGAACCCCAAAAATGGATATCATTACTCGGTGAAGGTTAAAGTTGGCGACGAGACATCTGATATTAGCAACTGGATTGACGTAACAACATTGCCTGCAGCACCAGTGGCTAAAGATGCATCTGATATTACTTCTGCTTCGTTTACCGCTCATTGGGACGACATAGAAGGTGTGAACAATTACTTATTGCGAGTTGTAGATAAAGCAACACAGGATTTTTTTCTAAAAGATTTTTCCTTACAAGAAAATTCATATAACGTTACCGGATTACAAGCAGACCATAGCTATTCGTATGCCGTTTTTGCTGTCTATAATTCTGACGGGCAATCAGGTATTAGCAACTGGATTGAGGTAAAAACATCTGCTCAAGTGGGTATTGAAAACGAACGTTGGCCCAATTTCAAGATTTATCCTAACCCGGCATCAGATTACCTCATCATTAACGGTATTTTATCCAGATCGAAAGTTGAAGTAATTTCAGTGAACGGTCAGATAGTAAGAAGCTTGATAGCAAAAAGTGAAAATGAGACCATCTCATTAAGCGGAATTGAAAAAGGGCTTTATATGTTGATCGTGAAAAATGAAAACGGCCAGATTGAAGAGAAATTTATGATCAAATAGGCGCAAACAGGTTAAAAAAACAACACCTTATTTCTTTTGTCTTTTTAAGGGAAGAGGGCTAACTGCTGTCATTCTATTTCCGGGCCAACCGGAAATGGTTGGCGGCAGTTTTGTTACGATCCCAGTCTGTACTTTTCGTTCTCGTCTTCAAATAGGATACTTAAATAACTCTCGTAGCGCGAGGTACTTATCTGCCCAAGTTCAATGGCTTCGCGCACCGCGCAGCCCGGTTCATGGGTATGGGTGCAATTATTGAAACGGCATTGGTGTGACACCTCGAAAATTTCGGGAAAGTAATGGCTTACATCGTCGTTTTCCATATCAATCATCCCGAATGATCGTATGCCAGGGGTGTCGATAATGAAACCCCCGAACGACAATTCAAACATCTCGGAGAATGTCGTAGTATGTTTACCCGATTTATGGGAATCGGAAATTTTTTCCGTTTTAAGGCTCAACGCCGGGTCAATGGTATTTATTAATGTCGATTTTCCCACTCCCGACACTCCTGTTATCACACTCACCTTGCCGGTTACCATTGCTTTAAAGGCATCAATTCCCTGCCCGGTTACCGTTGACGTTATCAAACATTCATATCCAATTTTCCGGTAAGTATCGGCCAGTTGTTCCATGCGCAACAACTCTTCTTCGTTGTAAAGGTCAATTTTATTGAAAACCACTACCGACGGAATAGAATAAGCTTCGGCTGTAACCAGAAAGCGGTCGATAAAAGTAGGCATCGTTACCGGGTAGTTGATGGTAGCCAGAATGAATGCCATATCGATATTGGATGCAATAATATGCGACTCTTTCGAAAGGTTAACCGATTTGCGGATAATGTAATTTTTACGTTGCTGAAGGTTGGTAATTACGCCCATGGGAAGGCCGTTTTCCGAAGTTTCATTCTGAATTTCAAAGTCGACAATGTCGCCAACAGTAAGCGGATTTGTAGTACGAATGCCCTTGATGCGCAACTTTCCCTTTATGCGGCATTCATAAAAAATATTGCCCGACTTAACCGTGTAGCGGCTTCCGGTAGACTTAACAACCAACCCTTCGTGTAAGATCATCTACTTGCTAATTTTTAGTCAAAAGTAATATTTTATTACGATCTCGTTTAAGTTACTAAAGGTTAGGATTCTTTATTGAAGAAGAAAATGAGAATTAATTTTAGATGTTTGATATTGTGGTTTCTGTTCAGAATAGTATTAACTATGCACTCGCCATGAAAAAATATGCAGTTCCAAGTGAGTTGCATATCTGCGAAAAGGGCGGTCATGGTTATGGATTGGGCCAGTCGAACGATACCGAAACATTGTGGTCCGAAGCGTGTAAATTGTGGCTTAACACAAGAGGGTTTTAAAAATTTATGAATAAAATACTGGATCATCAGCTTGTTGAGGTTTTAATTCGGAATGGATTTACAGACCTTTTTGAATTGGAAAAGATTTGCATTCCAAGAATAAAAAGTGGTCACGATCTGCTATGCGTGGCTCACGATGGTTGTGGAAAGACAGTTTCAATTGTGTTAGGTATACTTCAACGATTGAAAAAATCGCTCAATGACACACCACGGGCGCTTATTATTGTGCCCGACATTGCCCGGGCAACGGAAATGAAAAACGAATTTACGCGTTTGGGAAGATATACCGATTTACGGGTGCATCTGGCGTGCGAAAACGAGAAGATCGACGACCAGAAAGATCGCATTTACATGGGATCGGATGTGGTGATCGGAACAACCAAACGGCTCAATCAAATTTATTCGTTGTACGCGTTAGATTTAAGTGGGGTGAAAGTTTTTGCCATCGATGATGCTGACGATGTTATGAAAAGCATGAATTTATCTCAGGTAATACGGCTTTCGCAAGGCCCGGCAAAGACTCAGTTTTTGGTTTTTGCAGGCAGAATGACCGAATGGGTTGATCGTTTTGCCGAAAAAGCAATGAATGTGCAGGAGGTAATCGAAATTGACGAGGATGCCTCAGGTGAAGATTAGCAATCGTTACTCAATAATCAGTTTTTTCACAGTAGAACTATTGTTTGAAATCACCGTAACAATGTAAATACCTCTCTTTTGATTGGTAAGGTTTAGTGAAACTAAATTGCTGTTATGTGTCTTATTATAAACCGTCTTACCGGATATGTCATTTATGATGATTCGGGTGATGGTGAGATCTTCAGCCAACTGAATGAAAAACCCTCCCTTAGAAGGATTTGGAAATAATTGAACAAAGTTTGCCATTGTGTTTTCATGCGATCTGTTTTCTTGATTCTTGTCAATAAATTTAGCCGATTTAGTTTCGGAACAACCTGTTGTGCTAACCGAAAAACTACTTCCTTCATAAGCCCTAAACCCACTCATTAAATGAACACTATTGGCTCCATACTGTACCGTTGCTCCGTTTGAAATTTGATTGGAAGCTACGATCCTGTTTTTTGCCAACAGGTTGTAAGTACCGCTCATAAAACTGTTCTCAACAACCATATAATCACTACAACCATTGGTGCTTTCAATATAAATTGGCGAAGATATTGCTTCATTGCCGTCGGTTTGGGTTACTTTAATGTAGTAATATTCACCGGTTAAGGTAGTGAGTACAGTTGTTAAATTCAGGCTCGGCAGATTGGGAAACCATGTTTGTATAACATTTCCGTTTTTTCTTAATTCTACTTTAGAAAAAGTTTCTAAGTCACCATCTTCAGCCTGAATTTGAGCTGTGTAGGTTCCTTCTGTGATACTTGCCCCCATCTCATTCCCGTTCATTTTAAATGAAAGCACTATGTTTTTGTCTTCAGTTGAATAAAATCTTCTGACTTGCATGGCCAGTAATAATTCTCCCCTGTTCAACGCGTTTGCCAAAACCGCCAACCTGTAACCATTACGGTTGCCCCAATTGGCGGTATGATTATCATCTGAACCCGAAGCCCCAATTTTCCATTTCAGGCTATTCGCTTCATCGAAGTATCCTTTGGTATCACCGGCAAAATACCCATCATTATAAAAATAAGTAGCGAAACCAAGGTTTTTATTCCAAAGCTCCATACCGACAAAAATATCAGAAGGGGTATCGGTAAAATGGTCAAACTCCTTTGCAACACTATTATAAATTCCCGGATGGTTGAAAAATGCGACGCCATTGTTTACTAATGACAACCACCCATAAAGTTCATCAAATGAGTCATAAGAGGAATTCGTTGTTGATATATAGTCGCTCGTATTTATTACAGCGACATGCCCATAGATTGAACTAGTCCATTCAAAACCAGTGAAAGTGGAAAATACTCCATCCTGATTAATACTGTCGGCAACACTTTTTGTAGCCGACCAGGTTTCGGAGGTAAAATTTGGATGACTTGAATGATCGGAAAGACCGAAGAAATCTAAACTGGCACTATCCCTGGCATAGGTATAGGCTTTTAATGCAGTACCTTGCCCATCTGAAAAATTTGAATGGTTATGCAGAATACCGTAATAAACGTTGTAACCCCCAATTGAAGTTGGCTGGGCGAATACCATTGCTTTACAAATAACGATGCAGTAAAAGATTACTATGTTTTTTCTCATTTTAATTTATACCCCATCCCCCGGTTTTTTATGAAATCTTTGAATGAAAAGAAAGGATATAAAATTTCAGTTTGGTTTCAATCAAAGCTTCTTCTATTTTCTCAGTTGAACACAAATGTACATTTTTTGAAGATAATGTCTCTGAATCAAATTACTTCTGCTTTCATTTTTGAAACAATCTATAAACAGAATATTTTTCTCTCAATAGTTGGAATTTAAAATTGATTTTCTACATTTGTACTGTTCTATTAAACTAGTACAGTAAAACGATTAGTCATGATTGAAATCACAAACCTAAGTTTTCACTACGGAAAGCAAAAAAACCTGTTCAATGGGTTAACGCTTTCGGAAAAAGAGGGGAGCATAGTGGGCTTGCTGGGAAAAAATGGCGCGGGGAAATCGACCTTGCTAAAATTGATCACCGGCTTGCTCGAAGCTCCCAAAAACACGCTAATGGTGATGGCCGATGTGCCTTTTCGCCGCAACCCATCGCTGCTCGAGGAGGTTTACTTTGTTCCCGAGGAGTATGACCTGCCATCGGTAAAAATTTCGGAGTACGTTAAAGCCTATTCGGTTTTCTACCCAAGGTTCGACCACGCCAAGCTTGGCCGCATTCTTGCCGATTTTGAACTTGATACCAACAGCAAGCTCACCAAGCAATCGTATGGGCAAAAGAAAAAGTTCCTGATTGCCTTTGCGCTATCGACCAACTGCAAATTGCTGGTACTCGACGAACCTACCAATGGTTTGGACATTCCTTCGAAATCTATTTTCCGCAAAGTGGTAGCCAGTTCGCTCAGCGAAGAGCAATTGGTGCTAATATCGACGCACCAGGTGAAAGACGTGGAGAACCTGATTGACAAAATCATTGTACTCGACCAAGGGAAAGTGGTTCTGCAACAAAGTATTTGGGAAATTGCCGAGAAGTATTCGTTCTGTAGCACTACCAACCTCGAAGGTATTGAAAGCCTTTACCACGAGGTGTCGCCCGGTGGTTTCAAGGTTATGAAACCTGCTAACGGTACACCTACCGAAGTGGATATTGAGTTGCTTTTCAATGCAGCAATTTCAGGAATAACTCTTAAATAGAAATAGCCATGAAAACAAATCATATATTTAATTACAAGCGATTTTGTAGGTATGCTAAAAGCACGCTTGCGCTTAACTTTAAACAAACCATGATGATGGGTGGAGTAATTGCTATTTCAATTTTTATAATTAGCTTAATTGCAATGGCTCAGAACCCTAGCTACTGGAATAAAGATGGTTGGATACCAGTGTTTATAGTGAATTATTTTGTTGTCGGAATAATTTATGCAGGTTTTGCATTTTCACAATTTAGGAGCAAAGAAAAAACAATCATGTCGTTGATGGTTCCTGTTACAACATTCGAAAGGTTCCTATACGAATTCATTGAAAAAATTGCATCATTCATTTTGCTCTATCCAATACTATTTTGGGTATTTAGTAGCCTTGCTGTTTTTACTAGAAACGCCTTCCCCTCGAAAAATAGTTGGGTAGAAGTGAATGGTTTAAGAATTTATCCATTTGAAACTATTTCCTATCAACAACCCATTGCAAACACAGAGGATGGGTTAATTCTTATGTTTTTTACCCTGTCGGTATTCTTATTTGTTATCGCATTTGCCGGGGCAGCTACTTTTAGAAAATACCCTTTAGTTAAAACAATAGTTTTTGTTGGTGGAGTTTTAGCAGTTACAGCCGGTTATTTTGTGTTGATATTCGAAAAATTGCGTTTGAATAATCCGTGGATAACCAATCTTGAACATACCATGAAAGCAGAACAAGGATTTTTGACGGGTACAATTTTGTTCGCCTTAATGAGCTTGATAGCGCTGGCCTATGCCTATTTCAAACTTAAAGAAAAGGAGGCACAGTAATGGAATTCAAAGATTCGAAAGGGATTTTTCAGCAGATAGCCGATAGTATCTGCGACAAAATCGTATCGGGAGAATACCCGGTTGGAAGTAAAATACCCTCGGTGCGCGAACATGCGGCTGCCGTTGGGGTCAATCAAAACACTATAATGAGAACGTATATGGAATTGCAACGCGAAAATATTATCAGTAACCAACGTGGCATCGGGTTTTTTGTAACCGAAAGTGCCCCGCAACAAATCATTAACCTACGCAAAGAGGAATTTTTCCAGGTGCATTTGCCCGAGTTTATCCGTCAGGTAAAGTTGCTGAACCTGAGCCGCGAGGAGTTAAAACCGTTGTTTGACCAGTTAAACGAAAAGCCATGAAAACAAGCAAAATAATATTCATCTCCTTTTTTGGAGTTATCGGGTTGTTCCTTCTTTCGTTTTTGATACAGGTTCCCCGTGATAAGCGAGGGTTTCAATTTGAAAGCGAAACCGAAGCATTGCCTCCCTTTTCACACTTGGTGGTTACTAAAGGGGCAAACTTACAAGTAAGCTACGGAACATCTGATTCGATTAAATTGTCACATAATAAAGGCGTTATTGTTACAAAACCTGTGTATTGGACAAAAGGCGATACACTGATTGTTGACCCAATTCCAAATCAGGAAAACTTCTTTTTGAATCTTACCTGTAGTGGCTTGAAATCAATTACATTGACTGAAAGCCGGGTAGAATTGAACCAAATCACTCTTGGTAATCTTCAAATTGAAGGTAAAAATGCTGAAATTAATTTTTCCTACAATGTTTCAATCGACTCGTTGTGGTTGAACTTATCTTCAGACTCACGATTCTGGTGCAATAGTTCAACGTTGAAAATAGTTAACCTAATTGCCGATAAATCAAATGCCGATTTCAGCATTGATAAAATATCAGAGTTAAAGGCAGAGCTACGCGACAACTCTGAACTTTCGACCTGGAAAGTACTCCGAAGCGATATAAAATCTGACGAGACCAGCCGTTACTATTCGCGATAGGTTAAAAAAAGATAATTCGCAGAAAAGAAGGTTTGATCGCTTCAGGCCTTCTTTGTTTTTCACTCTTCGGGTAACACCGCGGTCACTTCAATTTCGACCAGAAAAGTGCTGCGAATCAATATGCAGGCGGATGAAACAAGCCGATATTATTTGTATTCGTTTGTCCTTTAGGAGTTTTTTGATACAGGATTAACTACATATTAAACAACGTATTAAACATGAAAGAATTGATTTTCTTTTTGGCATTTTTAGCTGCTCAGCTTTCATTGTTTGGTCAGAACATATCGGGTCGTTTAACCGATGAGGAAGGAAATCCGTTATCGTATGGGAACATAGGGGTAATAGGATTAAACAGAGGAACAATCTCGTCGGTAAATGGTGATTTTCGTATTGATATTTCGGGACTCGACAATGGAAATATTATTCGGTTTTCTTACGTGGGCTACGAGAGCAAAGATTACAACGTTGGCGATTTAATAGCCCGTAATTTAGGTGCTTTAAATGTAGCACTTAAAGCAAGAACCTATCAGCTTAAGGAATTGGTTGTAAGGCCAGAAGGAGAACCTAGTTTTATTGGGGCAAAAAAAGCGGGCAGCATGGCATGGGTTTGGAGCGAAGCAATTAATGGCGCTGAAATAGGAACACTGTTCAGAAATTCGGATGAAATAGTAGTGAAGAAGCTCTTCTTTCACGTTCGCAGAAATTTTTGCGATAGCATTCTTTATCGAATCAAAATCTATGACGGCAGCAATGAACAACCTGTTGATATTATTAATACTTCAGACATTTGGTTTGTTGCTAAAGAGAAGAGAGGCTGGGAAAGTGTCGATCTGTCGGAATACAATATCGCAATTGATTGCGATTTCATAATTACCCTTGAAACACTGAGAGCCTGGACAAGTGGCGATTACAAAACAACACATCTTTCGGTTGGTAAATCAATTGGTACTTTCAGCTTTTCGAGGGCTTCAAGCATGGCCCCATGGATAGAATTTGGCAATCAAATGAGCTTCAAAGTCCAAATAGATAAAGCCAATACCCAATAAACACATTACGCAAATAATAACACAACTTCAAAATTACATTTCGATTTGGCCCGGGTTCGCTCGGGCTTTTGCGTTAATAATGCTCTTGGCAATTACCATCACGTTGATAAAACATTCCAGAATGAATCTGCGGTATGAGTGAAATCTGCGAGGACCGTTCTATGGAATGGTCATTAATAGAATTGCCCCGCCGAAGTTTCAACGGAGCTTGACCATTATAATAGCTATAACCAACTTAACTGTTCTTAGCTTCGTTTATTTCCCTTCGGGTAACACCGCGGTCACTTCAATTTCAACCACTAAGCCCGGATTGTAAAGCCTTTTAACCTCTACCCAGGTTGCTGCCGGGAAGTCGGTTCCATAATACTGCGTCCTGATTTCTTTATTGGCAATTACCGAATCGAGCGCTGTACTATAAAGGTTTTCTTTTACAACATTTTTGAACGAGGCGTTATAGTACTTCAACGTTTTCTCAATTTCATCGTAAGCGAGTTTTAGGGCATCTTTCATGTTTCCCCAGCCAACCGACCCCGAAACGTAAATGGTATTACCAACTTTTACCGCCTGGGTATAACCAATGTTTTCCTCAACCTCCTTGTTGATATTAAATTTCTCTTTTTTGATCAACATGGAACTACTTTGGCAATAAGCATTTGTAGCAGCACAAAAAACGAGCAGTGCCAATACAGTGAATGTTCGTTTCATTTTAATTTTTTTTGATTTTACAGGCTTAGTATTTATCCTTCCTGTGAACAGACAACCAATAGCTGATTTTCCCTTAATGGAAGGATGGTTTTTCTTTTCTAGTATTCAATGGATTGATATTTTAGAATGGACCGATGAATAAGTGAACCATTGATGCAATAAAATATTTACAAAAAACTCCTATTTTTGGTTTTGCCTTTCAATTTGAAAGCTGTTGCCGAAGGCCTGTCAATCGTTGTAAAAAAACATTGAAAACGGTTCTTTCACAGCTAAAGAAATTGAGGAAAACCAATACAATGATTTATTATGGAAACAAGCGACCAACTGAACACATCGTGGCGTAAAGTAGCCTCCACCATTTACAGGAAACCAGTAGATTCGAAAATCTTTGGCGGAGTAGAATTTGATGTCACTGAGTTGGAGTCGTTCATCAGCCAGAAACGTAAAGAAGGCATAAAAATTACCCTGACCCACTTTTTTGTACTGGCCATCGCTCGAATAGTAAAAGAGCAAATTCCCGAGTTCAATTCATACCTTCGCAGGGGTAAAATTGTAGCCCGTCCAACGATAAATCCCGCGGTAAGCGTTCTTAAGGCCGACGGAGCGATGAGTTCTGTGGTGGTGCCCTCAGCCGACTCGATGAATTACAGCTGCTTAGAAGAGTATATGAATGAAGAAATTCTTAAGACACGTAAAGGGGGAGAAAACGGAACCATGCAAAATAAAAATACACTGGCTAAAATCCCCTGGCCCTTTCGAAACTGGTTTTTCTCGGTGTTTAAAACGCTTACCATAACCTGGGGCATTTCGTTCCCCGGGCTTGGTGTATCGGCCAACAGCTTTGGTTCGTTCATGATTACCAATATTGGCAGCCTTGGCCTCGATTACGGATTCCCGGCCTTACTTCCCACGGCAAATTATTCTTTCGTGTATGTTATGGGTGGAATTCAAAAGAAACCGGTTGTAGTTAATGACGAAATTGTAATCCGCCGCATGATGTCGGGTTCAATTGTGTTTGATCACCGCATTGCCGACGCGGCCCAGGGAGCAAAGCTTTTCAAAGGCTTAAAATATGCAGTGAAACACCCCGAAGAATTTTTGTAGGATAAATTATCTGGAAAAAAGCACACCAAAATATACCCTTGGGCCATGAGCAATGTACTTTGTGAATTCATTACCCGGATATAATAGATAATCGATTTTTGTAGCCAGGTTTATGTGCGAAGTAAGCTTGTATTCAAGGCTGACTTGCGGTGCAATTACCATAGTGGAATACTTTTTATAGATGGCCACATCATACTCATTATCTTTATAATTACCCGAAACCGGATACAAATCTTTTATCCCTCCGCCACCTACTGCAACACCAAAAACTGGCATCAACCGTGATATCTTTGGAACATATTCGAATAACAAACCTCCCCAACCCAGCTTGTAGAAGCCTTCGTTGTTTTTGTAGTTATACGAGGTAACGTACCCTTCGGTACCCACCCTGAAGTGGTTACTTACAGGAAAAACGATTTTCCCGCCAATACCTACACAAAAACCTTGAATCTTGGTATCACTTTCGTTATTGTAAAGAAAACCTACGTGCGGGAACATACCTCCCCTAAAATGCTCGCGTGGTTCTTCGGCCTTTGCCATTGAAAAACAGAATAATATAACAGTAAAAAAAATAATTGCCGTACAGATTCTTAATGCCATAAATATTGTTTTCCGCAAACATATCATTTTAATCGAACCTTTTTGCATTGGAGATAGTGGCTAACAAAAACGGTAATGTTTCGTTTACAAAAAATGCTTTACCCATCAGCAGAACAAGGCATTGATGTTCTCGAGCGAAGTACCCGGCGGAATGTCGCAGCCCGACGAAAGCACAAAATTCTTGTACTGACAGGTTTTTTGCCGCAACAGGGCAACTTCGGCAGTTATTTGTGCCGGGCTTTTCAGTTTAATAACCCCAACCGGATTAAGATTTCCCATAACCATATATTCTTCAGGCACTAAGGGCAAAATTGCACTCATATCGACGGCATTCCCAAAATGATAGGCTTTAGCGCCCGTGCTCACCATCGAATCAACCAGGCTAGCTGTATTCCCGCAGTTATGAAGTATAATCCAAAAAGTATCGTCTTGTACTTTCTCCACAATTTTACGAATGTAATTGGAAGAGAATTCATTGCATTGTTCTTCTCCAAGTAAGCCGGCAGCCGGTTCAGCCATAATTACGCCATTCACGCCGGTGGCTTTCAACCTTTCGAGGTATGAAACCAGAAATTGGGTAGTTTTCTCCAACAATTGATGCACTTCGTCGGGATAAATGAAGATTCCGGTAAGAATTTCAGTTAAATCGAGCAAACGACCAGCCAGTGAATATGGACCAATAGACCCCGCAAAAACAGGCTTGCCAAAGTCCGCCCCAACCAGCAATTCCGCTGCATCAACAAAGGCATTTATTCGTTTTGTGGATGGTTCGGGAATTGTTAAGCCGACAATTTCGGTATACTCGGAAAGCACCCGGCCTTGTATGGCTGGAACCTCATTGTCTGTTATAATCACTTCTGCTCCAAAGGCTTCCGCTTCTAGCGAAAGATCCATGCTCATTGGTATAGCCGGCATCTTTGGAAAACGATTGGCCAATGCCCGAATACATTCAAACTGAACCTTGCCCGAACAGGTCATTTCTGCTATCGTTTTGTTGATCAATGGCAAGCCGGGATATGTCATTATTGGGAAAATTGTTTTTTCGGCATTAGCCATTGTTTCTTCCGCCCATTGATGCATCGCAATTTTCATGGAATTGTTCTTATGGTTATCAACCAAAAGTAAAACAATGTAGACGAAAAATAACATTCTCGCTATAAAAAATCAATACAAATCCATTTTAACAGATAATGAAAATGAGAGAAAAACCAGGCAACTAATTTTCAATTAACGTAAGCAATTCTTCACCAATGATTTCAGAAAGCCGGTTTGCTGAAGCAATATCCAAATGGCTTCCATCGTAAGTAGAAAAACTGGTTGAGGGGAGAGTGATCCAATGCCCTCCGGCTGAAGTAAATTTCCCTGATATTTCTGCTTCGTTATACAAGCCCATTGTATCTTCAAGAGCCTTCATGTCCATGGTAACCGGCGGCCGGAATCCAATCACGGTGATCCCTTTTTCAGACCATTCTTTCACTTGGGCAGCGAGTTCATTAACTAAATTACTGTCGACTTTATACACTGAAAAATCTTTGATATACGACGCTAATGCTTCAAGGGTATCGCGCGGAAATTTTTCGGAAGCCACATATCCATCTGCAAAATAATCGTTACGGTAGATCACCGGGCTCCTTTTCCCGGTAAGCGAGTCTCGAAGCTGCTCAGGGGTTGTAGCTGAAAAATAATATAAAAAACCATTAAGATAGATCCGCTCGAAAACTTCCTCGCGTGGCCGGTTCAATTCTTGCAGATATTGATCGTTATTTTTTGTAAAACCCGTGATACCATTGGCTGAAACCCCGATAATAATCACCTTATTTTTGCTTTCGGGTGAAAGTTTTTTCTCGGCAGCCTGATAAATAACACGGTTCAACCCCCCATTTGAATAGGCAAAGTTAAGAAACCTCAACCCGGGAGTCTTTTCCTCAATAACACTGGGAATAAGTCCTCGATAACTTCTTGAATCTCCAATAATTACACCATCGAACACTGGCGGTGCAAATGTTTTTTGCGACCAGAAACGGTCTTTAAGGTATTTTTCTTTGTTTTTGGGCATAAAAAAACTGAGAATCCCAATCAGGATCACTGAAAGAGCAAGAGTTAACGGTATGTTCCGGTGTAATTTCATTCTAAAACTGAAAATAAATAAATTCACTTCCACTTCCTCTGAAAAAGACAATAGCAGTAATCATCAACGCATAAAAACCCATTTCAGCACAAGCGGCCAGCGCTGGCTTCATGGAAATTTTTTCCTTCAGTTTACTTGCCTCAACTATTTCACTAATAATCATTATTGTAACAAAAACCCAACCATTAAGGCCCCAGCCAAAGTCAAATTTTCCGGTGAACGCAAACATGGTTTTAACAATCTGCCAAGCCTGCTCAATGCTTTCGGCCCTAAAGAATACCCACGCTACCAGCACCTGAATTAACGTAAAAAACCAGGCAAGAACCTTCAAGGCCTTTCTCTTCGAAACGAATGTATTCCAACCTGTTATTCTCTCCAAAGAAAGGAAAAAAGCATGAAGTGCCCCCCATGTTACATACGTCCACGCTGCCCCATGCCAAAGACCAGAAATAACCATAGTCACAGCCATGTTAAGGTGCGACCGCCATTTTCCCTTCCGGTTTCCTCCCAGCGGAATATAAAGATAGTCACGAAACCATGTAGAGAGTGAAATATGCCATCGGGTCCAAAATTCGCGAAGAGAAACCGATATATAGGGATGATTGAAATTGTCGGGAAAGTCGTAGCCCATCCATCTGGCAAGGCCGCGCGCAATATTGCTATAGCCTGCAAAATCGCAATAAATCTGCAAGGCAAAAGCAATAATGGCTCCCCACCAATATGCCGAAGAACTGCTGGGCTGCGGGGCGCTGAACGCAGTTACTACCAAAGGAGCTAAATTGTCGGCAATCACCATTTTCATAAAATACCCTTTCACCACGTAGCGAAAACCAGCCCATTTTTCATCGCTTTCAACCTTCTTCACAACAAGAAGTTGCGGCAACATTTCTTTTGCACGAATAATTGGGCCGGCAACGAGCTGAGGAAACATAGATAAAAAAGCAAAGAAATGGATAACATCCCTTGTCGGCGTAAATTTTCGATGATAAACATCGAGAGTATAACTCATGCTTTGAAAAGTATAAAAGCTAATTCCGACAGGGGTTACAAGGAAGAAGGGTGGAATATTACCTGCAAGCGAAAATGCTCCGGTAAGACCAAACAGCATGTCGATGTTTTGGGCAATAAATCCCGAATATTTAAATACCGAGAGAGAGCCGATATTTCCAGCCATCGAAAGGAAAAACAGTAATTTCCGGTACTTTTCCCAACGAACCATGGCCAGTGCAGCATAATAATCGATCAATCCGCTAAAAATGATCAGAAAAAGAAAACGCCAGTCCCACCATCCGTAGAAAAAAAACGACATTCCCGTTAGCCAGAATAACCTAGCTTTCACCCTTTTACCTATGAATTTCGATACGACAAAATAAACAATGGCAAAAGCTACAAATATGAGCGAATTAAAAAGCATGGTTCTGTTTAGGCCGATAAAAATAGAATTTTTTATGCAAAGCTGCTATGGATGGATTCTATTAACCTGAGATTTACAGCCCATACAAAATTGCAAAGCCCCAGCTGGCCGGGTTTGATATCAAGGGTGGTGCTTTTCAGCGTGTGCCGGGGGTGAGTTTGCAAAGGAATCTTTTGTTCACAGAAAACCTTATCATCGTATTTCCCATTTTATTTTGGGGTGAGAGTGATGAAATTCAGGGATAAAAAAAACCGCCTTAAGGCGGTTTTTTTTATTCTTTTTTCTTTCCTTTTTTCGGTTTCACGCCATTCATTTTGGCATAAGCAAGCCTTTGCTGTGGAGTTAAGACCTTCCTGACATCTTGCCTTTGTTTTTTCATCAAAGCACGTCGTTGTTCCATTTTTGCCTGACCATTTGCTGGTGAGGCACTTAATTTGGCCCTCGCTCTTTCAGCATTACTATAAATTGCATCAAGCTGTTGCATTTGCTGAGAGGTCAGCTTTAATTCGGTTTTATATTTTCTGATATCGCGGGTTGCATTATCAGCCTTTGCATTTGAGGCAATGGTTGCCAAAAAGCAAACAAGAATAATTGTATATATTGCTTTCATAATTCCCGGGATTTATAAAGTTACATTTTTCTTTCTGCGTTTCAATGCTGCCATTAAACCTACGAGACCTAACCCTGCGGCAGAAGCAATCGGGAGCAGAGGCACAGGAGTACTATCGCCAGCAAGAATTGGAACTTGATTCCTATTTTCAAGGGCTGCAGAGATAAATTCAACATTTCCATAGCCATCTAATAAGACATTCGCCCATCCGTAATATTTTTCATTATCTGAAAGTTGAGTAGAAAACCCAATATACCCTTCATCGCCACCTGAAGAGAATGGAGTTCCCAGTGCAGGAGTTGTGTAAGGGCCACCTGAACCTGCAGGTCCTGACCAATTGGATATTAACCCATAATAGTATTCATTTGAAAGAGGACCAATTCTATCGTTCATAAAGAACTTTTTGGCTCTAATCGTAGTTGGACCATCCAGCTCAACGGCATCATCAGCCCCATTGTCGCTAAACCAGTTACTGGAAAAAAACACAGTCTTATACAAGAACGTGTAATAGTACCATCCATAGGATGAGGAGTAGAAGGAGGTTGAAGTAGTACTAGTAAACATTACCCCCAAAAAATCATTTTTACCATCGTTGTTTACATCAATAAACACCCGGTCATTGTCGTGATTTAAGGTTAAGTTTCCATCAGAACCCGTCATAGTGCCAAAATGAGGATTGGCTTGAGCTCCGGCAGAAACAGCCAACAGTGCTCCTGCAGCTGTTGAATAACGTGTCAATTTTCTCGCTATTTCTTTCATAGATTTACAGAATAAGGTTTTTTCGGGTCTAAAGTAGGCATAACAAATTGATATTACAATAGTTATTTTGATTTTTTAAAAAAATTTTGTGCGATAAAGTTCCGGTGTAATAATGCTTTTCATCGCTTCCACATCCAAACTCTTTCCAAGAAAAACAGCTATTCTTTCCGCTGTTTCTATAGGATTATCGATAGTTTCCCTATAATCGACCATAAGAATTTCCACATTTTTATTCTTGAGGCACCAAGGTTTCAACCGTTCAAGATATTTCTGGTAGGTCTCATTTAGTCCCACAGCAAAGTGTTCTTCTTTAATCTTCCCATCCCTGACCAGCATTCGATGTTGCGACTCTACTACTTCATTAATATCCCTAAGCATAAAGATTACTTTATACTTGAATAATTTGGGCAATTTATAAAGCAGGGGCACAACAATTTTTACTGCCTTGCCGGTTGCATCGACTAACCATTGTTGATTTTTAATCAATTGCTTTACTTTTTCATGTTCGAAATAACCCTTGGGATTATTCTCATCGGGTTTTCGAATACCATCTGTAAAAATATCGACTCCTGCGGCATCGAGCATCTGCATCATTAATGAGGTTCCTGAACGGGGAAGCCCGCTCACTACAATGATGGGTTCATAATCATACTCTTCCGATATGGGTACAATTAATAATTCTTCTTCCCCGGAGGATACTTGAAGCGTTGGTGTTGTATTCTCCTTACCCCTCAATTTTAATGCTTTATCCGGTGCGTTCATTTTATTTTCATATAAATCAATTAGCACATTCCGGGCAGTGCCAAAGTTTGGATTTATTTTCAGGGATATTTCAAGGGCGTTTGCAGCATTCACCCAATCGTTCATTTCGATCAGCGTTCGTCCGATATTGTAATGGGAAACATAGTTATAAAAGTTCAGTGTAACAGAATCGAGCAAATGATCGAGCGCTTCTTCATAGTGTGAAAGGTTAAAATTAGCAATACCAACGCCCATGTGCGCCATGTAATGATCGGGATCAAGTTTAAGAAGCTCGGAGTACATCTTTTCCGCATCTTTCCATTGACGGGTTTTTAAGTACGCTTTACCCATCTGAGCGTAATAGGAACTTGATTTTACCTTCTTGGATGTTATTTCTTTATACTTTTTTAGTGCCTGTTTTGTAAATCCCCTTTTCAGCAGGAGATCACCCTCGTAAATTTTTAACTGGTATAAATCATTTTTTGCCTGATAATTTTCTTTAATCGGATTTTGCTTGTTCTCTTTAATCCAACGCTCCCTTTCCCTTCCCTTAAGAATTTCAGGCACCTTCCGGTCATTTATATGCTGTATCTGTTCCTTATTCAATAATTTTTTTTCAGCATTAATTTTCAGCGAGGTTAATATCTTTTCCACCATCTCATAATCTCCTTCATCGGCGTAACAATCGGCCAGTCTGAAAGCAAATCGTCCCTGATAGGGTTTTTTATGAAACAACTCTTCGAGAAGTGGTTTAGCTAAAAGAAACCGCTGCGTTCCATAGTACACTTGTGACAAATTATAGTTCAGCTCATCAACCGTTCGTTCAATGGAAACTTTGACATCGTCGCCAGGATCTTCGATATAACCAAGTTCGATGAGCTGTCTGATCGCATTCGCTGAATGTTCAGGATCAAGATCCCGCTTTTCATCGGGCAACATGCCGCATTCGCCTGGAACATTTTCCCATGAAGGTATGGTTTTAATAGTTGGCTCCTGACTGAAAATTTCAACCAATGGTTTTCCGTCCATATCTTCACCCACGGGAAGTCCCAACAAGGTAAGAATCGTTGGCGTAATATCGAGAAGAGATGCTCCATAAACAATTTCATCGCGTTTGATTCCAGGCCCTTTCGCACAGAAAACCCCCACATTCCGATGGTGATAAGCAGGCCCGGCTGGCTCATTAGGCGTCTGTCGTTGCCTCATATCTCCCGACTTAAATCCATGATCAGAGGTTAAAAAAACGGCACATTCATCACCTGCCAACTGAAGAATACGGGCGAGCATGCTGTCCATCAGTCGATAAGCTCCGTCAACTACATGCTTGTAAAGTTTAAATTCCTCATCTTTTATGCCCTTCATTTGTGGCGGCGAAAAATTCATGAAACCATGGCAGAAGTGATCGATGGTATCCCAATAAATGGCAGCAAAATCCCATTCTTGCTGCTCAAGGGCTAGCGTTGCTGCTGCGTGAATAGACGCGGCTTCTGCAATTTGTTTTGTTAGCACCTCTATTTTTTTATCAATCTTTATTCTGGTGAAATCGGCTTCGGGCATAAATGGCTGCAGATGCTGCACGGTTAACTCAAGTGGATGGACTATAAAATGCGCAAACAGATTCTGTAATTCAGGCGGATAAACCGTATCATCGGGAAGTTGCCTATCATCAACCTTGAATGATTTTACCTTAGGGAACATATTAGAAACATAAATCCCATTTACCGGTTCTGCAGGGAATGAGGGCCACCAATTGACCACATGAGTCTTATACCCGTTTTGTGTAAGGATATTCCAAAGTGCTTTTACCTTTCGTGAAGAGTTTGAAACAGGACGTATCGATGAATGATCGGGTGTAGGTTCTGAAAAACCTAATATTCCATGCTTATCGGGATACATGCCGGTGGCAATGGTTGTCCAAAGCATTGGAGAATAGGCAGGCTCAAGGGTTGAAATATTCCCCATTACCCCATTTTCAATGATGCTCTTTATGGCCGGCATCTGTCCTGCATCAACTAATCGGTTTATGATCTTCCAGTCTGCGGCATCCCATCCCAACAATAATACTTTATTTTTTTTGTTCATTGCCAGCCTCCTTTCTTTTTTTCATGTTCTTTATTAACATGGCAACAAATGGCGAGTAGAAACGGCTACCATACATCTCTTCTCTTTTTTTCCTCCAGGCTATAATTCCCTGGTAACCGTAAGCCAGCAAGCCAATATTCCCGTCAGGGTCTATTGATTCTTCAGTGCCATCAGGCAAGACCATCTTTGTTGGTGCAATTGAATATAACTGATCAAGAAGGTATTGGGTTTCCTCATCGACAGGTTCAGTCTCATTGTTATCAGGTTTCATGAACAGATATTTTAGGGTAAAATGAAAAGTGTAAAAACTGCTTTTTTGTGAATGCGTTAAAATTAAGCGATCCATTGAAAAAAAGATAATTATGAAGGATTTTTTTTATGATGCAATTTTTTGATTTGCCCAGAAAGATCGATTAATTGATTAAACATCATGTTTGGGCGCTGCTGATAGTCGAAAAATGGATAAAGGACAGGACATCGTGTTTTTGAAGCAAATATCTTCTGGATCTCTTTGACCCCAAAAGGTTGTGAGTATCATGCTGATTATAAAATCGGGGAAATTTATGCAAATGGTAAAAACAACGTTCTGTCCTCGTTGGGATGCAATATATTTGAATGGCAGGATTTAGAATTTTCGGTTCATCAAAAACAGGCCGAAATTCAACTGAATGGGAAACCTATTAACCTGAGTTCGACTATATTTTTGAGTTCAGACCGCTTGTAAACAGTAAGATTCAATGCAAAATCACGCAGAAATAACGGGTTATTTTAAGTGATTTTAAAGCAGAAGATTGCTGTTTACAAGTGGCGGACAATGAGCTTTGCATAAAACACTGTTTTCCTGCATTAAATTTCCTCGATTTGGCCCGCTAATACTCAA